>CAKTOX010000001.1 GCA_934590355.1 uncultured Oscillospiraceae bacterium
TGGATCGCGACGTAGATGATGACGATGAGAAGCATAACGAACAGTGCGGGCATGCCGATCTTGCAGAACTTCTCGATACCGCCTTCAACACCGGCAGCAACGACGAATGCGTTGATGGCGATGAACAGTGCGGTCCAGAGAACCATTGCGCCGCCATTGCAGATGAAGGTGCCGAAGAAGTCGGCGATGTCTGCAACACCCCAGGTGTTCCAGCCAAAGATAGCGGTCAGATAGCCGAGTGCGTAGCGGGTGACCATGCCGCCGAGAACGAAGTAGAAGCACAGTACGAGGAAGGGAACGAGAACTGCCATGTAACCCATCCAGGTGAACTTCTTGCTGAGCTTACGGTACGCTGCGACAGGGCTCATGCCGGTCTTACGGCCGATTGCGAGCTCGCCTACCATAACGGCGAGTCCAACGAATACTGCAAGAACGAGGTAAACGAGCAGGAACGCGAAGCCGCCGCTCATACCCATCTTGTACGGGAAGCCCCAGATGTTTCCGAGACCGACTGCCGAGCCGACAGCAGCCATTATGAAACCGAAGTTGGAGCCAAATGATGCGCGAGTGTTTTCCATATCTTTCTCTCCTTTTTTCTTTGCACCGTGATTTTTGATCCCGGTAAAAACCGGCAGCGTGTTAACTCCTCATTAACCGTCCGCCAAATTTATAAGCAGACTTTACACTATATTCACACATTTTTCAATACTTTTTTGCTGTTTAAATATTAACTTTTGCTTCATTTCGCTAAAGTTTTGTGCACTTTTTACAAGGTATCACTATTTTTCATATAACATATTACCAAAATTCATATCCTCCTTTCAGGATATTTCATACCCGCTCACGAGCGCTCTTCACAAAAAATTTATCTCCGTGTTAAGTGTCTTTACAGGGCGGTGTTCACGCGTCATTTAGTTAACAATTAAAAATCCGAAAAAATCGGCTTTGGGCTTGATTTTTAAAATTTATCCTGTACAATGATAATGTTATAGACTACGGCGACCGGCGGCCGATAACCGCGGAATGCTGACATCAGCAGAATGGAGAAATCAAATGACTTATGAAATGGACATTGCCGGCTTAAAGCGCGAGCTGCCCTTGTGCAAGGTCACGGACGACCTGTACATAGGCGCATTCGTCATGTTCGGCGACGTTGAGCTTACCGTCCACTGCGCAGCGGAGCTTTTAAAGCGCGCTCCCGAATATGACTACCTCATTGCTCCCGAAGCAAAGTCCATCCCCCTGCTCTACGAAATGGCACGTCAGAGCGGTGCGGAGAAATATTTCCTCGCAAGAAAGGGTCCCAAGGCTTATATGAGCGGCGTGTTCGAGGTCCACGTCAAGTCCATCACCACCATGGACGTACAGCGTCTTGTTATTGACACTGCCGATGCCGAGCTCATCAAGGGCAAGCGCATCCTTATCATCGACGACGTCATTTCCACCGGCGACAGTCTGCGCGCCATGGAGGAGCTCGTCACCCGCGCCGGCGGCAACATCGTCGGTCGCATGGCCGTCCTTGCCGAGGGAGACGCTCAGAAGCGCGACGACATCATCGTGCTCGGCGATCTGCCCCTGTTTAATCCCGACGGCACCGTTAAAGAATGAATTTAAGCAGCAAAAACCGCACCCAGGAGGGTGCGGTTTTTTCATTTGATCTCGAAATTTGATCTCGAATCTTATCTTGTTTTTCTGAAAAAATCCTTGAGCAGCTCGGCGGACTGCTCGGCGCGAACGCCGCCGTAAAGTGCGGGCTTATGCCCGTAGCGCTCCTCGAAAAGATTGATAACGCTGCCGCACGAGCCCGTGTTTTCGTCCTTTGCGCCGTAAACCACGGTCGGTATGCGGGAATTTATTATTCCGCCGGCACACATCGGGCAGGGCTCGAGCGTAACGTAGAGCGTGCAGCCGGAAAGCCGCCAGTCGCCCGTGCTGCGGCAAGCCTCGCGGATAGCCTCCATTTCGGCGTGCTGCGTGGCGTCGTGGGTCTCCTCGCGCGTATTATAGCCCCTGCCTATAATATTGCCGTTTGCATCCGCTATGACGCAGCCGACGGGTATCTCCCCCGCGTCGTATGCCTTCCTTGCAAGCTCAAGGGCAAGGTCCATGTAGTCTTCTCTGTCCATCGCAGTCATGCCTTGCCTAAAGCGGTGTGCTTTCTGTGCCTTCTGAAGCTGTCATAAACGAACAAAATGACCGCCGCCCAAACGAAGGCGAAGGTTATGGCGTTTGTCTGCGTAAAGGCTTCATTATATATAAACACGCCCACGAGAAGCTGAAGAGTGGGGCTTATGTACATGAGTATGCCAGAGGTCACGATTGGGATACCCTTGATGCCCTTTGCAAAGAGCATGAGCGGTATTGAGGTGACGGGACCGGTCAGCACGAGGAGAATGAGCTCTGCCGCCGAGAGCGAGGAGTAGGTCGTAAGTCCCGAAAACTGCGCATAGGCAATGAAAATGATCGCCAGCGGCAGCACGGACATGGTCTCCATGCAAATTGACGTCTCGCTGTCGGCCTTGATGCCCTTTTTGAGCGCACCGTACAGCGCGAAGGTCAGACCGATTATGATCGCAAGATACGGCACCGTGCCGTAGCTAATGACGGAGTACATGACTCCCGCAAAGGCGAGCGCCACGCTTGACCACTGCAAGGCGCTGAGCTTTTCCTTAAAAAAGACAGCGCCGATGAGCACGGAAAACAGCGGATTCATGTAGTACGCAAGGCTGGCCTCAAGAATTCTGCCCATTGCGACCGTGAGGATATAAATGCCCCAGTTGACCGAAATGAGTATGCCGCACAGGAAGAATTTTCTCCGCTCGCTCTTATTGCGGACTATATTTTTTATCTCACCGCCGCGCTTTTTTATCAGTATGACGGCAAGGCAGAAGATGCACGAGAAAATAACTCTCTGCGCAAGGACGTATGCCGAGTTCACGCCCGAGAGCAGCTTCCAGAATATCGGCAGCAGCCCCCACAGCGTGTAGCAGCCGATGACGTTCAGTGTTGACTTATTCATTATATCCTACTACATCTCCGTTTCGGGATACAGCGGGAAGCGCTCGCACAGCTCAAGTGTGCGCTGCTTTACGTCCTCCACCGCCGCTTCGCCGTTTTTGATGACCTCGACGAGCATTTTTCCTATCTCGCGCATCTCGTCCTCGCCCATTCCGCGCGTGGTCACAGCGGGCGTGCCGAAGCGCATACCGCTCGTGAGCTTTACAGACTGAGTGTCGAAGGGAATGGAGTTTTTATTTGCCGTAATGTGCGCCGCGTCCAGAAGCTCCTGCACCTCGTTACCGGTGCGGCCGAGGCTCATGGTGTCCGCGAGCATGAGATGATTATCCGTGCCGCCGGACACGAGGCGGATGCCGCCCTCGCTCAGGGTCTGCGCAAGCACTGCCGCGTTTTTGACCGTCTGCTCCTGATATGCCTTGAATTCGGGGCTCATGGCCTCCTTGAAGCACACCGCCTTGCCGGCGATTATATGCATAAGCGGGCCGCCCTGAGTTCCGGGGAACACCGCGCTGTTTATCTTCTTTTTAAGCTCGTCCTTACAGAGGATAATGGCGCCGCGTGGGCCGCGCAGTGTCTTATGGGTCGTGCTCGTCACAACGTCGGCATACGGCACGGGGCTCGGGTGCACTCCCGCCGCGACAAGGCCGCCTATATGCGCCATATCGACCATGAGATACGCACCGACCTCGTCTGCGATCTCGCGCATCTTCTTGAAATCTATTATGCGGGAATACGCGCTGGCTCCCGCGATTATGAGCTTGGGTCTGCACTCGCCCGCGATCTGCATCGCCTTTTCGTAGTCGATGGTCTCGGTCTCGGGATCGACGCCGTAGAAGCAGGCGTTAAAATACTTGCCGGATATGGACGCCTTGGAGCCGTGGGTCAGGTGACCGCCGTGGCTCAGGTTCATGCCGAGAATGGTGTCGCCGGGCTTTAAAAGCGCAAGATAAACGGCAACATTGGCCTGCGAGCCGGAGTGCGGCTGCACATTGGCGTGCTCTGCGCCGAAAAGCTCCTTTGCCCTGTCTATCGCGAGCTGCTCGACGATATCCACATACTCGCAGCCGCCGTAATAGCGTGCTCCGGGGTAGCCCTCGGCATATTTATTGGTCAGGTGGCTGCCCATAGCCTCCATGACCGCGCGGCTCGTGAAGTTTTCGGATGCGATAAGCTCGATATGGTCGCGCTGACGCACGAGCTCGCTCTTCATCGCCGCATACAGCTCGGGATCGGATCTTTTTATCGTCTCGTAGTTCATCGTTATGCCTCCATGAGTTATTATCCTTAGAATTATACGATAAAGCCCGCACGGGCGCAATACATATGTCAGTATTTTGTTCGTTAAATGCAAGGCATGGCGAATTTGCTTGAATAAGCCGCTATAATGTGTTAGTATATTGAGCTGACGATAAACGAGCCGCTGCCCTCACAGGCGGGGTTCGGTTTTTTGAAAGGTGAGTACAAATGGCAAAAAAAGCACTCAAGATCGTATTGATCCTTCTCGGCGTGATAGCTCTTGCCGCGGCGGCACTTATCCTGTGGCTGTCTCTGACGGAGTATAAGCCCGAGGATGTCACGGTCGTTAAGGTCGCGGAAAGCTCCGACCTTGAAAGCAAGCAGCCCGCAGTCGGCGATGAGATAAGCGTCGTGAGCTGGAACATCGGCTACGCTGGTCTCGGCAAGGGCTCGGACTTCTTCATGGACGGCGGTACGAATGTTTCCTCCGCGGACAAGGATACCGTTTCCTCCTACCTTGACGGTATATACAACACCCTGTATTCCGGCGAGGACAGCGCTTCGATATTCATGCTTCAGGAGGTCGACAAGAACTCCAAGCGCACCTACGGCACGGACGAGACCGCGCGCCTCGGAATATATAACAGCTCCTACGCTCTTAACTATTCCTGCAATTTCGTTCCCTTCCCCCTGCCTCCCATCGGCAGAGTCAACAGCGGACTTCTGACCACCACCGTATATGACATTGATTCTGCGGAGCGTCTGTCGCTCCCCTGTCCGTTCAATTGGCCCGTCAGCACCGCGAACCTCAAAAGATGCCTGCTGGTGAGTTACCTGCCCATATCAGGCTCGGATAAGCAGCTTGTCATCGTTAATCTCCACCTCGAGGCCTACGACGACGGAGAGGGCAAGATCGCCCAGACCAAGCAGCTTCGTGAATTTATTCAGGGTGAATACGAGAAGGGCAACTATGTCATTGCCGGCGGCGACTTCAACCAGATCTTCCCCGGCGGACTTGACGCTTTCCCCAACACGCACAAGGAAAACTGGGAGCCGGGCATTATCTCCGATGACATCATGCCCGAGGGCTGGACCCTCGCATACGACCTTGAAACTCCGAGCTGCCGTCTGCTCAACCAGCCGTATGACCCCTCCGATACCGAGCACACCCAGCACTATGTCATCGACGGATTTATCCTCTCCCCGAACGTACAGCTTCTTGCCGTCAATACCCTCGACGAGGGCTTCGTCAACTCCGACCACAACCCGGTCAAGCTTCAGGTGAAGCTCATAGCGGAATAACAGCTTCGGACGGCGCATACACTGTGTCGTCCGAACTTTTTATTTAATTTTTAAAATTTAAGAAACGGAGATATATCAGGATGAGCAAATCTCAAAAAATCATCGCAATTATCGCCATTGTTCTGATAATCGTGCTTATCGCGCTTATCTGCGTGAGCCTCCGGAACAAGGTAAACCCGAATGACACGCCCTCGACGGAGAGCACCCCTCCCGTCACCGAGAGCCTTGCACCCACCCCGGAGCCCACTCCCACTCCGCTGCAATTTACGACCGCGCCCGAGGGATATTTTAAGGACGCTCTGCTCATAGGCGACTCGCGCATGGTTGGAATCGAAATGATGCAGACGCTTGACGGCGCTACCTTCTTCACGACCGTCGGACTCAGCCTCACGGGCGCAATGAGCACAAGAGCGGACGTTAAGGGTGTCGGCAGCACCACGCTCCCCGCACTTTTGCAGAGCAGACAGTTCGGCAAAATATACGTCATGCTCGGAATTAACGATATCGGCGGCTCGGTAGAGGCACTCAAGCAGACCTACTCGAACCTCATCGACAAGCTTCGTGAGGCTCAGCCGGACGCCATCATTTACATCATGTCTAACCTCCACGTTTCCGCGACTCAGGATTCTCGCGGCACGGCGGTCAACAACAAAAACCTCAACAATCTCAACGACTACACCAAGACCCTTGCCGACGGCGAGACGATATTCTATCTTGAGTGCAACGAGATCTTCGACGACGCAAACGGCACGCTCTCCTCGGAGCTCACCTCCGACGGCATCCACGTTGACGGAGCATCGTACAGAAAATGGGGCGAATGGATCGCCGAAAACGCAATAGTCAAATAATTCGGACATAAAAAATCTCCCCTCTCGGGGAGATTTTTTATTTGCTTCTCAGTGGCAGCCACAGCCGCAGCCGCAGTCGCCGTCCTCGTGGTCATGGTCGCCGCAGCCGCCGGAGCAGCCGGAGCAGCCGCCGGAGCAGCCGCCCTCATCGGACAGGAAGGGAAGCTGGCCGCGCATGAGGAGCTCGGCAGCGTCGTCGGAGTTGCCGCAGAAGCCTGCAAATGCCACGATGCCGTAGGCTGCAAGAGCCGCTCTTGCGTGCACGCCGATGCTGCCGACGATGACGGCGTCAACGTTCAGGCTGTCCATGAGGTCGGCAACGGCCTGATGACCGCTCTCCTTGACCTCGACTATCTCCTTGGAGACAAGCTCGGTGTTGTTGTCATTGGTCTTGTAGACCGCGAACATCTCGGCATGGCCGAAGTGCTCGAATATTTCGTTATCCTTGTAAGATACTGCGATGATCATTTTTTATTCTCCTTTTTCTATGAAATCAGCCAGATCGCTCAACGCGCCGGCGTCAATGCTCTCAACCTCGCCGGCATCGACCATGGTTGCAACGACGGGGTCGATGGGCAGGCGCGCAGTGTGCTCGATGCCGAACTCCTGCGCGGTCTTTTCGACCTTGCTCTCGCCGAATATCTCGTACTCCTTGCCGCAGTCGGGGCACTTAAAGTAACTCATATTCTCGACAAGGCCGAGGACGGGGACGTTCATGAGCTTTGCCATGTTGACAGCCTTTGCGACTATCATGGAGACAAGCTCCTGAGGTGAGGTGACTATAACTATACCGTCGATGGGCAGCGACTGGAAAACGGTCAGGGGCACATCACCCGTTCCGGGAGGCATATCCACGAACATATAGTCAACGTCATCCCACAGCACCTCGCTCCAGAACTGGGTCACGACGCCTGCGATGACGGGGCCGCGCCAAACGACGGGGTCGGTCTCGTTATCGAGGATGAGGTTTACGGACATGATCTGCGTGCCCTTATTCGAATAGCAGGGGATAAGCAGCTCACCCGTGCCGCGGGCATGCTCGTGCACGCCGAAGGCCTTGGGAATGGAGGGGCCGGTGACGTCCGCATCGAGTACGGCAGCCTGATAGCCGCGGCGCTGCATCTCGCTTGCAAGAAGGCTCGTTACGAGACTCTTGCCGACGCCGCCCTTGCCGCTGACGACGGCAATGACCTTTTTGACGCTTGCTGCGGGACTGAGCTTTGCGCTCAGGTCCTCATGACGTTCGCTGCAGTTTTCCTGGCAGCTAGAACAATCGTGTGTACATTCGCTCATTTCTGATTACTCCTAATATCAAATAAAAAAATTGTCTGCATTATAATATAATACTATTATGCTCTTTTGTCCAGCCGTCTCAAAAGATACATTGCCGCAAGCCCCGTAAACACGCCCGTGACGATGCCCGAGGCGAGCAGCGCCGGAGCATACACCAAAAGCGCGGCGGTCTTTGTTATCGCCACGGCGGCAATGAGCTGGCCGATATTATGCGCAACGGCGCCGAGGGCGGACACGACCCAGAGCATTTTGAGCGGAAAGGCTTTGACGGTCAGGCACATTGCCGCATACGCGAGCACACCGCCGCAAATGCTGAATATAAAGCCCGACACTCCGCCGGCAAACACGCTGCCCATCGCTATGCGAACGAGCAGGATAAGCCCCGCCTCGCGCCTTCCCAAGAGAAGCATCGCAACGAGAGTTATGACATTTGCAAGCCCGAGCTTCACGCCCGGAACGGGCACGGGTGCGGGTATTTGGGCCTCGATAACGAAAACTATGAGCGAGGCGGCGGTGAGCATTGCCATGAGGGCGAGCTTTTTGGTCTTAGCCATCTATATTGCCCCCCTGTATCTCGATCGTGAGCCTGTGCGGGAGGCAGACTATCGGCAGACCCGGGGTGTTGACCCTGCCCCTGTCCATGCAGATATGGTCGCGGCAGTCGGACTCCGTAACGCAAATGCCGTCCGAGGATACGTTTATCTTATTATAACCGTACTTCGTTTCGATTTCCATGTCATATGCCACAACGACGGTATCAAGATCAATTTTTTTATATACCTCGCCGTCAACGCGAATGACCGCAATGTGCCCTGCCGCACCGTTATGGCGCAAAACGGCAAAGACGCCTATGCAAATAACAAGCACGGCGGCAAAAATAATTATCCACTTTTTCATCGAAACGCTTTTCATGAACCCATTGTAAATAAATCCGGCTTGCTTGTCAATGGACTGTATTTATGATATACTGATTTAATAATTTTGTACTTTTTTTGAAAGAGGTGAAGCGCTTGGCTGACACCATTGTCACGATAGCTTCGTTTATCCTGCCCGTGTTTGCAATTATAGTGCTCTTTCGCTGCATAAAGAGCATGCTCGGCAGCAAATCGCAGACCGAGATATGGGGCTATATCCACAAGGATGAGGGCGTTGCGCTTATAAATCACTGGGAAAATCTCATCGGCCGCTCAAAGTCGGCGGACATATGCCTTGCCGACGAAACGGTCAGCCGCGTGCACGCCGTACTTATCCGCAGCCCCAAGGGCGTTTGGCGCATATTCGACATTTTCTCCAAGGGCGGAGTTTGGGTAAACGGCGAGAAGGTCAAGCCCACGGGCACCGTGGTGTGCGACGGGGACGTGCTCAATCTCTCGGATTGCAGCGTGCGCTTTCGGGATATAAGCCAAAAGCAGCGCGAGGCCATCGAGGCGCGCAGATCGCAGCCATGGCGCAGGGTGCACCCTGCCGTGACGCTCATGTTTCTGAGCATTTTTCAGGCATTGCTGCTGCTTGAGCTCTGCTGCACGGCGAAAGCGGAATTTATCCCCGGCATAATGCTTGGCTTTGTGCTGCTCATTCTGCTGCAATGGTTTTGCTATTTTGCCATGCGCAGCATAAGACGCAGCGGCTTCGAGGTCGAGACCATCGCATTTTTCCTGTCCTCAATCGGACTTTCGGTCATAGCCTCCTCCGTGCCCGGGGAAATGCTCAGGCAGATGATAATCGTCTTTGCCGGCGTCATTTCGTTTTTCGTGCTCGGCTGGTGGCTGCGCGATCTTGACAGGACGAAGAAAATGCGCCTGCCGCTCGCTATTCTCTCGGTGCTCATTCTCGCGGCGGTGCTCGTGCTCGGCAAGGAGGAGTACGGCGCGAAAAACTGGATACATATAGGCGGATTTTCGATGCAGCCCTCGGAGTTTGTCAAGGTCGCGTTCATCTACGTGGGCGCTGCGACGCTCGACAGGCTCTTCAGCACGAAAAACCTTATCGTTTTCATCGTCTTCTCGGCAATGTGCGTCATCTGCCTCGCTCTTAGCAGCGACTTCGGCACGGCGCTCATATTCTTTGCTACCTTCCTTGTAATTTCATTCATGCGCTCGGGCTCGATAGCAACCGTTGCTCTTGCCGTGACGGGCGCGGGCATGGCGGGCTTTCTCATGCTGCGCATTAAAACTCACGTTGCGCGGCGCTTCGCCGTGTGGGGTCACGTTTGGGATGCCGAGAACATTTGGGACGGCGGTTACCAGCAGACCCATGCGATATCCGCCGGCGCGTCGGGCGGTCTTTTCGGAAAGGGCGCGGGAAACGGCTGGCTCAAGAGCACCTTTGCCGGCAACACCGACACGGTGTTCGGCGTCATGTGCGAAGAGCTCGGGCTTATAATCGCTATCTGCGCCGTGCTTGCGATACTCGCTCTTGCATTCTTTGCCGTGCGCAATTCCGGTCACGGCAGAAGCGCATACTACTCCATCGCAGCCTGCGCAACGGCAAGCATGTTCATGGTTCAGGTCGCGCTGAACGTCTTCGGCTCAGTCGATATCCTGCCGTTTACCGGCGTTACCTTCCCCTTCGTATCGCGCGGCGGAACATCCGTGCTCGCCTGCTGGATGCTGCTCGCGTTTATTAAGGCCGGAGACACGCGCAAGGGCGCAAGTTTCGTCGTGAGCACGCCCGAGGCGCAGACCAAAAAAGTCAGGGAGGCAAAGTCATGAAAAAAGTATCCTTCCGAGCCTCCTTTGCCCTGCTGATGGCGGTGCTCATCATCGTGGGACTTGCCGTCTACGTCGTGCAGTATATTCAAAACGGCGAAAAATGGGCGCTTTATTTCGACGAATCGACCTCCGACTGCGAGTACACGATGACAGACCGCAACGGCAAGGTGCTGGCAAAAATGGGCGGAGGCAGCAAATCTTATGCGGACGATGCCAACACCCGCATCGCCTGCTACCACCTCACCGGCGACTACACCGGAAACGTCGGCACCGGCGCGTTAAATTCCTTCCGGCGCCAGCTTTCCGGCTTTAACCTCATAACGGGCGTTGAAAAGGGCGAGGACGTGACGCTCCCGCTGACGGTGGATTCAAGCCTCAACGTCAAGGCTTACGAGGCCTTAAACGGGCGCAGCGGCGCGGTGATGGTCTATAACTACAAAACGGGCGAGGTCATGTGCATGGTCTCGTCGCCGTCGATAGACCCGCTCAATCCACCCGAAAATCTGCCCGACGGCGCGTATATAAACCGCTGTCTGAGCTCGACCTTTGTTCCGGGCTCGGTGTACAAGCTCGTTACGCTCACGGCGGCGCTTGAGAATATCGACGACATCTATCAGCGCACGTTTTCCTGCGGCGGTTCGCTTGACGTCAAGGGCGTCACGATAAACTGCCACAGCGTTCACGGTCAGCAGACCATTGAGCAGGCTCTTTCAAATTCATGCAACTGCGCCTTTGCGGAGATTTCGCTCGAGCTCGGGACGGATATCATAGCCGAATACGCGGAAAAGCTCGGCATGACGACCTCGCTGAAGCTCGACAACATATCCACCGCGGCGGGCAACTACGACAAGGACGAGTCGAAAAGCGCGGCGATGGCGTGGTCGGGCATCGGCCAGTACAACGACCTCGTCAGCCCCTACGCGATGATGCGCCTGTCGGGTGCGATCGCAAACGGCGGTAAGGTCGTCGAGCCCTCGCTGCTGGGCGAATCGAAGAAGACCTCGCAGCTCATAAGCTCGGACACCGCGCAGAAGGTCGCGGAGATGATGAATTATAACGTCGTAAATCACTACGGTCAGAGCACCTTCCCCGGTCTTAACATTTCCGCCAAGACCGGCACGGCGGAGACCGGCGACGGCAAGGCGAGCCACTCGTGGTTCACCGGCTTTCTAAACGACGATGAGCACCCTTACGCCTTCGTGTGCATCGTTGAGCACGGCGGAAGCGGACTTCGTGCCGCAGGCAGCGTTATAAACGCCGTTCTTCAGGCGGCTGTAAGCAAATAAAACAGGAGAAACACACATGACAGACATATCCGTCAACGGGCTTGTGAAGTCCTTTGAATTGGGTAAAAACATACTTGACGGGCTCAGCTTCGACATTGCCGAGGGTGAGCGCGTCGCCATTCTCGGACACAACGGCTGCGGCAAGACGACGCTTTTTCGCATCCTGACGGGCGAAATCGACTGCGACGAGGGCACGGTGGCGATAGCCTCGGGAAAGCGCATGGGTCTCATTTCGCAGATCCCCGTTTATCCCGACGGCTGGACGACCGAGGACGTGCTGCGCGATGCGCACCGCGAGCTGTATGCGATATCGGCAAGGCTCGACGAGCTTGCAGGGCAAATGGAGCACGACCAGTCGGAGAGACTTTTGGGCGAATACGACAGGCTCTCGGCTGATTTTGCGCGGCTGGGCGGCTATGACATGGACACCGACCGCAACCGCGTCGCAAACGGTCTGGACATTCCGCAGAGCATGCGCGAGCAGCCGTTCGAGCAGCTTTCAGGAGGCGAACGCACGAGAGTTAACCTCGCGCGGCTCATTCTCGAAAAGACCGATATCCTGCTGCTTGACGAGCCGACAAACCACCTCGACCTGCGCGCGACCGAATGGCTTGAGGAGTATCTTCAGCATTTTAAAGGCACGGTGCTGCTCATAAGCCACGACCGCTATTTCATCGACAAAACGGCGAAGCGCTGCATCGAGATCTGCGACGGCAAGGCCGAGTTTTACAGCGGCGGATACAGCTTTTACGTTGTCGAGCGGCAAAAGCGCTTCGAGGAAAAGCTCAGAAAATACGAGAAGGATCAAGCGAAGATTGAGCAGCTCACCCGCGCGGCCGAGCAGATGCATCTGTGGGCGTTTATGGGCAACGACAAGCTGCACAAGCGCGCGTTTTCGATGGAAAAGCGCATTGCAAAGCTCGAACAGACCTCGCGCCCCACTGAGGCGAAAAAGCTCTCGGCAAAATTCTCGGCATCCGACTTTTACGGCGACGAGGTGCTCGTATGCAGCGGGCTCGAAAAATCCTTCGGCGAAAAAAAGCTCTTTTCGGGGCTTGAGCTTACCGTCGCGGGCGGAGAGCGCATAGCGCTCATAGGCGATAACGGCACGGGCAAGAGCACGCTCGTTAAAATGATAATGCAGCAGGAAGCTCCCGACTCGGGGCGCATAAAATTCGGTCCCTCGGTGCGTCCTGCGTATCTGCCGCAGATAATCCGCTTCACCGACGAGAACCGCTCGCTTCTTGACACGATGCTCTACGACTGCCGCTGTCAGCCGCAGGAGGCGCGCGACCGTCTCGCGGCATTCGGCTTTCGCGGCGAGGACGTGCTCACCCCCGTCGGCGCACTTTCGGGCGGCGAAAAGAGCCGTCTGAGACTGTGTATGCTCATGGGCAGCGACATTAACTTCCTCATCCTCGACGAGCCGACCAACCACCTCGACATCGCAAGCCGAGAATGGATGGAGGACGCCGTTTCCGACTACTCCGAGGCGCTGCTTTTCGTTTCGCATGACCGATATTTCATCGAAAAATTCGCAACGCGCATATGGCTGCTGGAAAACGGAAGGCTCCTCGATTACCGCGGCACATATGGGCAGCTTCGTGAGTATCAGCGCCGTCAGGAGGTGTTCTCCCGCGCAGCAAAGGCGGAGAGTAAGACCTCCAAGCCCGCTCAGCCCGCGAAAAAAAGCTCGCCCAACAAGGAAAAGCGGCTCGCAAAACTCGAAAAAGAGATTGCGGCGATGGAAAAGCAGATATCCGACATTGAGGCACTCGAGCTGGAAAATGCGAGCGACTATCAAAAGCTCATGGAGCTTGGCGCGCTGAAAAACGAGATAGATGAACAGCTCACGGCGGCTTATGAAAACTGGGAGGCTATTGCCGATGAATAGAAGGCTCTTTGCACCGTCGGCGCTCGTGCTGCTCGCTTTGGTGTGCAGATTTGCGTTTTCCGGCATGGACTATATTTCATACGCGCTGCTCTTCGCGGCGGCGGTGACGGCGGTAATGCTGTTTTGCAAAAAGTCGTGGATAAGGCGCGCGGTGTGCGCGATAACGGCGGCAGGGCTGGTGTATCTTGTCATCGTCGAGATCCCGATAGTGCAGCAGTCGCACGGCGACGCAGACGCAGAATATGACTATATAATCGTCCTCGGCGCCGCCGTCCACGGCGACACGCCCTCGCTGTCACTCATAGAGCGCATGAGCGCCGCGCGAGACTATATGCGCTCGCACCCGAGCTGCACGGCAATCGTCTCCGGCGGTCAGGGCAGCAACGAAAATCTCTCCGAGGCGCAGGCGATGTTTGACTGGCTCACAGCAAACGGCATCGCGCCCGAGCGGATAATCAAAGAGGACAAGGCGACCTCCACGCTTGAAAATCTCGAGTTCAGCTTCGCCATCATAAGCTCACGCGGCGGCGGCAGCGCGGCGGTCGTGACGAGCGAATATCATATTTACAGGGCAAAGCTGCTTGCCGGCTCTCTGGGCGAGAGCGTCGGCGCAGTTGCGGCGCACACCACCTACCTCCCCATCAGGCTCAACTACTTCCTGCGCGAGGCCTTCGGCGTAACGTATCAGCGGCTTTTGGGGTAGACTCACATGACAGCGGCAGCGATAACGTCGCATGAGCACCCGCCTCCCTTGTCCGAGCTGAAATGCGCTCAGGCAAGGCAGAGCCCGCAGGTCATACTTTGTGTATTTCCAAGGGCGATAACGTCGCATGAGCACCCGCCTCCCTTGTCCGAGCTGAAATGCGCTCAGGCAAGGCAGAGCCCGCAGGTCATACTTTGTGTATTTCCAAGGGCGATAACGCCGCATGAGCGCATTTCAGCCGGACAAAAAGAATAAAGCCCTCCCGATCGGCATAAAGATGTACAAAGCCTTTCGGGAGGGATTTTCATTGAAAAAATTGATTGAAAAGATCAAAAATCGAAAAGCGGCAGCATCGGCGCTCGCGCTGGCGGTGCTGACGGCGCTGATATTTTGGGCGACCAACAGTCCGGCGGTGGTGGGCGTTTCGGCGAGCGCGAGGCAGCTTCCCGTCTACTGTGTGCAGCGCGACGATAAGACCGTTGCGCTGTCGTTTGACGCGGCGTGGGGCAACGAGGACACGCAGCAGCTCATAGATATTTTGAAGAAATACAATGTAAATGCGACGTTTTTCGTCGTCGGTCAGTGGGCCGAGAAATATCCGGAGTCTGTAAAGGCTCTGCACGAGGCAGGCAACGAGGTCATGAGCCATTCCGACGACCACGCGCACTTTTCAAAGCTCAGCACCGACGAAATAAAAGCCAACATCTCAGCCTCGAACAAAAAAATTCAGGATGTGACCGGCACGGCTCCCACCCTGTTCCGCTGCCCCTACGGGGAGTATAACGACACGGTCATCTCCACCGTGAACGCAATGGGCATGACCGCGATCCAGTGGGACGTTGACAGCCTCGACTGGAAGGGCATCGGCGCAAAGGAGATCTCCGAGCGCGTACTCAAAAACGTAAAGCCCGGCAGCATAGTGCTGTTTCATAACGCCGCCGAGAACACGCCCGAGGCGCTGCCGACGATAATCGAGGCGCTGCTTGCCGACGGCTACAGTATCGTACCCGTGTCGCAAATACTCCTCAGCGGAGATTACATCATAGATAACAGCGGAATGCAGTGCAAGGCGGACAGTGGCCGCACGATATGAAAAAAAGCACCGCAAAAGCGGTGCTTTTTTCAAGCTTATTCCTTGTTGTCGAGCCAATCGGCGACCTTGGCATCCTCAATACCGAGGCCACCGGAAATGAATGCGACTGCTTCATTGAAGTTCATCGCTCTCAGGCGGGCATAGTTGGTTGCGCCGGCACCGGGGCCGTCGTTAAGTCTGCCTTCGATGTAGCCGCAATCGTAGCACATATTGAGTGCGTACTTGCGATGGGTGTCAAGAGTCATTTCATGTCCGCAGCGGGGGCATTTCATAGTTCTTTCCTCCTATTCTTCCTTGTTGTAACTCATAACCTTGCGGTTCAGATTAAAGATTATTATATTCCAAACCGTCTGCTTAGGCAATAGTTATGTGCGGTTTTATGCATAAATTTTAAGTTTTTGCCGTTCTTGAAACTCGGAAAGGGGAATTTAAGTTTTTTTGAAATTAGGTATTGCAATTGCCTTGCAAATGTGTTAATATAATCGGGCACTGGAAATCCGGGTGTAGCGCAGATGGTAGCGCGCTTGAATGGGGTTCAAGAGGCCGCTGGTTCAACTCCAGTCACTCGGACCATAAAAAAGCAGTCGTCACTTTGTGACGGCTGCTTTTTTGTTTTGATTTATAAGCAGACGGAGCCCTCGACTCCGTCTGTTGTTTTTAAATGGCGTAAATAGTCGCGCAGCTCATATCAGCCGCGTATCACGGTGCCCTCTTTCATGATAAGCTCCATATTCTCCACGGCGATATTCCGTATATTTGCAAGGGGATTGCCGACGAGCACGAGAAGGTCTGCCGATTTCCCCGCCTCCAGAGTGCCGGTAATACCACCCACGCCGAGCATCTCGGCGCCTACCCGCGTCGCGGCGCAGATGGTGTCCATCTCCGAAATGCCCGCCTTTTCCACAAAGGCATACATTTCGCCGATGGCAGTGGTGCCGTAGGGCGTGAGGCTTGAGCAGAAGGAGTCCGAGCCGATGGTGAGCCCGATGCCCTTTTCCTTCGCCTTGCGCAGGTTTGCATACACGCGGCTGAGCTCCTTTTCCGTCACGCTCTCGCCCGGCTGCGAGTCGTGCAGCTCGGGAATGTAAACCGGAGGATAGGTCGTGAACCAGTCGCTGAGAAACTGGATGGTCGGGCAGAAATATATGCCCTTTTCCGCCATAATGTCAAGGCACTCGTCGTTGAGAGCCTGACCGTGGATTATAAGGTGCACGCCCGCTCTTGCGCTGTCAAGCGCGCCGCCGAAGCCCTCCGCGTGGCTCCAAACGGGGATGCCGACCATGCGGCACTCGTCCGCCACGGCTTGAATTTCCTCCATGGTGTAGTGCTGATCGGTCTTTTTGTCCCAGTGCCAGATTCCGCCGCCGGTCGACCAGATTTTAATGGCGTCCGGATCCTGGCGCAGGCGCGAGCGCACCGCCTTGCGCAGCTCCCACGGGCCGTCAACGCGCTCGGCCCAAGGGTGGCTCTCCTCGTTGTACCAAGACGGGAGCTTGTGGCTGTCGCCGTGTCCGCAGGTGCGGCAGAAGCCCCTGCCCGATGCCACGACGCGGGGGCCGGTCATGACGCCCGCCTCGATCATATTCCGAATTTGAATTCCGCTGCGGCTTATTTCACCGACGGTGGTCAGACCGTGCTCAAGGCATTCATGCGCCTGCTGCACCGCCACCACGGTTTTTTGTATCACGTCCTCCAGCACCCACTCGGTGTCGTCCGCCGTCAGGTTGCCGGAAAAATGCAGATGAGTATCCACGAGGCCGGGCATGACGGTTTTGCCGGAAATATTCCGCGTCTCGTAATCGGCGCCGTAGGGCTTTGCCGCTCCGGCGTAGACGATCTTCTTATCCTCCACCAGAACCAGCGAATTGAGTATCGGCTCGCCTCCGCTGCCGTCTATCAGCATACCGCCGACAAGTGCAGTTTTACCCATAAATGCTCCTCCTTGATCGCACTCGGCAGCTTCAGCGTAAAGCCGCCTGTCTGCATGGTAGAATAAAGCAGCTTGCTTGTCAATGCCTATTTGAGATTTAAAAAAAGACGGAGCCATACACTCCGTCTTTCAGTACATTTTTACACTTCTGCCGCGGCTTGGTCGCGCCATGCGCGGTAGCGGTCGAGCTCCTTGTCGACGCAAAGCTCGAGCACAATCTTTATCACGAGCGCATCGTCTATAAATCCGAGGATGGGGACTTTATCGGGAATAAGGTCAATGGGGCTTACAAGATACGCAGCGATTGCGGCAGCCCCCGCGATGACGACGGCGGGCACCTTGGTGTATCTGCCGTGATAGTAATCATCGAGCATCGCAATGAGATCCTGAATATCGAGTATCGTTTCGCCCACGAACGGTATGCGCGTCAGCGGGTGCAGCTTCGCCGAAGCGTCGTTGAGAAAATCGAGCACCTTGCCCGTGCCCCTTGCGACCGCGAGCGCTCCGTTTTTTATCCGAATGTTCATATTATATCCCTCCCAATGTTACAATAATAACACATCGCGGCGGATTTTCAAGGCAAAACAGCATATAGCACAAATTTCGTACAGCGTGTGCATTGAACATTTGGACATTTAAAGGAATTAGTAAAAATAGCTGGATTTTAGCTATATTATAATGTATAGTTATATTGCGATAATATCGAATTATAGGAGATACTGCTTTGGGGATTTCTAACGTGCTTGAGCTTTTAGGCGGCGTTGCACTGTTCCTTTTCGGCATGGCGCTCATGGGCGACAGTCTGAAAAAGGTCGCGGGCAACAAGCTCGAGCTTATTCTGTTCCGCCTGTCCAGCACTCCGCTCAAGGGTATTCTGCTCGGCACCGGCGTCACCGCGGTCATCCAGTCGTCCTCTGCGACCTCGGTCATGGTGGTCGGCTTCGTTAACTCCGGCATGATGAAGGTGCGTCAGGCCATCGGCATCGTCATGGGTGCCATCATCGGCACGAGCATCACGGGCTGGATCATCTGCCTTTCCGACATCGGCGGCTCCGGCACGAGCGGCTGGGTCGAGCTTCTTTCGACCGACACACTCACCGCGGTCATCGCCGTCATCGGCATAGTTTTGCGTATGTTCAGCTCGGACACGAGCAAGAAGCACGTAGGCGAAATCATGCTCGGCTTTGCCGTTTTGATGTTCGGCATGAAGGCAATGAGCGGCTCCGTGTACGGGCTTCGCTCGAGCGAGACGTTCATCGGAATGCTTACGACCTTCTCGAACCCCCTGCTCGGCATCGCGCTCGGCATCGTGTTCACAAGCCTTATCCAGAGCGCATCCGCCGCCGTCGGCATTTTGCAGGCGCTCGCCGTGACGGGTGCAATTCGCTTTGACATTGCTCTGCCCATCATCATGGGTATTGCGATCGGTGCCGCCGTGCCCGTACTGCTGTCGGCTCTCGGCGCAAGTGCGGACGGCAAACGCACCGCGCTGTCATATCTCATGGTAGACACCATCGGCGTCATACTCTTCAGCGCGATCTTCTACACGGCCAACGCCATCTTCGATTTTGCCTTTATGAACACGAGCATGACGACGGTGTCCATCGCGCTCATGAACACGGTGTTCCGCTTTATAATCGTCGTGCTGCTGGCTCCGTTCATTCCCCTGCTCGAAAAGGTCTGCAAGCTCATCATCAAGGATAAGCCCGAGGATGCCGCCGTGCTCGAAGACTTCGACAGACTTGAGGAGCGCTTCCTTGACCACCCCGCGCTTGCCGTTGAGCAGTGCCGCCTGACGGTCAACTCCATGGCGGAAAAGGCCAAGGAAAATGTATTCGACGCTTTCGGTCTCATCGGTAATTTCAGCGACGAGGGCTTCGCGCTCGTCACCCATACCGAGGACATCGTCGATAAATACGAGGACAAGCTCGGCACGTATCTCGTGCACATAACCAGCCACGAGCTCGACCCCGAGCTCAACGGCGCGGTCGGCAAATACCTGCACACCATAAACGACTTCGAGCGAATCTCCGACCACGCGCTCAACATTGCAGAGTGCGCGCAGGAGCTGCACGAAAAGCAGATCTCTTTCTCCGAGGCAGGCAGCCGCGAGCTCAACGTTCTCATTTCCGCGGTGCGCGAGATCATAAACATCTCCATCGACGCTTTTGTGCGCAACGACCTCGAGACCGCATACCGTGTTGAGCCGCTTGAGGAGCTTATAGATAACCTGTGCGACGAAATGAAGCTGCACCATATCGACCGCCTGCAAAAAGGCATCTGCACGCTGCACCACGGCTTCGTTTTTAACGACCTGCTGACTAACCTCGAGCGTGTCTCCGACCACTGCTCCAACATCGCCGTTGCGATAATCGAGCTCGAATCGGAAAACTTCGACGCGCACGAGTATATTAACAGTCTCATCGAGGTGCGCTCCCACGGCTTCGACGAATATTACAGCGAATACAGCAAAAAATACGTGCTCTGAATTTAAAAGCTCTACCGCTCAAAAAAAGCGGTGGAGTTTTCTGTTTACAAGGCTTTTCGCGCGTGCTATAATTGCAAAGCAAAATCGAAATCCGGTGGTATTTTTAATGTCTCGCTCGAAAAGTCTTTTCTTTTTCATGGCCGCTCTCGTCATCTTCGGCACAAACGGTCTGCTCGCCGAGAAAATGTCCATGTCAAGCGCGGAGATCGTCCTTATGCGCACCTCTCTCGGCTTCATATTTCTGCTTGCGGTCGTACTCACAAAGCACTGCTTTTCATTTGCCGAGCTGCGCGCTGATCTCATTCCGGCAACAGTCGGCGGCGCGGCGCTCGGTCTCAACTGGGTGCTGCTTTTCGGCGCATACAGATACGCCGGAGTGAGTCTCTCGACGCTCACCAACTACTGCGGCCCGATGATAGTTCTCGCGCTCAGCCCTCTCATATTCAAGGAAAAATTCACTTGGGTAAGGCTTCTCGCAATAGCCGAGGTCACACTCGGTATGGTCTGCATCACCGGCAGCATTGACGCGGGCTCGGACACGCGCACGGGCCTGCTGCTCGGAGCAGGTGCGGGTCTGTTGTACTCGGTCCTCATCATCGCAACGAAAAATGTCAGGCATATGTCGGGTCTAAACAGCGCCGCCTATGAGCTTTTCATCGCGTTTCTCGTCATAGTGGTCTACCTTCTCGTGAGTGATATTCCGCTCCCTGTCATTCCCAAAGCCACCGACCTCCCCTATGTGCTCATCATAGGATTTGTGAACACGGGGCTTGCGTATTATCTGTATTTTTCCTCGCTTCAGGCGCTCCCCGCGCATACATCGGCACTTGTGAGCTATCTCGAGCCGCTCACGGCGCTCATAGTTTCGGCGCTGTTTCTCGGCGAAAAGCTCGGCGGCGTACAGATGCTCGGCGCGGTGCTGATTCTCGGCGGTGCGATTGCCGGAGAGCTGCGGGCTGAAAAGTGAATAGCAAAATGCACCGACTGTGTTTCGCACAGTCGGTGCATTTTTTATCAGCCGTTTATGAAGCTGCGGATATTCGAAAGGAGCGCGTTTATGCTGCACTTTGCACCGTCGCCGTGCTGCTTGCATTCTATAATCAGCCAAACAAGCGAGAGAAGAATGTCTTTTTCTTAATTCCTGCCATTTTTCTTATTACGTCGCCATTTGAATAGCCTCTTGCCTCGGCTTCGCTTATCATCCTTTCGGCTCTTTCGGGGTCGCCCAATTTAGCGATAGCAACCGCATAATTTGCCTGTGCCAGCCAATAATCAAATTCGCACTTATCGATCAGCGGCAAGCCTTTATCATAGCATTGCTTTGCGTTTTCATATTCGCACCTCAGCAAATAGATAGTGCCCATATTCGTATATGCCGTGCCCTCATAAGGATTCAGCTCTATCGCTTTGTTATAAAACTCCAGCGCCTTATCCGGATTGTTTAAGGTTCGGCAGCACCTTCCGAGATGGACCATGATTATGGAATTGTTTTCGTCTAAGGCAAGGGCTTCGACCAGGACCTTGAGCTCGGCGGTATATTGCTTATTTTCGTGAAGCCTGTTTGCTTCCTCCAATAACGCTATTACCCTTGCTTCGGTCAACACAGAGCTTTCTTCCCCGCCTTGACTGTCTATAAAATATCTGCTTCCGCAAAACTCACAGATATACAGATTTCCGCTTTTTTTGAGCTCCGAAGCGCCGCAGGCTTCGCATTGCAATCTAATCATTTTTTCTCCTATAACAGCAAAATCAGAAAGAGTATCATTTTACATGGTGCGTCCATATCACCAAGTCAAATCGCTGCGTTAAGTTGATCGTCAGCATTTCGTTTCCCGCATCATCAGCGCCACCGTCTCAACATGGCTTGTGCGGGGGAAGAGGTCGAAGGCTTCGGCGCGGCGGAGGGCGTAGCCGCAGTCGGAAAAGACCAGAATATCGCGCGCGAGGGTCGCGGGATTGCAGGAGACATACACTATCCTGTCGGGCGCCATACCGCACAGCGCGCGCACGGCGGCCTCGTCCATGCCCTTGCGCGGCGGATCTACCACGACGGTCTCGGGGCGTATGCCCTCGGCGAGAAAGCGCTCGGCCGCCTCCGATGCGTCGGCGCAGATAAACCGCGCGTTTTCGATGCCGTTTCGCCTTGCGTTTGCACGCGCATTCTCGACCGCCTCGGGTACTATCTCCGCGCCTATGACGCTGTGGGCAGACCTTGCAAGGAACAGGCTTATCGTGCCCGCTCCGCAATACATATCGAGCACCGTGCCGTCCGCGGAGGGTGCGGCGTACTCAAGCGCCTTGGCATAAAGCCGCTCAGCCTGCGGCGGGTTTATCTGATAAAACGCCTGCGGTGCAAGCTCATAGCTTATGCCGGCAAGACTGTCGGTTATGCACTCGCGTCCCCACAGCGTGTTAAAATCCCCGGCGAGCACGGTGTTGCCCGTGGTCTTATTCACGTTCAAAACGATGCCGCTCAGCTCCGGACAGCGGCGGCGCAGGTACTCGACCAGAGCCGCGCTCTTTGCTCCGAAGCCGCCGGACGCGACGATGACCGCGACGGCGTCGTCGGTCTTGACGGCGCGGCGCACATAGACGTGGCGCACGAGACCGCGGCGCGTTTTTTCGTCATAGGCGCGGATGCCGTTTTCGTTCATGAAGCTCACGACCGCCTCGGCCGCCTTATCGGCAATGTCGCTTTGGATAAGGCAGGTGCGCACCGGCACTATCTCATGGCTGCGCGGCGCAAAAAAGCCCTTGACCGCACGGCCGTCGAGCTCGCGCACGGCATAAATGCCCTTGTTGCGGTAGCGCTCGGCACTGTCGCTGCCGGTTATTTTATCCGCCTGCACGCTCTGATGCGCGATGTGGCGCAGCGCGTCGTTCACCCTGCCGAGCTTGAAGCGCAGCTCCTCGTCATAGCTCATGTGCCACAGGCTGCACCCGCCGCAGCGAAGATAGCTCCCGCACTTCGGCTCGCGGCGCTCGTCGGAAAGCTCTACAGGCTCGAGCGCGCGCCCATATACGGCGGAGGACGTGACCTTCACGATGACGATGCGCCACGCCTCGCCCGCGATGGTGCGCGGCACGAATACCGCCCTGCCGAGGATGCGCGCAACGCCGCTGCCCTCGGAATTATAGCCCTCGATGCGGGCCTCGAATATGTCGTTTTTCTTTATCTGTTCCATGTTTTTCATAATACCACGGCACGGCGGGTTTTTCAACATCAGTCCGCTGCCGCGCTTCCCTTTCAGCGAATATAGAAAAATATCTCCGTTATATACTCGGTCTCGTCGCCCGATGAAATATAGTCGTTTATGCAGAATTCATGCGCATCGGAGATGATCTCATACCCGTTGTCAGCGCAGAATTTCAACAGCTTTCTATACGACGACTCAACCGACCAATAGTCGCCGCAGTGGTAGATACAGGCCGTTTTCCCCTGCGGAATGAGCCTTATGTTCTCCGCCTCGGCCGTTTCCCCGATGGGCAGAAAGGCGGTACTTGCCTCGGTGTATCTGCCTTGGAGAATATTCTCATACGGAACTATGACACCGGTTTGAAAGAAGATCGGCAGCTCGTCCCGCATCGCCTGCGAGAAGCATTTTTTCGTTGCAATGCTTATCTCACGGGCCGAGCGCGGCGGCTCGACATCGGCGCACAAAAGATACCTCTGCTCCGCCTGCTTTACCGTGACGACCTGATTTCGCTCGTTAAACTCCTTGACGCTTTCCATCTGCGCACAGCGGTGGGCAAGGCGGTTTTTAATAAGCTCAAGCCGCTTTATCTGATGCTCAAGCACGCTAAGCTGTTTTCGCAGCGCTATAAGCGAGGTTTCTATCGTATAGCTTTTCATGTGCTCCTGGATTTCTGCGAGAGAAAAGCCCATTTCCTTCATTATTAAAATAGTGTCCAGATAATCTATCTGCTTCGCGGTGTAATACCTGTAATTATTATTCGGGTCAACGTAAGCGGGCTTAAATAAGCCTATCTTGTCGTAAAAAATCAGGGTCTGCTTCGAGATGTTCTGATAGCCTGCAAGCTCGCCCACGGAAAACATATCCTTCACGCCAAAATCTCCTCTTGACATTATAGTTACTATATCCTTTATTATATAGTCCGTTCAGATAATTAGCAAGCAGGAGATCGTAAATGAAGTATTTTGAAGAAAAAATCAGCTATCCGCAGTTTTTAAAATATCTGTCGCCCTCGGTACTGACAATGATATTTTTGTCGTTTTACACCACCATCGACGGACTTTTCGTATCGCATTACGCGGGCTCGGACGCTCTGGCGGGCATAAACATCGTCATCCCGATAACCTGCGTCATCTTCGGCACCTCGGTCATGCTGGCAACGGGCGCGGGCGCCATCATCGGCGAAAGGCTCGGCGCAAAGCGTGAACGCGAGGCAAACGAGATCTTTTCGTTTATATGCCTCGTGCTGCTCGGTCTTTCGATATTCTTCACCCTCGGCGGAATTATATTTTTAAAGCCCGTCTGCATTTTCCTCGGAAGCAGCGAGCGCCTTCTGCCCCACGTTCTGCCCTACGCCTTCGTCATATTCTTGGGCAGCATACCCATGTCCTTCAAGCTCTTTTTCGAGTATCTCGTCAGGACGGACGGACGGCCCAAGGTCGGCATGATAATGTCCATGACGGGGCTCGTTCTCAACGTCGTGTTTGACTATATCTTCGTCACCGTCCTCGACATGGGAACCTACGGCGCGGCGTGGGGAACGACGCTGTCGATAAGCGTCAGTATGCTCATAGGGCTTGTCTACTTTCTCAAATTCGGGCACATAAGATTCTGCCGTCCCAAGGCGAATATGGCGGTACTCATTAAGTCCTGCACGAACGGCAGCAGCGAAATGCTCACGGAAATGTCAACGGGCATCACCACGTTTTTGTTTAACATCATCATATTCAATTACTTCGGAGAAGACGGAGTTGCAGCGGTGACTATCATCATGTATATCTACTACTTCTTCATCTCCTTTTACATGGGCATCGCAGTTGCCGCCGCGCCCATCGTCAGCTTTAACGCAGGCTCGGGAGATCACGAAAAAATACGCGAAACGACCCGCTACAGCTTTATAACGATCGCAGTAAGCTCCGTGCTCATCGTGGCGGTGTCGATACTCTGCGGCAGACAGACAATCCACCTTTTCGTCCCCGACGGTCACGTTTTTGACCTCACATGGGAGGGGCTTAAGCTCTTCAGCCCCGTGTTTCTGTTCATCGGCGTGAACGTATTTCTCTCCGGCTACTTCACGGCGCTCGGCAACGGCTTTATCTCCGCGCTCATTTCCTCCATGCGCTCGCTAATCCTCGTTGTGGTCTTTATCCTCATCCTGCCCAAGCTCATCGGCGTTTCGGGCATATGGCTGACAATGCCCATGGCGGAGGCCGTGACCGTTTTCATGGCGGTGTATCTATACAGAGCCCACGGCAAAAGCTATATGAAAAAATCTCGGTAATACACGAAGTATTACCGAGATTTTTGATGCTTTCTTATTTGCAGGTAAACAGTATGACCTGACGCTCGCGGGAAATGTCCTCAAGAAGCGAGAGCGCCTGCCTTTTGCGCTCGGGGTCGAGATTTACGAGCGCATCGTCAAGCACGAGCGGGCAGCTTGAGCCCTCCGGCAGCGCAAGACGGCACACCGCAAGGCGCACGGCAAGGTACATAAGATCGAGGGTGCCTGCGCTGAGGTATTCCGCGGGTCTGGGCACACTGTTGCCATTCTCGCGCACCGCGGCGGAAAAATCTCTGCCGAGCGTCACGGCGGCGTACTTGCCGTCAGTCATTCTGCTCATATACTGCGCCGCGAGCTTGCCGAGCTCGGGCGAGAAGCGGCTTTGTATATCCGCATCGGCGGCCTTGAGCGTCTGAACGGCAAGGCTTATCGCGTCGTACTCATTGCTAAGCTCCTCGTGCTCGTCCTGAAGGCGGCTTATCTCGCTTGCAAGCACCATCGGGTCGCCCATTGCCGCCAAAAAGCCGTTTTGCTCGGCTATCGCGGAGCTGAGCTCGGCGCATTTTGACTTTGCCTCGGCAAGCTCGCGTCCGAGCTTTGCGGCGTGACTGTCGCCGCCGGCAAAATCGAGCTCGCTTATCGAGCGGCTTTCAGCCTGCTCCTGCTTTCTGCGCATCGCGGCAAACTCGTCGGCGGCTCTGCGCTCAAGCTCGCGCGCGCTTTGCAGCTCGTCGCGCAGCCTGATATATTCGTCAAGGCAGGCCGCCATGCCGCTCTCATCGTCCGCGTGATATTTCTGAAGCAGCTTTTTCCGCTGCTTTGCGGCATCGTAGATCGACGCCTTTATTTTAGAAAGGCTGACGAACAGCAGCACTCCGACTATGAGTGCAATACCTGCCGCGCAGAATGCGTACACCGCGTATTCCGAGAAAGCTATGCCCAGCACCGCAAGGATCACCGCAAGCGCCGCGACCGCAAGCGCCGCCGCGGGCGACACGTTTTTCGATGCACGCTCCTTGAGCTCAAGCGATTGTCCCATGTCGGCGCGAAGCTGCGCCTCGGGGTTTTTGCAATCCTCGCCGCCGAGGACGCTCGCGTTAAACGCCGCCTGACACTCGGCAAGGCGCTTGAGCGCACGCTCGTGCTTCTCGCTTGCCGCGCTCACCTCACCTCTGACGTTCATCAGCCCGCTCAGCACGCCCTTGCGCACGTTTTTGCGGCTCTCGGTCATCTCCTCCTCGAGCCTTGCGCATTCCTTCTTTGCGTCATCGAGCTCGCGGAGCATTTCATCGCGCTTTGCCGCAGTGCTGCCCTGTTCGGTGAGAACGCGGTTTTTGCGGTTAATTTCGTCCTCTATCTCGGGCAGGCGGCCGCGCTGGTTAAAGCGGCGCGAGCGCTGCCACTGGCGCAGTCTTGCGTCGGCCTCCGTGTACGAGCAGTCCTCCTCGCCGGTCGATACGATGGCGCCGATGCGCTTTTCAAGCTCGGCACTCGGCGTGACGGCGAGCTTGCCCTGCTCGATAAAGGCGCTGCGGCGAAACACCTCGCGCTCGACTCCCGTGAGCATCTGCCCCGCAGAGACTCCGTTCAGGCCCTCAATGGGCTCGTTCGTTCCCGTATAAACAGCGGAAAACTCGCGCATCGGGGCATTTGCCGCCTTCGTCGTGCGTATGAGCGTTATTTCGCGCTCGCCGCAGCTTAGCTCCATGCTGCCGCGCATCGCAGCGCCCGACCACGGCGCATAGCGCAGCTTATCGGGCAGATACCCCGCCTTTTGCCGCTCGGAGCTGTCAACGCCGTAGAGCATCGCACGGATAAACGCGCACCAGGTGCTCTTTCCGCTCTCGTTCGGCGCGGCTATGATATTGAGCCCCTCGTGCAGCTCGAGATTATCGCCGTCGAGCTTTCCGAAGGTCGCCTCAAGCTTGTTAATTACCATGGCGCACCACCTCCTCGCGGTTATCAAGCGCAGCAAGCCCCCAGCGCACCGCTTGGCTTATCCTCTCCCGCTCCGCATCGGTCTTTGCCGCGTCATACTCCTGCTTCAGGCGCATGATAAATCGCCCGCGCAGGCTGTCATCGCCCGCAAGCGCCCAAACATCGCGCCGCAAAACGGTCTCGTCACGAAGCTGGAGTGCAAAAAATCTGCCCTCAAGCGCACGAAGCAGGGCATCGACATCGGGCGAGCGCTCGGACTCGCCGCGCAGAATGATGCGGTAAACGTCGTTTTCCGTACTCTGCGGAAGGGCTTTCTCAATGTCGCCGAGCACGTCTCCCCCGCTGAGCTGCACCTGAGCTATCTCATAACGGCGCTGCGCGATGGACACGCTTTTAATATCGCAGCCCTCGCCGAGAGTGACTATATACACCTGCTTATCGCCCGTTTCGTCGAAGCCGCGTCCCTCGGGGCAGCCGGGCCATGCGTAACAGCAGCCGCCGGCGCGTCTGAGCCCGCTGCCGCTGTGGATATGCCCAAGAGCGACGTAGTCCATGCCGGAGGCGGCAATGTCGCTTTCCGTTATGGGGTCATAGCTTGACGCCTCGTTCAGTTCGCCGTGGATGCACATTATATCCTTGACGCCCGGTACCTTGGCAGCCGAAAAGCCGCGCAGCATCGCACCGCTGTACTTATCCGTGAACGCCGCACCCCAGACTCTTGCGCCGAGCTCGGGAAGCTCCACGCACTCGGGCACGGGCTTTTTAAATATATGTATATTCTCCGGAAATTCCACGCGCGCATACGGCGATCTTTCGGAATAAAAATCGTGGTTGCCCGGTGAAATGAACACCGGTATCCCGAGGCTGCCGAACGCCTTTGCAATGTCCTCGGCGGTCTCGGCATAGGCGGTGTCGGAATCGAGCAGATCGCCCGCAAGCAAAATCATGTCCGCGCTCTCACGCTCGGCAAGCTGCGCGATGCCGTAGAGAAGCTGCCTCTGCTCGGCTCTGCGCCGCATCGCCTTTTCGCCTCCGAGTCCCTCAAAGGGCGAATCGAGATGCAGGTCGGCAGCGTGCAGCAGTTTTATCTCATTCATGTAAATCTGACCCCTTCCGCACTTATGCATTTTCCCGTTTCGGCGTCTATCTCAAAAACGCAGCCCTCGAGCTTTGCCGGTCCCTTGGCAGAGTCGTAGCGGCGCGGAGGATCGCCGAAAAATTTGCCTATCGACTGCTCCGGCTCGATGCCGATCACGGAGTTCACCGCGCCCGTCATGCCGAGGTCTGTTATATAGCCCGTGCCGTTTGGCAGGACGCAGGCGTCGGAGGTCTGCACATGAGTGTGCGTGCCCCACACGGCGCTCGCCTTGCCGTCAAGCAAGAAGCCCATCGCGCGCTTTTCGCTCGTGCCCTCGGCGTGGAAATCGACAAGAATTATCTTCTCGCGTATCTCCTGCATATAGCCGTCCGCGATGACAAAGGGGTTATCCGTATTCGTATCGAGCGTAAAATGCCCCATAAGATTCATAACGCACACGTCGCCGAAGCTCGTCTTGTAAACGTCTATGCCCCGTCCCGGGCACTGCGGCGCGCAGTTGGCAGGGCGCAGGATCTTGCGTCTTTCGTCAAGATACGGTCTGAGCTCCGTGCGCGTCCAGGTGTGGTTTCCGAGCGTTATGACGTCCGCTCCCGCGTGCAGTATCGCGTCCGCCTGGCGCGGAGTTATGCCGACGACGTTGGCGTTTTCGCCGTTGACGACGGCGAAGGAAATATCAAGCTCCTTACGCAGTCTGCGCAGGTTTTTTGTGAGGTAATCAAGCCCCGGCTCGCCGCAAACGTCGCCGACGGCAAGTATTTTCACTGTCATTAAAAAATCTCCTCTCATGGAGTCGCGGCTCCAGTACTGGATTTATAAGCGTAGTATAGCACAAATTGCAGCGGTGTAGCAAAGAATTATGGCCATAATATATTGCGGAGGTGTAAACAATGAAAAAATCAAAGTTTCTCGTAGGCATGGGCGTAGGCGTGACGGTCGGCTCACTTGCCGGCATGGCAATGTCGGGCTCCGGCAACAAGCGTTCGCCCAAAAACGTGGTCGGTAAAACGCTCAAAACCATGGGCGAAGTGGTCGATGCAGTGTCAAGCTCGATAGGCATGTAATTATTTTTAACGATTTTGTCCGAAAATAATTAAAAAGGGCTTGCATTTCTCTTCTGGCTGTGCTAATATACTAAAGCGCTAAGCGATAAGCGCCGCTAGCTCAGCTGGATAGAGCGTCTGGCTACGGACCAGAAGGTCAGGGGTTCGAATCCCTTGCGGCGTGCCAAAAAAGAAAAGCCTGTAGTTTAAACGACTACAGGTTTTTCTTTGTTTTTCAAGGGTTTGCGTGCTTTTTCTGTGCAGATTTTTTACGCATCACGCGGATTATATCCGCAAAATCAAGGCCTTTTAGCGTCGGTTTTACGCAATTTTTACGACATCGTGCAGTTCGTCAGCGAACGAAGCAGTTATATTATCCATTTGCCGCCTCCTGCAAATGCCTTGCCAGCGCGTCAAATATCGCTCACGCACATGTTGAGCAGTTGCCTCGACCTCCGCCGCAGTCAATGTTTGTTCGTTACGGAGGTTGACCTTCTCAGTCTGCTGTGATACAGTATTATCAACAGCCACCCTTGCTGCGGTTTCGGACGTATCGCTCAGGGCATTATTGCCAAAGACGGACGAAGGGGCTGTTTCTTTTTACTTACCGCCGGCATAAAAAATCGGAGTCTGCGTGACTCCGATTTTTTTGCTTCCCTGTGGGGAGTATTTACTTTTCCTCAAACAGCATATCAAGGTCGCAGTCGGCGTTAATGCCCGGCACCCTGCCCGAATAGCTGTACTGCCAGACGTCGTGGGCATAGTAAAAATACGGGTAGCTGCCTATGCCGACGCCCCAGAGCATATAATTCTGAAGCCGCGCAAGGTCATAGCCGTAGTAGCCGGTGTCGTTATACACGTAAACTCCCGCCTTGTAGCCCGATGCCTCGACCTGCTCGCAGAACGCCACAGCGCAGCTTGTGAGCGTTTCGTTTTCGACCTCGTCCGTGCGGGCCGTGTCGTTTCCTATGCGCTCCCAATCGAAAAACACCGGCATGTCGAGCTTCCTGCCTTCAAGCAACGTCACCACATAGCTTGCCTCGCGGCGCGCCTCTGTTTCGTCTATCGCCTGCGAGAAGAAATACACTCCAACTCGCAGTCCCGCCGCCCTTGCGCCGTCAATATTCTTTAGCAGATTATCGTCCTCGTACAGCTCGCCGCTGCCGTAATAGGTGCCTCCTGCGCGGATTATCGCAAAGCTCACTCCGCTGTCGCTGACCTGCTGCCAGTCGATATCGCCCTGATACGATGACACGTCCACGCCGCGGCTTGCCTTGTATTTGCTGCCGACATAGGTGACGGCTCCGCTCTCGTCGGTTTTGAAATCTTCCTTTGTAAGCTCGTTTCTCTCAACGCCGTCCTGCGGGACTATCCACACATAGCGCTCACCGTTATACACCTGCACCATGCCATCGTGCTCGTCTGCCGCCGTGTTATGGCGCTGCGCAAAGCGCACGGCGAGCACCGCCAGCAGAGCCAGCACTACGATGAAGGCTAAAAGCATTGCGGGGCTCAGCCCGCGGCTGTACTTGATTTTTCTCTTTGTCTTTTTCATGCTGCCATTTTACCACGGCTCGGGCGAGGTGTAAAGTTAACATTCTTCTAACGATGAAAGCAGCGTTCTTCCGCCATAGCGCAGGCTGCTCTTGAGGCGCTCGCGGCCGCGCTTGAGGGTGCGGCTGACGCTGGATATGTGAAGCCCGAGCTCGTCGGCAATGTCCTGCATGGGCATCTGCTCGAGATAGTACATCGTTATGAGCTGTCTCTGGCGCCTCGTGAGCTCCGAGTTTATCGCGCTCCTGAGCGCAGCGGCAGCGCCCCCGCTGCACTCGGACACGAGCCTTATGTACTGCCTGAGCGCCATGTATTCCTCCTGCTTTGCGAACATATTAAGCTTCTTTTCCTGCATATACATCATCTCCGTAGTAGTTTTCAAGGTAGCGCGAGATCGCCATTGCGTCGCGCATCATGCCCGTCAATATGCACACCCTGCGGCGCATACGCATCCTGTCAATTTCGCACATTGGCTCGTTTTCGAGCCTCTCGTTGAGCTCCGAAATGCGCTTTTTGCACTTCTGTGCGCTCTCATAATACTCTCCCGAAAGTTCGATCAGCTTCATCGTTTTCCTCCCGATTTTCACAAAGCATAAAATAATTAAAATTCTTGTTGACAAACCGCGCGGGGTTTGTTATTATATCTGAGCCGGTATCGTGCTGGTGTAGCTCAGTTGGTAGAGCAGCTGATTTGTAATCAGCAGGTCGGGGGTTCGAGTCCGTCCACCAGCTCCACCGACAAGCAAAATATATATGGGGGATTTCCCGAGTGGCCAAAGGGGACAGACTGTAAATCTGCTGGCAATGCCTTCGGTGGTTCGAATCCACCATCCCCCACCAAAAACCTTCGCATGAAAGTGCGGAGGTTTTTTTACTTTTTCACTATCACCTCTTCACTATTACCTCTTTTTCTTGTAATCCGCTCGGCTTCATGCTAAGCTTAAGAAAAAACAGGAGGTACGGCATGGATAATTCACTCGACCGCTTTCTCTCGGCTCAGGCTCATTCCTACGACGACGCACTGCGCGAGATACGCGCCGGCAGGAAGCGCAGCCACTGGATGTGGTATGTTTTTCCGCAGATAGCGGGGCTCGGCTTCAGCTCAACCGCGCAGTTTTACGCCATACGCAATTTAAACGAGGCGAAGGCGTATATTTCCCACCCCGTGCTCGGCGCAAGGCTCCTTGAGATCTCCCGCGCGCTCACGCAGCTTCCCTGCTCCGACCCCACCTCCGTCATGGGCTATCCCGACGATCTCAAGCTGTGCTCATGCATGACGCTTTTTGAGCTTGTCAGTGACGACCCCGTATTCGCCGAGGTGCTCGACAAATTCTACGGCGGCAGGCGCGACACGCGCACGCTGCGGCTGCTGGGGCTTTAATGCACAAATCGGCACAGCTTCGACATCGTTTTTTCTGGCTATCCGCGAATTGACTTTTCGTCCGTTCGCGGATATTATTTTGACTGTTGTTTTTAATTTTCCTAAAGGAGTAATGAAATGGAGAAGATTTTCAAGCTGAAGGAAAACGGTACCACCGTGCGCACGGAGATAGTCGCCGGTCTTACCACCTTCATGACAATGGCGTACATCATCGCGCTCAACCCCAACCTCCTCACGGGCTTTGCAGTCGGCACGCCCCTGTGGAACGGCGTTTTCATGGCGACCTGCATCGCCTCGGCGATCGGCATGCTCGTTATGGCCTTCGCCGCAAACAAGCCCTTCGCAATGGCGCCCGGCATGGGTCTTAACAGCTTTTTTGCCGTCGTCGTCGCAAACATCGCAGCCTTCACCGGCATAAGCTACGAGGAGGCATTCCCTGCGGCAATGTGCATCATTCTCGTCGAGGGCATTTTCTTCGTCGTGCTCACCATGTTCTCGATCCGCGAGAAGATAGTCGAGGCTATCCCATTCGGCATCCGCATCGGCATCACTCCCGCGATCGGCCTGATGCTCCTGAACGTCGGGTTCGGCTCCAACGCGGGCATTTACAGCGAAAAGGGCGGTCCGTTCTTCGTTCTGTCCACCTTCTTCGGCAGCCTGACCCCGTCGGTCGCACGCGACACCGTCGGCAGCGCTTATCCGCAGCTCGTGCTCTACGTCGTGACCATGCTCATCGGCGTGTTTGCGATCGTCATCCTCAACCACCGCAAGGTCAAGGCATCCGTCATTCTCGGTATGCTCATCTCCTGCATCGTCTACTGGGGCGGCAGCTTCATCTTCCTTGATACCAACCCGTTCGAGTCGCTTGCAACTGCATCCTTCGTGCCCCCGCTCGGCGATATGCTCGACACCACCTTCCTTAAGTTCGACTTCAAGACCTTCATCAGCATCGGCTGGTTCACCGCCGTCGCACTTATCATCACCTTCTGCATGATCGATATGTTCGACACCATCGGAACCCTCGTCGGCACCGCGGCACGCGCGAATATGCTCGACAAGGACGGCAAGATGCCCAATATGAAGCAGGCTCTCATGGCAGACGCCGTCGGCACCGTTGCAGGCGCCTGCACCGGCACCTCCACCGTCACCACCTTCATCGAGTCCGGCTCCGGCGTCGAGGCGGGCGGCCGCACCGGTCTTACCGCGCTGACCACCGCCGTGATGTTCCTGCTGTGTATGTTCATCGCCCCCATCGCGGCTCTCATTCCCGCTCCCGCAACGAGCGCCGCGCTTATCTACGTCGGCATCCTCATGCTCAGCGGTCTCAAGAACGTCGATTGGGACGACATCCTTCAGGTCATCCCCGTCGCGCTCATGCTCATCTTCATGCCCATCACCGGCTCTATCGGTCACGGCATCGGCATGGCGCTCATCTCCTACTCCGTCGTTGCCGCATTTACCGGCAAGGCCAAGGAGGTCTCCGTGCTGACCTACGTGCTCTCCCTCCTGTTCCTGCTGAAGTTTTTCGTCATCGTTTAATAATCGTTCACCGGCGTCCTGCTTGGACGCCGGTTTTTTATTATCACGCAGCCGGCAAGCTCCGCCTTTTCGCGCAGGCTCAGCCCGTCAAAAAGCGCTTCAAAACAACTTTCGCAGACAAATTCTCTCTCCCACAAATACATATCCTCGTCCTCCTCAAACGGCTCGCGGCACTCGTCACAGCGCGCGGGACCCGGCTGCATTATCATAACGTGCATCTCCAATCAAGACATTTTATGCGCTTGCGTTATCTGTTTGAGATAATACACGCTTTTGCATAATATGTCAAGCTGAAATTACATCGTCAGATAATAAACGGAGTCCGTTTAATCTCTGGCAAAGATGAAAATTGTCTCTATGTATGCTCAATTTCCCCCTGACATTAGTTTATTTTGCCGAAAACCGCTTGTGTATTGGTGCAATATGACGGTTTTTACCCCCAAAGTTTTATAACATCTCACAATTGTAACTTTTGACTGCAAGTAATAGAATTTTGGTGATGGGATAGGTACTATCCCCACGGTGTATTAGTAACTAATATTTTAATAGGAGAGAAAAAGCAATGATCACAAACGAATATCTTAACCGTGTGTATGCAGACGTCGAAAAGCGCGATCCCGACCAGCCCGAGTTCCTGCAGGCGGTCCGCGAAGTTTTTGAGAGCCTCCAGCTCGTCGTTGACAAGCACCCCGAGTGGGAAAAGGCCGGCCTCATCGAGCGTTTCGTCGAGCCCGAGCGTATGATTATGTTCCGCGTTCCCTGGGTCGATGACAACGGCGTCACTCACGTAAACCGCGGCTACCGCGTACAGTTCAACTCCGCTATCGGACCTTACAAGGGCGGTCTTCGCTTCCACCCCTCTGTTAACCTCTCCGTTATCAAGTTCCTCGGCTTCGAGCAGATCCTCAAGAACTCCCTGACCACCCTCCCCATGGGCGGCGGCAAGGGCGGCGCAGACTTTGACCCGAAGGGCAAGTCCGACGGCGAGATCATGCGCTTCTGCCAGAGCTTCATGACCGAGCTGTACCGTCACATCGGTCAGTTCACCGACACTCCCGCAGGCGACATCGGCGTCGGCGCACGCGAGGTCGGCTATATGTACGGCCAGTACAAGAAGATCGTCGATCGCTTCGAGGGCGGCGTCATCACCGGTAAGGGTCTGACCTACGGCGGCTCTCTTGCACGTACTCAGGCTACCGGCTTCGGTATCTGCTACTTCTCCGACGAGGTCCTCAAGTATAACGGCAAGTCCTTCGAGGGTCAGGACGTCATCGTTTCCGGTTCCGGCAATGTTGCTCAGTACTGCGCACAGAAGTGCATGGAGCTCGGCGGCAAGGTCATCGCAATGAGCGACTCCAAGGGCTACATCTATGATCCCAACGGCATTAACCTCGACGTTCTCTTCGACATCAAGCAGAAGCGCCGCGCTCGCATCAGCGTTTACGCTGACGAGGTTCCCGGCTCCGAGTATGTTGAGGGCTGCAAGAACATCTGGAACGTAAAGTGCGACATCGCTATGCCTTGCGCATCTCAGAACGAGATGGACGAGGAAGGCGCAAAGGCTCTCATCGCAAACGGTGCATTCGCAGTGTTCGAGGGCGCAAACATGCCTCTGACTCCGGAAGCCATCGCGGCTGTCCAGGAGGCAGGACTGCTGTACACTCCGGGCAAGGCCTCCAATGCAGGCGGCGTTGCCACCTCCGGTCTTGAGATGAGCCAGAACTCCATGCGTCTGAGCTGGAGCTTTGACGAGGTCGACGAGAAGCTCAAGGGCATCATGAAGAACATCTTCCAGGCTTGCCTGCATGCCTCTATCGAGTGCGGTCACCCCGGCGACATGATGCTCGGCGCAAACGTCGCAGGCTTCCTGAAGGTTGCAGACGCAATGCTCGCACAGGGCGTTGTCTGATAACTGAACCAATTTAACAAAACGAGCGTACCCGATCGGGTACGCTCGTTTTTTATTTTCTAAATACTCTCACCGTTTATGGTCACGGCGCCCTCGATGACTATCTGCCCGCCGTTTTTGATGCAAATGCGCGCGGCGGCGGTCTCGAGATCAATATCTCCCTCGGGAGTGAAGCGTATCTCCGGCAGTGTACCGCTGCTCTCACCCCTGCGCTTAATTTCGGAAAGCCACATTTTCACACCTCCAGTGTTACTATCGTGCCTGCACTCAGCGAGTCCGCCCAGCAGTGGCTCGATATGACGGAAAACGTCCCGCTCACGCCGAGCTTTTCTGCCGTGAGCTGAATAATATCCGCAGGAAAGCAGGCAAATTGCTGAGTCAGCGTCATTTTAATGTACTTTTTCCCGCGCTGCGACTCGGCTATCTGATAGTCGGCGTTATATCGCGCAGCGTCCGCGCCCGCATTTTTCGGCACCGTCATCTCGCGGTGGCTCTTTCCGCCGCGGGCAAGAAACGCGTCGTTGTTCTTCGTGTAGCTCGTGCCGGTGACGCGGTTTCGGACGGTGATGTCTGATATTATGCCATAGCGCTCATCCGTAAGCGCGATGCTCGCCGCGTCTTTTGAGGCATCGACCGCGATCTCAAGCCCTGCGGCGCCGTTGAGCACGAGCTTGCCGTCGGTGGTAAAATACGGGACTGTGTTCCATGCGTAGCGGCAGTATCTCCTCACCGCGCTCCATGCACTCTCGCCCGTGCGGACGCTGAAGCCGCCGACCGACACAGCCGCGCCGGCTTTGACGCTCTCTATCCCATACGGCGTTATGAACCTGCTTACCATTTCGTTGCTGCCGAGAGTGCCGCAGTCCTGCGCGGGAAGCTCGTTGTCCAAAAGAAGCGCCGCGAGCCCGCGCCCCGACAGAGTCACGACGCAGCCGTTTTTGTCGATGCTTACGGAATACTCGTCTATTACGCCCGTGAACACCGGGAAGTTGCGCTTTTTCGCGCGAAAGCGGCAACCGGAGCGAAGCATGGGAAGCTGGGCAGCATAGTAAATAAAGCTTATCTCAAACCAATCGCAGGGCTCGCCGACGCCGTGGCAGACGTCCCATGAGAGAAATTCGGGAAGCTCGGTCTCGGTGCCGGAATTATCTATGATATACCCCCTCACGCGCTCACCTCACCCTCAAAAGTCGCCCGATGCGCAGCTCCTCGTCCGGATCCGTTATCGTGGGGTTTAGTTCCTCAAGCACGGAAAGCGGAACGGATTTTTCCGCGGAGATCGTGCGCAGCGTCACGCCATCCTTTGCAACGGTGTAATAGCGTGCGCCGAGAGCGAGATCTCCCAAGCTGCTGTAATCGGTTTTGTCCATTTCATCCGCGAAGTCCTCAAATTTGCTGCCCTTATACTCCCAAAATTCAAAGCTGTAGCTTATATAGTCCTCCTTCGGCTCCTGCCGCAGACTGAGCTTTGCAAAATAGGCATACATTTCCGGCCATATGGGGTGGACGAGTCTGCCGCCCTTGTTTTCCTCAAAAAGCTCGGCAAGGCGGCGGAACGTGTCATACGCATCGGGTCCGACGAACTCGCCCTCACCGCGGATTATCTTGTTCTGAAGTCCGAGATTTTGCACGACGTAACCCGAAAACGGCAGCTTGTAGCTGTGCATGGTGCGGCGGTATTCTATCTCAAACGTCGAGGGGTTATTAGGCCACACGAAGCTTCTGTACTGCATTGGTGCAAGCATTGCATTACCTCCTAAAATATCTCAAAGCCGTTGTCGTATCTGCGCGAATCGCGGCGAAAGTACTCCGAAACAAAGGACATATCGCGCCGATGCACGACGAAAAGGCGGCTGCTGTCAAAATTTGCGCCGTCGGAGTCGGCAACGTATGAGCGCAGTTCAAAAAGCTCGTTTTCCTTATCCATTCTGCGCCTCCCGTCTGCCGATGGCTGTTATTTTTATTCTCTGGATTTCCGTGCCGTCGGGCTTTTTGACGCTGCCGAGCTCGGTGCAGCGGCAGCCGGAATATAGCCATGCACCCGTTTGCAGGGTAAAGGTACCGTCAAATTTGAGCTGCGCGCCGTCGGAAACGGGACATACGCGCTCAAGCTCGATAACATAGCTTACGTTAAACACGACCGTCACCGACGGCTGCGAGTCGCCGAAGCCCGTGACGGGTTTTTCCGATCGCCTTTCGTATTCGCTCACACCCACCACCGCCGATAACGGCACGCCGTTGAGTCTGACGGGCGCGGACTCACAGGGCGCAGCTTTGAGCATAGTCATTCGCAGCCCTCCAATTCATAACCGGCAAGCTCCCTGCCGCATTTTCTACGCACGATATACGCCGAGCATTTTGCGGTGCAGCGGGCGTGAAGCATGGAGCTTGCCTCGTCATAGCATGCGCCCGCCGCCGTAAATTCAGATACCGTCAGCGACGGCACGGTGACGATCGCGCCCCTCGCCTTTTCCGAGAGCTCATCGCATTTTTCATACGCCGAGGTCGGCGCGTAAACGTCGAGCGCGAGCACCAGCTCCGCCCTGTCGCCGTACATTTCCTTGATTTCGCCGTTTTCGGTGCATATCCCGATGTAACCGCCGAGCCCCGCCGAGCTTATGCGCGCGGACTCGACCGCAACGCACACGAAGGCTCTGCTCACGTTAAGCACCGAGCCGTCAAACGCCGTGACCGCATCTATCCCCGCATCGGAAAGATGCTGCGCGATTGCTTTTGCGATGTTACGGAGCATTTACTGCTCCCCCTTTCAGGCACAAAACGCACTCGTTGTGCGAAAATGCGCCGAAAATACTCACCGGCTCAACGCGCAGAACGCGGTATTCCCTGCCGCCGCAAACGACCGCAGCGCCCTCGGGAATATTGCGCATATCGGTTATGAGTCTGTATTTCGAGCGGTTTGCGACGCCCGGTGCGAGATGCTTTTTGTGAGAAACTGCGCTGTCGGGATCAAGGCAGGCGATGAAGCCGCGCCCCGTGCTGCCGCCGACGGTGATGCTCTCGCCGTAGTTTTGGATCACAAGCTGTGCTGCACTCATCACGACACCCCCACGAATTCAAAGCCGCCCGCGTCGGTGTAGGCAGCGAGCATATCCATTGCTTGACGGCGCAGAGCCTCCGGAGCCTTGCCGCCAAGCTGCACAGAAACCTTCCCGGCCGTGAAGCCGCTCACGCTGCCGCCCTTTAATTCAAGGAACATCGCCGCCGCGCAAAGAGCGCACGCGCCCTCGAACACCTCGGATATGTCTTCAACATTCACACCGCGCCGCAGCCTCGTTTTGAGCTGCGCCCGCGAGTCCGCGCAAAGCTGCCGCAGCAGCTCCTCCTCGTGTGTCTCGAGCTGCCGCCCAAGCAGACATGACGCCCTGTTTTCAATACTCAGATCAGTATTTTTCATATCACACCTCCGAAGCGGAGACGGGGCTAATGCCCCGCCTCCCGTTTTTTTATCAGACCTTGAGGACCTTGGAGGCCTCGGTGTAGAGCTTTGCAAAGCCGGAAATACTGGTGATGGCGGCGCGCTCGAGCTGACGGTCGATGAGACGGTCGTACTCGACGTTCACGTCGCCGGCCGTTACCATCTCAAGAGCGTAGCCCTTGTCAAGACCGATGACCGTGCCCGCGGGCATCGCAGAGCAGCGAATGAGCTTTGCGCCGAGGGGATTGCCCGGCTCACCGGTGCCCTGGAAATTGAGCCCGGTCAGGGGATTCTGGAACACCGAGCAGCTGAGTATCTTCATCATGACGTCGGGTGCCGCGAGCATGGTGTTCATGGTGTAGGGATCGAAGCAATTCCAGAAATTGAGCAGCTCCGCATAGCTCAGGCTGCCGGCGGTGCCGCCTATCGTACTGTCGCCGACCTTGAAGGCCGCCGCAGCGTTGGAGTTGCCGTCGCCGTTAGTGATGACGTCGATCGCGTCCTCAAGATGCATACGCATTATCTGGCTGCCGATCTGGCGCAGCATGACGGAAAACAGATCAAGACGCTGGAAGCGGATCGCCTCATAGGACGCGACGAGCATTCTGCCGCGCTTTTTGAGGCTGACGAGATGGTCGGCCGCGCGTATCTCGGTCTGCGGGATAACGGCACCCTCGCCCACATAGCGCAGGCTCTTGTCGTCTGCGGTGGCGGCGGAATATATGGAGCGGTAGTCCATGCCGTCAAAGCGGGTGACGGTGGCGGTGATCGACGGCAGGATATTGCCCTCCTCCATGCCGGCCTTTACGCTGCGGGAGACGTATTCGGGAAACAGCACGGCGGACTCGGTGGTGGAGAAAAACTTCTCGACAACGTCGCTGCCCGCGCCGCGCACCTTGATGTCAAATCTCTTGAGCTGGCGCTGGAATGCGTCCATGCCCTCGTAGGGAGTGCCCTTGTAGTTCTCGTTGGGGTCAAGAGCCTCAAGCGTCTGCTCGAAGGTGCGTCCTGCCTCGGAATACATGCCCTTTTCGAGCTTTATCTCATTAAAATTATATGCCATTTTCCATTCCTCCTCAGATGATAAAGCCGACCCTTGCGGCGGCGGTGTCTACCTTGATGACAAGGTACTCGCGGCCGGTGTCGTCAGCCTTGACTGCGTTCGCGTTTGCGGCAACGAGATTTGCGTAGCCGAGAGCGGGCGCGGTGCCGGTGTAGCCGAGCTCGACGTAGCCCGCGGTCTGCACCTCGGCAAAGGCGCCGTCAGCGTTAATGCACACGCCGGCGAATTTATTGCCCGCAGCGCAGGCGGAAACGCTTGCGTTTGCGCCGATTTTTACGAGGCTGCCCTTATTTACGCCCTCTGCCTTACCGAAGGAGAGCACCTGCTCTCCGACGCCTTCAAAACTTACTTTCATTTTTTGTCCTCCTATAAGATCAAATGATATATTCCTCGCCGGCAAAGCCGGTGACCTCGCTCTTGCCGGGAAGCTGGGTAAGAGGCGGATAGAGCTTGAGCGAGGCGCGCTCGAGCGCAGCCTTGAGCTCGCAAAGCTCGTCCTCCTGCATATGCCCTACGCTCTTTTCGAGCGCGGGGTGCATTCCGTCGCCGCACACGAGGCTGAGCCTTAGTACCTCCCTGCGAAGGTTCTCAAGATACTTCCTGCCGAGCTGCGCCGATTTTTCCAGCGCTTCATATTCCGCGGCGTAGCCTTTGCCCGCCTCGGTCTCGACGAAGCTCTTGATAACGCCCGCGCTGCGCTGCGCGGGTACCGCAACGAAGCTCCATTCGTACGCATCGACCGCGCCCGTAAGTATCGCGCAGCACGTTTTGCCGCCGTAGCTCGTGCCCTTAACGTGGCTGCACTGTCCGAGCTCCGAGCCGCAGATGCTGCAAATGCTTTTTGCGACCGAGCAGCCTATGCTCGTTTCGCGCTTGATGCCGCCGTCTATCTGCGCGATGAGCTCCGCGTTTGCCTCGGTGCGCAGCATATACGCATAGCCCTTGAGGTAAACGTAGTCCTCGCCGCAGGTCGTGGTCCTGCCCTTTTCGGTGACGAGCTGCGTTCTGTAAATTCGCGCGACCTGATTATCGCTGCGCCAATCGTGGTCGCAGATGCCGGTCGCGCCGACGAAAAGCTCGCCCAGCTCGCGCAGTGTCGCCACCGAAAATCGCTCGCAGTCGCGGTCTACCTCGTTGTCGCAAAGCAGCACCGAAAAGGTGTAAACGTCCTCGGCGCGAAGCTCGGACTTGGCAAAGGCGTTTATTGCCGAAAGCTCCTCGCCGGTGCAGCATGAAGCCACCGCCGAACCGTCTTTAATGATCTTCATTCTTGCTTTTTCCTTCTTCCCAATAGATTTTTTCCTTCTGCGCGATGTAAAGCTGCGCCTTTGCCTCCTCCACCGCATTCTGAAGGTTAATGCTCTCCCACTCGATGTGCATACCGCAGGCATAGCCGTGCATACTCAGCCACATTCGGCAGATCTTTTCGAGCACCGGCGTCACGCTGCGGCGAATGGCGCCGAGCTCGCTCGTCATGAGATCCGCCTGCTGCGCGCTCATGCGCTCCGTCGTTGACCAGTTGAGTCCGAGCAGAAACGGCGGGATGCCCGTGCGGGCTATGAGCTGCTCAAGTATCTGACGCACCGGCACCTCGCTGTCGAGTATCTGGTTATCCGCGCCTATGACCTTGATGTCCACGTCGCCCACCGCGACGAAATCGCGCACCGCGCCGCTTTTGCCGCTCTGCATCGCCGCCGACCACTCCGAGGCTATCTGCTGCGCCCGCTCCTGAGCCGAGAAGCGGTCGATAACGTCGCCCTGCGGCTTATAGATGACCGCAAACCTGACGTTGCCCGCGCGCTCCCAATTGACTCCGAGCGACTGGTATATCTTCAGCAGTATCCCGCACAAAAACGGCATACTGCGCAGCATGGACACGCCGTAGGGGGAGTCCGATTCGGGGTTAAACGGCGTAAACAGCAGCAGATTTTGATACTTAAACGGCACGACGCAGCCCCGCTCATCCGTGCTGCACAGCTCGAAATCCAGGGGGCTTTCGCCCTCGCGCACCTGCACCTCGGCAACGTTTCCGCACAGCACCGCCTCAATGTCGCGGTTGCCGCGCACTACGATCTCGCCGACCGCGCTGCCGCAGGTTATCATGGAGTTGAGATACGCGGTAAGGAAGTTATTAAGCCCCACCTGACCTCTGCCGACGTTCACCGTTTTTATGAACTCGTTGAGCTCCGCCTGCGCTTTTTTGTCCGTGCAGCGTGCCTCGAAGCCGCCGGTGAGCCTCACGATCTTCAGTATCGCGGCGTCCACCACCGGCACCGCCTCACGGATCATGCGGTAGAGCCGAGTTTCGGTGCTGCCCAGCGGCACATAGCCGTCCAGAAGGGAGAACGGATGCTTTTCGCCGCCGCGTATCTGCGTGACCGGCAGCGCCGCCTTCTGTTTTGAAAAAAATTTCATGTTCCTACCTTTCTACCCACACTGCGCCTATGCTCCGTGCGGATCTTGTGATGCCTGCGGCGAAGTAGCGAATATCGTCCATCGCGTGATCGTGCTGCTTTACGGGAGCCTCCCTGCCCGAGCGCTCGTCCCAGCGATACTCGTAAAACTCGCGCAGCGCGTCGGTGCAGCCCCTGCATATCCTGATGCGCCCGCTCTTGAGATAGGAGGCTGTCAGCCTTATACCGCGCAGCACGTCGTTTTCCGCCTTTTCGGTGCGATAGCCCGCGCGGGTGAGCGCCTCGATAAAGCTCGCGGCGGAGGGATCGACGATGATTTTCTCCGGCACGATGTCGCCGCACAGCTCCCGCATCGCCTCGACATACTCCTCATCGGTCTTTTGACAGCCGTTTTTCCTGCCGTCGTAGTAGTATTCTCGCAGGCGGTACCAGCTTTCGCCGAACTCGCCCCAAAGCCCGAAGGAGCTCGGATTTTTCGTGCCGTAGTCGCAGGATACGATGTATTGGCTGCATTTTTCCGGCGCGTCGCACAGCATATCCTCGGTGAAAAAGTCATACACCCTGCCCTCGGGCAGCACCCACTGCCCCAGAATAAATCGGCGGTAAAAATCGCCGCTGTACATTCTTTTGTAGCGGTCTATGATCTTTTTCGACAAAGACGGATTGTCCTCGAGCGTAAAATGGATATACAGCGCTCGCCTTTCATCGGCCTTTTGGATCCACTCGCGGTAAAACCAATGCTGCGGGCTTTCAGGATTGCAGTTAAACCAGAGCTTGCTGCCGCCAACGGAGCATCTTGCGCAGGCCTGCTCCACGAATGAGCGCGGCATTAAAACCACCTCGTCGAGCAGCGCTCCGGCAAGAGTCACGCCCTGAATGAGCGAGCTTGAGCTCTCGTCCCTGCCGCCGAAGAGATAGAATCGGTTCGTCCTGCCCATGTAGCCTATCTCCACGACGCCCTTGGAAACAAGGTCGCGCACCTGAAAGCCGATATCGCGCAGCACCGGAAGCAGCGGCTCGAGCATATTGCGCCTTATGCTGCCCTTCGCCTTGCCGCAAATGCCGAAGGCCTGCCCGTCAAATCTGCGCATGGCCCAGCACACGAAGGATATGCCCATGCACAGGGTCTTGCCCGAGCGCACCGCGCCGTCGCAGATGACGGCGTCGAGCTCACGATAGGGCGAGGAGTCGCTCCACCAGGAAAGCGCCGTGAGCTGGGTGCGGGAGAAAAAATCAAACTCCATTCGGCTTTTCTTCCCCCAGCATCGCCGCCGAGCGGTCAAGAGCGTCGTAGAAGCCTCCGTCCCTTGCCGTCTGCTGCGCCGCGGCTGCGGCATTGAGCTCGATAAGCTCCCTTATTATCGACAGCTTGTTTACGAACTTCAGCTCCACCTCTCCCTTCGGCCCGCGTTTTATCTCGCTCAGCAGCGAAAGATCGAGCCCCTCCAGCTCGGAGATGTCCCCGGTCTCGAGATAAAGCAGCTTCACGGCGTCGTTCGGCGAGGACACCGCAAGCTTTTCGAGAAGCTTATCCGCATAGGCGGACTTTTTTCTGTTCATTGCAAATCACCTCTCACCCATAGGCTGTTTTCGGGCGAAACTTGTACGTTTGCGTACAAGTAAAAAATACGCAGCCGAAAATTTTCTTCGACTGCGCATTTTTAATCTACAATGATTTATATTTAGCTTTATATTCTGTTTTGATGCCTTTTTGCCGTATTATAAGCCGCAAAAAATCCCGACGGCTCAAAAAGCCATCGGGAAAACGGGCGTAAAAAGCCCCGCCGCGCCGTTGGGGTCCGGTTATAACCTGCACAAAGTAGCAGGTGGGTCGCCTAAGCTCTGTTTCACTGCTTCCAACTTCCGACTTAGAGCCGGGAGGCCTGCAATCCGCAGATTCAAATCAGCATCCCTTATTAGAAATGTGGGTTTAACGGACCTTTAAGTCAATATGACACCGCGTACACGGCAGGGTGTGTTATTAAATTTCGGAACAAACCGCGATCACTCTTCGTCTTCTGCTTCAAAGACGGTCATGAACATCTCGTGCACCTGCTGGAGCTTATCGTCATCGTCGATAGACTCAAACAGCTCCTCGCCGTTTTCGTCAACCGTGACGCTCAGAAGGATAAGACCGTAATCGGGGTCATCCTCGTCCATATCCGTCGGCAGGAATGCCGAAAAGGTCTCGCCGTTATAATCTATCGTATCGAGCAGCTCAAGCTCGAACTCATTGCCTTCATCGTCTACTATGGTGATAAAATCGTTGCCGAAATCTTCGCTCATAATTTTGTCCTCCTATGTGGTTGTGCTTTTATTTTACCCCACACGGAAGCATAAATCAAGGAATATTTGTCACGATCCGAGATCCTCAAGCAGTGACATCAGTTCCGTCCTATCCCGCGCTGGTATCCCGCTGCGCAGTTTTTCGCGGTCAAAGTCGTTGAGCGTTGCCGTTTCAATGTCCGTCAGGCTCGTCGGAGTGTCGCCGCGCCCCTCGAAAACCGCGATATAGCCCTGCCAGTCGCGCAGCAGATATCCGTTATCCTCGGGCATATCCACGCTCGCCGTATCGGCTGCGGGAACGCTTCGCGGTGCCGTGAGAGCCGCAGCGCACAGTATTACGGCGCATATTGCAAGAAAGCCCGTCAGCAGCTTTTTAAACGTGTTTTTCACCTTGTTTCACTCTCCTTTCGGATAATTATTCCCCGCGGGACAAAAAACAAACCTGCGCGGCGCAAAACTTTACAAATTATCCACTCCTACTTGACATAGGATGATATAATAATAGTTCAGTTAGAATTGAGTTTTTATGCCCAATCCCAATATAGCTTTGATTTTGAATTTTGACACATAAAACACACGCAGGGAGGTGTGCCCCACTAATGAATATCGCTAAAGAGCCCAACACCGAAAAGCACGGCAGCGGCAAGGCTGCAAGCGTTCTGAGGATAATCGGGACGATATTGCTCATCGGCGTCGTCACGGGACTGATATTCGTCTGCATCTTCGCTTTCTACGTCAAGACCTGCATCACTCCGAGCCTTGACCTTGACCTGAACGATTTCACGCTCAAGCAATCAAGCATCATCTATTATTTCGACTCAAACGGAGATGCGCAAAAGCTGACGACGGTGCAAAGCAGCGAAAACCGCATCTGGGTAGACGGCGATCAGATACCGCAGTATATGAAGGACGCGCTCGTTGCCATCGAGGACAAGCGTTTTTACACACACAACGGCGTTGACTGGTTCCGCACCGCACACGCGGCACTGAATATGTTCACCGGCGGCTCGACCTTCGGCGGCTCGACGATAACCCAGCAGCTCATAAAAAACCTCACTCAGCAGGACGATATAACGGTGCAGCGCAAGCTGCTTGAGATATTCCAGGCGCTCGACCTTGAGAAAAACTACGACAAGGAAAAGATCCTTGAGTATTATCTCAACACCGTTTACTTCGGCGAGGGCTGCTACGGCGTTCAGACCGCGGCGCAGACCTATTTCGGCAAGGACGCAAAGGATCTGAGCGTTGCCGAGGCCGCGTCCATCGTCGGAATCACAAACCTGCCGACGTATTACGACCCGTTTTACAGCGTTGAAAACAACAAGGAGCGTCAGGAAAACGTCCTGCGCGAAATGTATAAGCAGGGCTATATAAAGACAAAGGAGGAGTACGAGCAGGCGGTCAGCGAGGAGCTTGACTTCGTGCGCGGTGAAAACGAGCCGCGCGGCACGAGCCCGTACACCTATTACGAGGAGGTCGTCCTCTCCGACGTCATTTCCGACCTTGCCGAGGCAAAGGGCATCAGCCGCAAGGCGGCAAGCCAGCTCGTTCACAACGCCGGCTATGAGATATATGCCTGCATCGACCCCGACATTCAGGCGAAGGTCGATGCCGTGTACACGAATCTTGAGGAGCTGCCCAAAGCCCGCAACGGCTCTAAGACGCAGCTTCAGAGTGCCATCGTCATCATTGACCAGTACACGGGCGAGATAAAAGCCCTCTCCGGCGGCACGGGGATCAAGACCATAAGCTACGGTCTGAACAGAGCCACCGACACCACAAGACCCCCCGGATCGTCCATTAAGCCCATCGCGGTCTACGGCCCCGCGGTCGAATACGGGCTCATCTCCCCCTCGACGCTGGTTCTTGACGAAAGCGAGGATCACGTTAAGCTTGCGCACACCTCGTGGTATCCGAAGAACTCTCCGGACACCTACGACGGCGTTATTACGATAACTACCGCGCTTCAGAAGTCCAAGAACACCGTCGCCGCGCAGATAATGGATAAGCTCACCCCCTCGGCGGCGCTTGAATTCATGCGCTCGCGTCTGGGCGTGACGAGTCTTATCGACGCGGACGCGGACTACGCGGCAATGGCGCTGGGCGAGCCTCACTACGGCATAACCGTGCGTGAGATGGCTCAGGCATACACCGCTCTTGCAAACGACGGCGTTTTCACCTATTCCCGAAGCTATTCCATGGTCAAGGATCGCAGCGGCAAGATAATTCTCGACAATCAGCCGAGAACCGTTCAGGCATTCACGCAGAATACCGCCCGCACCATGACCTATATGCTCAACAATGCAGCCACCTACGGCACCGGCTCCGAGTCCCGCCTTGACAATATGCCCGTCGCCGGCAAGACCGGTACGACGAGCGCAAACCGCGACCGCTGGTTCTGCGGCTACACGCCGTATTACACCTGCGCCGTGTGGACCGGCTACGATACGCCCGAGCGTATGTCCTTCTACGGCAACCCCGCAACTCAGATCTGGCAGAAGGTCATGGCCTCCGTGCACGAGGGTCTTGAGTACAAGGACTTCAATATGTTAACAGGCGGCGCGCCGACAGGCATCTTCGGAACAAAGGAGGAGCTTGAGGATCAGGCGCTGACGGAGGAAGAACGCAAGCAGAAGGAAGAGGAAGAAAAGAAGAAGCAGGAAGAGGAAGAAAAGAAAAATCAGGACAGCAATAACGGCGGCAATAACGGCAGCACCATTGATGACATTTTCTCGAGCTTCCGCGATCTGTTTTGAGTAAGGAGGAAAAACTTTGGCTAATAAACCGCTTGAATACAAAGGCCACCCCCTTCAGAGGGCAGGCAACATAGTTTATTACGGCAGCATGGCGGATAAATACATCATCATGCTCCAGATCATGGACACGAAAAAGGTAAAAGACCTTGATGTTGCGACAAAGGTTTCCGTTCAGCTCCAGCTCACCGATTCGGCAGTGAAATCACGCGACCGGATAGTTAAGAAAAGCGAGAAGGACGGCTTTTGGGCGGCGATGGATGTCGCCAGCGTATGGCTCGACAGAGCGCTTGCAAATAAATAATTTTAAGGAGCAGCGAGAGCTGCTCCTTTGTTATAATTGTGACGACAATTTTGCCTAAAATAGATATAGAATTTATAAGTAAATATGTTATACTGTAAAATGATAAAAATTTTTTAACTGGGAGGAAAAAATGAAGAAAGTACAGTTTACGGAAACCGTGCTTCGTGACGCGAACCAGTCACTTATCGCGACCCGGCTTCCCTACGACAAGTTCGAGCCCATCCTTGAAAAGATGGACAAGGCGGGATTTTACTCCGTTGAGTGCTGGGGCGGCGCGACCTTTGACGTCTGCCTGAGATTCCTCAACGAGGATCCCTGGGAGCGTCTGCGCAAGATCCGCGCCAAGATGCCCAACACGAAGCTCCAGATGCTTCTGCGCGGTCAGAACATCCTCGGCTACAAGCACTATCCCGACGACATCGTCCGCCGCTTCGTGCGCGCCTCCGTCGCAAACGGCATCGACATCATCCGCATTTTCGACGCCCTCAATGACACCGATAACCTCAAGGTCGCCATCGAGGAAACCGTCAAGCAGGGCGCAATGGCGTCCGGCACCATTTCCTACACCACCAGCCCCGTACACACCACGGCAAAGTTTGTCGAGATGGTCAAGGAGCTTCAGCAGATGGGCGTTAGCTCTATCTGCATAAAGGACATGGCGGGCATCATGACCCCGAAGGCGGCATACGACCTCGTTTCCGGCATAAAGGACGCGGTAGACCTGCCCGTAGTTCTGCACACTCACTGCACCACGGGTCTTGCCTTCATGACCTATCTCAAGGGTATCGAGGCAGGCGCGGACGTCATCGACACCGCTATCTCCCCCTTCTCCGGCGGCACCTCGCAGCCGGCTACCGAGACGCTTTACTATGCGCTCAAGGAGCTCGGCTACGACGTTGCGCTTGACGAGAAGATCCTCATAGAAATGGCAAACTACTTCAAGCCCATCCGCAACGATTACCTCGCCGACGGCACTCTCAACCCCATCTCCATGTCCACCGATACCCAGTGCCTGACCTATCAGATACCCGGCGGAATGCTCTCCAACCTCCTGAGCCAGCTCAAGATGATGAACGCGCTCGACAAGTTCGAGGACGCTCTGCTTGAAACTCCGAGAGTCCGCAAAGACATGGGCTATCCCCCGCTCGTCACCCCGACCAGCCAGCTCGTCGGCTCGCAGGCGGTCCAGAACGTGCTCGCGGGCGAGCGCTATAAGAACGTCGGCGCGGAGATAAAGGCATACTGCCGCGGCGAATACGGCCGCACCCCCGCTCCCATCGACGAGGAGATACGCGCAAAGATACTCGGCGACGAGAAGCCCATCGTGGGCCGCTATGCCGATTCCCTGCCCACCGACACCTACGAAAAGGCTGTCGAGCACCTCGGTGCGGACGCACGCTGCGAGGAGGACGTCCTCAGCTATATCGCATTCCCGCAGGTCGCGGAGAACTTCTTCGAGAAGCGCCGCGAGAACGAGGAAAAGGTAGTCCGCTACACCATCACCGAAGCCTGAGGAGGTTTAGACGATGAATGATCTTATAAACATTTCCTACGGCGACGCAGCGCTGGTGGCTCTGCTCGGCTATCTGGTCGTTTTCTTCGGGCTGGTGCTGCTGATGGTCGTCATTATGATAATGGGCAATATCATGGTCAGCCATGCAGCTAAGTCGGCTGTCGCAGCCCCCGTCGTGCAGCCCGCGCCCGCACCCGCACCCGAAATTCCGGCAGCGCCCGGCAGTGCGGGTGAATTGAAGCTGTATGACACCGATCCCGGAGATGCCGCCATGATAATGGCCATCGTCGCCGACACGCTCGGCAAGCCCATAAACGAACTCCGCTTTATTTCCATCAAGGAGGTCAAGGAAGATGAAGTATAAGGTAACTTTAAATAACAGGACCTATGAGGTCGAGGTCGAGCAGGGACAGGCTATGCTCGTTGACGAATACGAGGCATATGCCCCCGCCGCTCCCGCTCCCGCGGCGCCCGTTGCAGCCGCCCCCGCTGCGGCAGCCGCTCCGGCAGCTCCCGCCGCTCCCGCAGGCGCCGCTCTTTCCGCCGGCGAGGTCGTCAAAAGCCCCATGCCCGGCAACATTCTCAAGATAAACGTTTCTCAGGGTCAGAAGGTCAACGAGGGCGACGTTCTCATCGTTCTCGAAGCAATGAAAATGGAAAACGAGATCGTCGCCACCAAGGCCGGCACCGTCGCTCAGATCGTCACGGCTAAGGGCGCAGTTGTCGAGACCGGTGCTCCTCTTGTTGTGATAGCATAAGGAGGTAACGGATGGACATTCTGGGTACTCTCCAAAAGCTGGCGTCGGAGTCCGGCTTTGCCTCCTTCATTTTGGTGGACGGCGGCTGGAAAAACCTCGTCATGATCCTCATTGCCTTTGTGCTTTTGTACCTCGGCATTGCGAAAAAATTCGAGCCGCTGCTGCTTTGCGGCATCGCCTTCGGCTGTCTGCTGACTAACCTCAGCTACTTCACCGGTATGGGCGAAAATGCGCTCTATCACCCCGAGCTGTGGGAGGCCTTCCTCGACGAGGCAAGCCCCTATTATCACAGCTACGGTCACATCATGTCCAACGCCGGACTGCTCGATTTCTTCTACATCGGCGTCAAGGCCGGCATTTACCCCTCGCTGATCTTCCTCGGCGTCGGCGCGATGACGGACTTCGGTCCTCTGCTTGCCAATCCCAAGAGCCTGCTCATGGGCGCATCGGCACAGCTCGGCGTTTTCATCGCCTTCTTCGGCGCAGTCATGCTCGGCTTCTCCGGTCCCGAGGCTGCCTCCATCGGCATCATCGGCGGCGCGGACGGCCCGACCGCCATATATCTTACGACAAAGCTTGCGCCTAATCTCTTAGGCCCGATCGCAATAGCGGCGTACTCCTACATGGCGCTTATCCCGCTTATCCAGCCGCCTCTCATGAAGCTCTGCACCACTAAGGAAATGCGCGAGGTCAAGATGGAGCAGGCACGCGAGGTCTCCAAGACCGAGAAGATCATCTTCCCCATCGTCGTTGCGACCTTCGTCATTCTGCTTCTGCCCTCGACCGCGCCTCTGGTGGGCTGCCTCATGCTCGGCAACCTCTTCCGTGAGTGCGGCGTGACCGATCGCCTTTCCGACACCGCGCAGAACGCGCTCATGAACATCGTCACCATCTTCCTTGCGACCTCCGTCGGCGCAACGATGGTTGCTCAGAACTTCCTGAGCGGCTCGACCATCAAGATCATTATCCTCGGTCTTTGCGCATTCGCCATCTCCACCATCGGCGGTCTGCTCGGCGGCGTCGTTATGTACTACGCCTCCGGCAAGAAGATCAACCCCCTCATCGGCTCCGCGGGCGTTTCCGCAGTTCCCATGGCGGCGCGCGTTTCCCAGGACGTCGGCAGAAAGTACAACAAGACGAACTTCCTGCTCATGCACGCAATGGGTCCCAACGTCGCAGGCGTCATCGGCTCGGCTATCGCGGCAGGCTTCCTGCTGTCCGTATTCGGCGGCTGATAAGGCTCTATACACAAGCAAAACGGTATGTATTTTCGATACATACCGTTTTTTTACGCTCATTTTACACGGCGCGAGAAAATTTTATATTCGCTTGCTTGACATGAGCCGCTCATGGTTATATAATTCAAAACAGCCGTTTTAAAACACTTGTTTTCAATATGTGGGAGGTTTGCGAAATGCCCCCGAAGCCTAAGTTTACAAGAGAAGCTATCGTTGATGCCGCACTGGGCATCATAAGCCGCGAGGGCGCCGATAAGCTCACAGCGCGTGAGCTGGGCGAAAGCCTCGGAAGCTCTGCGCGCCCGATATTCACGCTTTTTAAAAGCATGGACGAGGTCATGGACGCAGTGCGCTGCGAGGCAATGCGCCGCTATAACGAATACGTCGGCCGCGCAAGGGATTATTTCCCCTCCTTCAAGGCCATCGGCATATTCATGCTGCGCTACGCCAAGGAGCAGCCGAAGCTGTTTCAGCTCCTGTTTATGAGCGAAAACGCGCAGGCACGGCGCTTTGAGGATGTATTTAACGCGCTGGGCGACACGGCAAGGCTGTGCATCGAGTTCGTAAAAAGCGACTACGGGCTCACCGACGATGAGGCTCGGTTTCTGTTTAAATACGTTTGGACGTTCACCTACGGGCTGAGTGCGATGTGCGCGACGGGAATGTGCGATTTTTCCGAGGACGAGCTCGTCGCAATGCTCGGCAACGAATTTCTTGCGATCATGAACCTCATAAGATCCGGTATGAGCGGCAGCATCATAACCGGCATCCGACCCGTTCTGCGCGACGGCATGGAGTCGGAAATAAGGAGTCAAAATGCAGCAGCACATCATTGAAATTTCACAGCTTAACAAATCCTTCGGCAGCGTCAGAGCCGTGCGCGGCCTCTCGCTCAACGTGCGCCGCGGCGAGCTGTTCGCCTTTTTGGGCGTGAACGGCGCGGGCAAATCCACGACCATCTCCGTCATGTGCGGTCAGCTCAAGGCCGACAGCGGCAGCGTGAGCATATGCGGTCTGGATGCCGAAAAAAGCATCGCGGAAATAACCCGCAGGCTCGGCGTCGTGTTTCAGGGCAGCGTCCTCGATATGCCGCTCACGGTGCGCGAAAATCTCGAGAGCCGCGCCGCGCTTTACGGCATCACGGGCAGAGCTTTTACCGAGCGCCTTGACGAGCTTGCCGAGCTTTTGGATTTCAAAGCGCTTCTCGACCGTCCGGTCGGCAAGCTGTCGGGAGGTCAGCGCCGCAGGATTGACATCGCCCGCGCGCTGCTGCACAAGCCCGAAATACTCATTCTCGACGAGCCGACGACGGGGCTCGACCCGCAGACGCGAAGGCTTTTGTGGGACGTCGTGCGCAGGCTGCGGCGCGATGAGAAAATGACCGTTTTTCTCACGACGCACTACATGGAGGAGGCTGCCGACGCGGACTACGTCGTTATCCTCGACTCCGGCAGCATCGCGGCGCAAGGCACGCCCCTGGAGCTCAAAAACGCCTACGCGGGGGATTTCATAACCCTCTACGGCATAGCGCCCGACGCCTTGGACGAGCTCGGGCTCAAATACGAAAGGCTGCGCGACGCATACAGGGTCGAGGTCGCCGACACCGCAGCCGCAACACGGCTCATCGTGGAGCACCCCGCGCTGTTTACCGATTACGAGATAACAAAGGGCAAAATGGACGACGTTTTCCTTGCCGTCACGGGTAAGAGGCTCACCGGAGGTGAAGCGCAGTGAAAACATTTTTAATTCTCACAAAACGCGACAGCCGCCTGTTTTTCAAGGACAAGGGAATGTTCTTTTCCTCACTCATAACGCCCGCCATCCTCCTTATTCTGTACGCGACCTTTCTCGCGGGAATATACCGCTCAAGCTTCGTTTCCGCCATTCCGCAGGGCTTTGAGATAGACGAAAAAATCATAAACGCCGCCGTTGCGGGGCAACTTGCCTCGTCGCTTCTGGCGGTCTGCTGCGTGACCATCGCCTTCTGCTCAAACCTCCTCATGGTCCAGGACAAGGTCACCGGCGCCGTGCGCGACCTCACCGTGACCCCCGTCAGGCGCAGCACCCTCGCGCTGGGCTACTTTGCCTCGTCCGCCGCGGTGACGCTCATAATATGCCTCACGACGACCGCCGTCTGCTTTCTCTACCTGCTCAAAACAGGCTGGTACCTCAGCGGCGCGGACGTTTTGCGCATAATCCTCGACGTTATCCTGCTCACGCTGTTCGGAACGGCGCTCTCATCGTGCCTGCACTATTTTCTCACAACGCAGGGTCAGCTTTCCGCGGTCGGTACGCTCGTGAGCGTGAGCTACGGCTTCATCTGCGGCTCGTATATGCCCATTGCGGGCTTCTCCGAGGGGCTGCAAAGGGTGCTGTCCTTCCTGCCCGGCACATACGGCACGAGCCTTCTGCACAGGCATTGGATGCTCGGCGCTCTTGACGCCATGCAGACCGAGGGCATTCCCGCCGAGGTCATAAAGGGCATCTGCGACGGCGTGGACATTAACATACGCTTTGCAGGAAACGCGGTTTCCGAGGGCGCAATGTACGCCGTGCTCATAGGCGCGGTTGCTGTATTCGCTGCGGCGTATGTGCTCATAAACGTATTATGTAAACCGAAATACGGTGACAGATAAGCATCTGCCCGCTTAAAAATATAAAGGAGACAGCTCATGTTAGACATCAAAGGACTCACGAAATGCTACGGCGATAAAAAAGCCGTGGACGATCTCACGCTGCACATAGCCCCCGGCACCATCTACGGCTTTATCGGTCACAACGGCGCGGGCAAAACGACGACGCTGCGCTCCGTGGCGGGCATCCTCGATTTTGACGAGGGCGAGATACTCATAGGCGGACTTTCGATCAAAGCAGACCCCATCGGCTGCAAAAGGCAGTTTGCCTATATTCCCGACAATCCCGACCTTTACGAGTACATGACGGGCATAAAATATCTCGATTTCATCGCGGATGTTTTCGGCGTCGGCAGCGAGAAGCGGCGCGAGCGCATCGAGAAATACGCCGCCATGTTCGAGCTGACAAACGACCTTGCCCAGCCCATTTCCGCATACTCGCACGGCATGAGGCAGAAGCTTGCGATAATCTCGGCGTGGCTTCACGAGCCGAAGCTCGTCATCATGGACGAGCCCTTCGTCGGGCTTGACCCCAAGGCCTCGCACATTCTCAAGGGCATGATGCGCGAATTGTGCGACAACGGCGGCGCGATATTCTTCTCCACCCACGTTCTTGAGGTGGCGGAAAAGCTCTGCGATCAGGTCGCCATCATAAAGGGCGGTCGGCTCATTCGCTCCGGCACGATGGCGCAGGTCAAGGGCGACGACAGTCTTGAGGAGGTATTTCTCGAGCTGGAGGACACGTCATGCTGAAGATACTTCTCAAAAAGCAGCTTTACGAGCTCAACTACGCGTTTTTCTACGACCGCAAGCACGGCAAGGCGCGCTCAAAAGCCACGAGCATAACCTACATCGTGCTCTACGCGCTGCTGATGATCGTCGTCATCGGCGGAATGTTCGCAGGGCTCTCCGCAATGCTGTGCTCTCCGCTCACGAGCATTGGGCTCGACTGGCTGTATTTTGACATAATGACGCTCATGGCGCTGCTGTTCGGCGTTTTCGGCGGAGTTTTCAACACCTATTCGAGCCTTTATAAGGCCAAGGACAACGACCTCATGCTCTCGCTGCCAATACCGACGCGCTACATTCTCCTCTCGCGCCTTATCGGAGTTTATCTCATGGGGCTCATGTTCAGCGCAAGCGTGATGCTTCCCGCGGACATTGTATATTTCGTCGTCGCAAAGCCCGCCTTTGCAGGCGTTTTCGGAAGTCTCCTGCTGACAGTCCTCGTGAGCGTATTCGTGTTCATTCTCTCCTGCGCACTCGGCTGGGTTGTCGCAAAGGTGTCTTCGAAGCTCAAGAGCAAGTCGCTCATAATCGTAGTGCTGTCGCTGGTGTTCTTCGGCCTGTACTATTTCGTCTGCTTTAACGCCTCCGAGCTATTGCAAAAGCTTATTTTGAACGCAGCGGGCATAGGCGAGAGCATCAAAGGCTCTGCCTATATCCTCTACGCCGTCGGGCGCTGCGGCGTGGGCGACTGGCTGTCGATGCTGCTGCTGACGCTCGCCATGGCCGTGCTGTTTTTTGCAACGTATTTCATTCTCGCGCGCAGCTTTATCAAAATAGCGACCTCGCCCGACAAGATCGCAAAGCGCGAATACCGTGCGCAGACCGTCAAAATGCGCAGCGTATCCGCCGCGCTTCTTTGGCGCGAGTTTCGCAGGTATCTGTCGAGCCCGACCTATATTCTCAACTGCTCGCTCGGTACGGTGTTCATGGTTTTCGTGGGGGTGTTCCTGCTCATAAACGGCGGCGAGCTTACGGAGCTTGTCGGATATCTTCCGTTTGCGGACGGCTTCATGCCCGTCATGCTCACAATAAGCGTGTGCATCATAAGCTGCATGAACGACCTCACCGCGCCCTCCGTTTCCCTTGAGGGCAAGAGCCTTTGGATAGCTCAGTCTCTGCCGGTCGCACCGAAGGCGGTGCTTTGGGCAAAGCTCAGGCTGCATCTGCTTCTGACCGCAGTGCCGGAGCTGTTTTTATCCGCCTGCATCTGCATTGTTTTAAGACCTGACGCCGCACTCTGTGCGCTGTGCCTCATTTTCCCTGTCGTGTTCACGGTCTTTAACGCCGCCTTGGGGCTTATACTTAACCTCAAGCACCCGAATTTCACATGGCAGACCGAGACCGCGGCGGTAAAGCAGGGCGCAAGCGTAATGATAGCGCTCTTCGGCGGCTGGATAATCGCGGCGCTGCTCGCAGGAGTCTATTACCTTCTCTCGTCAAAGCTCGGCGCTGCCGCATTTCTGGCGCTGGCGTCGGTGCTGTTTGGCGCTGCTTCCGCGTGGGAGCTCAAGTGGCTCGGTACCCGCGGCAGCGAAATATTCAGGCACCTGTGATATAAAATCATAACAAAACCTCCCGACTGTGGTCGGGAGGTTTTGCATTTTATAGACTTATAGGCCGTATTCCTCGGCGAGCTTTTTAAACGCCGGCAGCGAGTTGTTGACGGTTTCTTCCGAGGCGCAGTAGGCAAGGCGCGCATAGCCGGGAATACCGAAGCTGTCCGACGGCACGAGCATGATCTCGTGCTTCTTCGCCTTCTCGCAAAACTGCGCTGCGCTGTCACCCTGCGGCGCTCTGAGGAAAAGATAGAACGCGCCGTCCGGCTTTACGCACTCAAAGCCGTATTGCGTGAGCGCGGTGTAAAGCGTGTCGCGGTTTTTCTCATAGGTCGTGAGGTCGGGGCTCACGTCGGCGCACTGCACCAGCATATTCTGCATAAGGCTCGGCGCGCAGACATAGCCGAGCGCCCTGCCCGCTCCGCAAACGGCGGCAAGCACGCTCTTTGAATTCTCCATGCACGGCGGCACCAGGATATAGCCAAGGCGCTCACCGGGCAGAGAGAGCGATTTGGAGTAGGAATAGCACACCACGGTGTTGGGATAGAAATTCGGCACGAAGGGCACGCTCACATCGCCGTAGACAAGCTCGCGGTACGGCTCGTCGGCGATGAGATAAATTTTCCTGCCCTGCTCGGACTGCGCCTGAGTAAGTATCTTCGACATGACTCTGAGCGTCTGCTCGCTGAGTATCGCGCCGGAGGGGTTGTTCGGAGAATTTATAATGACCGCCGCGACGCCGGACTCCACCGCGTCCTCAAACGCCGCCATAAACGGCTGCATATCCTCGCCCGCGGGCGGCACGACGACGAGCTCCGCGCCCGCCGCCTCGGCAAGCACGCGGTAATCCGGGAAAAACGGTGCGAGCACCGCGACCTTTTCGCCGGGGCTCACGAGAGCTGCCAGCGATATTGCAAGCGAGGACGATGCGCCGGAGGTGAGGTAAACGCACTCGGCGGGAATGTCATAGCCGGCGCGCTTACTCTCCTGCCGTGCTGCCGCCTTTCTCGCGCTCATTGCACCCGGAGCTGCGGTGTAGCCGTGAAGCGCGAGGCTGTCGCCCGTTTCGAGAAGCTCGATGAGCGTTTTTCTGACCTTCTCGGGCGCAGGCGTGCTCGGATTGCCGATGCTGAAATCAAAAACGTTTTCGCTGCCTATCTCCTCGCGGCGCGCGTCCGCATATGCGGCAATATCGCGTATTGCCGAGCCGCTTTGACCGAGCTTGAGCATTTTTTCCGCTAACATAAATATCACTCCTTATCTCAGATCGGCAAGCTCGTAAATGAGCCTCTCCGTCTTATCCCAGCCCAGGCAGGCGTCGGTTATGCTCTTGCCGTAGACGCCGCCGTCGGGCTTTTGGTTTCCGTCCTCTATGTAGGATTCGATCATAAGTCCCTTGACGAGCCGCTTTATGTCGTCGCTGTGGCGCGTGCTGTGGAGTATTTCCTTTGCAATGCGCGGCTGCTCGTCCCACTGCTTTCCGGAGTTTGAGTGGTTCGTGTCGATGACTACGGCAGGGTTTTGCAGTCCCGTCTTGGCGTACAGCTCGCACAGGAGCTTAATGTCCTCGTAGTGGTAGTTGGGTATCGTCCTGCCGTATTTGTTCGACGAGCCGCGCAGAATGGCGTGCGCGAGGGGGTTGCCCTTGCTGCGCACCTCCCAGTTGGAGTAGACGAAGGTGTGACCGTGCTGAGCGGCGGTAATGGAATTCATCATGACCGAAAGATCGCCGCTGGTGGGGTTTTTCATTCCGACGGGCAGGTCAAGACCGCTCGCGGTGAGGCGGTGGAGCTGATTTTCGACAGACCGCGCTCCGACCGCGACGTAAGAGAGCATATCGGAAAGATAGTGGTGGTTTTCGGGGTAGAGCATCTCGTCTGCGCAGGAAAAGCCCGTTTCCGCAAGCACCTTCATGTGCATCTTGCGAATTGCGATGAGGCCGCGGAGCATATCGGGCGAGCAGTTGGGGTCGGGCTGATGGAGCATACCCTTGTAGCCGTCGCCGGTGGTGCGGGGCTTATTGGTGTAAACGCGCGGCACGATGAGTATCTTTTCCTCGACCTTGTCCTGAACGGTTCTCAGACGCGAGATGTAATCAAGCACCGAGTCCTCGCGGTCGGCCGAGCAGGGGCCGATTATGAGAACGAGCCTGTCGTCCTCGCCGGTGAAGATGCTTTTAAGCGCCGCATCGCATTTTCTCTTGTGCTCGGCAAGCTCCTCCGTTATGGGGTACATTTCCTTTATTGCCTGCGGCGTCGGCATTTTTCTCTTAAATTCCATGTTCATGGCTCATATCACTCCTGCTTTGCGTCAAAGTATTTTCTGCGCTCGGTGGACAGGCGCATCATTTGTCTTATAGTTTCCCTGTCGCCGTTTGCGATGCTGTCGCGCATAAGCGCAAACTTCTCGCTGAAAAGATCCATCTGCGCAACGAGCTCATCGCGGTTTAACAGGAAAAGCTCGCTCCACATCTCGTCGTTTATCTTTGCTATTCTCGTCAGGTCGCGGAAGGAGTCGCCCGTGTAATCGACAAGGTGCTTCGAATCCTTGCACACCATCAGCGACACCGCGATGCAGTGCGCAAGCTGTGAAAGAAAGCCTATCATCTCGTCGTGCTTTTCGGGCGTGAGCTGCGCTATCATGCGAAAGCCCATTATCCTGCCGAGCTCCTTGACGGCTTCTATCGCCTCGGGCGTATTTTTGTCCGTGGGCGTGACTATGTAGTTTGCGCCCTCGAAGATCTCCGCTCTTGCGTTCTCAACGCCGGAGCACTCGCGCCCCGCCATCGGGTGAGCCCCGACAAATTCGAGGTCACTGCGCAGCATATCCTGCACCCTGTAAACGACGCTGCACTTAACGCCGGTCACATCGCTTATAAGAGCGCCCGACTTTATATACTGCTGATTTTTCTCTATCCATTCAATAAAAGCGTGCGGGTACATGGCGAAGATTATGAGGTCAAACTGCCCGATATACTCAGGGTCAACGACGCTTCTGCCGTGGCTTATCATGCCCTTTTCGAGCGCGAAGTCAATTGCCTCCTGCCTGCGTGCAAGCGCTCCGACCTCGAAGCCGCGCCGCGTCAGCGCCTCGGCATAGCTGCCGCCCATGAGTCCCAGCCCCGCTATGAGAATTTTCGTGTTTTTATCTATCTTCATATTCTGCCTCCAAGCCGATGGTGCGAAGCTGCTCGAAAAAGTCGGGATAGCTCTTTCGCACAGCCTGCGCGGAGAGTATCTCGCCTCCCGTGACGCTCATGAGAAGCGTGAGCGCCATGACGATGCGGTGGTCGTTATGCGACGAAACAGGCTTGCTCGGTGCTCGGAGCTTTCCCGGCAGCACCGTGAGCGAATTGTCCTCAAGCTCGCAGCCTATACCGAACTTTTCAAGGCACTGCGCCATGACGGCAGCGCGGTCGCTCTCCTTTATCCGCAGTCTGCGCGTGCCGGTGAATTTTGCGCCCCTCCCCATCGCCGCGGCCGCGGCAAACAGCACCGGTCCGAGGTCGGGGCAGTTTGAAATGTCGAGCACCGCGCCTTGGGAGCCGAGCGCCTTAAAATACTCAAGGCACACCCTGTCGCCCTGCACGCTGTCCTCTCGCAGGGAGCGCACCTTAACGCTGCCGCCGACGCAGTTAAACGCATATAATGCCGCCGCGTTTGACCAATCTCCCTCTACGCGCACACGCTGTGCCCTGTATTTTTGCCCGCCGCGAACGTAAAATTCGTTTGCCGTGCGCTCGCATATCTCGATGCCGAACTGCGCAAGCACTTGCAGCGTAACGTCAATATACGCTCTGCTCTCGACCGGCGGCAGCACTCTTATGACGCTGTCGCCGCTCAGCCTCGGCAGCGCGAACAAAAGCCCCGAAACGAACTGACTGCTCACGTCGCCGCGCAGGGTGTATTCCCCGCTCCCGAGCCTGCCGCGCAGCGTTATGCCGCCGCTGTCTTTTTTGATCTCAATGCCCTTTTCGCCCAAAAGCTCCTCGTAAAGCCCGATGCCGCGCTCGAGAAGTCTCGGCGCGCCCTCAAAGCGCAGCTCGCCGCCCGTGAGCGAAAGCGGAACGAGAAACCTCAGCGTGCTGCCGCTTTCACGGCACCGAAGCAGCGCACCGTCGGGCGTTTTGCCCGCGATACCGCGAACGCGCACGGTGTCGCCGAACCTTTCGCAGTGTGCTCCGAGAGCGGTAAGGCAGTCGAGCGTTGCGAGCATATCCTCGCTTTGCGACACGCCGCAGACCTCGCTCTCGCCCTCGGCAAGCGCCGCGCAAATGAGCTCGCGGTGGGCAAAGCTCTTAGACGGCGGAGCGCATAGCTCTCCGCTCAGGCGCGAGGGGTATATCTTAACGTTCATTTTTTCTCTCCGAAATTTTCGATCAAATGATCAATCGCCTCGCTGTAACCGTCAAAGCCGTGACCGCAGATGGTCTTGACGCAGGCGGCGCGCACAAAGCTTGTTTGGCGGAAGTCCTCGCGCTCGGACACCTCGGAGATGTGCACCTCCACGGTCGGTATCCCCACGCTCTTGACCGCGTCCAAAATAGCGACCGAGGTGTGCGTGTACGCCGCAGGGTTAAACACGATGCCGTCAATGCCGGAAAAGTATGCTTTCTGAATAGCATCAACGAGGTCGCCCTCGTGGTTTGACTGGTAAAACTCGACCGTGGCGCCCTTTTCCTGCGCGTGCGCGGAGACAGCCTCCAGCAGATCCTTATAGCTTTTCGCGCCGTAGATCTCCGGCTCTCTTATGCCGAGCATATTGATATTCGGTCCGTTCAAAACAAGAATTCTCATTCTCCCAGCTCCTTTAAAATTTCCCGCGCTTCCTCCTCGGGAGTTCGGTTTGCGTCAATTATAAGCTCTGCCGCCGGTCTGTAAACGTCATAGCGCTCGGCATAGAGCTTTTCGAGCTTATTTCGCTCGGAGGACAGCGGACGGTCGTCCGTTGCGACGAGATTATGCACAGCACGGTCAAGAAACACGATGACGCCGTTGCGTCTGAGCGCTCTTACGTTGTCGCCGTCGAGCACCGCGCCGCCGCCTGTTGCGATTATCCTTCCACCCTCGGCGGCAAGCTCCGCCACCGTTTCCTTTTCGATTTTTCTGAACTCCGCCTCGCCGTATTCTGCGAAAAACTCCGCGATCGGCATGCCGATCTTTTTCACTATATGCTCGTCCGTGTCGGCAAGCTCCATGCCGCTCAGCCGCGAAAGTATGCCGCCGACCGTCGTTTTACCGCAGGAGGGCATACCGATGAGCACGATATTGCGCTTTGCGTTTCTCACGCTTAAAAACGCCTTGTCTATAAGGCTCTCGTCAAGCGGTTGGTCTCTGAATATCGCCGAGGCATACACCGCCTGCGCTGCGAGCATATACAGACCGCCCTCGGCGGCAATGCCTCTTTCCCGCGCATCGAGAACGAGATTCGTGCGCAGGGGGTTATAAACCGCGTCGAGCACGCCGCAAAGCTGCGGGAAGGCGGAAATGTCAATGGGCACGCCGTCCTGCCTCGGGTACATTCCCGCGGGAGTCGCGTTTATGATGACCTGCGCGTCGGCGTGTGAGCTTATCGCCTCGTCATAGCTTATGCTGCCGTCCTTTCCGGAGCGCGAAACGTAGCTCACACTCGCGCAGCCCATATATTCCGCCAGCGCGTGCGCCGTTTTCGACGCGCCGCCCGTGCCTAAAATGAGCACCTTTTTGCCCTTCATGTTCACTCCCGCGTGCCTTGCAAGGGCGAGCATACCGGGAAAATCCGTATTATCGCCTATAAGTCTGCCGCCGCGGTTCACGATGGTGTTCACGGCACCTATGCGCTTTGCGCTCTCGCTTATCTCGTCAAGGTACGGCATGACGGCCTGCTTATACGGTATCGTCACGTTTATGCCGCAAAACTCGCGCTTTTTAAGAAAATCTCCCAGCTCATCGGGGCGCAGCTCGTGCAGCTCGTATTCGTAATCTGCTATCTGCGCGTGGATTTCGCACGAATAGCTGTGCGTCAAATGCTCTCCTATAAGACCGTATTTCATCATTTGACTCCTTTCACAAGCGCATCCGTGCCGTAGCGCTGGGCGAGCATATCGCACAGGCACAGCGCCGTCACGCTGTCGAGCACGGGACAGATGCGGCGGATTATCGCCGGGTCGTGTCTGCCGCGGATGCTTATTTTCGCGTTTTCGTTTTTAATGAAATCCACCGTTTCCTGCTCGCGGGAAACGGACGGCGTGGGCTTGACGGCGCAGCTAAACACAATGGGCATGCCGTTTGTGATGCCGCCGTTTATGCCGCCGTTATTGTTCGTTTCGGTGACTACGGCGCCGTTTTTTATCCTCAGCGCGTCGTTCGCCTCGCTCCCGCGCATATCGCCCAGAGCAAAGCCCGCTCCGAATTCGATGCCCTTAATGCCGCCGATGCTGAACACCGCGTGGGAGATGACGCTCTCGACACTGTCAAACCACGGCTCGCCCACGCCCGCAGGTATGCCGAAGACCGCCGTCTGGGTAACGCCGCCGACGCTGTCGTTTTCGCTGCGCGCCTTGAGTATTTCCCTTGCCATTGCCTCGCCGCGCTCATCGTCAAGCACGGGAAAGCTCTTATTTTCCAAGGCTGCAAGCTCGGATTTTATATCGCCGAAGGCTCTGTCGCGCACTCCGCCGCAGCTTAAAATATGCGTGCCGACGCTTATCCCGAGGCTCTCGAGCACGGGAAGCAAAATTCCGCCTGCCGCGACAATGGCCGCCGTGACGCGACCGGAAAAATGTCCGCCGCCGCGATAATCCTCGAAGCCGTGATACTTGCACCACGCCGCGTGATCCGCGTGGGCGGGGCGCGCAAGACCGTAGGCGTAGTCCTCGCTGCGCGTGTTCTCGTTGGGTATGACTATGCAAACGGGCGTGCCGGTCGTTTTGCCGTTAAAAACGCCGCTGAGTATTTTAAATTCGTCCTTTTCCCTGCGCGGAGTGGACAGCGCGTCACACGGTCTGCGCCGCGTGAGCTGCCGCGCCACGGCGCTCTCGCTGACTTCTATCCCGGGCGCAAGTCCGTCTATCACGCAGCCGACCGCCGCGCCGTGGCTCTCGCCGAAAACGGTGAGGCTAACGCTCTGCCCGAAGCTGTTTTTCATCTCTCGCCCTCCAGTCTTTTGAGAATATCCTGCGCCGTCATTTTTTTAAGCTCAAACGAGCCTATTTCGTTGACGAGCACGCAGCTTATTCCGTCCGTGCCCATTTTTTTATCGTGCAGCAAATACGGCATGATCTGCGCCGAGCTTTGCTCTATCTCATGCGGCAGCCCGTATTTCTTGAGCACCGCCTCGATCCTCGCCGCCGCCTCGTGCGAGCACATGGGCAGCATACCGAGCGCGACGCACTCGCCGTGCAGAAGTCTGCCGCCGTTAAAGCTCTCGACGGCGTGGCCTATCGTGTGACCGAAGTTCAGGACCTTTCTGAGCCCCGTTTCGTGCACGTCCTGCTCAACAACGCTCTTTTTTATCAGGAGCGCGCGGTGGATTATCCGCACGAGATCCGCATTCAGATCCTCACTGCGCTCTATCTCTTCAAAAAGCTCCGCGTCGCTCGTCGCCGCCATTTTTATTGCCTCTGCAAGCCCGGCCATGAGCTGACGGCGCTCCAGAGTTTTGAGCACCGCGGGGTCGATGACGACTCGTTTCGGCTGGTAAAACGCGCCGACGATGTTCTTGACGCCGTTGAGGTCAATAGCGGTCTTGCCGCCGATGGACGAATCGACCTGCGACAAAAGCGTTGTCGGAATATTATAAAAATCAATGCCGCGCATATAGCAGGACGCCGCGAAGCCGCTCAGATCGCCCACCACTCCGCCGCCGACGGCAACGACGCAGTCGCCTCGAGTGAAGGACGCATCGAGCATTTGGGAAAGAAGCCGCTCAAGCTCCCCGAAGCACTTGCTCTGCTCGCCCTGCGGCACGGTGACCACCGTCGGGGCTGCGCACTGCGCGGCAACAAGCTCCGAATACTCCGTCGGCACGCCGCTGTCGGTGACAATAAGCGCTCTTCTGCCGAGCTCCAAAAGCTCACCAGTTTTGCCGAGAGCACCCTTCTCGAGCACGATGTCATAGTCCCAGGTATCGGTTTTGACGCTTATGAGCATTCCGTTCACTCTCCGATCTTCAGATTAGAATAAAACGTACCGACGAGCTTGAGCTTTGCGCACACGGCAGACAGCTCGCGCAGCATATCCTTGCCGTTTTCGGTGTTGACGTTGCCCTCCGCTTCGATGTAGAAAAAGTAATTCCACTGCAGGTCCTTCATCGGGCGCGAACGCAGATTTCGCATATTGTAGCCGTGAGAGCCTATTATATTGAGCGTCTGAGCCAGAGCGCCGGCCTCGTTTTTCACGGTAAAGACGAGGATGAAATTCTCCTCCTCGCGGCTGCTCTTTCCGGCGGGACGGTTTTGCGCACGCGAAAGCGCCGCGAAGCGCGTCGTGTTTATCTTGCTGTCGTTTATGCCTCTGTCGAGTATGTTGAGCCCGAAAATGTCCGAGGTCTCATCCGAGGCAATGGCCGCAACGGATGTATCGCCGCCGTCCTTCACGAATTTTGCAGCCAACGCCGTATTTGAAAACGCCCGCGTTTCAAAGCCGTGAGAGCGGATATACTCCCCGCACTGGTCGAGCGCCTGCGGGTGGCTTATGACGGTCTTTACCCCGTCGAGCGCAGCTCCGGGCACGCCGAGCAGATTGTGGACGATCGAAAGGTCAACGACCTGATTTACGAAAAGCTCGCCGGAAAAAATAAGATCCATCACCGTTCCGACCTCGCCCGCCGCGCTGTTTTCAAGCGGCAGCACCACGCAGTCATATTCTCCGCGCTCGACCGCCTTGTATGCGTCGGCAAAATCCGCAAACGGGAAAAGCTGCGCGCCGGGGAACATCTTCTGCGCCGCAATGTGCGCAAACGCCCCCTCCACGCCGCAGTACGTCACGCGCATCCCCTCCATGAGCCGCGCCTGATACTCGCACGAAAGGTCGATCGTCTTGCGCAGAAACTGCACATAGTATGACTCGATCTCCTCGCTTTCTATATAGCTGCGGTTGCGCTTAATAAGCTCCTGCTCGCGCGCGGGGTCCTTAACCGAAAGGCCGTTTCTGCGCTTATAATCGGCGATCACCGCCGCGGCGCGCATTCTTCTTTCAAACAGCCTTGCCATTTCCTCGTCTACCGCGCTGATCTCGTTTCTGGCTTCCTGAAGCTCGTTCATGTTTTCATACCTCGCATTAAAAATTTGCGTCAAATAAAAACCGGCCCCTTCATTCTCGACAAAGGGACCGAATTCAATGACAAATATGCACCGCCATTTGCGGCATGAGCTTTAGTGCATTGTTACGTCCTTTGCCGAGCCTCGCTGTTTCGGCCATAGTAATAAAAAACGCAGTACGAATAAAATCGCACTGCGTTAAAAGACATAACTGCACTGTGGACAGACTCGGACACGGAGATACTGCGCACACATTCACAACGCTTCATTTCCGCATCCTCGCTTTCTTACGAATTATGAGTAAATTATACTCACGGCAAGAACACTTGTCAACTGACGCTTTTGAACAAATTTCCGCCATGCGTCGGAAAGCATTTGTGTAATTTCGCGCCGAATTTAACCCCAAAGAGCCGTGAGCATCGGGATTATCTGCTTTTTGCGGCTCATGACGCCGGGCAGGAAAAGCATATTGTCCTTCGGCTCGACGGAGAAGGCGCGGCGTATCGTTTCGTCGCTGCCGACGTAAAGAAGCTGCGTGCCCTCGCGCAGAACATCGGTGAGCATGAGAATGACGATGTCGTAGCCGCTGTCATTTTTCATGCGGCGCATCTCGGTGAGAAATTCTTCGCTGCGCTCGAGCATTTTTTCGGAGTCGAGCGTCGTTATCTGCGCAACGCCGAGGCGCTGACCGGAGATGTGGAATTCCTTGAAGTCGGAGCGGATAAGGTCAGAGACGGGCTTTTGCTCGCCGTTTCCGCCGGAGAACAGCTCCTTGCCGAGAGTTTCGATCTTGACATTTGCAAGCCTTGCCATGCGTTCGGCAAGAGCGATGTCGCGCTTGGTGCAAGTCGGAGATTTGAACATGACGGTGTCGGACAATATAGCCGCCGCCATGAGCCCCGCCATTGCCGGAGAGGGCATGACGCCGTGCTCCTGATACATTCCGGTTATGATGGTCGTCGTGCTGCCGACGGGCTCATTGCGCATTCTGATAGGCTGCGTGGTCTGAATGTCGGCAAGACGGTGGTGGTCGATTATTTCAAGTATCTCCGCCTGCTCAAGTCCCGCGACCGCCTGCGATTTCTCGTTGTGGTCAACGAGCACGACGCGCTTTCTGCGCGGGCGCAGCAGGTGGTATCTTGAGAGCGTGCCGACGACCTTTTCGTTCTCGTCAAGCACCGGGTAGCAGCGATAGCGGCTCTTGAGCACCTCCTCGCGCACGTCGTCTATGTAGTCGCTCAGGTGGAAGCAGATCGGGCTTTCCGTGTGGCAGGGACGGGAGATGGGTATCGCCTGATAGATGAGCTTTGCGACCTTCGCAGCGTCAAAGGGCGTCGACACGATGCAGGTGCTGCCCGCGTTTTCGAGCCATTCGGGCTTTGCCTCGGTCTGGCACAGCACGATGCAGCTAACTCCGAGCTTCAGCGCGCGCTCTATCATATCCGGCTGGTCTCCGCACAAAACGATGCTGTCGGGGTCGTTAAACAAAAGCGTCTCGCGGCTTTGCGGCAGCGCAATGACGACGCTGCCGGAGATGCTGTCGATAAGATCCGCGCCCTCGTTTAAGATCTTGCCCTCGAGCGTGCTGAGGATATTGAACAGCGGCACCTCGTCCAGATGCGGATCTATCATCGTCAAAAGGCTGTACGAGGCAATGTCACCCGCGGAGAGCGTGCCGTAAAGCGTGCCGTCCTCGTTAATGACGGGAATGACGGAGACCTTCTGCTCGCGCATCATGTGCCATGCTCTGTACATCGTGACGGAAGCGCTCAGTGCCGGCGGAGTGTCAAAGTCAAGGTCACTGACCTGAGTGCGCACGTCGCGTATGAATCTCGGCGCCGAAAGACCGAATTTATCGAGCATTCTCTGGGTCTCGTCGCTTATATGTCCAAGGCACGCCGGCACATACTCTCTGTCGCCCAGAGCGTTGCGCAGCGCGGCGTAGCTCATTGCGGCGACTATCGAATCCGTATCCGGATTTCTGTGTCCGACGACGAAAATTTCATTCATTGTATAGTCTCCTCCGATTTTGAGTGCTTCACAATTATAGTATGTGAGCGCGAAATGTCAACAAAAAAAGAGGCATCTTAACAGATGTCTCTTAATTTTTGTTTCTTTTTAACTTATTTTATGCTCATTTCGTGATTTTTCTTATCAGCTTTCGCATATCCGAGGCGTAGGTGCGAAGCTCCGAATTCGGTCTGCCCTCGCAGCCGCGCACGGCGTCGAGCAGCTCCTCGGCAATGGCAAGAAGCTCGGCAAACAGCGGGTTGCGTCTGCGCGACTGAGAAGGCTGCGGAGCCTTGCGCTTGACGGGTATCCCCTCGGTTACGACGGTGAACTCTCCCGAGGCAAGGTCAAACGCCGTGCCGCTGTACGGAGCGAACGCCTTATAGCCCAGCTCGTTATTCAAGCAGGCGGTGAAGCTGTCCGCGCTTTCGGGGTCACCGTGGTTAACGAACACCGTTTTCGGCTTCTCGCTGAAGCCCATGAGCCACGCGATGAGCCCGCGCTTATCCGCGTGTCCGCTCACGCCGGGCAGCGCCGTTATCTCCGCCTTCACCTCGATCTCCTCGTTAAACAGCTTGACGCTCTGCGCGCCGTCCACGAGCGCCCTGCCGAGAGTTCCGACGGCCTGATAACCCACGAACAGCACCAGACACTCCTTGCGCCAGAGATTATGCTTGAGATGATGGCGTATGCGTCCCGCGTCACACATTCCGGACGCGGAAATGATGACCTTCGGCGTTTTGTCCTCGTTTATCGCCTTGGACTCCTCCTGACTGACCGCAAGATGCAGCCCGTCAAAGCACAAGGGATTCTCGCCCGAGCGGATGATCGCCTTCATTTCCTCGTCAACGTAGCTCGTGTCGCACTGCAAAAACACTTTCGTCGCCTCGATCGCGAGCGGGCTGTCAACGTAGACCGGAAAACTCCCGTGCCCCGTGACGAGGCCGCGGTTTTTGATCTCGCGTATGAAATACAGCATTTCCTGCGTCCTACCCACGGCAAAGGCGGGAATGACCACGTTGCCGCCGCGGTCGAGGGTGCGCTGGATATACTGCGAAAGGCTCGCTATGTAGTCCGGGCGCTCGTCCGTGTGATTACGGTCGCCGTAGGTGGACTCGATGACGAGGTAGTCGGTTTTGTCAACGTGCTTGGGGTCGCTGAGTATGGGCTGTGAGAGATTGCCCACGTCGCCGGAGAAGGTTATCTTCCGCTCCGTGCCGTTTTCGCTCAGCCATATTTCGATCGCGGCCGAGCCGAGCAGATGCCCCACGTCCGTAAAGCGTATCGTTACGGCATCGTTTACCTGCACCGGCACGCCGTATTCACACGGGCGCAGCAACTTCATGAGCCCGTCAACGTCGTCAAGGTCGTAAAGCGGCTCGACGGCCCCCTCGCCGCGGCGCATCGCCTTGCGGGTCTTCCACTCCGCCTCCGACATCTGGATATGCGCACAGTCGCGCAGCATGATATCCAGCAGCGAGCAGGTGGCGGCGGTCGCATACACCGCGCCGCGGAAGCCGTTTTTATATAAAAGCGGCAGCAGTCCGGAATGGTCTATATGCGCATGGGTCACGAGCGCAAAGTCGAGCATCGACGCCGCGACTGGCAGCTCCTGATTTTCAAAAATGTCCTTGCCCTGCTCCATGCCGCAGTCAACAACGCCCTTTTTATCCCCGATCTCGAGCAGAGTGCAGCTTCCCGTTACCTCGTGGGCAGCACCTAAAAACGTAAGCTTCATTTTTCCTTTCGCCTCACAGTTCCGGAGTCCATCCGTCGGCAAAGGGGTCAGCCTGCGCGGGGCGGGTGAGCTCAACATAATATCCGGCGTAACTCAGATCCATGTACGGCAGCACGAAAAACTGCACGAATACGCCGAGTCCGATGACATTGAGAAATTCCGTCGCAAAGGACGGGGACATATACTCTGCAAGCGTAATGCCGAGCGACACGGCAAGCGCTACGAGCAGCAGCCAGCCTATAAAGCTAAAATCGAAGCAGAAAAGCTCCCATTTGTGGCCCTTCATGATGCGCTTGCTCTCGTTTATGCAGGAAATCGGGTCCATTTCGGGGTGCTCAAGCAGCAGGTAGAGCGACATACGGTAGCGGTAAGCCGCGATGATGCCGGGAATGACAAACAGCAGCGACCACAGAAAGACGAATATCGCCTGAAGTATCGACAGCCAGATAACGCGCCAAAACATACCGAAGCCGTCAAAGAGATTCCAATAGCTCGACTGTCTTGCGCGAACTGTGTTGAGGCAGAAGATCGCAAAGCCCGCTCCGAGCACTATGCTCACGATCTCGATCGCAATGTTGAGGAGCACGGCGGCAGGGCTCGGCGCAGCCTTCTCAAGCAGATACAGCACTCGGCTCTCATCGAGCATATCGCCCTGCGCGAGAATGGACTGCATCTCAATACGGTAGCTGCCTACGAGCTTATACGACAGATAGCTGAGCAGCGCGCTGACGAAAATGAAAATGATCGCCATCAGCACGGGCTTGGGGTCGGCGGTTTTTATGAGTGTTTTTGACTGAGCCTTGATCTGTTTTCTGTTCATACGATCTGACCTCCGTTCTTTATGCTTCGATTATAGCATCTTCCTATAAAAAATAACAGAGCGTGCGCGAAAAAAATATTGCGTACCGCGAAGAAGAATTAGCTTGACAAGTCGCACGAGTGATGCTATTATTATCAGGCACTTAAATGCGCGCGAGTGGTGGAATTGGCAGACTCGCTAGATTCAGGTTCTAGTGCTCACTCCGGGCGTGCGGGTTCAAGTCCCGCCTCGCGCACCAAACATTGTAAAATCCCGCAGTCCTTGCGACTGCGGGAATTTTTATATATTCAGGGGCTTGACTTTTGAATTTTTCTGCTGTAAACTGTATCTGTCAGTCAAACTGACAATTGCATAGGGGGAGGGACAGCATTTGCCGCACGAGGAGCTGAGAGAAAAGAACATCAGGCTCGTAATCGAGAACGCCCTTGATAGTTTTTTGGAAAACGGAATAGAAAAAACCAAGGTAGCCGACATTGCGCGCCGCTCCGGGCTCACGGAGCGCTCGGTTTTTCGGTATTTTGAGACCAAGGCCGACCTCGTTTTGGCTGCATCGCTGCTGTATTGGAACAGGATACTTGCGCTTATCGACCGTATGTCGCATGAAAATTCCGACGGCGGCACGACCGGCCTTGAGGACGCGGCAAACGTGCTCGTGTGCTACTCGATGCTGTATCACCTCGACCCCAAGGGCATGCGCTTCACGCTCGATGCGGAGCTGACCTTGCAGGCAGCAGGCAGGCTGCATGAGATAAAAAACCAGCCGCCCGAGCCGTTTGAGACCTCCGGAGGTCCCATGGCGAAGGCTATCCGCAAGGGTCTTGCCGACGGCTCGATAAGCCCCGAGGTGGACGTGAAGGAGATATACTACAACTCCTACGACGCAATTCTGGGAATAATGCAGCGCCTTTCCATAGGTGGCAGCCCCAGCGCGAGAGAGCTCGATTACGACAGCAGAATGCTCCATCTCAGCGAGATGTTCGTTAAAGCGCTCAGCGGAAAATAACAAGCGAATTTCAAATCCCGAGTTATCGGGATTTGTGTATGCCCGCTTTTGTCAGCCTTGCTGACATAAATGGGCAAATATAAAAAAACACACAGGAAGAAGGGCCGCAATGAAAGAACTGAAGCATTTGATTTACTTTGAGAGCCTGCTGGAGGACACGAACAACGAGCTTGTCCGCAAGGCAGAGTCGGAGGGGGACCTGGCGCTCGGTTACACCTGCTTTCACGCGCCGGAGGTGCTCATGAACTTGGGCAATTGCTTCTCCGTCCGGCTTCGTGCACCGCACACCAACTCCATGGAGCTGGCAACCTATTACATGGCCAACAACAGCTGCGAGTTCGCCCGTGCGCTTTTGGAGCGCGCGCTTGAGGGCAACTACGCATTTCTCCACGCCATGATAGGCGTTGACGTCTGCGAGGCGAATAACCGCGCCATCGAGAATATGGAGATCATGCACGCGCAGGGCGAGGACAAGGACAAATTCTTCTACTGCAATCTGGACATTCCCTATTCCGACGACGAGGACTGCGTCGAGCACATCCGCGAGCAGGTCTCCAGAAAAATTTTAAAGCCCCTGCGCGAAAACTACGGCATCGACACCTCGGACGACGCCATCCGCGCCGCCGTGAGCGAGCACAACGAGGTCTGCCGCATTTTGACCGAGATAGGCGAGCTGCGCAAGCTGGATATCCCGCCCGTCACGGGCTATGAGTACGCCGTTTTGGTTTTGGTCAGCTACACCTGCCCCAAGCGGTTCATTCTCCCCTACCTGCGCGAGACGCTTGAGGAGATAAAAAGCCGCAAGACCGACGCCGAGAAGGACTACCGCGTCCGCGTTGTCGTCGTCGGCTCGGAGATCGACGATCCTCAGCTCATCAAGCTCATCGAGGGCTGCGGCGCACTGGTGGTCGCCGACCGCTACTGCTACGGCTCCTTCCCCGGCAGACAGGAGATAGAGCTCACCGACACCGAGGACGCACTCACGCAGGTCTGCCGCTGGTATCTGCAAAACACGGAGTGCCCGCGCCAGAGCGCAATGCACCGCGTCAAGTACCGCAACGACCACGTCGCGCAGCTTGTTAAGGACTTTAACGCCGACGGCGCTATTTACGAGCAGATGAAGTTCTGCACCTACTGGTCGTATGAGCGCGTCATCGCAAACCAGGTCATGCCCCGCGACTACGGCATCCACATTCTCTCCATAGACCGCCCCTACATTTCCGGTCAGAGCGGTCAGCTTCGCACGAGAGTGCAGGCCTTCGTGGAGAGCCTTGAAATGAAAAAGCTCAGGACAGCTCAGAAGGAGGAAAACTGACATGGCATACAACCCCAAAACCGGCAAAGGCTTGGGCAGATATTACGATGCCGAGCACCGCGCCTTCCGCGCCCGCGAATGGAGAGGCTTTAAGGACACCTTTTACGATTTCTTCCGCTGGCTCTACCTGTACGGCTTCATGGCCGTAAAGCTGGGCTGCCACCCCATACTCATGGTCAAATCCATGCTGCGCTACCGCTGGATGGTCTCCTACCTCACCGCGGCGCACATGGTCGACCGCCACACCATGGGGCTGCGCGGCAAGGAGCTGCACTATGCCCACAACCAGTTCTTCTCCGTCCTGCACAACTCCGTCATCGGCGTTCGTGACATCATCGTGCGCGACGAGAACCTGCGCCCGAACAGCAAGCGTGCGGCAAAGCTGCGCGAGAACACCGTCATGTTCGACGAGATGACCCCGCATCTTATCATGATGGGCTTCCCCACCGTCAAGTGGATCGACATCGCCATGTTCGCCATCGGTCTGCCCTCCGAGGTCGATCAGAACGCAAGTATGTTCTACATAGACGCAATGGAGCATCTCGGTCTGCCGGCAGACGTCTGCCCCGAGCCCGCCTCCGAGTGCGGCTGCGCCGTTGTTGACGACTACCCCCGCGTCGGCAAGTGCTACTTCACCGGCACCATGCCCTGCGACGGTGCGATCTCCCAGACGAATATCCTCACCCGCCACTTCAAGGATCTGCCCTCGTTCCAGATAACTCCCCCGCAGAGAATAAACGAGCCCGAGGTGCAGACCTACGCGATCAAGAACCTCAAAAAGGGCATCGAATTTCTCGAGCAGCAGTTCGGCGTAAAGTGGGACTGGGACGCATTTTGGAAAAATGCCGAAATGTACAACGAAAGCTCCCGCTGCATGGTCGAAAAGTGGGACGTCAACTGCACCGACTATCCTCAGGTCTGCGGCGCTGCGCTTGCGCTCCAGCGCGAGTATGAGTTTCAGGCGGCCGCATGCATGGACGAGTTCATGCTCAAGACCGACCGCAAGGTCACCAAGATGATGCTCAAGGGCTACGAAAAGGACAAGGCGGCCAACGCACCCAAGCCCAAGTACCGCTGCCTCGTTTGGGCATGCCCCGCGCATTATTACACCAACTTCACCTATTGGACTCAGCACTGCTGGGGCGTCACCTGCGTAAACGACATGGAGGCGATGCTCAGCTACCTGCCCATCAGCACCGACAACAAGGATCAGGCGCTTGCCGACCTCGTTCGCTGCTATGAGAGAATGATGATGCGCTCCCACACCAACGGAGGTTATGCAAACCTGCTCGACGAGTGCTGGAAGATGTGCGAGAAATTTAACGTCAACATCGTCATCATGTACGACCACGTTTCCTGCAAAAACGTCGGCGGTCTGCACGGTCTGTTCGAGGATCAGGCGCGTGAGCGCGGCATCCACCTCATTTGGATACCCCACGATGTTATGGACCCGCGTACCGTATCCCGCCGCGAAATGCGCGAGGCGTTCAATCAGTATATGACGACCGTACTGCGCGAGGAGCCCCTCGACCCGACGCTGCTCGATTACGAAGACAATCTCAGCTGGTAATTAAGGAGGAAATAAAAATGGCTTGGTACTGGATAGTTCTGATAGTTCTCTTTACTCTGTTCTGTCTGCTGTTTCTGGCATACATGACCAACGCGGACATGAAGCTCATCGAAAAAATATACAACGCCCTTATAAAATACCACGACAGCAAGAGCGTCGAGGAAAAGATCTGATCCGATCTTCAAAACAGCATAAAGCGCTATAACGAAAAGAGCAGGCATGAGCCTGCTCTTTTTTGTCGGTTTTTCGACATAAAGCAAAGTTTTGTGTTGCAATTCTCGCCGAAAATGTTAAAATATTATCGGTTTGCTTTATGCAGGCCTATCGCTAAGATAAAAACACGGAGGAAACATGAAAGATTTAAAGCATCTGCTGTATTTTGAGAATCTTCTTCAAGAGGCTCAAAATGAACTGATCCTGCAGGCGCAGAGCGAGGGGGATATCTGCGTGGCTTATGTCTGCGAAAACACTCCCGAACCGCTGCTGAATCTGCCGGGAACATTCTCGACCCGCCTGCGTGCGCCGCGCACGGGCTCGATGGAAATGGCGACCTACTACATGACGAGCTTCCTTTGCGAGTACAGCCGCGCCCTGCTTGAGCGCGCGATCGAGGGCGGCTTCAACTTTGCCGACTGCATCATCACGCCCGACGGCTGCACGATGATGAACAGAGCCGTTGAGAATATGGAGCTTCTCAACGCCGTCGGCAAGGACAAGGAAAACTTCTTCTATGAGTACATGGAAATACCCATGAAGGCCGACGACAACGGTCTTAATCTCTACACGCTCCAGTGCAAAAACCACATTCTCACCCCGCTGCACGAGCACTACGGCATCGACGTTTCCGACGAGGCCATCCGCAAGGCAGTCGCGGAGCACAACCGCGTGTGCGAGCTCATACGCGCCATCGGCGAGTTCAGAAAGGGCGTCGCTCCGCGCATCACGGGCTATGAGTTCCACGTCATCACCCTTGCGACCTACGCCGCTCCCAAGGCGCTTCTCATCAGTAAGCTCGAGGAGACGCTCGAGGAGCTCAAGACCCGTGAGCCGGACGATACGAAATACCGCGCAAGAGTCCTCGTCGTGGGCTCGGAGATCGACGACACGGACTTTATTAAGCTCATCGAGAGCACCGGAGCATACGTCTGCGCCGACCGCTTCTGCTACGGCTCCCTGCCCGGCAGAGATCCCATCGTGCTCACCGATGATGAGGACGCGCTCACGCAGGTCTGCCGCCAGTATATGTACCGCGGTCAGTGCCCGAGATACATGAACACCGCGAAAATGAACGGCAGACGCGAATACGTCAACGCCCTTGCCAAGGAATACGACGCCGACGGCATAATCTACGAGCAGATAAAGTTCTGCGATCCCTGGGCTTACGAGCGCATGATGGGCTCGCACATTCTGCACGATGACTACGGCTATCCCGTGCTCTCGGTCGACCGCCCGTACTGCATTTCGAGCTCCGGTCAGATGCGCACCCGCGTTCAGGCATTTGTCGAGAGCGTCGAGATCAAGAGGATCCAGGGAGGGGAAAAGAAATGAGCAACAAGAGAATAGGCTGCGAGAACTTCGGCAAGGTATATGTCGAGGGTAAGCGTTACAGAAGCCGCCGTGAGTGGCGCGGCGTCGTTGATACACTTTACGATTACTCCAGATGGCTTCACAACTGGTTTAACATGGCGAGGATCGTCCTTATAAAGCCCCGCAACGTCAAGGCGATGTTCCGCTACCGCTGGATGGCAAACTACCTCGCCGTTCCCATGATGATCGACCGCCACACTCAGGGTCTGCGCGGCGAGCATCTGCGCATCTGCCACGCCGAGCAGGACGTCATCGTTGAGGACGTCGCAAAGCTGCTCGACAAGCTCTTCAAGGGCGACCGCCGCATCGGAAACGACACCGAGTTTTCCAAGAAGGTCGTGCTCGTTGACGAAAACGAGATGCAGTCCGTAATGATGGGCTTTCCCACCGTCGTGCCGCTCAGCCGCGAGATAGCCTCGACCTACATTCCCGTGCTTCTCAACCAGCGCGCCGCCATACACTACATAGACGTTGCTCAGGAATACGGTCTTGCCGGCGACGTTTGCCCGATGCCGGAGGCTGAGGCGGGCGTTTCCATCGATGACGACGCACCCATCCTCGGCTGCTGCGCCGTGCAGTGCAACACCACCTGCGACGGCTCGCTGCTCAGTAACGGCGTCATCTCAAAGCGCATGGAGCTCGAGGACGGCATCCCCGTTTTCCAGCTCGCATCCCCGCTGCGTCACGTTAACGAGGACGTTCAGGAATACGCCGCGCAGGAAATTCGCAACGCCATTGCCTTCATCGAGGAGCACACGGGCGAAAAGTGGGACTGGACCCACTACTTCGAGTGCGCAAGACGCGTAAACTACGCAACGAAGTGCCGTCTGGAGTGGCTTGAAATGAACAAGTCCCCCTATCCGCAGGTCTTCGGCTCGAACCTCGCTCTGTACACCGAGACCAACTACATGGCGATAAGCGGCAGACTGCCCATCTTCGAAAAGACCGACCGCAAGATAACGAAGCTTGCCGAGCGCGCGTACAAGAAAAAGAAGATGGTCGCAAACGAGTACCGCCACCGCGCAATCGTTTGGGGCGTGCAGTCGCATTATTACATGGATCTGCTCGTTTGGATGCTCAACTGCTGGGGCATCGTGCCGCTGACGGATATGCTCTCGATGGACAACACCGAGATGATCGCAGAGGTCGACACCCCCGAAAACCGCGAGCAGGCGATATACGACATTGCAATGCTCACCGAGCGCATGATAATGCGCAACCGCACCCACGGCGGCTATAAGGTGCTGCTTGACGACCTGTGGAAGTTCGTTGAGGAGTTTAACGCCGACATGGTCATTCTCTGGGAGCACATGAGCTGCAAGGCTCTCGACGGTATGCACGGAATGTTCGAGGAGCGCGCCCGCGAGCGCGGCATCCACCTTGTGTGGGTCTCCCACGATCTGTTTGACCCGCGCGTGGTCTCCCGTCAGGGCGTGCGTGATCAGATAAACACCTATATGCGCACGGTCATGGGCGAGGAGCCCGTTGACCCGAGCCTTGAAATTCTCCCCGACGAGGAATCGTGGTAATTGGAAAGGAGATAAAAATGTCCAAGCTTTGCCCTGTTTTCAAAAAGCTCTCGCTGGCGGGACTGTCGTTTTTCGCCGTCACCTTCGCCGTGTATTATTTTAATCTCGACATGAAGATGACCTCGGCAATGGAGCCGGTGCTCGAATTTTTCTACGACAGAGTAGACCGCGACCAGCACCTATGATCTATTAAATATGCAAAAACCTGCCGTGAGCTTTAACGTTCACGGCAGGTTTTTCTATCATATTTTACAGTCTGACGTCGCGCTTGCGGCTGTCGTAGACCTTGTTGAGGATAGGTCTTACGCCGTAGTACAGCAGCTTGTTGTCAAGGTTAAACCAATAGATGAGCATACTCAGAGGAACGATGCTCATTGCACCTATTAGGAGCTTCTTTTTCATTGCCGTCACCATCCTTCGTAATCGTCAAAGTCAACGAGGCTCGCGTCAAGCGGCTCCTCCTGCATGACCGCGGTCATGTAGTCGGAAAACTGTCTGCGCATTTCGTTTCTGCTTATAGTGCGGTGGTCAAACATATCGTTCTGCACCCAGACAAGGTGCTTGTTCTTCTCCTTGGCCTGATCGTTCACAACGCCGGAAAGGCCCATCGCGCCCTTGCAGGTTATGTCATCATACACGAGCACGATGTCGCAGTTAAATCTCTCCGCCTCGTCCCAAACCTCGAGCAGATGCTGGTATCCGCCCGTGAGGTGACGGCGCATGACTCCGCGCTCGTAGTTGTGCGCAACTCCCAAAAGCGCATCGTCAAGGTTATCCTCGGAGATGATGACGTTGCCGGAGAACATATCCATTCCCGCAACGACGAGGACGCCCCAGCAGTTATATGCCCAGGTGTTAAAGTCGATGTAGTAGCAGCCCGGACCGCCCCAGGTTATCATGCGGTGGCGAGTTTTGTCGAAGCTGACGACCTTGTCGCGGTATGCCTTTTCCGCAATGCGCAGCGCCTTTTTCGCGGCCTTGTCGATGAAGGGCATCGTGCCGCCGGAGAAGGTGAAGTAAAACGCATGGAAAAGCGGGCAGATGACGTGTCCGTATGCCGAATACGGCGTTTTGGCGTACTCCCATGCCTCGAACTCGTTGCGCACCTCTTTGTTGTGCTGCTTGATGACGCTGAAAAACGCGCGCTCGTCGAATTTCTCGCCCGTCGTGTCCTCGATGAATTTTATCGTATCCTTCATCTGCGCAAGTGCGTATTTATCGGTAGACTCGTCCTCCCAGCGCATCGGGATACCCGCAACGGTCGTGGGTATCTTAACGCGGCGTTCTATGAGCTGGCTGTTCATGGTCGAGGAGTCGCAGGGCATATTATTCGTGATAAGGCAGGCGCCTATCTCGGGATAATCGTCGTTTATCGCAACGCCCGCGGCATTTGCGCTCAGGCGGCAGGAGTCGGCGGGAAGCCCGACGTTTTCCATGATGTCCATGTAAAACGGCGCGAGGTTCTGATCCATATAAGTGCCCAGAAGTCCCTGAAGCACCTCAAGCGGCAGTGTCTTGAGATTGGGAAAGCCCGCTGCTATCTCGGGGCACATGGTCTGCTCGAGCATGACGAATTTATCGGCGTACTTCGTGTCACCGAAGCGGCGGTCACCCTTCATGCTGTCGGCTATCATGTTCGTCGTGCCGGTCATGATAGCGTGCATCTGAGTGTGGGAAACGCGCAGCGCGGGGCCGCGCATTCCGGCGGTGCACTTATCTATCATGTGCAGGGCACCGATATAGCCGCCGAACCAGCGGTACTCGAAAAGTCCCTTGACTATGCGAACGGGCGATTTGCCCGCGAATTTCACGAGAATGCCGAGATTTATGACCCACTGGGTGTAATCATAGAAGGTGTCCTTCAGGCCGCGCCACTCGCGGTGCTTTGCGATGCCGCTGCCCTTGTAAAAGCGTTTTGCCTCGTTTGCCATCACATTTTACCTCCCTGAAGCTTTTTGATCTCGATGCTCTCGACAAATGCCTGAAATCTCGTGCGAAGCTGTCCGGCGGAGGCCATGGTATATTCCTTCTCGACGCCTATGCAGGGTATGCCTTCGACCTCGTTCATGTCGTGCACGCCCATGACGCGCTCGTAGCTCCAGAATTCGCAGAACTTCATTTGCAGATACAAAATGCCGTCGGCATTGTAATCGCGCACGAGATCCTTGAGGCACTGTCTGCGCTGGAGCTGCTTTTCCTTGTTCATAAAGCGGGGGCACTGGCTCGTTGTGAGATAATGCCGCGCAACTGCCGTCAGAGCACTCTCGCCCTCGCGCAGCTCGATCTGCTCTCTGCCGGGAATGGAGCCGTAGCAGTAGCGGTCGGCGCAAACGTACGCTCCGCAGTCCTCAAGAAGCTTCGTGAACGCAGGATCGTCCACCTCGGAGCCGGTCACGACAAGGCGTGCGCGGTAGCCGGGCTTCGGGTCCGTCTTGCGCTTTTTGATCTCCTTGAGCGTTTCCTCGAGCTTTTCCTTTATGAGATACTGCGGGCAGCACTCGGAAACAAGCTGGATAACGTGGAATTCATAGCTCGTGACGGGCGGGTTGGGGAGCTTTCTCATGTCGCCTATTTCGCTCACTATGCGGCAGATCTCATTATGCTCTGCTATCGCGGCGCGGATAGCCCCGTCGGAAACGTCGACGCCGTAGACTCTCTCCAGCGGCTCGAGTATGTACTTTTTAAGCTGTCCCTCATAGTGCTCAAACGCCGCCTTCGTGGTCACGAACGGCACGTCCATCATGCTCAGGAAAAAGTCGGGATTCTGCTCCTTAACGAGCCCCATGATGTCAAAGTACTCGTGCGCACGGTGCATCATCTGGCAGGTCTCGGACGAGAACATCGCAGACAGGAAGTTGTAACCCCCCTCCATGCTGCGCTCAAGCACGCTGCGGGTAAACGGGCAGGTCTTGTTTGTCATGTAATAAGTGCCGATGTCGGTATTGCTCGTGCCGGGTGCGCGCAGTCTCACCGAGAAGCAGCCGCCGAGATTGAGCAGCACCTCAGGAACGAAATAGCAGGTGTAGCCCAGCGCCCTTTTCCCCTCAGACGCCGCCTGCTTGACAAGCTCGTTATTCGCATCCTGAAGCAGGTCTTCAAAATAAATCAGATGCTTTAAGTCTTTCATAATCTCCTCCTCCGCATTTTCACGCAGATCGCCGCGAACTTGCTTCGCGCTTCAAACCCGTGAATAATCACGAGAAAATATTATCACATCGGTATTTTTGTGTCAATTATTATTCTTGACATTATGATCGAATTCGGTCATAATATTTCCTGTGATCGTGATTAATCAATCACAAGATTTGAACGGAGCGGCGCAGCCATGGAATTTGAAAAAATAAGCATCCCCTCTCCGAAGGAATGCTTTTTCGAGAACGTAAAATCGAAGATACTGACGGGCGAGCTCGCCCCCGGGCAGAAGCTGCCGTCCGAACGTGAGCTGGCCGAGCGCACGGGGATAAACCAATCGGCTATTCACCTCGCGATAAAAGACCTTGAGCGCACGGGCTTTCTGGACATCGTCCCCCGCCACGGAACGTATATCGCCGATTACGTTTCCAGCGGCAACTACGAGACGCTGCACGAAATCCTCAAATCCGGCAGCCGGCACATGACGGAGCAGCGCGTGATCTCGCTCGTGGAGACGCGAAACGCCATAGAGGGCGGGGCGCTCATCCGCCTTGCAAGCGAGCACACGCCCGAGGACCTTAAGGCGCTTGAGGAGCACATCGCGCTTTTCCGAAGCGCGCGCGGCAAGGGCTTGGGCGCGGACGAGCTCGGAAAAATGACCAAGGACTTTCACTATCTCATCTGCAAGCTCAGCCGAAACGAGGTGTTTATACTGCTTATGAACTCCTTTGCCGAAATTTCGCAGGGGCTTTGGCGGCACTGCGCGGGGCATTGGGGGCTTGAGGGGCTCATTGAGCAAAGCGAGCATATCCTCTTGCTCATCAAGCAGGGGCGCGGGCTCGACGCGCAGGTCTATATAACCGAAAAATTCAACGAATACGTCCGCGACTGCGGCATAAAAATATGAAAACCGGTGTCAATGACACCGGTTTTTTCATCATCAGCGCTTGTCGATGCACTCGATTATTTCACCCACAAAGACGAGATGGGGCTGCCAGCCGCCCTTAAAGTCGGGATAGACCCGCGGCATGGAGGCATAATACTCCTGAATTTCCGGCGCAAGATCCTCGCGCGAAAACTGATGCTGATACAGCTTCTTGCAAACGAAGGTGAGGCTCGCCTCCTCGTAGCTTATGCCCTTGCCGACCGTGACGGGAGTTAGCCCCGCGGCAGCGGCCTTGTCCTCAAATCTGCCCGTGTGAGTGCCGATATATGCAACGGCCTTGCGATACTGCTCAGGGTAAAAGCTCACCGTGAAGCACTCGCTTTTCGTGAGAAATTCGCTGGTGTATCTTGCCGGGTGCACGTAAACGGTCACCGTTGAGCAGCGCTTACCGTCGCGGCTCCATATAGTGCCGAGGCTGCCCCAGCTTACCGTGCAGCTGTTAAAATCGTCGGGCTCGCCCGCGGTCACGATCGCCCACTGCTTGTCAAACATCTCAAAAACCTTGTAGTCTTTTTCCTTGTAGCTATCCATAATACTATCCACCTGAAATTTTAATTTGCCGTGCGATCTTTATTTAGCCCGGCGCCCGAGCCTTCGGCTTCAGAAGAAGCGTGGACGCCATAAGCACGACGAACGGATTAACGACGTATCTGTAACGCGGCTGCACCTCAATGAGAAGGTACACAACAAAAAACACGCACACTATCGTTGTCATTAAACGCAGCGCAAAGCAGAATTCACGCTTGCGGCATACGAGCATTTTGACAACACCGGCCGCGGAAAGAAGGTACAGGCACAGCCTGTATGCACGCTCATAGAGATAAAAGCGCTTTGAAAACGTTTCAACATCAATTTCCATAACCTCGCCGGAGCTGCCCGTAAACACAAAATACAGCGGCTCGGCCGAATTCCAAAATGCCTCGATCTTGTTCAAGACGAGCGCGGGAATGCTCATGCCCTCGGCATAAGACTGCTTTATGGCGTTTATCGTTTCCTGCCAGCGCTGAGCGTTGTCGGTTATTGATAAAATGAAGCCGTTTCGACCTGTGTATGTTCCGCCTATCATGAAATCCAGTCCGACGACAAACTTCCACTGAGGAGCGTTATTGCCTATTCCGTAGGGAGCGATGCCGCACAAGGCAAATATCTTACCGACCGCATACTGTAAAGTAAAATACACAAGCGTGAGCAGCGCAACGGGCAAAATCGCTTTAAACTCCCTGCGGCAGCAGCGATAGATCATCACGCAGAAAATGATTGAAAGAATAATAACGACAGCCTCGGCGCGCATGAGATTTCCGACGGCGAGAAAAGCGCCTGCGGCAGCGGCCGAAACATAGCGGCTCTTTTTCCCTGCGTCCAAATATCTCAGATACACGTATAGGCCCAACAGCATGAAAAACAGCGATATGTGCTGATTGGTGAGAACCGGCGTAAGTATAAACGCTGCCGGGCACAGAGCATATATAAATCCCGTGAGCACCGCCTTGTCCTGCCCGAGATACAAAGAGGAGATCATGTAAACGAGCCATATGCAGCCGGCGGCAAAGAAGATGTTCATTATCTGCAGCGCCCGCAGCGAATTGCATACAGACAGCACGAGCGCCTCATACATCACAAACGGGATCTGATACGCCCAGTTTCGGTAATACTGCGTCTCCAGCCATGAAAAATCACCGTTCAGAGCCGAGAGCGCACTGCTGTACATAAGTCCGAAGTCGCTGACGGGCTGTGAATCAACAGACACCACGGCGAGCACCTGGGACAGCACGGCAAAAACGAGCAGCAGCGCAGGAGCCATAATTGCGCTGCGCTTGCCGGCAAATTTTGCCGCGGCGAAAATCGCGGCGAGCGCCGCAATGAGCAGCAAGGCAAACGGCGCGGCGTGCAGCAGAGCACGCTTTTCCGGTGTCGTCCGGAGTATGAGCGCAAAGGCCGCAAGCGCGAATAAAAGCTATATTATCCAGACAAAGTCCGAGAATTTGAAGAAAAACGATGGCTTTTCATTTGAAGTTAGGTTCAAATTATCATTCATAAATCACAATAAAGTTATATTGCCTCATGAAAAAGATCAGAGGCAATATTCTTGTCGTAATATTTATATCAGAACGGGAAGCCCATGGGGGTGAGCTTGCTCATTGCCTGATTGGTCGCATCCTCGCTGCGGGCAATGGCTTCGTTGACCGCGGCAACGATAAGATCCTGAAGCATCTCAACATCGTCGGGATCGACCGCAGAGGGGTCTATCTCTATGCTCTTGAGTGCGCGTGTGCCGATCATGGTGGCCTTGACTGCACCGCCGCCGACGGTGGACACGAACTCCTTGCTCTCAAGCTCCTGCTGCATCTTCATGAACTCTTCCTGCATCTTCTGAGCCTGCTTCATCATATTTCCGCCGGGCATACCGCCGCGAAATCCGCCTTTTGCCATAGTATTTTCCTCCTTAATATTATACGAAACGGGTTTCCTTGAATTTTCTGAGCTCCTCGATGTCGCGCTTGGGTCTGCCGTCACCGTCGCTGAGCTCCCTGATGGTTATTTTAAGACTGCGTCCCGTCACGGCGTTTGCCGCCTCGCGCAGCCGCATGAGAACGTTCTGATTGTTGAGCGTGTTGAACGGGAAGCCCGGCATCGCCTCGAGCGTGATTGCATCGAAGCTTACCGTGCCGCGAGCCTGAACGGGATTGGTCAGTATCGCAATGACGCTGAACGGGAGGCTCTCCTCCGCCTTTTCCACAACAGCATCCCAGAGCTTAACGGGATCCGTCGGGGCATTTTCTGCGCTCGGCGGAGCGTCGGGATTAAGGCTCACGGGGCTTGCCTTGTCCGGCAGATCGTCCTCGGGCTGATACTCGGCAAACTGCGCGGGATCAATGTCGTCCTCCGGCTCGGGGGTAAAGTCCCTGCGCGCCGGCGGCTCCTCGTCAAAGGGCATTTCGTCGAGGGTGGAGTGAAATTCCTCCTCATCCTCGTCGTCATCATCCTGCACATTTTCCGGCTCCCGCACCGCCTGCGCCGTCATTTTCGGCGCGCGCTTAAAATCCTCCTCAAGACGCGACACTCTCGCGCGCAGTGCACCCATGTCCTCCGTCAGACGCTCGTCGCACAGAGATATTATGCACAGCTCCGCCGTGAGCTTTGCGCTTTTCGAGTCACGAATTTTAAGAATATAGTCCGAGACCGTATTTATATAGTTAACAAGCTCCGCCTTCGTGAGCTTTTTGCAGAACGCCGCAAGCACGTCCGTGCTGAAGCGCCCCGAAATGAGGCTCGCGCCGGACTTGGGCGCAACAGACATCATAAGGCAGTCGCGCAGGAGCGTGTTGAGCTCATACAGCATCGTCGCGGGGTCTTTTCCGTCGTTCCAAAGCTGCGAAAACAGCTTCAGTGCATCCTCCGTGCCGTGCTTTACCGCATAGTCGAGAAGCTGCGCCGTGCGGCGGTTTCCCGTAAGCCCCATTGCCGCATACACCGCGTCCGTGGTGATATCCTGCACGCCCGAGCACTGGTCAAGCAGCGAAAGCGCGTCGCGCATTCCGCCCTCGGCAAGGCCGGCAATGAGCATCGCCGCATCGTGGGCAAGATTGAAATGCTCGCACTCGGCAACGTGCTCAAGATGCGCCGCGATGACCGGCGGGTCAAGGCGCTTGAAGCTGTGCCGCTGGCAGCGCGAAAGTATCGTTGCGGGGACCTTGTTGAGCTCCGTCGTCGCAAGAATGAACACAAGGTGCTCCGGCGGCTCCTCAAGAATTTTCAGCAGAGCGTTAAATGCGGAGGTCGAGAGCATATGCACCTCGTCGATGATATACACGCGCTTTTTGACCGAAACGGGGGCAAATATCGCCTCCTCGCGGAGCTGGCGGACGTTGTCAACGCCGTTATTGGACGCAGCGTCAATTTCAACGATGTCCATAATGCTGCCGTCCTCGATGCCGAGGCAGGCGGGACATTTGCCGCAGGGGTTGCCGTTTTCCGGGTGCTCGCAGTTGAGCGCCTTGGCAAGTATCTTCGCGCAGGTCGTTTTGCCCGTGCCGCGCGTGCCGATGAAAAGATAGGCGTGCGAGGTGCGGCCGGTCGATATTTGGTTTTTGAGCGTTTCGGTTATATGCTGCTGGCCGACGACCTCATCAAATGTCTTGGGCCGCCATTTGCGGTATAGAGCCTGGTACATAAATTCATCTCAATTCCCGACTGCGGATAGACTTATGCGGCCTTTGACAAGACTGCACACCCAACTTCGAATAATGCCATATGCCCGCCCCACCGGCAGCCGGCTCAGAGCCGGCACCCTCGCGGCACACGAAAAGCACCGCTTAATGCTGCTCGGTTCCCCGCCTGACATGGTTCACGGGTTTCCGTTGCGCGAGACCGGCTCGTCAACGCTGCTTACCGGAGTCAGACGACACATGACAGATCCTATGTTGGGAATTCATTCCTGCTGTAGCGGATTGCAGGTTACAGGGCACCGCTGGCTCCCCAACTAGTGCAGCCTTGTCAAAAGCCGCGGAAATATTATAACTCAAATCGGAGATATAATCAATAAATATTTTCTTTACTTTTCTGAAAAGTGTGTTATAATACTAAAGCTGATAGCACTTGGGCCCGTAGCGCAGCTGGGAGCGCGTTCGGTTCGCATCCGAGAGGTCGAGGGTTCGAATCCCTTCGGGTCCACCATAGTAAGCACGGTAATTTTGATAGAATTGCCGTGCTTTTTCTTTTGCAGAAATATTGAATTCATTTCCCCTCCTCCGCGGCAAAGTCCTGATTATTGTACACCAAGCATGATAGAATAGCTTTGTAAAGCATATTAAGCCATCGCGGTTTTGGAAAGGAGACGGAGATGAAAGCATACTTAAAGAGCTTCAGAATGCCGACAAGAGAGCAGGAGGAGGGCTTCTTAAACTACGACCGAAGGACTCTGCTGAGCTCAAAGTATCCCTTTAACGTGTTTCGCTATCGTGAGCTGCCTACCTTTGAATTCGGAGCAGTCACTATTTTCTGCGGCGGCAACGGCAGCGGCAAGTCCACCATACTCAACGTAATCGCCGAGAGACTTAATCTACGGCGCGGCGCGATTTACAACCGTTCCGAAGAATTTGAGGATTACGTCGGGCTTTGCCGCCACGAGCTTTACTCCGGTATGATTATCCCGCCGGAGAGCAAGATCATCACAAGCGACGATGTGTTTGACTATTTGCTGGATATCCGATATATAAACAGCGGCATTGACAAAAATCGCAATGAGCTGTTTGAAGCGTACTTCAGCAACAGGGGCGTCAGCCCGGAGGACGCGCGGCTGCGCTCTCTTGACGATTATGACCGCTGGCGGGAGATCGCCGACGCAAAGAAGCTCAAGAGACCTAATCCCGTGCCGTTTGTAAAGAATCGTGCGATGCGTAACTTGCAGGAGCGCTCCAACGGCGAAAGCGCACTTATGTACTTCACCGAGGAGATAAGGGAGAATGCCCTGTATCTGTTGGATGAGCCGGAAAACAGCCTGTCGGCTGAGTTTCAGCTGGAGCTGATGCGGTTTTTGGAGGCATCCGTCCGCGCATATAACTGCCAGTTTATTATTTCCACACACTCGCCGTTTCTGCTTTCGATGCAGGATGCGGAAATATACGATCTGGACGCAACGCCGCCGAGAAAAAGAGCTTGGACCGAGCTTGGGAACGTTCGCGTCTACCACGATTTTTTCTTAGAGCATCAAGCGGATTTTTGATACCGTTTGTTTAAAACGGTATCTGAACGGATCATGAGCTCTGCGGCGCCTTACCCCCCCCCAAGCTCCCTCGCTGCGCACTCATCTTTCCTCGGCAGCATAGTTTTTTCGACAGACCAAAAGCGCCGTCTCGGAGTTCCGAAGCGGCGCTTTTTTTATATTTCAATGTGAGTCGGAGAAGCCGCCGTCGGCGCAGAGCACCTGACCGGTTATGAACGACGCCTTATCCGAGGCGAGAAATTCCACCGCAGCGGCAATGTCCTCGGGTCTGCCGAGCCTGCCGAGCGGGGTCGCCTCGACGAGCATATCCATCGTTTCGCTGCCGAGCGACTGCACCATGTCGGTGTTTATAACTCCGGGCGCAACGCAGTTAACGCGGATATGCGACGGTGCAAGCTCCTGCGCGAGAGAGCGCGTGAGCCCGACTATCGCGTGCTTTGTCGCGGAATACGCCACCTCGCACGACGCGCCGTGCTCGCCCCATATCGACGATATGTTCACTATGCAGCCGGAGTGCTCATGCAGCATATCCGGCAGCACCTCCTGTATCGTATTGAACGCGCCGCCTATGTTCACCGCCAAAACGCGCTGCCAATACTCGCTGCTTATGTCCTGAAACAGTCCCTGCTTTGCGATGCCCGCGTTATTGACAAGAAGCGTTATCTGCCCGAGACGCGAGCGCACCTCACACACCATTTCGTGCACGGCCTCGCGGTCGGCAACGTCGGCTCTGTACGACATCGCCTCGAAGCCGCGTGAAGTAAGCTCCTGCTCGAGCTGCCGCGCCATATCCTCGCGCTCTATATAATTTATGCACACCGCATAGCCCGCCTCGGCAAGCGCTGCGGCGCAGGCTCTTCCGATGCCGCGTGAGGAGCCTGTTATAAGTGCGACTTTTTTCATTATTATCACCTTTCAAACTGACTTGTGTACAGCTCGCTGTACAGCCCGCCGGCAGCGAGAAGCTGCTCGTGCGTACCGCTTTCGACAACGTCGCCCTTGTCCATAACGAGGATGAGATCCGCGTTGCGGATGGTCGAAAGCCTGTGCGCTATGACAAAGCTCGTGCGCCCGCTCGTGAGGCTGTCCATCGCCTTCTGCACGAGCGCCTCCGTGCGCGTATCGACCGAGCTCGTCGCCTCGTCGAGGATTATCATCGGCGCATTCTCGACCATGGCGCGCGCTATGGTAAGAAGCTGGCGCTGCCCCGCCGAGAGGCTGCTGCGGTCGCTCAGCTTAGTGTCGTAGCCCTCGGGCAGGGTCGAAATATAATGATCCATGCCGACGAGCCTGCACGCCGCGACGATCTGCTCATCGCTGACGTTTTCCTTGCCGTAGGCGATATTCTCGCGATAGGTCCCTTCAAAGAGCCATGTGTCCTGAAGCACCATGCCGAACATCGCGTGTACGTCGCTGCGCTTGAGGCTTGCAAGATCGACGCCGTCTATTTTTATTTTCCCGCTCCACACGTCGTAAAAGCGCATGAGCAGGTTCACCATCGTGGTCTTGCCCGCACCCGTCAGACCGACTATTGCGACCTTTTGACCGGGCTCAACGACGGCGCTGAAGCCGTTTATTATCTGCTTGCCCTCCTCGTATCCGAAGCGCACGTCCTCAAACTCGACCTTACCGCGCACGTGGCATATCTGCTGCGTGCAGGAGCTGTCATCGGGCAGCTCCTCCTCGTCGAGGAAGCCGAAAACGCGCTCGCCCGCGGCGCCTGCGGACATGAGACTGCTCATGGCCTGAGAAATCTGGCTCAGTGGATTGGTGAAGAGCTTTACATAGCTTATAAACGCGACGACCGTGCCGAAGCTTATGCTCCCGCTCATCGTAAGAGCCGCGCCGACGACGCACACGGCGACGTAGCCGAAGCTGCCGACGAAGCTCATGAGCGGCATAAGAAGTCCGCTGAAAAACTGCGACTTCCACGCGCTTGTGTACAGATCGTCGTTTATTTTGTCAAACTGCTCGCGCGACTGCTTCATCGCGCCGTATGCACGCACAATGTCGTGGCCGGAGTACATCTCCTCGACGTGACCGTTCATGCACCCCAAATTCTGCTGCTGGCGGCGGAAATACTTGCGCGATCGCGAGATGATGAAGAACATCAGCACGAAGCCGATGACGGTCGAGCCGACCGCGGTGAGTGCAAGGCGGCCGCTGGTGGCAAACATTATAATGATAACGCCGACAAACTGCACGACCGACTGCACGAGCGTCGTGATGCTTGAGTTTAGCGCCGAGCTTATGGTGTCAACATCGTTTGTGATGCGGCTGAGCACGTCGCCGACCGTGGTCTTGTCGAAAAACCTCAGCGGCAGGCGGTTTATCTTCCTGCTTATGCTGCCGCGCATACTCCACGCAAGGCGCTGCATGACGGTTATCATCATGTAGCTTGAGGCGCAGGCGGCAAGGTTTGCCGAGATATAGATAACAAGTATCGTGACTATGGAGCCTATGACGAGCTTCATGTCAATACCGCTGACGAGCCCCGCGGCAATTGTGTCGGTGAGCTTGGCTAGCTTATCCGGCGCAATGAGCGTGAGCGCAGTGCTCAAAAGGCTGAATATGAGCGCGATGGCGACCGGCTTATACCACGGCTTGAGGTATTTAAGCAGCGAGAGCATCGCGGTTTTTGTGTTTTGGGGCTTTTCCTTGGCGCCCCTGCCCGGAGGAGAATGTTTCATATGGCAAGCTCCTCCTCCGAAAGCTGACTGAGGGCTATCTGACGATACACCTCGCACGAGGACAGCAGCTCGCGGTGCGTCCCTATTCCGGCGATGCGTCCCTCGTCGAGCACGACTATCCTGTCCGCGCCCATGATGGTGCCGATGCGCTGCGCGACGATGAGCTTGGTCTGCCCCTCGGTCTTTTCCCTGAGCGCGTCCCGAAGCTGCCTGTCGGTCTTAAAATCCAAAGCGGAGAACGTGTCGTCAAAAATGAGTATCTCCGCATCGCGGCAGAGTGCGCGGGCAATCGATAGCCGCTGCTTCTGGCCGCCGGAGAAATTCGTGCCGCCGCGCGCCACGTGTGCCTCCACTCCGTCCTCAAGCTCGAAAGCAAAGTCCGCGCTCGCGGTCTCAAGGGCGTCGTTCAATTTATCGGTATCGGCGTTTTTGCCGAACGCAACGTTATCCTTTATGCTGCCGGTGAACATGACCGCCTTCTGCGAAACGTAGCCTATCTTCGAATAAAGCGCCTCAAGCTCGTAATCCTTTACGTTTATTCCGTCAACGAGCACCTCGCCGTCCGTCGCGTCGTAAAAGCGCGGTATGAGATTTACAAGCGTCGTTTTGCCCGAACCCGTCGAGCCTATAAACGCGACAGTCTCGCCGCGCCGCGCCGTGAAGCTGATATTGCTCAGGACGCTGCCGCTGCCGCCGGGATAGGTAAAGCTCACGTTTTTAAACTCGACCGTGCCGACCGTGTCGCCGGAATCCGTGACGCTGCCGTCAACGATCTTGGGCACCGTGCACAGCACCTCGCGGATGCGCTTTGCCGCCTCAAGTGCACGCGGTGCGATGATGACGACCATGACTATCATCACAAAGCTCATGATGACCTGCATGGCGTAGGACATGAAAACTATCATGTCCGCGAATATGTCGATGCGCGCCGTGACTGCCGCCGCCGAGCTTATGAGCACCGCGCCTATCCAATAGATGGACATATTAAGGCAGTTCATCACAAGCCCCATGAACGGCGTCAAAAGCGTCATGGCGCGGTTTGCAAACAGCGAATTTTCAAGCAGCTCCGTGTTTGCCTTCTCGAATTTTTTCTCCTGATACTCCTCGGCGTTATACGCTCTTACAACGCGGATGCCTGTGAGATTTTCACGCGCCGACCGGTTGAGCGCGTCCTGAAGCCATTGCAGTCTGCGAAAGCAGGGAAAGGTAAATTTTATCGCAAAGCCGAGTATCACGACAAGCAGCACCACGGCAAGCGCTGTGGCAAACGACCACTGCCACGCCTTGCCCGCGATCTTCGTTATCGCCCAAGCCGCCATTAGCGGAGCCTTCACCACGACCTGAAGCGACATGACGATCATCATCTGCACCTGCGAGACGTCATTGGTCGAGCGGGTTATGAGGCTTGCCGTCGAGAAGGCGTTTATCTCCTCAAGCGTGAAGCTCGAGACCTTGTCGAACATTTCCTTTCGCAGCCTGCGCGAAAACGCCGCCGCGATGCGGGATGCAAAAAAGCAGACAACGACGGAGGAAACGAGGCTCCCCAGAGCGCACAGCAGCATCATGCCGCCCGCGCTCCAGACATCGCCTATGGCGCTGCCGGGAGTCTCGATAAGCGTCGTTATCTGCGACATATAGTCGGGTATTTTCAGGTCGAGCACGACCTGAGCGCATACAAACACAAGGCTAAAGAGGAAAAACATCCACTCTTTAGCCTTGAGGTATCTGAAAAGCTTCATCAGATCTTTCATCTGGCGGCAGCACTCTCCTCTTCGGCAACGGCGTCAATATGCTCCTGAATCATCTGCTGGGCAAGCTGTGCGGTGTCGCGGGTCTTGTGCTCCTTGACATAGTCTGCGTCAATAACGCCGATGATGTCGATAAACACCTTTGTTTTCTTAAACGGGAAGTTGTGCTGCACCGCGTCGGTGTTCCAAAGCGACGCGCACACTACCGGAACTCCGGCGCGCTGCGCGATCTTGAACGAGCCCGCGTGGAAATCCAAAAGCTGCTGTCTGCGTCCGCGCGTGCCCTCGGGGTAAATGCAGACCGAGGCGTAATCCTTATCTATGTATTCGGTCGCCTGCTTTATGGTCTTGAGCGCCTCGCGGTTATTCTCTCTGTTAAGCGAAAGGCAGCCGCACTTGTGCATGACCTTTCCTCCGACGGGGATCTTATAGTTGCCGGGCTTGGAAACGTAAATGAGCTCCTCATCGCTTATCGCGGCCTCGGCAACGATGGGGTCAAAAAACGAGCGGTGGTTTGAAACGAGAAGGTACCGCGTATCCTTCGGCAGCTTTTCGCGTCCCGTTACGATGACCTGTGCGCCGCTGTAACGGCATATCATCTTTGCGACCTCGCGCATATGCCATTTCCAAAACTTCGACGGACGCTCCTGCGGCTCGTCGAGCCTTATGAAAAGCTCCGTGGACAAAAGCATGAGAATGACGTAGGCAAGCTGCGAGCCGATGAAATACTCAAAAAATCTGAGGACAAGCACCCCCGTGACCTTCAGGGCGCCTCCGCCCTGTCCGGCGATGAGCGTATGCAGACCCGCACCGACGGCGCCTATGGCCGCGAAAATTCTAAAAAGCATTTTTAAGATCTCTCCTGATGTGAAACACAATTATAATTGTATTCTTATATATTACCACGAGTTTGTGATTTTCCAATACGAATATTTTGAACATTTTAATAATTTTATATATTTTTTGACCACATTCTTCCCACAAAAAATACAATATTGACGCATTTTTGGCAAAACCGCATGATATGCACCGTACTTTGTTATTCAAATGACAATGTTTTGACCTGTTTCGGTGCATTTTTGTGTGTTTTGCACACCTTGAGCGTCTAAAAACTGTTCGTTTCGTAAAAATTGATAAATTTGTGGATTTTCAACGAAAGACTTGTATTTTAAAATTGATTTTTTGCCCTTAATAGTATAAAATACATAAACGAGCTGTTAATTGTCAGTTAACGGCCGCAGACGTGTAAATAATTTTTATAGGAGTGAAATCTATGGAATCCCTTAAATTCCTGGCCCCCGCTCTTGCTGTTGTCGCTCTGCTGTTTGCTTTCTACAAGATAGCATTCGTCTCCAAGCAGGACGCGGGCACCGAGCGCATGAAGGAAATCGCCGCTGCCATTAACGACGGTGCGAAAGCTTTCCTTTTTGCCGAGTACAAGATCCTCGCGATCTTCGTAGCAATCCTGTTTGTAGCCATCGGTCTGTTCCTGAAGAGCTGGACGACCGCGGTGTGCTTCCTGTTCGGCGCCGCGTTTTCCATTCTCGCCGGCTACATAGGCATGAACGTCGCCACCAAGGCTAACGTCCGTACCGCAAACGCCGCTCGTGAAAGCGGCATGAACAAGGCTCTGTCCATCGCCTTCTCCGGCGGCTCTGTCATGGGCATGTGCGTTGTAGGTCTCGGCCTTCTCGGCGCATCCGTTCTGTTCTTCATCTTCAAGGACACCAGCGTTTTGTTCGGCTTCTCCCTCGGCGCAAGCTCCATCGCTCTGTTTGCCCGTGTCGGCGGCGGTATCTACACCAAGGCTGCTGACGTCGGCGCCGACCTCGTCGGCAAGGTCGAGGCAGGCATCCCCGAGGACGACCCGCGCAACCCCGCTGTTATTGCCGATAACGTCGGCGACAACGTCGGCGACGTAGCCGGCATGGGCGCCGACCTCTTCGAGAGCTATGTCGGTGCTATCATCTCCGCAATGACCCTCGGCGCAGTCGTCGTCGCTCAGTTCGGCGAGCTGTCCGTCATCTTCCCGCTCGTCATCGCGGCATTCGGCATCCTCGCCTCTGTCATCGCGACCTTCTTCGTCCGCGGTAAGGAGGGTGCCAACCCCCATAAGGCGCTCAAGATGGGCTCCTATGTTTCCGCACTTCTCGTTGTTATTGCCTCCATCGTGATGAGCAAGATGATGCTCAACAGCTACGGCCCCGCGATCGCGATCGTTTCCGGTCTGGTCGTCGGCCTCGTCATCGGCGTCGTCACCGAGGTCTACACCTCCGGCGATTACAAGTTCGTTAAGAAGATCGCTCAGCAGTCCGAGACCGGCTCCGCCACCACCATCATCTCCGGCACCGCAGTCGGCATGATGTCCACTTGGGTCCCCGTCGTTCTCATCTGCGTCGGCATCTTCCTTGCATACCAATTTGCCGGCCTCTACGGCATCGCACTTGCCGCAGTAGGCATGCTCTCCACCACCGGCATCACCGTTGCCGTTGACGCATACGGCCCCATCGCCGACAACGCCGGCGGCATCGCAGAGATGAGCGGCCTTGACCACTCCGTGCGTGAGATCACCGACAAGCTCGACGCAGTCGGCAACACCACCGCAGCAATGGGCAAGGGCTTCGCTATCGGCTCCGCCGCTCTGACCGCACTGGCTCTGTTCGTATCCTTCACTCAGGCAACCGGTCTGACCGCAGATCAGGTCGCTCTGACCAGCCCCACCGTCGTTATCGGTCTGCTCATCGGCGGTATGCTCCCGTTCGTGTTCTCCGCAATGACCATGGACTCCGTTTCCAAGGCAGCGTACAGCATGATCGAAGAGGTTCGCCGTCAGTTCCGTGAGATCCCCGGCATCATGGAAGGCAAGGCAAAGCCCGACTACAAGACCTGCGTTGCCATCTCCACCACGGCGGCTCTCAAGGAGATGCTCGTTCCCGGTATCATGGCAGTCGTCGCACCTCTGGCAGTCGGCCTTATCCTCGGCTCGACCGCACTTGCGGGTCTGCTCGCAGGCTCCCTCGTTTCCGGCGTTATGATGGCAATGTTCATGTCCAACGCAGGCGGCGCATGGGATAACGCAAAGAAGTACATCGAGGAAGGCAACCACGGCGGCAAGGGCTCCGATGCTCACAAGGCTGCTGTCGTCGGCGATACCGTAGGCGACCCGTTCAAGGACACCTCCGGCCCGTCCATCAACATCCTCATCAAGCTCATGACCGTCGTTTCCACCGTTTTCGCGGCCATCTTCACCGCAACCGGTCTGTTCTGATAAGTCCTTTTTCAAGCCTCCGGAGCTTCGGCTTCGGAGGCTTTTTACATTTTAATCACACTTTATTAACAAAAACGAGGGCGTTTTGTGGCATAATTGCACTTGTGTGTAATATATATCCCCAAGCTTGACATTGGGTGTATAATATTATGGTAACCACAAATCCACAGATCGGAGATCATTATGCTGAAGAAAAAATGCAAGAAGCTTTTTGCTTTCGCGTTGGCTATGGTCATGACCCTGAGTGTTATGTTCTCGCTCATGTCCGTTTCCGCGTTTGCAGTTACCCAGTCGGAGATCGACGCGCTTAAATCGCAGCGCTCCGAGCTGAGAGATCAGAAAAGCGGCGTTCAGTCCACCATCAATTCTCTCCAGGGTCAGCAGAGCGATCAGATAGCGCTCAAGAATGCGCTTGACGAGAAAAACGCCATCACCGTAAAGCAGATACTTAACCTTACCGAACAGATAGACCTGCACACCTCGCTCATCGAGCAGAAGACCGTTGAGGTCGAGGAGGCGCAGAAGGTCGCCGACGAGCAGCTTGAGAAATACAAGGTGCGTGTGCGCGCGATGGAGGAGGCCGGCAGATATAATTACTTCGAAGTCCTCTTCGGTGCAAACAGCATCGGCGAGTTCCTGAGCCTTATCGACGACATCGGCGATATCATGAAGAGCGACAAGGAGCTTGAGGATTCTTACCGCCGGTCCGTCACCGAGCTTGAGACCGTCAAGACCGAGTATGAGGAAGCCAAGGCCGATATGGAGGACACCAAGGCGGAGCTTGAGGCCCTCAAGGTGCAGCAGGAGAAGGATATTGCTCAGGCAGACGCGGTCATCGCCACCTTGCAGGGGCAGATAAGCTCCAACTCCGGTATGCTCAGCCAGCTCACCGCTCAGGAGCAGCAGCTCAATAAGGACATCCAAGACAAGGTCAATGAGCTCAACCGCCAGAACGAGCAGAATAAGCCTCAGCCCAATCCGGGCGGAGGCAGCACAGTCGGCACCGGCAATCTCGTATGGCCGAGCTACTGCACCTACATAACCAGCCGTCAGGGTCCGCGCACCCACCCCGTCACGGGCGAATATAAAAACCACGGCGGCACCGACATCGGCGCAAGCTACGGCAGCGCGATCTACGCGGCGGACTCCGGCACGGTCGTGCGCTCCTCCGACGGTTGGAACGGCGGTTGGGGCAACTACGTCATGATCGACCACGGCAACGGAATGCAGACGCTTTACGCGCATATGTCCTCCCGCGCCGTCTCCGTAGGACAGACCGTTTCCCGCGGCCAGACCATCGGCTACGTCGGCTCCACCGGTATGTCCACCGGCCCGCATCTGCATTTTGAGATGTACGTCAACGGCTCGAGGATAGACCCGCAGACCAAGTACCCCGGCGTCAGCTTCACCTACTCCGCCTCAGCATGATGTGAATAATTTACCCTCCCGTGTCAGACACGGGAGGGTTTTTTACGCTTCGGCGGATATGAAAAACCGAGGAGCATATAAAAACCCGAGAAGCACTTGCTTCTCGGGTTTTTGTTATCACGGATGGGGCTTGCCCTCGCGGTAGGCAGCCATGATGTCGCGGAACACCTCGCCGTTGGAGGGGGGCGTCCAGGTTATGGCGTTTGCTCCGGCAGCGATGGTCTCCATGATGCTCTCCTCGGTGGGGCCGCCGGTCGCAATGACGGGCACATCCGGGTGAGTCCTCTTAATTCTGCGCACTATCTCGGGCGTATCGCCCGCCGCGGAGACATTGAACAGGTCTGCACCCGCCGCAAGGCGAGCCTCAATATCGACCTCCTTGCGCGCTATCGTGACGACGACGGGAATATCGACCGTGTTTCGCACGAGCGAGAGCACGTCGTTTGAGGTCGGGTCGTTGAGAACGACGCCGGTAGCGCCCTGCATTTCGGCAAACATCGCAAGATTGACCGCTCTTTGACCCTGGGTCAAACCGCCGCCGACGCCGGAGAAAACGGGAATGTCCGCCGCGGAAAGCAGCGCCTGAGTGATAATGGGCTGCGGTGTGAAAGGGTAGACCGCCAGGATCGCATCGGCGTTCACATTACGTATGATGCTGATGTCGGTCGAAAACACGAGCGACTTTATCCTCTTGCCGAACACGAGGATGCCGCTGCATTTGTAGATGCATTCCGGCACGCGCAGCGCGAATTTTCGAAGCGTGCCGTCCAGTGCGTTGGGAAATTTTTTCTCAATAGATACTTCATCATGCATAATTTTCACTCTCCAATATTCTTTTAAATGCCTCAACGCCGACGAGGAGCGCCTCCTCGTCAAAGTCAAAGCGGCTGCTGTGCAGCGGCGCGCCGCCTCGTCCTCCGTTAACGCCGAGGAACATGAACATACCTTCCACTTCCTGCTGATACTCAGCAAAATCCTCCGCCGCCATTACGGGCTCGACAAGGACGACGTCCTCCATCGAGTCGATGACGGTGTAAAACTTTTCAACCATACTGCGCGGGTTCGCAACGTACGGATAATGAACCACTGTCTCGAATTTTATGCTTGCGCCCGTGGCGAGCTCAAGGCCCTTCAAAAGTGCGGTTATCTGCTTCATGAGCCTGTCAAACAGGTCGTTGCTGAAAACGCGCAGAGTGCCGCTCATGGTGACCTCCTCGGCAATGACGTTATGCGAGGTGCCGCCCTCGATCTTGCCGAGAGTGAGCAGCGCGTCCTGATGCGGGTCAACGTCGCGGGTTATTATCGACTGCACCATCGTTATTAGCTCCGCCGCAACGACTATCGCGTCAACGCCCATCTGCGGAGTCGAGGCATGGGCGCTTTTGCCGTGTATTTTAATGACGAAGTCGCTCGTCTGCGCCATGAGGTTCTCCCAGCGTATGCCTATCTTGCCCTCGGGCACGGTCGGCCAAAGATGCAGACCGTAGATGCGGTCTACCTTGGGATTTGTCAGTGCGCCCTCGTTTATCATCTGCCTTGCGCCTGCCCAGCCCTCTTCGCCGGGCTGGAACAGCAGCACGACATTGCAGCGCAGCTTGCTGCGGTTGTGCGATATCCACTTTGCAAGAAGCAGCAGTATCGTCATGTGTCCGTCGTGGCCGCAGCCGTGCATGACGCCGCGGTGTCTTGAGCGGAAGCGCACGCGGTTTTCCTCGGTGTTTCTCATGCCGTCCATGTCCGCACGGAAAGCGATGGTGCGCTCTGCGCCCTTGGCATAGAAAATGACCTTGAAGCCCGTTTGGGCAAGCGTAATGAGCTCGTCCGGGCGGCAGTCTTCGAGAATGGGGCGAATATATTCGTGCGTTTTGTGAAGCTCAAAGCCGATCTCCGGTATGCGGTGGAGGTCGCGGCGTATTTTAATACAATCGTCTCTCATGCTGAGGATCTGGTCGCTTATCTGCATATCATTTCTCCGTAGCTATATATGTAGTGAGTCCCTCGGTTTTTATCCTGACTTCGCCCGCGTGCCGCGCAAGCATGAGCGCGGTGTAGCCGTCGCCGACCGTACCCGTAAGGTTAACAATGAATATCGCATAGCACTGCCAGAAGAATTTACCCGGCAGCACGAGCATCAGAAGCACCATCGCAAGGCACACCGCGAGAGCCGGCGCAAAGCTAATCGTCATAAAGCTCTTTTTGTCGAGCCAGCAGCGAAACTCCGTGTACGCCCAATACTTTTCGCGCACGATGCGCGCGGGCTTTCCCGTGACCCTGCCGACGACGGCGCATTTTATATACTCGCTTATATAAAGGCTCACAACGCACATCACCGTTACAAGCACCATACGCAGCGCCAGCATCACAGCGCCCGCCGTTTCAAACAGAAGCCCGATATCCTTCACAAGGCTTCCGAGCAGCACGAGCACGACCGCGATGACGGCAGCGGCGCCGCACAGCTTCAGCCGCAGCCGCGCGTCCTTTTCCGGCTCGATCACGAGCGTCCGCTCGAAGCCCTCCGGCAGCTTATTTTCAAACGTCATTTTATCACCGCATTTCCGGCAGCGGTATGCTCTTTTCAAGCAGCACCTTGCCAAAGCACATTATCGTTATCCCGGAGCTTGCGGGGATAAACACGTCCGCATCGCTTCTGTCACGGTTTGCGGAAAACAGGTGAACGTTGCCCGTATAATCCTGACAATACTGCTTGCACTTCATATCGCCGTCAACGAAAAACAGTCCGACGTCGCCGTCGTGGATTATTTCGCCGCGCCTGCACAGCGCGACCGAGCCGTCTTTAATATACGGCTGCATACTGTCGCCGTCTATGCGCACGGCAAAGTCCGCCCTTGACGACGCGGGAACACTGTAATCCTCATAGTCGTCGCCCAGCGCCGGAGCGGCATAGCCTGCCGCGGCAGCCGTGGCATAAAGGGGGATTATCTTGGAGTCGGGCTTTTCGGTCTTTACCTCGGCATCAGGCTGCGCGCAAGACAGCTCATGCTCGATGACCATATCGACAAGGCTCTTCCCACTGTCTGTCAAACGACGGTACTTCCCGATAAACTGCCACTCGCGCAGGTCGGGCATTTTCGGAAGCTCCGTGTCGCAAAAGCGCTCGACCGGCACACCGAGCTCGCGGCAGATATGCACCATCATGTCAAAATCGACCTTCTGATTATCGCGCTTGACCATGCTGTAAAGCGTCTGCGGGGATACGTTGAGCCGCCGAGCAAGCTCGCTTATATTCACATCCTGCTCGCGGAGTATCTCCTTCAGCATCGAACCACGCACCGGACACACCTCCAAGTATACTATGATATAATAAGAATATCATTACACGCTTTTTATGTCAAGGGATAATTAAACGAGCGCAGTTTATGAGTATGCGGATTTGACAATCGTTTTGCCTGCGTGTATCATTTATTCTGGTGTTTTGTTACACGGAGGAATAATTATGCGAAAAACAAGAAAAAAGCGCAGCAGGACGAGCGTTGAGCTTGAGCGTGAGCTTCTGATGCCGGCTCTGTCGCTGATGCTGCTTATAATAGTGAGCATTATTAAGGACGAGGTGCGAATGCAGTCGTGGCTCATTTCGGTACTGAGCATTTTGCCTATCATAGCTGCCGCAGTGCCGGTGGTGAGGAAAATCCCCGGAAAGAAGCTTCTGTCGGCGGAAGCGCTCGTCACGCTCGCCTGCATCGGCACAGCCGCAATGGGCAATTTCGGCGAGAGCTACACCGTCATGCTCATATTCGCGCTCACCGGCTGCTTCGGCATTTACGCCGACGGCAAGGCACACGCGCGCACGCCGGGGCTGTGTATGCTGCGCCCGGAATTTGTCCGAGTCGAGCAGGACGGCAGGGAGAATCTCGTTGACCCGGAACGTATTCGCCCGGGCACGGTGATGACCGTGGAAAAGGACGAGCTTATCCCGCTTGACGGAATTATCGTCGACGGCAGCGGCACGGTCGACTCCGCACCCTATACGGGGCAAACGACGCTCATAGACGTCGGCGCGGGCGTTGAGGTGGTGTCCGGCTGCATAAACCGCGGCGGCACGCTCAGAATTCGCACCACTGTTTTATATAACAACTCCACCCTCGTGCGCGCATCGGAGGCCGCGGAAAGAGCGCCCCTCTATGCGGGTCGGCGCGAGGTGCGGATCTCGAAAATCGCAAAGCGCTTTACCCCCGTCGTGTTCGTGCTTGCCGTAATTTTCGCGGTGACGGCGTCCATAATAACGGGCGACTGGCTCGAATGGGTGCACAAGGCGCTCATATTCCTTGTCGTTGCATCGTGTGCGCAGACGCTCTCCGGCGTTTGGCTCATTTATTTTAACTCCATGTGCTGCGCGGTGGACCACGGCATAATCGTGCGCGGCAAAACGGAGCTTGACACACTTGCAAAGGTCTCCACCGTCGTCATGGACAAAACCGGCACCGTCACCGAGGGCAGCTTCTCCGTCATCGGCGCAGAGCCCGTCGGAATAAGCAGCGCAGACCTCATCACGCTCGCAGCCGCGGCGGAATACGGCTCGAGCCACCCTATCGCCGTTTCGCTTCGCAGGGCCTGCCCGAGCATTCCCGCCCCCAAGCACATCAGCGATATGCGCGAGCTGCCCGGCCGCGGAGTCGAGGCAAAGGTCTACGGACGGCAGGTGCTCGTGGGTACGGAGGCTCTCATGCGCTCAAACGGCATCTCCTGCCGCTATGCCGACAGGCATCAGTCCGTCGTGCACGTTGCGGCGGGCGGCATATACTACGGCTATATCATCATTGACGACCGTGTCAAGGACGGCGCAAAGGACGCGGTGCGCGAGCTGTATGCTCTGGGCATCGAAAAGACCGTCCTGCTCACAGGCGACAGCGAGCGCACGGGGCGCGCCGTCGGCAGAGCGCTCGGAGTCAGCGAGGTGATGACGCAGCTCACCCCCGAGGACAAGGTCATCGCCGTCAGTGAGCTCATGCGCGAAAAGCACACCGGCAGACTCACCTTCGTGGGCGACGCAATAAGCGACGCGAGGGTTCTCGCAAGATCCGACTGCGGCGTTGCGATGGGCGCGATGAATCCGAGCTCGGCAGCGTCGAAGGCGCCGGTGCTCATAATGAGCGATGATATTCGCAAGCTGCCGCAGGCGCTGCGTATCTGCAAACGCGCCTCAAAGACCGTGCGGCTGAGCGTTGCCGCCGCCTGTGTAGTTAAGCTGGCGATCATACTGCTGGCAGCCCTCGGCTCGGTCGGCATGATAGCCGCAGTCACAGCGGAATGTGCGCTTTCCGTAATAACGGACGCCGCCGCGCTGCGCATATACGATAAGGAGTAAGCATGAACACATTTGATTTTGACAAGACGATATTCTATCCCGACTCGTCAGTGACGTTTATTAAATGGTATCTGCACAAGCACCCGCTCAAGAGGCTGTGGTGGATACCGATGACCCTCGCCGCATTTTTGCTGTTTAAGCTGCACATCATCTCGAAGGAAAGGTTCAAGTCCTGCGGCTTTATCTTTATTCGCAAAATCGACGATATCGACGCTCTCATGAACGAGTTCTGGGACGAGCACGAGGGGCAGATCGCCAAGTGGTATCTCGATATCAGACGCCCTGACGATCTCATCATCTCCGCCTCGCCGGAGTTCGTCGTAAAGCCAATGACCGACCGTCTCGGAGTCGAGCTTATCGCGACGCCCATGGATAAGCGCACAGCTTATCTCGAGCCGGGCAAAAACTGCTACGGCGAAGAAAAGGTACGCAGATTCTACGAGCGGCACCCCGGCGCCGTGACCGAGGCGTTTTACTCCGACTCGTTTTCCGACGCTCCCATGGCGCGCATAGCCCAAAGCGCGTATCTCATCGTCGATAAGGGCCAGACCCCTATCCCATGGCCCGATAAATAGCAAAAAACCGCACCTGACAGGGTGCGGTTTTTTGGTTCTAATTATCAAAAGCCTAATTTAATGAGGTTTCTGTCGTTTGCAAAGCCGCTCATTTCCGCGACGAAGAGTATCTCATCGACGCCGTAGTCTTCAATAAGCTGCTGGGTCGAGCCCGCAAAATAGCGCATATCGAGCATGATTATCGTTTCGTAATCCGCCGTGAGCATCGGTGCGAGGCTGTTGGCAAACGAGTCCTTTATCATGAGAAGTGTTTTGCCGTTTGTGCAGCCGCCCGTTATCACGGTCTGGCCGTAGTTACCGCCGAAAAAGACCTTGTACTTATCCTTTTCATTCGCTGCCGCCATGTTATACAACGTCGATTCCTTGCCGTCGGCGGTGACGCTCACGCCGTCGGGCACTGCGGAAATATAGACCTTGTCGGGTCTTGCGGCGGGGTCAAGGGTCTTTGAATAGGTCGTGCCGAGGAAGGAGTCGCTGAAAAGCTCGGGCGAGGCCTTGTACGCGCCGTCGGGCAGCAGCGTTTTATACGCCGTGTGCGCTCCGTACCACGTCCAGTGGTGGTCGGTGCGGTAATAAAGCTGATGATCCTTGTTGTTGAGCATCGCCGAATAAAGGTCGGGCACGTTCACGCCCGGCAGCGCGTTCCTGACGGTTTCGTATATTTTCTGCGCGTCATACATCTGCGCGTGAGCGGGCAGCTTATCGTTCATGACCGTACCCGTTGCGGGCACGAGGAGCATCGTCGCCGGCACGCCCTCGTTCTTTTCGGTAAACTCCTTGACGAGGCCGAGGTTTCGCCTGAGCGTTTCGTCGTTAACATCGTCTGGAGTTATCTTCTCCATGTAATACCCGTCGCGGCCGAGATATGCGCCGCCTATGTCCTTGAAGCCGGCAAGCTTTTTTATGCCCGTGCCGAGGCGGGTCCATGTATCGCGTGCGGGGAACTGGTCGGAAATATACGAGGTTATCTTCTCCTGAAACGAGCCTGAGAGTATGCTGTTCACGCTAAGCTCCGGCGCGGTTTGGAGCATACGGTTTTCGTTGTCGGAGAAGGTCTTATCCTCGCCCGCAAAGACGAGCACCGCCGGCAGCGCTATGACCGCGAGGAAGAGTGCGATAAGCGCAATATGGAATTTTTTCATAACACTCACCTCTTAAAATCTGAAGTACAGGAAGGGATTGTAGCTGTCGCCGATGAGGAACACCATACTGACGGCAAGCAGCACAAGGGTGAGCACGCCGCGCACCGCAAACGCGCCCTTTTCGCCGAGCTTGTCCGTTGCGGTGACGAAAAGCCGCTTGGGAAGCTGAGTGGACGCAACGGCGCAGACTATAAGCAGCACGCCCTTCGTCGTCAGCCAGTACACGTCGAGCCCGCCGAGGGCACCGTTAGCGCCGAACATTGAGCCGAGGTACGGCAGCATCACGCTCACGTCGTCGCTTGCGAAGATGACCCAGCCGATGACGATGAGAAACAGCGCATATATATGGCGGACGAATTTCGGGGTCTTGTCGAGCGCCTTGAGAAGAAACAGCTTTTCGACAAACAGTATCACGAAATAATACAGTCCCCACATGATGAAGTTCCAGCCCGCGCCGTGCCAAAAGCCCGTGAGCGACCAGACTATCAGGAGGTTGAGCGCCTGACGCGCAAGGCCGCGGCGGTTGCCGCCGAGCGGAATATAGAGATACTCCTTGAACCACGTGCTCAGGGTTATATGCCATCTGCGCCAGAAATCGGTTATCGACACGGACTGGTACGGATAGTTGAAGTTCTCGGGGAACTTAAAGCCGAACATCTTGCCGAGGCCGATCGCCATGTCCGAATAGCCGGAGAAGTCAAAATAGATCTGGAAGGTGAACGCCGCTGCGCCTACCCATGCGGCAAGCGCACCGCTCACGCCGCCCATCGCGTAAATTTCGCTCCACACCGCGCCTATCTGGTTTGCAAGCAGCACCTTCTTGCCGAGACCCACGACAAAGCGCATGACGCCCTCGGCAAACTCTCCGCTCATAACGCTGCGCTGCGCAAGCTGATCCTCAACGTCGGAGTAGCGCACTATGGGGCCCGCTATGAGCTGCGGGAACATGGTGATATACATACCGAAGTCGATGAGATTTTTCTGCACGCGCACGTCGTCGCGGTAAACGTCGATGGTGTAGCTCATTGCCTGGAAGGTGTAGAAGGAAATACCTATGGGCAGGGCGATATGCAGGAGGTCAAAATTCCCGCCGAAAACGGCGTTAACGTTCGTGATGATAAAATCCGTGTACTTAAACACGCCCAGGAGCCCGAGGTCAATGATGACAGACAAAACGAGCATGAGCTTGAGCCGCTTTGTGTTTGCGCGGTTTTTATCCATGAGCCTGCCGAAAATATAGTTTACCAGAATGGAGAACACCATCAGCAGAACGTACTTCGGCTCACCCCATGCATAGAATATAAGGCTGGCTATCAGCAGGAATAAATTCCTCCCCCTCTTCGGGCAGATATAATACCCCAATAACACAAGGGGAAGATATACACAAAGGAAGATAGTGCTGCTGAATACCATGTCTTAACTCCGTTATTTCACAAATTCTTTGAATGCCGTTTCGGCGTTTTGGGGCGCGGCGCTCATGATGAGCAGCACGCAATCGCCCACGGTCTTAATGACGGCACTTTGTGCGCGCTCTACCTCGCCGGGGCTGTAGGTCTTATAGGTCCTGACGCGGCTGTCGACGTGCTCGCGCAGGCTCTGCTCCATAGCAGAAGCATCGGATTTGTCCTTGAGCTGCACGACCGCAATTTCATACGCGCTGCCGTCGGCGGAATACGCCAAAAAATAGCCTGACACTTTATTATACTCCAAGTCGGACATATATGAAAAGGCTTTTTCGGCATTTTCTTCCCAACTTCCCGTGACTTTCATCTCCGGCAGTGTCTTATCCGCGCTTATCATGCTCTTTTCGAGCTCATACATATCGATTTTCTGCGTTTTTTCGCCGCAGGCACACAAGCCGAGGCAAAGCGCCGCCGCGCACAGAAGGCAGAATATTCTTTTCATCAGCCCACCGCCTCGCTGCCGTTATTGACGCTTGCGCCGAACGCCTTGGTCACGGCGCTGTCTATTCTCTGCCGAGTCGCCTCGTCAAGTCCGGCCTCGGGGTCTGAATCGCCGCCGTTATCCTCGTAGTTTATATTGATGCAGAACACGTTCTCGCCGCCAGCCTCGAGCCATTCCCAACTCAGGCTCACACTCTTATCCGCGGCAAAGGGTGCAGTCTCCTCGATCTTGTTCATTATAGCCTCGATGACGTTATATGTATCATCGCTGACCTTCTCGCCGAAGTCGAAGCTCAAAACGCCCTTATTAGAATCAATGGCGGCGCGAAGAAGCTCGGGAATGGTGTAAACGTCGCTGCACTTAGTTTTGTTCATATAGGCGTAATTATACTCATATCCGTCCGCGGCTGGGAAGAAATCGGTATTCCACTCCTGAGCGTTCATCATCGTCCGGTCACACACGTTAAAATGCGAGAAGTTGCCGCCCGGGGTGTCGGCGTAAATGTCGGTGTGATACCACTTGCCGTCCAATTTCACAAGATCCCACGAGTGGGAAAGATACGAATCGTGCACGACCATGCATTCGATGTTCATCATCTGCATGAAAAGCCTGAAGGTCGTGGCATAGCCCACGCAGACAGCGCTGTGATATTTGAGCACGCCATAGGGATTATCGACCTCACCCGTTTCGCTCTCGGGGATAACGCTCAGCGAATTTTCGTCAAAGCCGATGTTCGAGGTCATCCAGCGGTAGACCGCAAGCTCCTTTTCATAGTCCGTCATGCCGTCGGTGATTATCCCGTCAAGCACGCTCTTTGCCATGTCGAGCGTTTCCTTGTCCTTATCCGACAGCTTTGACGAATCGCCCGATTTATATGCATCGGAGATCTGCGTCGTTGACTTTATCACATAGTCGCCTATGCTCACGTCGTTTTCCTGCGCAACGTCCTCGGTGTTTTCGTCATAGCCGTTTTCAAGCGCATATACCTTATAAAGCGTAAATACGTTGAGCGCCAGCAGCAAAACGAGCATTACCGGCGTCACAACACGCATGATTTTCGAGCTTTTTGTTTTCATGAAAGACTCTCCTTTCGATAATACGTCTGAAAATTAAAAAAGTTTCAACAAATTTTCAAAGCTTCAAACTGTGTGGTTTGAGTTAGCACAGTTAATATACTCTGTGACGCAAATATTGTCAAGAGACTGACGCATAATTTTCCTGCTTGCTTTACGGAGAGAAAAATAATATACTTAAATAGTTAAATTAACGGTTTAGAAAATTCGCAGGGGGGTTTTGTATGACGGATCTGAAATTTTATTTTGACGGCACAAACGGTACGCCGGTAAACGGCGATATAAGCGTGAGCGTCATGATCTCGAAGGAGGATGCGCCCAACGCCATCGGAAGGCTCGGCTTTAAATACTCCGACTCATTTTTCCTGCGTTCGGCATGCTCATATAACCACGAGCTTGCCATAACCTCGCTGGGACTTACAATGAGCGCCTTCACCTACAAGGACGACGGCGATAAGCACACACGCGCTGCGCTGCACGCCATCGGCTGCGATGACCGCACCATCGAGAGCTTCCGCTTCGGCGATCAGCAAAGCTGCGAGGACAGCTGCGGATATATCTTCGGCACGAAAAAGCTGCCGGACGACCGTTTTCTCATCCCCGTCGTCATTCGCAGCCACTGCTACGGCGGCGAGTGGGTCAGCAACGCCCACGCCGTTGACGAGGCCTACCCCGACTTTGCCGCGGGCTTTAAAATTGCCGCGGACGGCGTTTACGATGCTCTGATGCAATACATAGAAAAGCGCGGCCTCGGCCGTGACAGGGTGAAAATATGGGTCTGCGGCTACAGTCGCGGAGGCGCTGTGACTAACCTTCTCGGCGCGCGCCTGACCTTCGAAAGCGGGATAGGCAAGGATAACATTTTCGCGTACAGCTTTGCGACTCCGCCCACGGTGCTTGACCGTGCGGCCCAGTTTACGGACAATATTTTCAACATCATTTCCGAAATCGACGTCGTGCCGCGTATGCCGCTGAGATATTGGGGCTTCACGCGCTACGGCACGGACATGACAGTGCCCTGCAAGGCGCGGCGCGGTGCGGCGGAATACACCCGCCTGCTCGGGCTCATGCAGGGTGAGTTTGCGAAGATAATGCAGGAGCTCGGCGTCGAGGCGGACTATGTTCCGCTTGCCGATCAGGAGCTTGCGCTCGACCTGATGTTCGATTATTTCGACGACCTGCTCGACACGCCCGCGAAGTTCCGCGACGACGGCTATCAGAAGCTTGCGATGGACTATATGCGCAGCAAAACGAGCGGCAGCGTGTTTGAGCTCAAACGTTTCCTGCACTTTCTCCTTGACGGCAACGAGGAAATGGCAAACGAGCTGGGCGATCTTATCGATAACTGGCACGATTCGAGCGGACGGGAAAAGCTCCAAAAGCTGGGGAGCATGATCTCAAAGCGCAAGCCCGGAGACAAATCTCCCGCGACGGAGATAATCTTCACGCTGCTGGGCATCCTGTTCCGCTATGCCGCGAAGCTTGCCGCAACGAAGGTCACAGGCGGTACGCAGGACTATTACTACGAGCAGCTCGTCATCCTCATCGTTGACACCTATCAGCGCGGCGGCGAATCGCTCATATTGCAGCAGCACTGGCCCGAGGCATATCTCGCCTGGCTCAGGGCAGCGCCCGAAACGGAGCTTTTCCGCATGGGCAGCTACACTCGAAATTCGATAAAATGATTTAACGGAGGACACTATGGATAAGACTATTGTTGTAATGGCAGCCGGTCTCGGCTCGCGCTACGGCGGAGTCAAGCAGATAGAGCGTCTCGGTCCCGACGGCGAAATACTCATGGAGTATGCCCTGTACGATGCCGTCAAGGCGGGCTTTAACAAGATCGTTCTCATCATAAAGCCCGAGATGCTCAATGACGTGAAATCGCTTTTCGGCGACCGCGTCGAAAAAAGCACCGGCATCAAAATCAGCTACGCCTTCCAGACGCTCGACCGTTTTACCGAAAGCCGCCCCGAATTTTCGGACAGAACGAAGCCCTACGGCACAGTGCACGCGGTCATCTGCGCAAAGGACGTGATCACGACCCCCTTTGCCGTCATGAACGCCGACGATTACTACGGCAGCGAGGCACTCGGCGTCATCTCCGCGCAGCTTGACAGGCTCGGCGGCGCGCAGGACGCGGTCATGGTCGCATACAGGCTCAAGAACACCGTCAGCGCCTTCGGCACCGTCACCCGCGGCGTGTGCATGGTCGAAAACGAGCTGCTCACCGGCATCCGCGAGACCTATAAGATAAAGCTCATGCCCGGCGGCGAGATACTCGCCGACGCCGAATCGGACAATGCCTATCCCCTCGCGCCGGACACCTTCGTTTCCATGAACCTCTGGGGCTATCATCAGGACATTCTGCCCGTGATGGAGAAGTATTTTGCCGATTTCTTCGCGGCACTGGGTGCGGACGACAAAAAGGCGGAGTGTCTGCTGCCAACGATGATGGGCGACCTCACCGATGAGGGCAGGATCAAAATTTCCGTTCTGAACACGAACGACCGCTGGTTCGGTCTGACCTACAAGGAGGACAAGCCCGGAGTCGTGCGCGAACTCACAAGGCTGCACGCAGACGGCGTCTATCCCCCAACCTTATGGAATAGCTAAAAAAATCAGGACACCTCTCGGTGTCCTGATTTTTCATTATTTACTCTATAAGCGCGCGAATTTCGTCCGCGCCGCCCTTAACGTGGACGGGACCTGTGCTGTCAAAATCGGCAAAAGCGTCCTCGCCGTCAAAATAAAGCTCAATAAGCGTATCGTCACTGCCGAGGCAAATGGCGGCGTCCGGCTGTATATCCGGCGCGGCTTTTCCGTCGCTGCTTTCCTCAAGAAGCACCTTGAGCTGCGCTATCTTATTCTCGTCGGAAATGACCACGGCGCCGTGCTTGAGCGTATAGTCTGCGTAGCTCGTGCAGATCATGTCATCGGCGGCATTGCCTACGGTCTCCGACGAATTTTCATTGTTTGCGCCGTCTACGCTTACATAGCTTGCTCCGTTAAAAAGCCCGAACCTCACTCCCGCGAAAATGACGAGCGCAAGGCAGGCGGCAGCGGAAAGAGTGCGCAGCCAAATGACCCGCGGCTTTTTCCGACGCTCACGGCTCACGGCCGCCATTATATCCTCATGCAGCCCCTCGGGAGGCTCCTCAAGCTGCGCCACGCTGCCCGACAGCGCCGCGAACGCATTGTACACGCTTTTGCACTCGTCGCAGGCGGCGATATGCTCGCGCACCGCGGCCTCCTCACTCTCGCTCAGCTCACCGTCAAGAAGGCAGCTTATGAGCTCTATACACTTTTCATGCTCCATCGCAGTCCGCCTCCTCTCGATTATTTGACGCTATCGAGTCGGGAATGTTCCCGTCTCCGAGCAAAAATGCGCACAAATTTTTTCGCGCGCGGAAAATACGCGACTTGACCGTGCCCTCCTCAAGCGAAAGCTGTGCGGCTATCTCCGAATAGCTCAGACCGCCGAGCTCGCGCATGACGAGTATCTGTCTGTGCTTGGGCGGCAGCCTTTCAAGCCCGCGGTGCACCGCCTCCATGCCGAGCTTTTTCATAAGAAGCTCCTCCGGCATAGACTTGGGGTCGGGAATGTCGAGCTGACGCTCCTCGTCATCGTCCGAGGTGCTCAGCGAAACCTGCGGTCTGCGGCTTTTATGGCGCAGAAAATCGAGGCACACATTCGTCGTTATCCTGTACAGCCACGCGGAAAACCTGCTCTCGCCCCTGTATGACGGCAAGTTCGTCCACGCCTTCACGAAGGCCTCCTGCGTCATATCCGCAGCGTCGGCGCGGTCTCCCACCATGCGCAGCGCAAGGTTGTAGACCGTTTTTTCGTACCTCGTGACGAGCTCGGAAAACGCCTCCGTATCGCCGCCGAGAACGCGCCCGATTATTTCCTTTTCGTTTATCTCGGTCATATCAGATCTCTTTTTATACCCTTTATGATCTTATAAAGTTCTTCCATGCTTTCGACTCTGACAAGCTGCTGCTTATAATATCCCGCGTGAGCCACACCCTTGAGATACCACGGTATCTGATGCCGCGCCTCAAGACAGGCAAGGCGCTCGCCGAACACCTCGGCATACATCTGCGTATGGCGCACGGCAAGATCCATGCGCTCGGAAAGCGGCGGCTTTTCGGGCACGGGCTCGCCGCCAAGCAGCGCGTTTGCCTCGGCAAACAGCCACGGGTCGCCGAATATGCCCCTGCCTATCATGGCAAGCTCGCAGCCTGTGTAGCGCAGAATGTGCTCCGCATCCTGCGCGGAGAAAATATCGCCGTTTGCGATGACGGGAATATTAACGGCTCCTTTCACGTCGCGGATAATGTCCCAATCGGCCTTGCCCGCGTACATCTGCGCGCGCGTCCTGCCGTGCACGGCTATTGCGGACGCTCCCGCCTGCTGCATTATTTTCGCAAACTCCACGGCGTTGACGCTGCCGCCGTCAAAGCCCTTGCGGAACTTGACCGTCACGGGCACTCCCGCCGTTTTTACGACCTGCTCGACGATTTTTCCCGCAAGCTCCGGATCGCGCATGAGCGCCGAGCCGTCGCCGCTTTTGACGATCTTCCCGACCGGACAGCCCATGTTTATATCAAGTATATCCGCGCCCGAAAGCTCGATAGCCATCGGAGCCGCCTCCGCCATGACCTCCGGCTCGTGGCCGAATATCTGCGCGGCAAAGGGGCGGCACTCGGGCAGATTATACAAAAGGCTCTTTGTTTTTTTGTCGTTATAGCACAAAGCCTTCGCGCTGACCATCTCGGTCGTCGTGAGCGCGGCACCGAGCTCCGTGCATATGGCGCGAAATGCAAAATCCGTTACTCCCGCCATGGGCGCGAGCGTCATTTTGCCGTTTATCCGAACGCTTCCTATCTTCACCATAATATATCAAGCCCCACGGGACAGTGATCCGAGCCCATAACCTCGGGCAGTATGTACGCATCTTTTATGTTCTCCCGCAGCCGCTCGGACACGACGAAATAGTCAATGCGCCAGCCCACGTTTCTGCTGCGCGCGGCGGCGCGGTACGACCACCACGAATACGCATCGGTCTTATCTGGATACAGTGCGCGGAACGAATCGACAAAGCCCGCATCAAGAAGCTCGGAAAACTTACCGCGCTCGGCGTCGGAAAAGCCGGGGTTCATATGGTTCGAGTCGGGGTTTTTAAGGTCGATCGGCTCATGGGCAACGTTCATGTCGCCGCAGATTATGACGGGCTTTTTCCCGTCGAGGGCGCACAGGTACTCGCGGAAATCGTCCTCCCAGCTCATGCGGTAATCAAGGCGCTTGAGCTCGTTTTGGGAGTTGGGCGTGTAGACGCAGACGAGATAATACTCCTCGTACTCGAGCGTTATGACCCTGCCCTCGGTTTCGTGGCCGGGGATGTTATAGCTGACGCTCAGCGGTGTGAGCTTTGTGAATATCGCGGTGCCGGAGTAGCCCTTTTTGTCGGCATAGCACCAGTATTTTTCGTATCCGGGCAGCTCAAGGTCTATCTGCCCCTGCTGGAGCTTTGTCTCCTGAATGCAGAAGTGGTCGGCGTCGAGCGCGTAGAAAATATCCTCAAAGCCCTTTTTCACGACGGCACGAAGACCGTTCACGTTCCAGCTTATAAATCTCATTTGTTTATCCCCCTCGCGTCGGAGAGCGCAGCATCGCGCAGGCGCGGCACCTCGCCGCTCGCCCCGTTTTTCGTCTCCACCGTTTTTCGTGCGACAAGGCGGTTTATTTTAACGCCCTGGCTGCGGAATTTACTCTCGTAGTCCGTCATCACTCCGCCCGCGCCGTCGGCGTGCAGGTCGTTTGTCACGTCGTCAAGCTCCCAGCCCTCGGAGAACAGCTGCTGCACCGACCACTCAAACAGCGGCAGGTTGTCGGTCTTAAAGTGCACCTCGCCGCCCATGGGCAGCAGGTCTGCGTAAATGCGAAGGAAATTCGGGGAGGTCAGCCTGTGCTTTGCGTCGCGGCTTTTGGGCCACGGGTCGCAGAAATTGACGAATATCCGCTCGACCTCGCCGGGCGAAAACACCTCACGCAGCTTGAGCGCGTCCATGGAAATGAATCTTGCGTTCTGCACCGCGGCCTCCTCCGTGCGCTCCATTGCGATGACCATAGCGTCCTCGACCTTTTCAAGGGCAACAAGCATCACCTCCGGGTGCTCCTGCGCCGTACCAACCGTAAACTTCCCCTTGCCGCAGCCTATTTCGAGCCACAGCGCGCTGCGCTCCGGAAAGCTCTCGCGCCACCTGCCGCAAAGCTCCTCGGGCTTTTTTATCCAAACGCCTGCGCACTTTTCCATGCGCGGCTGCAAATTCGGTTTTTTTCTCATTCTCATGTTTTTTCACGCTCCGTAACGCGCCGACAGCCTTGTTAAAAGTCGGCTTATCCTTTAAAATACCACATATCCGTAAAAACCACAAGAGCGTTACGCGCGCGATTTTGGTCATAATACAGAACATTATTCGACAATCTTGCACTTGAAATGTTAAAAAACCTATGCTATAATTTATAAATCAAATAATTAACATCATTGTCTGTCGCTTAAATAGGGCGAATCAAGGGGTAATCTATATGAAGCGAGTAAAAGTATCCAATAACGTAATAAGGCGTCTGCCCCGCTATCTGCGCAAGCTCGATGAGCTTACCGAGGCCGGTGTCAGCCGCATTTCTTCGGGCGAGTTGGGCCGTCAGCTTGGTCTGACCCCCTCGCAGATCCGTCAGGACTTCAGCTGCTTCGGTGAATTCGGGCAACAGGGCTACGGGTATAAAGTCACCGCACTGCGCGCGGAGATCGCCTCGATCCTCGGCATGGACAGGGGTTACAGCGCCATTCTTATCGGCGTCGGCAACCTCGGTCAGGCGCTCATGTGCAACTTTTCGTTCAAGACCTGGGGCTTCGAGCTCAAGGCCGCGTTCGATATTAAGCCCGAGCTTATCGGCACGAACTACGAGGGTGTGACCATTCACGACATGGCCACCCTGCCGCAGTATCTGAGCGAAAACAAGATCGACGCTGCCGTTTTGTGTGTTCCCAAGGCGCACGCGATAGCAACGACGGAGCTTCTCACCTCCCACGGCATCAATGCCATCTGGAACTTCACGAACGTTGAGCTGACCTCCCCCGAGAGCAGCACCATCGTCGAGAATATCCACTTCTCCGACAGTCTGCTTTCCCTGAGCTACTTCATCTCCGAGGATAACGACGAGAAGGCTGCCCGTGCGGCAAGAATGAACAAGTAATGCTTAAAGAACACTGAAAAAGCGGGCTATGCCCGCTTTTTGCTTTTTAAAGGAGAATGACCATGTCCGATACGATAGCTGCGGTATCAACAGGCTCGCAGGTGAGCGCCATCGGCATCGTGCGCCTGTCCGGCCCCGCCGCAACGGATATTGCCGACCGGCTCTTTGCACCCGTTTCGGGCGCGAGCATGGCCTCATGCGAGGACAGAAGGCTCATATACGGAAATCTCAGCGACGAAAACGGCAGGCTCTTGGACATTTGCCTGTGCACGATTAGCCGCGCCCCCAACAGCTACACGGGCGAGGACACCGCGGAGTTTCAGTGCCACGGCTCTCCGGTCGTGCTGCGCGCCGTGCTTGAGGCCGCGTTCGCACTCGGTGCGCGTCAGGCGCTGCCGGGCGAATTCACAAAGCGCGCGTTTTTGAACGGGCGCATGGATCTTGCGGGAGCGGAGGCGGTCGCCGATATTATAGACGCCGAGACCGCCGAGGCAGCTCACAACGCCGCGGGTCAGCTCGCGGGAGCCATCTCGCGCAGGATCAGCGCCGTTTACGATACGCTCAAGGACATAAGCTCGCATTACCACGCCGTGCTCGATTACCCGGACGAGGACATCGAGCCCTTCGTAATGGATCGCTACAAGACCGACATCAAAGCCGCCGAGGCTACTCTTCGCGCTCTGCGCAAAAGCTACGACAGCGGACGGCTGCTGCGCACGGGCGTGCCCGCCGCTATCGTCGGCAGACCCAACGCGGGAAAAAGCTCGCTTTTAAACGCGCTGCTCGGCTATGACCGCGCGATCGTCACGAATATCCCCGGCACGACGCGCGACACCATCGAGGAAAAGCTTCGTCTGGGCAGCGTGCTGCTCAGGCTGACGGACACCGCCGGCATACGCGAAACGAGCGACGAGATCGAGCGCCTCGGAGTCGATCGCTCGCGCCGCGCCATGCTCGACGCGGAGCTCGTCATCGCGGTCATCGACGGCAGCGGCGAGTTCACCGAGGAGGACGCGCAGATAGTAAAATGCGCCGAGGACGCGCCTCACGGCGTCGTCGTGCTCTCGAAATCCGACGTCGGCAGCACGGTCAAGGCGCCGCAGACGAGCCTCCCTGTCGTAACGATAAGCTCCGTGACCGGCGAAGGGCTCAAGGAGCTTGAGGGCACCGTCGGCGCACTGTTTCCGCTGCCGGACGCGCCCGCGGGCGAGATACTCACAAACGCGAGGCAGTTTGACGCCGTCAGCCGCGCGCTTGAATCGGTCACGGCGGCGCTCGGCGCGATGGAGCTCGGCTGCACGCCCGATATCGTCCTCACCGAGACCGAGACCGCCATGGCAGCCCTCGGCGAGCTCACGGGCCGCACCGTGCGCGATGAGGTCACAAACAGAATATTCGAACGCTTTTGCGTAGGAAAATAGAAAAACCTCCGGTTGAGCCGGAGGTTTATTTTTATATATAAGCTTAATCGAGCTTCATGTCGCCGTCCTTTATCCAGCCGAGCTTGCGGCAGATAAGGCCGAACGCCCACGCGAGCACCGCAGGGAGCACGACGGCAACGAGCGCAAGGCCTATCCAGTCGAACGCCGTGGGGCTCATGGCAAGCGCACCGTCGCGCAGCGCCTCTGCCGAGGGGCTTGCCCAGCCGGTCCACACGCCGATGGGGCCGACCAGTCCGCAGGTGCCCATGCCGGAGGACACCGCCGCGCCGTTCATTTCAAGCTTGAACAGGCAGGTCGCAATGGGCCCCGTTACGGCGCTTGCCGCAATTGCGGGTATCCAGATCCTCGGGTTGCGCACGATGTTGCCCATCTGGAGCATCGAGGTGCCCAGACCCTGAGACACGATGCCGCCCCAGCCGTTTTCCTTAAACGAAACGACCGCAAAGCCGACCATGTTCGCACAGCAGCCGGCAAGTGCCGCGCCGCCCGCGAGACCAGTGAGGCTGAGTGCCGCGCAGATAGCCGCCGAGGAGATGGGGAGCGTCAGCGCGATGCCGACGAGAACGGAAACGAGCACGCCCATGACGAAGGGCTGCTGCGTGGTCGCCCATTTTATAAGCGTGCCGACCGCCATGGCGCCCTTGCCGATGGGAGCCGCGATGAAGTACGCAACGCCGATGCCGACAAGTATCGTGACGATGGGGGTCACGAGAATGTCGATCTTGGTTTCCTTGGAGACCATTTTGCCGAATTCCGCCGCGATTATCGCAACGACATAAACCGCAAGCGGGCCGCCCGCGCCGCCCATGACGTTTGTCGCATAGCCGACGGGAATTAGCGAAAACAGCACCATTGCAGGCGCATGAAGCGCGTAGCCGATAGCAACCGCCATCGCGGGGCCTACCATCGACGAGGCGAACTTGCCTATCGTGTAGCCGACTTCGCCGATTTTGATAAGGGGAGTTGCCAGAAACGCGATGCCGAGCTGCGTGCCGAGCGTATCAAGTATCGTGCCGACGAGCAGGGTGCAGAAAAGTCCCTGCGCCATCGCACCGAGCGCGTCGATGCCGTAGCGCTTTAAGCTGACCTCAACATCCTTGCGCTTTAAAAAGCTCTTTACCTTTGCCATATATTATACCTCCAAAAAGACCATACAGGTGTCTTGACACTTGTATGGTCTACTTTAACTCTTGTTTTCACTTTTGTCAATGAGCAATTTGCCCTTTGCGCATATTATTCGGTGTAAAGAAGCCCGTTTTTCTCAAGCTCGGCCTTTGTGCGCTCAAAGCACTCGCGGCTCGGGCAGGAGAGCGCGTGCAGGTGGATGCCGCCCGTGAGCGTGCTCAGGGGACTTGCACCGTCCTCGCGGCACTTTTTCACAAACTGCGACACATCATAGCGGTTTGACAGATGCAGCTGACCGACGAGCTGACCGTACAGCGGGTGCTCGACCGTGACGTTTATGACCGTGCAGCCGTTATCGACCATGATATTGAGCTCTTTTTCCATGTTCTCAAAATCATGCACGCACGCAAGCGTGTACACCCCGTCGTCGCTTGTGCGCTCCATGACATAGCCGCGGGGTGTGGCCGTGATACTCACACCGGAAGCGCGGAGAAGCGCGATGTCGCCGACGATTATCTGACGGCTGACCGACAGCTCCTCACCGAGCACGGTCGCACTCACGGGCTTGATGCTTGCCTTGAGCTTTTCGATTATGTACTCTCGGCGTTTTGCTGCTTGCATTGCTTCACCTCTTAGCTTTCAGCATTTCGTCCTTGAGCTCCATGAGCTTTTCGGACAGATCGACATAGTACTGGTGCGGGAAATCAAATCTCTTGACCTCGGGCCAGAGCGTGCTGACCTCGTAGGCGCAGCGGCGGCGAATTTCGTCAAGGCTCGGCAGTGAGTAGACAAGCTCGCCGTTTTTGAATATCGGCACGAGCAGCTCCTGAGCCGTGAAATTCTCAAGCGTTTTACGCTTCCATCTCGCCTCGGGGTCGCAAATTTCAAGAGGCTTGGTATCGTCCACGACCTCGTCTGCAAGGCAAATGTAATCCGCCTCCGCCATACCGTTTTCCCTCTCGAAGAAGCGATAGACCTTCTTGAAGCCGGGGTTCGTTATCTTGCCTACGTTTTCGCTTATTTTTATTTTGGGAATGACCGTGCCGTCCTCGCCCTCAACGGCGCACAGCTTGTAGACTCCGCCGAAAACGGGGTCGGACTTCGCGGTTATGAGCCTCTCGCCGACGCCGAAGGAGTCGATCTTCGCGCCCTGGAGCATGAGCTCGGTTATAAGTCTCTCGTCGAGGGAGTTCGAAACGGTTATCTTGCAGTCCGTCCAGCCCGCCTCGTCGAGCATAACACGGGCCTTGCGCGTGAGATATGCCATGTCGCCGGAGTCAAAGCGGATACCGCACTTGGTAATGCCGAGGGGCTTTAAGACCTCGTTAAAGGCGCGGATCGCGTTGGGCACACCGCTCTTGAGGGAATTGTAGGTATCCACGAGCAGCGTCGCGTTTGTCGGGTAGGTCTGGCAGTATGCCTTGAACGCCTCGTACTCGGAGTCGAACATCTGCACCCATGAATGAGCCATCGTGCCGCCCGCAGGGACGCCGTAGAGAGTGTCCGACAGTGCGCAGGCAGTACCCGCGCAGCCGCCTATATATGCCGCTCTTGCGCCAGTGACGGCGCCGTCAATGCCCTGAGCGCGGCGCGAGCCGAATTCGAGCACCACCCTGCCCTCGGCGGCGCGGCAAACGCGGTTTGCCTTGGTTGCGATAAGGCTCTGATGGTTTATCTGAAGCAGCACATAGGTTTCTATAAGCTGCGCCTGGATAGCCGGGGCGCGCACGACCATGAGCGGCTCGCGCGGGAACACGGGAGTGCCCTCCGGCACAGCCCAGATATCGCCCTCGAATTTGAAATTGCGCAGATATTCGAGAAATTCCTCGGAGAACATCTTCCTGCCGCGCAGGTATTCAATGTCCTCATCGTCAAAGTGCAGGTTCCGGATATACTCCACAACCTGCTCAAGTCCCGCGGCGATGGCGAATCCTCCATTGTCGGGATTTTGTCTGTAAAAGACGTCAAAATATGTGATCTTATCACTCATGCCATGGTCAAAATATCCGTTGCCCATGGTCAGTTCGTAGTAATCGCACAGCATCGTGAGATTGAGCTTTCTGTCGTTCATAGCAGCCTCCGCGGTATTTTCATACCGATTTTATATGATTATCATACTTCGGATTATATAACATATTTGCATTTATGCAACCATTGTTATTAAAAAAATTAACGCCCCGGTCTCCCAAGGCGTTAATATTGCCGTTAACTTATGCTTACGCTTCGATTGCGGCGGACTCGGATGCCGGCTTCTTCGCCATAGTGATGATGACCGCAAATGCGACCGCAATAACGGTGAAGAGGATTATGCCGACAAGCTGGAGAGTGCCGGAGTAGGTGCCGTCCTTGAGCGGATAGGTGTAACCGTGGTAGCGGGTGGCTATACCGAACACATTGCAAACGAGTGCGAGTGCTGCGGTGATTATGCCGAGCACGGAGGATATCTTCTTGCCCGCAAGAGCAAGAGAAGCGCTGACGATCGCAAGAACACTCGTGATCGCAAGTGCGAGATAGAGAACGAAGCGCATGGTGAGCTCGTTGGTAACGTCGGCGACGTGGTCTGCAACGGACTCACGGAAGCTCTTGCAGACTACGAGGCACTGGTCGAGATCGAGGTACGGATCGCCGGTGCGCAGGGTCATGAGCTTGCCGTTTTCGTCATACTTTTTCCAATCAAAATCGGAGCCGAGGCGCTGCTCGGGACCGGGAACCGCCATTGCGCCGTTATAACGGTAGATGGGGGCGTTCTTGTAGCAGGTCATGGTGTACTCATCAACAAGAGCCATGCCGCCCTCGAAGGTCTCGAGGTCTGCCTTGCCTGCCGCGAGCTTTGCAGCGCCTGCTGCCAGCTCATTTGCGCCCGCCGCGAGCTGTGCCTCGCCGTCTGCGAGCTGCTTCTCTGCCGCCTTGAGAGCTGCCTCACCGGCCGCTATCTCCGCCTTGCCTGCCTCGAGCTGAGCCAGACCGTCCTCATACTCCTTGAGCTGAGCCTTGCCCGCTGCGACCATCTGGTTCATGTATGCGGGGAAATCGGTGACGTCTGCGGGGATCTCAAGACCCGCACGAGCCGCTATCGGGCGAACGACGCCGACGAACCATGCCTGAGCGTTGTCGAAGCCGGGCAGCTTGCCGATGGTGCCGTCGCGGAACTGAATGTACTGGTTAAGATACGGCATGAGGGGCTCGATCTTTGCGAGCATCGCCTTGCCCTCGTTGTATGCCTGAGTGTTGGCGTCTATCATCGCCTGACCCTCTGCGAGCTTTGCCTTGCCCTCTGCGAGAGCCTTCTTGCCTGCCTCATAGTCCATGTAGCCCTGATTGAGCTCTGCCTTGCCGGAGTTATACGCCTTCTGACCTGCCGAGTAATCGCTCAGGCCCTTGCTGTATGCGCCGACACCCTCGAGGTAAGCTGCCTCATTCTCCTTGAGCAGGCCGATAGCCTTCTCAAGCTCTCCCACGACGTCTGCTGCCTTAGCATCGTCTTCTTTGTACTGCTTGATCGCAAGGCCGTCTTTTACGCCGAAACCGGCAACGACGAGGCCGAACACACCCGCAACGATGAGCAGTATGCTGATGATGGTGGTAAGTGCTGATTTTTTCATGTTTCTTCCCTTCGACTTTTTCCAGTAGTACGTGACTTTACACGCAAGTGTTAATATTTTATTCACAAACACAGCTTTTGTCAATACCCAAGTGCAAACACGCGAAAAAACAATGTTTGTACAGTCCTTGAAATTTTCACGCGAATGTGCTAAATTTATTTCATACGCAAGCACGGAGGAAGAAAAATGGCTGTAACGGAGGAGTTTCTGGACTCTATCGGCTTTGATATCGCAAAGCAGAAATATTATAACGCAAACAAGGTCGACGCAAAAATGGCGGAGATAAAAAGCGCCCTGCGCGAGCTCATTGAGGAAAACGAGCGGCTCAGGGCGGAGGCGGCAAGCGTCGGAGAAATGAAAAGCCGCGCGGCGCAGCTCATGCTCGGCGCGCAAGAGCAGGCGGCGAAAATCGAAGAGGACGCGAAAAAAAAGGCCGCGCAGATCATCGAAAACGCCCGCAGCGAGGCGGACGGCATCGTGGCGGCAAAGCGCGTGCAGTCGTCCGGCGCGGGACTGTCCGCGGCGCAGATGGAGGCTATCGACAAGATAAACCGCCAGCTTGACGACCTGAGCGTTTCTCAGACTACGCAGATTTTCCGCATAAAGCAGGCGCTCATGGGCGTTGCGATCGATAAATAAAAAAGCAATATCCAAAACAAAAGCAAGCAGCGTGAAGTGCTCATACCGCTTGATTTTTCACTTGCTTTTTTGCAGGTTTTATTTTATAATCTATTATAGTAGAGTCGATTCTACTTATAACTGGAAAGAGTACCAAAAAATGCGCACAAGATACGACACACCCGAAACAAAAAAGAGAATTCTTTCGACCTGCGTCCGTCTTTTTATAAAGCAGGGCTACAAGAACACCCCACCCAGGCAGATATTTGTCGAAGCCGATGTCAGCTCCGGCACTTTTTATCATCTTTTCCCCTCGAAAGGCAAAATTTTAATTGAACTTACGGACTTCATGTTCACAAGCCAGTTTGACATTGCCGGGCAAATCGCGGGAAAAGACGCGACGCCTGCGATGCTCTACGCCGTTGAGACCGCCATTCAGCTCACCCTCGTTGAGCTCAACGAAAATCTGCGCGAGATTTACGTCGAGGCATACACGAACAAAGAGCTGCTCGGGATCATACACGAGAAGATGTCCGAGGCGCTTATTAAGATCTTCACGCCCTACACCCCCGAGCGCAGCGGCAAGGATTTCTACGAGCTTGAGATAGGCACGGCGGGCATGATGCGCGGCTATATGGCGCGCCCCTGCGATGAGGATTTCACGCTCGAGCAGAAGCTTCAGCGCTTTCTCGGCATTACCCTGCGCATATTCTGCGTGCCCCGCGAGGAGCGCGAGCACATTCTCGAAACCATCGGCGCACTGGATATGCGCAAAGTGGCGGACGAGGTCATGCAGACGCTTTTCTCCGCGCTCGAAATGAAATACGATTTCAAATTGTCCAAGTAAAAGTAAAAATTCCCCTGCATCGTAAGAAACGATGCAGGGGAATTTTTTATTCTTCGATCTTTATCTCGTCGCCCTTTTTGAGCGTGCCGGATTCGAGGACCTTTACGAATATGCCCTCGCGCGGCATGACGCAGTCGCCGGCCGCCTTGCGGATGGCGCAGTCGCTGTGGCACTCCTTGCCTATCTGCGTCACCTCGCACAGCGCCGTGCCGATGCGAAGCCTTGTCCCGACGGGCAGGGTGTGCACCGCCATGCCCTCAACGAGTATATTTTCCGCAAAAGCGCCGTGCTTTAGCTCAAAGCTGAGCTTTTCCTGGAGCTTTGCAACGCTGTCAACGGACAAAAGACTTATCTGTCTGTGCCAATTTCCCGCGTGGGCATCGCCCTCGATGCCCCAGTCCTTGCGAAGCGTCGCCTCGGGTATCTCATGCTTCTGGATACCGCGCACCTCGCTTATGCAAATTGCCGCTGCCTTAGCCATGATTCAGCCTCCTATACGATACATACTGCGCCGCGCCTCGCTGCGCTCTGTGGCAGAGAGCGCAACGTGCATCTGCGGCTTATGCGACACTGCCGTGAGTATCGCCTGCTTTAGCTGCTCGCCGTGCAGCCCGCGCACACTCAGCTCCTCGGCGGAGTGCAGACAGGGCTTCAGGCAGCCGTCCGCAGTCAGACGCAGACGGTTGCACTCGGCGCAAAAATGGTTGCTCAAGGGGCTTATGAGCCCGACCTCGCCCTTTGCGCCGGGGAGCCTGTACAGCCGCGCGACGGTGTGCTTTTCGCTCGGCACGGGCACAAGCTGCGGCAGACGCTCAAGCACGGTGCTGTCCGGCAGATACGCCTGCGCGGGGAAGTCTCCGGTGTTTCCGATGGGCATGAGCTCGATAAATCTCAGCTGCACCGGATAGCGCACGGTCATTTCCGCGAGAGCCGCTATCTCGTCGTCGTTAAAGCCGCCTATGAGCACGGTGTTGAGCTTCACGGGGCTAATTCCCGCCGCCATTGCCGCACGAATCCCCTCAAGCGCGTCCGAGAGCCTGCCGCCGCGGGTTATCTCCGCGTATTTTTCCGGCATGAGCGTGTCGAGGCTTATGTTTATCCTGCGTATCCCCGCCTTGTAAAGCTCCTCGGCGCAGGGCGCGAGCAGCGTTGCGTTCGTCGTCATGCTCATATCCTCGATGCCCTGCACGGCGCCCAGTGCGCGAACGAGGGGGATAATGTCGCCTCTGACAAGCGGCTCCCCTCCCGTTATGCGCAGCTTTTTCATACCTAGCTCCGCCGCGGCACGCGCGATTTCGACAAATTCGTCGGCACTCATCGCCGTGCGGCACGGACACTCCGCCATACCGTCCGGCGGCATACAGTAGCGGCAGCGCAGATTGCAGCCGTCCGTCACCGACATACGCAGATATTCGATTTTTCTGCCGTAAGCGTCTGTCATTTTTGCTTCTCCGTTTATTCGCAGAATACTCCTCTGCTCTTTCTGAATGCGCTGATGCGCTCGTCGCGGATGACGCCGTCCTTTATGACGGTCGCCTTCTTGAGTGATTCGGGGTATTCGTCAAAGTCCTTTTCGACGATGGTGTCGATGTAGTTTGCAATGCCCTCGCTGAGAACCTTCGTGACGGTGATGGGGTACATTGCGGGGGTGTTGTCAACGGCGTAGTGGATAACTCCGTCAACGGTGTAGACGGGGTCGTCGATGGTCGTCGGGTGAGAGGTCTCAATCTCAAGATAGGGGTCGCAGCTCACATCGATGATGAGCGTGCCGGGCTTCATTTTCTTGAGATCCTCCTTGTAGATTATCCTGTCCGTGCGGGAGGTGTCCCACATGACGCAGTTTATGAGCACGTCGTAATCGAACATATTCTTGCGGAAGAGCTGCTCGAGGCGGTGGCTGTAAACATCGACCTTTGCGCCGAGGCCGTGCAGGATGCGCATTGCGCCCTTTGCGGTCTGGCCGTTGCCGAGGATGGCCACGCGGGTGTCATAGGGCATCTTGCCGCAGTAGCGGAAGGCCTGCATGACGGCTGCCTCGCCCGCGACCTCGCGGTTGCGGTAGAAGATATAGCGGCCGTGCTCGAATATCTCCTCCCACGCGATGACGGTGTGCTTTTTGCGGATCATGTCGCTTGTAAAATCAATATTCTGCACCGCGTGCGCCCAGCCGAACATTATCTTGCTCCGGCTTATCTCGTCAAGGTAGTCCGCGTCGCCGAGCTTAACGTCGGTGATGACGTCGCAGGCAAGAGCCTGCTCGCGGGAGACGATGTTCGCACCGTGTGCGCGGTACTCCTCGTCAAGAGCGCCGACCGCCTCGCCGTAGCCCTCCTCAAAAAAGAGCTTATCGACGTTTTTTATCTTATCAAGCTGCTCGGGCAGCAGCGCGCGGCGGCCCTCGCCGTTTTTGTGGCTTATGAGAAATCCTATCGTTTTCATATCTTGCTTTTCCTTTCCGTTTACCATTTTTTCAGATCGTACCTTTTGGCCTTGAGCGCGAGCTTATCGCGGAAGAAGGCCTTGAACTCCTCCGAGTGCTCCGCGACCTTGTGCAGATCCTGATGTATGTTTATCTCGATTATCTTGAAGCCGTCGTCGGTTATCGCAATGTCAAAGCCGAGGTATTCAAGCTCCGGCATGAACCGGCATATATCCGTTATGCCCTTTTTCATGAGCTCCCAGTTGGGCACCGTGCCCTCTATCTCGACTCCCGTGTCCGGATGTATCGGACAGGGCGTAAAGACGTGGTTTATTATCTTCTGCGGGCAGTAGTAATGTCCCGTGGGTATGTCGATCTTCGCGCAGATGCCGCCGTAGCCGACGTTGTCGGTGAAGCCCGTGGAGGAGGAGCCGATGCGCATATAGGTCTGCATGATCTTCGGCTCGTATGCCGTCTGATTTACGACCGCGACGCGGATCGTGTTGACGGAATAGGGGTAAATTTTCTTGAGCTCGCGGTGCATAAAGAGATACTCGGTGACGATATAAATGGACTTAAACTCCGATATCATCGCAACTATCTCGTCCTGCGTCATTTCCTTGCCGTTTATGAGATATTTTTCGCCGTCATACTCCATGCGGTAGAAGCCGTCGCCGTGGGTGCCGGAGGAGGGCTTGAGCGCGAGCAGCTTTTCGCGGCGCAGCAGGCGGAACAGCTCGTCAAACGATGCGCCGAAGCCCTCGGGAATATCCTGAAGCGCCTTTATGCACGTTTCGCCCTGCATTTTTATTATGTCGTAATAATACTTGGCGAAATACTGCTTATACGGCTCAAAGACAAATCTCGTCGTCGTTTTGTCGTTTATCCAGATCTGATAGTCGTTATTTATTCTGTTGAGCCAGTGATACTGATAATCGGACAGGAAGCTTTTATAATTATCCTTTGTGAGCCCGTACTGCTTTATTCTGAACGAGAGGAAGCCGCGCTTATAGCACCATAGCTTCTGCGCAAGCGTCGTGTCCTTGTTGTGGCGCAGATCGTCCCAAACGGAGGTGAGCCAGAGCTTTTCCATGTAGGGGCGCATTCCCGGGCGGCAGAAGTGTCGGACAAATGCCTTGTAGCGCTTGTACTTAAACGCCTTGAACCACTTTTCCCTCGTCACGACGACGGTCTCGCGCTTTTTCTCAAGCCGTTCGAGTAGGAAATCGTTGAGCTGCTTACTGTGCGCGACGGGAGGCAGCTCGGGGTTTGTGTCAACGGAGTCGATTATAAAGCCGTCGCGCGTCGGGATAATGCCGACGGAGAAGTATTCGATCTCGCTTATAAAGCGTGCAAGGCGCGTGACCTCGGCGCATATTTCGTCCCAGCGCTCGATTTTTTCGCCGTCTGCGACGCCCTCGCGGGAGACCGCGCGGCAGCTCTCCTTACCGTCAACGAGCTTGGTTTCGTAAAAGTCCAAAAGCCGTGTCGAGCTCAGCTTCTCGTTTGCAACGTAGATGCGCAGCATCCTCGCCTCCTGCGGCTCGACATTGTACGGCTCTGCTATGACGTAGCCGTATTTAAGGGTAGAAATAAGCTCATAGAGGCTATCCTTATCGTAGCTGTCTCGCTTGCAGGGATTTTCCTCAAAGTCCTCGGGCAGCTCCTCGGGAAGCTCGGTGACAAGATACTCCCTGTCGTACCGGCCGCCCGCAAGCTCCATGCGCGCGCGGCTGAGCTCGGCGGGGAGCAGCTTATATTCGCCCTGCCCCACGCGCACGATCCTGTACGCGCTGCGGTAGGCGGAAAATCTGTCGGGGCGGATTATGAGCTCGCCCTTTTCCTCAAGCAGCTTTATAAAATCGTCGTAATTTTCGCCGTCCGAGCGCGAAACGGTGTCGATCGGGAGAAATATCTTTTTCTCCTCGCGCTCTATGATATTAAAATACAGCCTCGGCAGATGCTCGCGGTAGTCGACGAGAACCTTGTTTGCGGTCACAAGATCGCGCACCCACTTGGTGAAGCTGTTGTTAAACGGCTTAAGGTACATATAATCCAGATCCGTTATGTAATTCGTCTCGGGATTATTTTTAAGATCGTACTTTGCGATGCTGTCGGAGAAATACTTATGCTGATGCGCCCATTTCTTATCCGCCCTTGAAACTCCGTTGTCGGTCTCGAGATCCTTTACCGTCTTTCGATAATATGAATTCGCAAGTCGCCTCGAATAGCCCTGTCTGAGCCAGGGTCGGATAAATATCTCGCGCTTTACGCGGCCTATTATGCCCATTATGCTGTGTCCTCTCTGCCATAATAAATTATAACAAATAATAAAAAGTTATATAATAAAATGAATTTCCGCATAGGTATCCATTTTAGTCTAAGTATTATATTACTTATTTCGGCAAAATTCAACTTAATATAATGAATTGCACATAATGTTGTTATATAGTATAATGATTAAATATCTTAAAATCGGAGTTTTCACATGAAAGCATCAAAACTTTTAAAAAGCGGCGCGCTGCTGTTTCGCGGCTTTACCATGGCAACGGCCGCGCAGTGGCTTTATCTTGACGGCATAAAAAAATACAAGCGTCCGAACAACATCGGCATGAGCGACAAGGAGATATTCTCCCTTCTGCCCTTTGACGCGAAATTCGACAAGCTTTTCGGCGACGCGCTCTCGCTGTCCTATGCTCTCGATAAGCACTCCGAGCTTCTGCCCGAGCGCTATTACAGTCTTCTCACCCGCGACGGAGAGCGCTTTATTCTCCCGCTCGAAACCGGACTTGAGCAGAGCCTTGACGGCGTCGTGAGCCTCATCCGCGAAAAGGGCGAGGTTCTCGTGGGCGGCGCATCCAACTCGGTCAAAGCGAAAAGCGCCGTGTATGGCTTTGACGGGGAGAGCTTTTTCGCTGACGGCAAAGCTCTCGGCGAGGACGAGCTGCGCGAAAGGCTATTAAGGGTGCCCGACGGTACGATAATAACCCAGCTTATCCGCTCGGACTTTGCGCCGACGCTGCACCTTGCGTTTTTAAACCGCGGCGACGCACCGGAGCTTTTATATTCCGTACTCACCGAGGAGGAGAGCGGCTGCGCGAAAAACTGGTACACCCAAAACCGTGAGCTGTCCCCCGTTTCCGAGGACGGCAGCTTTAACGGCGGCAGGATCGCGGATTTCGAGCGCATCAAAAACGAGCTGTGCGCGATAGCGGGCGAATTTTCCGAGCTTGAATACATGAGCTTTGCCGTGCGTATAACGCCCTCGGGCTTTAAGATACTGCGCGTTGACACCGGCGCGGACTTCACCTATCTTGAGCATTTTAACGACAAGGCCGCAAGCTTCATCCGCGAAAAGCGCCGCGCGAAGCCCCGCTTTGTGAGCTTTAAGCAGGCGCTGCGGATAATCGACCGCTACACATGGAGCATAAGAGCGAAGCGCCGCGGCTTCATGGACTATATGTACCGCGGCTGGAAAAAGGCGCTGCGCGAGGATAAGCGGGACAAATTCACGACCCGCGAGGAGAAAAAATGGGCTCACGAGCGCGGATTTTTCTCCTACCACATAAAGCAGTACGGTCTTACCGACGATAACTGGCGCGAATTTCTCTCCGACCGCGATTACAAATGGCTGCGCCCCATAAACAACGACTACCGCAAGCTTTTATGGGACAAGGTCACCCTGCGCTACTGTCTGGACAAATACGCAAAATATCTGCCGGAATATTATTTCCACATCGTCCCGCGTGACGGAAAAATGCAGGTGCTCAAAATGCCCGACTGTCCGCAGTACATAAGCCGCAGCCTTGAGGGCATCACGGCGCTGCTGCGGGAAAAGAAAATTCTCGCCATGAAGCCCACCGTCGGCTCGCACGGCATAGGCTTTTACAAGCTGCAATATGACGGCGAGAGCTACGTCGTAAACGGCGAGGCCATGGACGAGGCGCATATGCTCAAATTTCTCGCTGGGCTCAATGACTACTACAACATTTCCGAGTACATCGTCATGCACGAGAGCCTGCGCAGGATATACAGCGAGGTCGCCTGCACGGTACGCATAATGGTCATAAACCGCACGGGCTTTGACCCCGTCATCGAGAACGCATATTTCCGCATCGGTACGAAAAGCACGGGCTTTACCGACAACATAGGCTCAGGCGGCGTTTTCGCCTATGTTGATGAGAAAACCGGCTTCTTCCACGACGCGGAGGTCATAAAGGAGCACGTCATAACCCCCTGCCCCATCCACCCCGATTCGGGCGAAATGATCGAAGGCTACCTTCCGCATTGGGACGAGGTGCTGCGCACGCTGCCGGAGCTGTGCCGATACATAAGTCCGCTTGAATACCTCGGCTTTGACGTCGTCATCACGGACGCGGGCTTTAAGATCCTCGAAATAAACACCCATCAGGATCTGCACCGCTACCCGACCTATAACGAAAACGTCCGCTCGTATTTTATGAATAAGCTCGCTCTCAAAAAGGCAGGCAGGAAGCTTTGTTAACATTTTTCAGGTGACAAAGTCGTTTCGCCGTCGTATAATTGAGCGAACTATCAAAGGACATAAGATTGGAGTAATATGACAATTGCAGTTATTTTGCTGCGCTGGGTGATGAATTTCGTCTATTTCTTTCTGAAGCTCCTCCCCACCGACCGCAGCAAGGTGTTATTCCTCAGCCGTCAATCGAATACAGCCACGGAGGATTTCATTTTCCTCGCCGACAGGCTCCGCGAGCTTTGCCCCGCAGTTAAGATCGTCATGATAACAAAGCGCGCGGACAAGGGGCTTTTGAGCCTGCTCGGCTATGCAGGAGCGACGCTGCGCAGTATGTATCATCTTGCGACGGCGCGCGTGTGCGTGCTCGATTCATACTGGCCCGCGGTGTCCGTGCTGCATCACAAAAAGCAGCTTGCCGTTATCCAGATGTGGCACGCCATGGGCAAGATAAAAAAATCCGGATATCAGTCGCTCGGCAAGAAATTCGGACGCAGCGACATGATAGCGCGCGAGATGCGTATGCACCGCAACTATGACGTCGTCATCGCCGGCGGCAGGGCGTTCAATCCCTTCTACTGCGCCTCCTTCGACATAAGCCCCGATATTCTATATAATGTAGGGCTGCCGAGGATGGATAAGCTGCGCGAGGGCGTTGAGGACGCAAGGCGCGAATTTTACGAGCGCTATCCCAAGCTGCGCGGCAAGAAGATCGTCCTGTACGCGCCGACCTTCCGCAAGGGGCAGGCGCTCGACCCGAAGGAGCTCGTGCGCGCCTTCCATTTTAACGGGGAGCAGGTGCTTATAATAAAGCGCCACCCCAACCAGCTTCTCGTCGTTGACAATCTTGCGCCGGCAATGACCTGCCCGGGTATGCCGACCTCGACGATACTTTCGGTGTGCGACTGCGTCATAACGGACTATTCCGCCATAACGATAGAGGCCGCGCTTCTCGGAAAGCCCGTGTACTTCTACCTTTTCGACTACGAGGACTATCTTGATCACAACGGGCTCAACGTCAAACTCTTCGACGAATTTCCCGACTGCATCTTCCTTGATCCGGAAAAGCTTGCAGACGCCATAGACAGCGGCGAATACGACACGGAAAACTACCGGCGCTTCTGCAAAAAATATCTGCCCGACCAAAGCGGCAGAGCAACGGATAAGATCGCCGGACTTATAATCGACTGCATGGAGAGAGATAAACATGATGCGATTTCTGAGCAAATTGCTCGCCAAAATAAAATTGACGGTGCTGTGGATAGTGAGGATACTGTTTGCGCCCAATCACTTTAAGCTCCCGCTCTACAAAAGGATACATTACAGCATTTTCGGCGGCTACATGATAGACCAGGTCGCCATGTATGACTTTAAGCACAACGACGAAAAGCAGTACCTGTCCGAATTTGACTGGTACCGCTCGCGGTGCATAAACGACCCGTACAGCGAGATGCTCAACAACAAGGTCGTTTTCACGCAGATAATAGAGCGCTATTGCAGCACGCCGGAGATATACTGCGTCAAAAAGGAAAAGCGCCTTGCCGGAATGAACGGCAGGGTCATAAACGGCTATGACGACCTCATCGGTCTGCTGCACGAGGTGGGGGCGTTTGTCGTCAAGCCCGTGCGCGCGGGCAAGGGCAAGGGCGTATACGTCGTTAAATATAACGGTCATGGCATAATCTGCAACGACGAGCCTCACACGGAGGCCGAGCTCGCCGCAAGGCTCGAGCACGACGAGGAGTGGCTCATCTGCGCCTATGCGCATCAGGCGGAATATCTCAACAAGCTCTATGCAAATTCCGCCAACACCCTGCGCATGATAGTCCTGCGCTCGGCGCAGACGAAGGAGTTTGAGCTGTGCTTTGCCGTGCAGCGCATAGGAGCGGCATGGACGGGCGCGGTGGATAACGGCAGCCGCGGCGGTCTTGTCGCAAACGTTGACATCGCAACGGGCGAAATGAGCCACGCGCGCACCCTGCATAATCTCACCGTTTACGAGACTCACCCCGACACGGGTGCCGCCATCCGGGGCACCGTCATTCCGAATTGGCAGGCACTCAAGCAGGGCGTTCTCGACATAAGCCTCCGCTTTCCCTATCTTGACATCATCGCATGGGACATTCTCCCGACCGACGACGGCTTCACCGTTATAGAAGCCAACACCTCCTCGGGCGTCAACATCATTCAGCTTTGGGGACCGCAGCGCTACGGCAGGCTCGGTGATTTCTACCGCGAGCATGGGATAATAAAATGAAATACGTCATAATGGCCGACGGCAAGGGCGGCAGATGGAACAATTTCATGGGTCACTCGAAGCAGGAGATCCGCGTTTTCGGCGAGACCCTGCTTGAGCGCACGGTGCGCCTTGTGCATGAGTGCGACGAAAATGCCGAGGTCATCATCACCTCGCACGATAAAAGCCTTGAGATACCGGGCGCGGTGCGCTATGAGCCGAAAAACAACGTGCTTGAGATCGACCGCTTCACGGCCGAGCTCATAGGCGACGATATGTGCTTTCTCTACGGCGACGTGGTATATTCCGAAAACGCCGTGAAAACCATCGTTTCCGCGCGCGGCAGGGAGAGCATTTTGTTCTTTGGCAGCGAAAAAAGCATCTGCGCGGTGCTCATAAGAGACGGCGAGCTTTTCCGCGGGCTTTATCTTGAGATCAGGCGGCTTTTCACCGAGGGGTGCATCGCGGAATGTAAGGGCTGGGAGGTCTATCACCTGTATGCGCAGCTTCCGCTGTGCTCGCGCGAGATAGGCAAAAGCTACGTCCTTCTCGACAGCTTTACCCGCGATTTTAACACTCCGGAAGACTTTCTAAACTCCGAGTTCAAAAATTGATATGGAATTCTTAATAAGACTGTGTTATAATTGTGTGATTATATGGGCATTTTCGCCCTGCAAATATCATTATACACGGTCTTATTTTTTAAGGAGATAACGTTTTATGACTTCAGACAAGACCAACCGCGGTTTTCTTCTTGTTGAGCTTATAAGGCGAGATTTTGTGAAAAAATACAAGCGCACTACCTTCGGCATACTTTGGAGTGCGCTTTCGCCGCTGTTTCTGCTGCTGACGATGGACGTCGTGTTCGGTACGTTTTTCGGCCGCAATATGCCGCACTACACCATTTACCTGTTTTGCGGCCTGCTGCTGTTTAACTACTTCGCCGCGGCAACGCGAAGCGCCATGCGCGTGTTGTATGACAATGCGCCCATTTACAGCAAGGTGCCCGTTCCCAAGCACTATTTTCTCATCTCGCAGAGCGTTGCGCAGTTTATCGATTTTCTCGTTTCGCTGCTGGTGTTTTTCATTTTCGTTGCGATCGACGGGATCGAGTTCCACACGCGCTTTTTCTACCTGCTCTACCCCATCGTATGCCTTTATTTCATGAACTTCGGCATAGGGCTTTTCCTCAGCACCCTCTACATCTTCTTCCGCGACGTCAACTATCTCTGGCCCGTCGTGACGAGGATAATCATGTACGCCTCGGCGATTTTCTACGATGTTTCCATTCTGCCTGGCATCATGCGCAGGCTTTTGAACTGCAACCCGCTGTATATGTGCGTAAGCTACTTCCGCGAGCTTATAATCCACTCGACCGTGCCGAACATTTCAACGCATCTCGTGCTGGGTGCAATGGCGGCGTTCTGTATGCTCGGCGGCTGGTTTACCTACCGCATCGCGCGCGATAAGATCGCGCTGTACGTGTAAGGAGGGCACCATGGAAGACAACAAGGTTCTTGTTCTTGACGACGTTTCGGTGCGCTACCGCAAGCAGGATTCGCGCTCAACCGCGGATATATTTAAGCGCATTCTCGGAAAAAGCCCCCGCTCCAACGAGTTCTGGGCGCTCAAAAACATCTCGTTCTCGCTTGAAAAGGGCGATATGCTCGGCGTCATCGGCAAAAACGGCGCGGGCAAATCGACGATGATGAAGGCCATAAGCGGCACGCTCACGCCCGCCTCGGGCACGATAACGAAGGAAGGCCGCATCTGCGCTCTGCTCGAGCTCGGAACTGGCTTTGACCGCGAAATGACCGTGCGCGAAAACGTCTATCTGCGCGGTGCGTTCATGGGCTATTCCAGAGAATTCATCGACTCGAAGTACGACGAGATAATAAACTTCGCGGATATGCGGGAATTCCAAAACAGCCCCTTCCGCACACTTTCAAGCGGCATGAAAAGCCGCATAGCCTTCGCCATTGCAAGCATGGTGGAGCCGGATATTATAATCCTTGACGAGATATTCGCCGTCGGCGACGGTGATTTCCGCAAGCGCAGCCAGCAGAAGATGCAGAGCATCATCGACTCCGGCTACACGACGGCGCTCATGGTCTCGCACTCGATGCAAACCGTGCGTGAGCAGTGCAACAAGGTGCTTTGGCTCGACAAGGGCCGCATGGTCATGTTCGGCGACCCGAAAACCGTCTGCGACGCCTACGCCGAGTATCTCAACTCCGGCAAGCTGCCGCAGACGGAGGCGCTGCAAAAAACGCAGGAGAGCCCCCGCAACAAGCTCAAAAAGAGCAAGGGCAAGCTCGCCGCCGAGATCGCAGTCTACTTCATGCTCATCCTCGCCGCCATAGCCGGCTGCTTCGTTTGGGCGCAGTATGACCTGCTCAAGTCCTACGTTCTCGCACAGAACCTCGACTCGGAGCAGATAATGCAGTCGGCGCAGAGCTATCATTCCGAAATAGACCGGATGCTCGGAGCGGACACCTCGCGCTGGGACTACGAGATATTCACCGAGGGCGCGCAGAGGATAATTGCCGAGGAGGCGACCTACACTGACGTCGCCAAGGAGGTGCTGCTCCAGTCCGGCAACCTCAGCCGTGAGCAGTACAAAAAGACGCTTGCCGCCGCCGAAATAGAGGCGATAAAATATTCCCACATGGCGCGGCTGGACGCTCTCGTTGAGCAGATACGCGCGGAATTCGCAGCCCAGCCCGAGGGCAAATACCGCAGTCTCATGGTCTATGCCTATCTCAATTGCGACAGGTTCTACGAGCTTGAGGAGGCCTGCGAAAACGACATGCAAAAGGTCATCGAGGAAATTCGCTCATTCCAGCGCAAGGCGGGCGAGCCGGAGGAGCTTGCCGACCACGTTTGGAACGCCTACAAGGCGGAGAAAACGTATCTTCTGTCATACTACTGCGTAAAGCTCAGGTAAGAATATTTAAGCGTATATAGGCTCGGAGGAAACTCCGAGCCTATACGCGTTGTTTAAGGTTTGACAAAACGGGCTCTTAGGTTTATTATGCTTTCATACATTTCTAATTTTTTTGCAAAAAGGACTGATACTCATGGAAAACATAAGCGCGAAAGCGCCTTGGAGGGAGCAGCTCGGCGAGGTGCCGTTCACGCTCGATTATTTTGACGGCTCGATGTTCGAGGCCGTCGAGAAGATCGCCGAAAAATACCCCAACAACGTCGCATTTGACTTCATGGGGAGATCGACGACGTATAAAACCCTCGTCAAGGAGGTCGAGAGCTGCGCAAAGGCGCTGCGCACCATAGGCGTGCGCGAGGGCGACAAGGTCACGATCGCAATGCCCAACTGCCCGCAGGCCATTCAGACCTTCTACGCCGTCAACCTCATAGGCGGCATCTGCAACATGATCCACCCCCTGTCCGCGGAAAAGGAGATCGAGTTTTATCTCAACGAGTCGGAATCCGTCACGGCGATAACCCTCGACCAGTTTTACAACAAGTTTGAAAACATCCGCCAGAACACCAAGGTCGTGAACATCGTCATCGCAAGCATAAAGGACGAGCTTTCAAAGCCAGTCAAGGCGGGATATATGCTCACCGAGGGCAGAAAGATACAAAAGATCCCCGACGACGCCCCCGTTATACGCTGGAACGAGTTCCTGCGCATGGGCAAGCACTGCTTTTATAACTACAAGGTTAAGCGCACGGGCTCCGACCCCGCCGTCATCCTTTATTCCGGCGGCACGACCGGCACGACCAAGGGCATTTTGCTTTCAAACCGCAATTTTAACGCACTGGGTCAGCAGGTCATCGCGGCAAACCCGATGTTCCGCGTGAGCGATAAGATGCTTGCGGCGATGCCCCTGTTCCACGGCTTCGGGCTCGGAGTGTGCATACACACGATGCTCTCGCAGGGCGGACGGTGCATCCTCATTCCGCGCTTCACGGCGGAGACCTACGCAAAGCAGATAACGAAATACCGCTGCAACTTCATCGCGGGCGTGCCCACGCTTTACGAGGCGCTGCTGAGACTTCCGAGCATGGACAAGGCAGACCTCAGCTCGCTCAAGGGCGTATTCTCCGGCGGCGACAGCCTCTCGATCGAGCTCAAGAAAAAATTCGACAAATTTCTCTATGACCACAACGCAAAAATCCAGATCCGCGAGGGCTTCGGTCTTACCGAATGCGTCACCGCGAGCTGCCTGACCCCGCCGCACATGGCAAAGGTCGGCAGCATCGGTCTCCCCTTCCCGGACACCTATTATAAGATAGTCGAGCCCGGCACGGACAAGGAGCTTCCCTACGGCGAGGAGGGCGAAATCCTCATCGCAGGTCCCACCGTCATGATGGAGTATATTAAGCACCCCGAGGAGACCGCGCACACCCTGCGCCGTCACGCCGACGGGCTCACATGGATGTACACGGGCGACCTCGGAATGATGGACGAGGAGGGCTTTATCTACTTCCGCGGCCGCGCAAAGCGCATGATAATCTCCTCCGGCTACAACATATATCCCGGTCAACTCGAGAATATTCTCGACGCGAACGAATTCGTCCATATGAGCTGCGTCATCGGCGTGCCCGACCCCTACAAGATGCAGAAGGTCAAGGCGTTCGTGATGCTCAAGCCCGGCGTGCCCGAAAGTCCCGAAACGAAGGAAGCAATCTTGGCTTACTGCCGCAAGAACATAGCAAAATACGCCATGCCATACGACATCGAATTCCGCCGCGAGCTGCCCAAAACGCTCGTGGGCAAGGTCGCTTACCGCGTCCTTGAGGAAGAGGAGGAAGCAAAGCGCGAAAGCGTCGAGGCATAAAAGCATGCAAAAAACCTGTGCAAACCGAGTTTGTGCGGGTTTTTTCCGCAAATGCGGCCGTTTTAACACTTTATACCTTGAAGCGGAGCGTGCGCATATGATATAATCAGCAGACTTAAAATGAGGTGATCAAATGAAGCTTAAACACGTTCTCATGAGCGCAATGATAATAGCGCTCATATTTGTCCTGTGCGCCTGCGGCGGCGACAAGGAGCCGGAGGAAACTCCCGAGCCGAGCTACGCTCCGCCCGCAGTAAACACGCAATCCCCCGACTCTCCCGAGGAAAGCAACGCTCCCTCGAACGGCGGCACGTCCAACAACGGTTCTTCAAATAACGGCAGCACCCCCTCCTCTCAGCTCGGGCAGACCGCGGACGCCGGCGCGGAGTATCTTCAGAAAATGGTCTTTATAGGCGACAGCACGACTTACGGTCTGAAGGCATACAACGTCCTTCCCGCATCTCAGGTATGGACCCCGACGAGCGGCACGCTCGCGCTGTTTAACCAGTCCATCGCAACGATACTCTACCCGCCCACCAACACCGAGGTGCCCATCACCGACGCCGTAGGAATGGCAAAGCCTGCATACGTCGTGCTCACCATCGGCGTAAACGGCGTTTCGATGATGGACGAGGACTCCTTCAAGAGCCAGTACATAGACCTTGTAACCCGCATCCAATCCGTCAGCCCCGACACGAAAATAATCTGCAACTCCATCTACCCCGTCGAGGCTTCCTACGAGGCAAAGGGCAACGGCATAAATAACGCCGTCATCGACCGTGCAAACGGCTGGATAGCCGAAATTGCGGCCACGACCGGCACGAAGTACACCGACTCCGCCTCCGTCCTCAAGGGCAGCGACGGCAAGCTTATCCACGAATACGGCAACGGCGACGGTATCCACCTTTGCGCCGCAGGCTTTGAGCGGGTCATGAACTATCTCAAGACCCATGCATATACTTAATTCACGAGGTGTAACACATGAAAAAAGCATCCGTAATAGCTTTTGTGCTGATGCTGTGCCTGCTGTGCTCCTGCACGGACGGCAAGCAGCCCGCAGCGGAGCCCGAAATGCAGACCGTCGCAGACGCGGTGGCAGCGGCGGCAAAGCTGAACATGGAGGACATGGCTCAGACGCCCGATAACTATGTCCAGGAGCTTATGAACATCTCCCCCGACCTTTATGAGATCCGCAACACCCTTATCTCCTCCGTCGGCACGAGCATAAACGAATACGGCATTTTCAAGGCCACGAGCAAGGAAAATGCCGACGCGATAGCCGATGCTCTCAACACATATCTTGACTACCGCAAGAGCGTGTGGATGGACGAGTATATGCCCGAGGAAAAGCCGAAGCTTGAAAACGCCGAGGTATGGCAGCAGGGCAGCTACGTCATGTATGCGATACTTGACGACAGCGCCCGCTCGGCAGCGCACAGCGCATTTGACGGCTGCTTTGAGGGCTGAGATATGAAGCTTATATGGCATTGTCACGCCTGCTTTGAGCTTATAACGCCGATGGGAAGCGTGGTATTCGACCCCTACGCGCCCCAAAGCGTGCGCGGTCTCAGGCTTCCCGAGCTGCACGCGGACGCCGTCATTTGCAGCCACGGACACTCCGACCATAATTATGAGCAGACAGTCACCCTCAGCGGCAGACAGCCGGATTTCAAGATAACGCAAATACTGACCTATCACGACGGCAAGCTCGGCCGGCTTCGCGGCAACAACCTCTGCACCGTCATCGACACCGGACTCATGCGCATCGCACATCTGGGCGATCTCGGTCACACGCTCGGCGTTGAGGCTCTTGCCGATTTCGGGAAGATCGACGTCCTCATGATACCCGTCGGCGGCTTCTACACCGTCTGCTCAAAGCAGGCGCACGACATTGCCGTCGCGCTCGGCGCAAAGACGATAATCCCCATGCATTACCGCTGCACCGACGCAGGGCTCGATGAGGTCGCGGGAGTCGATGATTTCCTCCGGCTGTGGGACAAGGACGAGATCGTGTATCTCGACGGCTGCGAGTATGAATTCACAAACGCGAAAAAGCGGCAGATAGTCGTTTTTAAGCCCGATCCCGCGTGTATGATCTGAATTAAGCATAAAAAAATGAGATGCAAATGCATCTCATTTTTTATGTTCTTGTTTGCATTAAGTGCAAATTCTCATGCTTCGAGTTGGGCTGTCCGCGTAGCAGGGGTGCTCGAGGGGGCAAAGGCCCCGCTCGAAATCAAAATCAGATAAATAGCCATCAAAAATGTCCGAAAGGACTTTTTGACGAACGTAGTGAGATTTTTTGTGAAGCAGCGCTTCACGAAAAATGTGGCGTTTTTTTCAGCGTTCAAAAAAGCCCTCGCTTTTTTGAAACGCTGAAAAATGAGATGCAAATGCATCTCATTTTTTTGATTTCATCATGCGGACTATGTCCTCGCGGCGGCGCTCATAGGCGGCGAGGTTCACGTCCTCATACGCAAGCTTCGGCTCCTTCACGCCGAGAAGCTGCATGAGGTATTTCGTAAAGCCCGGATTCATCATTATAAACGGCCCGACCATGGAGGTCGAGAAGAAATTATTTATCCTCACGCCCTCAAGCTTGGAGCTCTTATTTATGCCGCAGCCGAATTTGACCTCGGCAAAGCAAAAGTCCTTATTGTCGCCGTAAAGCTGCGAAAATTCCGCCTTGAAGCCGACAAGCTCCATGTTCTCAAAGCTGCAAAGCTGAGTCGAATTAAAGCGGTTGAGCATATTGCGCTTTGCGTACAGCGGCACGAGGCCGAGACCGCGAATTCTGCTGCCGTCCTCGTTTTCGATGAACTCGCAGAAAACCTCGCCGGCGTTTGCGGTCATGAGAAAGACCGTGCCCGAGTCAATGAGCTCGGCTATCTTGGCGCGGTGCGGCATGAGCTTTTTTATGACGAGCTCCTGCTTGCTCTCGGTCATGGCGCCCATTATCACCATGTCTACCTTCTCGGCGGCAAAGCGCGGCTCGTCGGCGTAGCTCGTTTCGATAAGCTCCGCCTCGGGCATGCACTGCTTGAGATATTTCCAGTTCCAGCAGTCGCCGAACAGATTTGCAAATTCGGGAAACAGCACCTCTATCTTCACTGCCTCTCGCCTCCTTTCTCAAGACGCGCAAGAATGCCCTCGCGCACCTGCTTTGTGAGCTGAGGCGTCGTCAGGTCGTGGAGAATGAACACCTTATCCGTGCCCTCAAGCTCAAGCTGCGCCGGAGCGTCCGGCTCATGCGCAACGCAGCGGATCTTCTCCTCCGGCACTCCCGCAAGCAGCAGGCGCAGGTGGTAGTCATGCATTCTCTCGCCGCAGACGACGATGCGCTTTATGCTCTCGTCGTTTAAAAATTCAAAGTCCGCGTCGTAGACCCACGTGACGATCTCCGTCGTTTTCTTGAAGGTCAGGTCATCGAGCATGACGATGACCTCCTTCACGCCCGACTCGGAGCGGATATAGTCGAAAACGATCGAGCACGCGACGGGGTTTTGACCCTTGGTCATGTTGGTTACGACCTCGACGCCGTTTTTTGTAACGTTCGTGTAGCGCGATTTGACAATGCCCATGTGCGCAAAGCTCCTTGCGATAGCCTCCGCGCTCAGCCCGAACTCGCGCAGCACCGCAACGACGGTGACCTGATTATAGGTGTTAAAAACGCTGTCGTTAATGAGCGGATATGTCTCCTCGCCGTTTTTCGTGCGCACGGTGAAGGTCTTGGCGGCATAGTCGGGCGCGGCGGTGTAATCCCCCTCGGGCGAGGCAAAGCCGCAGCCGGGGCAGTGCATCTTGCCGATGTGATGATATCGCACATAGTCGTACTCGAGCCTTGCACCGCAGTAGGGGCACACGCGCATATCATTTATGATATTGACGCATTCGTCCCTGTCCGTCGGCAGGCGGCTTATCGAGAAATAGCTGCGCTTGTTGTTTATCTTCAGTCTGCTGCTGATGGGATCGTCCGCGTTCAGTATCATATGCGTATCGTCGGGGAGGTTGGAGTCAATAAAGGAGAATATAAACTCCGGATGCGCATTGCGCTGTATGGAATCGCGGAAGAGATTGGTGCACACGGCGTAGTCGGGGTGGACATAGCTGTAAATTCTCTTTGAGCTGCGCTCGTCTACCTCGAAAACGGCAAGCTGCTTTCTGACCTTGCCGGAGAGGCTGCACTCGGAGATGAGCGAGCTTGCTATGCCCGCATCGACGTTCGAGCCGGCGCGGTTATTGAGCACGTCATAGCCGTTATCCGTGAGCGCGTCGATGAGCATATTGCAGCAGGTGGTTTTGCCGTTCGTGCCGGTAACGGTTATGATGGTCTTAGGCTTATCTATCCTGCCCAGAAAATCAGGGCAGAGCTTTATCGCGAGCTTGCCGGGAAAATAGCTCGCATTCATGCCCAGCAGCTTTTGCAGCCACATGGCGAGCTTGCTGATGATAAGGGCAATTATAAATCTGGCGTTTTTCTTCATTTTCTGCTCCCTTTCGGAATTGGTTCATTATATTATACCCACAGTGCGTTTGCTTGTCCACCCCATTTTTGCTCCTTGACCTTCGCGCGCTTTTACTGTATATTTAATTAAAACGGAGGGATGAAATATGGGAAGCATACCCTGGTACGCATACGTCGGCATTTTGCTCGCCGCCGTCATCGCATATTATATCACGGTCGATGTCAAAACTCGCCGCAAATTTAAAGAGAAAAAGGCGGCAGATCGCCGTGCTGCAAAGGAAGCCGCAAAAAAATCCAAATCCGCAAAGAAGCGGAGCAAGTCCAAGAAATAAAAAATTTTCCGAACGGGAAAAATTTTTTCAAAACCTGTTGACAAGAGGTAAAAAATCTGTTATATTTACTGAGCCGTGGCCGAGTGGTTCAGTCGGTTAGAACGCCGGCCTGTCACGCCGGAGGTCGAGGGTTCAAGTCCCTTCTCGGTCGCCACAGATGCCCCTTGAAAAAGGGGCATCAGCTTTGCTGCTGTAGCTCAGTAGGTAGAGCGCATCCTTGGTAAGGATGAGGTCGGCAGTTCGAATCTGCCCAGCAGCTCCAGATAAACCCCGAAGTCATTTTGATTTCGGGGTTTTTGGTCTATATATGTGATTTAAGGGCTTTAATTATGACTAAAAAAACTATCGGAATAATCGGCGGAATGGGTCCTGCCGCGACGGCCGACCTGTTCATGAAGATAACAAACATCACCAAGGCCGACTGCGATCAGGAGCACCTGCACGTTATTATTGACAGCAACACCGCCATCCCCGACCGCACTGCGGCGCTCGTATACGGCGGCGAAAGCCCCGCGGAGCAGATGCGCCTTTCCGCACGCACGCTCGAGACTGCGGGCGCGCAGCTTCTCGTCATGCCCTGCAACACCGCCCACGGCTTCTACGACGAGGTGTGCGGCGCCGTGAATATTCCCGTACTCCATATGATCAGAATATGCGCAGACGCGCTCGAGCGGCGCGGGATAAAGCGCGCAGGACTTCTCGCAACGGACGGCACGGTGCGCTCGGGCATTTACTCGGACTGCTTTCGCGGCAGCGGCATTGAGCTTATAACTCCCTCGCCGGAGCATCAGGCAGCCGTCATGGATCTGACCTATAACGGCGTCAAGGCGGGCAGACGCAGCTACGACACGCGAAGCTTTGAGCTTGCCGTGCGCGAGCTTATGGATAACGGCGCCGAAACGCTCATTCTCGGCTGCACGGAGCTGCCTCCTGCATTTGAGATGTATCATCTCGACTACCCCTTTGTTGACCCGACGCTTGAGCTTGCCAAAGCCGCGGTGCTCGCCGCGGGCGGGGAGCTGAGATAATCATTTGCCCACGACGCAGTAGGCTATGCGCGGATTTGTAACGCTTGTGACCGTAGGGCGCGCAATGCCGTAGGCCGGAGCGTGAGTCAGCTCCGTGCCGCCATTGTTTCCGACGTCGGAAATAAGGAAAAAGTCGCCCACACTGTACTGAATGGGTGACGCGACGACGGTGGGCGGCTGCGTGAAATCAAACGGATAGCGGCGTGCCGATTTATTTTCGTTCGCGTTCATCCATGTGTTATAGTAGAGCGCCCCCCACGCCTGATTGATGTCAAGCTTGTCGGTTTCAAAAACCGCACGGCAGACCTTTTTGCCGCTGTGCCACTTTTCCCATGACCATTTGCCGGTGACACCCTGTTCGACTATATAGTCTGCCGGGGCGGCGCCGGCTTCGCCTTTTTCACCTTTCGGTATGGTGAAGTTCAGGACCGCGGCGTATTTCGTGCCGGAATTGGTTACAGCCGCATTTGAGCCGGCGGCAGCGGTCGTCACGGAGCCCACGGTAACGGTAGCGGCGACGCCCGTTGCGCCCGTGTCGCCTTTATCTCCCTTCGCACCCTGATCGCCTTTTGCGCCTGTATCGCCCTTTAAGCCCCTTGCTCCTGTGTCACCCTTGTCTCCTTTATCACCTTTTATGCCCGGATCACCCTTGTCGCCCTTATCGCCTTTCGCTCCCGGATCGCCCTTATCGCCCTTTATGTTCACGGTTGCCGGCTGAGTCTCGCTCTTTTCGCGCGACCAGCTCAAATCTCCGTTCTCGCCTACCGTAGGCAGCCAGCAGCCGTCAAAGTCGTTGAGCTTTTGCATGAGCTGCGAATACACATCCGGCGCGGGAGATGCCGTCACGCCTTCGGCGTCGGTTATGCACTTTTCGCAGCGCAGCACCGCGGGGGTAGTAGTGTGTATTTCGCCCGCGTATATGCCGATAGCTATTCTCGCGCGGTCGCGTATTACGGGCAGCGGGCAGCTGTCGCCGTCAAACAGGACATCGCGATAGGTGCCGTTGAGCATATCCACACGCATTGTTTTCGTTTCGTATCCCGCCCACTCGCCGTCAAGTGCGAAGCGGACGACATAGTCACTGTTGCCGCAGACGATAACGTTCTCTCCGGCAGAGGCGACTTTATTTTTTACGCTTATGTTTATGTCCATGAGGATCCTCCTTGCAAAGTGTTGCGGCGCAGGGCTCGAGGCTGCCGCCGCGCCGCCTAATATGATAGTAGCAAATTCTCACAGCCTGTCAATGAAAGCACTTTACATCCGCGAAATTTTCCGCGATGGACATTTCTTTTTTCTTGTGATATATTATAAATATTCTTAAAACAACGGTATTCGAGGTAAAAATATATGTCAAAGGAACTCAGTCAGCAGCAGATAGACCACATCTCCCGCATGGGAATAAAAAAGCTCATCAAAAAGTACAACGAGTCGCAGGGTAAGGATCAGCAGTCGCTCTCTATGCTGCTTGAGCAGCTCGCAAGGACGCCGATGTTCTTTGCCGTCGAAAAGGGCAGCAGCGTTAACGCCGCAAGCATGCACTTTATGACCCTCACCGTCGGCGGCAGAGTGTTCATCCCCGTTTTCACGGACACGGACGAGCTCGGAAAGCTCGCGGGAAATTGCGACTGCGTCTGCCTCAAGCCCATGGACTATTTCCGGATGCTCGTTGACAACGGACGCCACGCCGTCGTGAACCCCTTCAGCAGCTATTTTCTCATCTGGCCGGAGCTCGTGCGCGACCATATGCTGCCCTACATGAAGGAAAATCAGGAATTCACCAAACAGCACCCCACTTCGTGAATATAAAAAAACAGCTCCTCTCGGAGCTGTTTTTTTCGTTTGTGTTTAGATCAGTACATACCCATGTCGCCTGCGGGGGCTGCTGCCGGTGCGGGAGGCGTGGGGATATCGGTGACGAGGCTCTCGGTGGTCAGGACCATGGATGCAACGGACGAAGCATTCTCAAGAGCGCTGCGGCAGACCTTGGTCGGGTCGATAATGCCCATCTTTATCATGTTGCCGTATTCCTCTGCTGCGGCGTCAAAGCCGTAGGATGCCTCATCGCTGCCGTAGACTCTGTCAAGGATGACGGCGCCCTCAAGACCCGCGTTTGCCGCGATCTGCATGATGGGTGCTCTCAGAGCCTTTGCAACGATGGCAGCGCCGGTCTTTTCGTCGCCCGCGAGTGTCTCAACAAGCTTATCGGCAGCCTTTGCAGCTGCGATGTAGGCAGAGCCGCCGCCGGCGACGATGCCCTCTTCGACTGCCGCGCGGGTAGCGTTGAGTGCGTCCTCGATGCGAAGCTTCTTTTCCTTCATCTCGGTCTCGGTGGCTGCGCCGACCTTGATGACCGCAACACCGCCGGAGAGCTTTGCAAGGCGCTCCTGGAGCTTTTCCTTGTCGTACTCGGAGGAAGTGGTCTCTATCTGAGCGTTTATCTGAGCGATGCGCGCCTTGATGTCGGCAGACTCGCCCGCGCCGTCAACGATGACGGTGTTTTCCTTGGTGACCTTGACCTGACGCGCCTGGCCGAGCATATCGATCTGTGCGTCCTTGAGCTCCATGCCGAGGTCGGAGGAGATGACCTGACCGCCGGTGAGGATAGCGATATCCTGGAGCATTTCCTTGCGTCTGTCGCCGAAGCCGGGGGCCTTTACGCAAACGCAGGTGAAGGTGCCGCGCAGCTTGTTGAGGATGATGGTCGCAAGGGCCTCGCCCTCGACGTCCTCTGCGATGATGAGGAGCTTTCTGCCTGCCTTGACGATCTGCTCGAGCAGGGGCAGGATCTCCTGAATGTTCGTGACCTTCTTATCGGTGATGAGGATCAGAGCGTCGTCAAGGACGGCCTCCATCTTCTCGGTATCGGTAGCCATGTAGGGGCTGAGGTAGCCGCGGTCAAACTGCATACCCTCAACGACCTCACTGTAGGTTTCTGCCGTTTTGGACTCCTCGATGGTGATAACGCCGTTCTGGGAGACCTTCTCCATAGCCTCGGCAATGAGAGTGCCGATGACCTCGTCGCCGCTGGAGATAGCGCCGACGCGGGCGATGTCGCCGCTGCCGGAAACGGGCTGGGAGTTTGCGCGAACTGCCTCGACGGCAGCGTCGGTGGCCTTCTTCATGCCTCGCTTCATGACCATGGGATTTGCGCCGGCAGCGAGGTTCTTGAGACCCTCGTTTATCATTGCCTGAGCAAGCACGGTAGCGCTGGTGGTACCGTCGCCGGCGACGTCGTTGGTCTTGGTGGAGACCTCTTTAATAAGCTGTGCGCCCATGTTCTCAAACGGGTCGTCAAGCTCGATCTCCTTTGCTATGGTCACGCCGTCATTGGTGATGAGCGGTGCGCCGAACTTCTTATCGATAACCACGTTGCGGCCCTTGGGTCCGAGGGTTATCTTAACCGTATCTGCAAGCTGATTCACGCCGCGCTCTATCGCCTTGCGTGCCTCTTCGCCGAAAATGATCTGTTTTGCCATGATATAAGCGCCTCCTTATTCTACTACGGCAAGAATGTCGCTCTGACGGACTATCGTGTAGTCAACATCGTCGAGCTTGATCTTGCTGCCGCTGTACTTGCCGACGAGAACCTTTTCGCCGACCTTGACTTCCATCTTTATCTCGTTGCCGTCAACAACTCCGCCGGGGCCGACCTCAACGACTTCATATATCTCGGGCTTTTCCTGAGCCGACGCTGCAAGGAAGATACCGCTCTGGGTCTTTTCCTCGGCGGCGGACTGAATGAGCACAACTCTGTCTGCCAAGGGTTTCAGTTTCATCGTATATACCTCCAAATTAACATTTACAAAATTCGACCGAGTTAGCACTCTTTTGCCCTGAGTGCTAACTCGGTTATTATAATAGCACATTATTTTTAAAATTCAAGCCCCTTATGCGAAAAAGTTGTGAATTTTTTTATATATTTTTCTCCGCAAAGTTACTTGGCATTATTTGAGGTACATGAACAGGTCACATTTTATCATACCATTATAGAGCTTGCGCTTTTTGTCGGCGTTTTTGCCGAAGGTGCGCTCGAATTCGGTGTGTGAGGACAGCAGATAGAGCTTCCAGTTTTCCGTTTTGCGCCACGCCTCTCCGAAAAGGCGGTAAAGCTGCTCGGCCTCCTGCTTTTCCATGATGCGCTCGCCGTAGGGCGGGTTCGTGACGATGATGCCGTTTTCGGTGCGGCGGTCAAAGCGGGTGGCGTCGGCCTTCTCGAAGCGCACAATGTCCGCAACTCCGGCGCGCTCGGCGTTCTCCCTCGCTATCTCAAGAGCGGCGGGATCTATGTCCGAGCCTACTATATTATAACTGCCGTTAAACTCGCGGCTTTTCGCAAGCTCACGCTCCGCCTGCCAAACCGAAGAGTCGAGCGTTCTCCAGCGCATTGCGGAGAAGCCGCGGTAAAGTCCGGGCGCGCGGTTTTTGGCTATAAGCGCAGCCTCGATGGGAATGGTGCCGCTGCCGCAGAACGGGTCGCAGAAGTCCTCCCTGCCGCGATAGCGCGAAAGGCTCACCATCGCCGCCGCCATGGTCTCCTTGAGCGGAGCGGCATTGTGCGCGGGGCGGTAGCCGCGCTTGTGCAGTCCCTCTCCCGAGGTGTCGATGCAAAGCGATGCCTCGTCCTTCATTATCGAAAACTGTATCTGATACGTTTCGGCGCTCTCGGCAAACCATTCGATGCCGTACACGCTCTTGAGGCGCTCGACGACGGCCTTTTTGATTATCTTCTGGCAGTCGGAAACGGAAAAGAGCTTGGAGTTGAGGCTGTAACCCTTCACGGGGAAGGCAGCGTCGCGCGGGATAAGTCTCTCCCACGGCAGCGCCTTGGTGCGCTCGAAAAGCTCGTCAAAGGTTTCCGCTTTAAATCTGCCCATTTCGAGCAGCACTCTCTCGCCGATGCGGAGGTTTATGTTCGCCCGCGCTATCTCCTGCGCGCCGCCGGCAAAATACACTCTGCCGTTTTCGTTGTGTATATCCTGCATCTTCATACGCCGCAGCTCGTCGGATATGGGGCCCTCGAGTCCCAGCAGGCACGGGACGCACAGCTTGAATTCATTCATTGGAATTTCTCCGTAATTTCAAAAATTTCGGTAACTTTTATCATACTTCATAAAAATGCTCTTGTAAAGATGCAAATGTTTTCAGATGTGTATATTCCGTTAAGATTGAAATAAAATTCGACTCATTTTGACCTACATGACAATTTTTAATGTTAAAAATACCGAAAAGGTACTTGATTTTCACATGAAATGGATATATACTGTTAACATCTTTGGAAAATTTTTAACGATTTTAATTTTTTGTTAATTTTTATATCGAAAAATGATAAGTAGGAGCGTGCCACATTGACCAGACTTGAAGCCATAGACAAGCTGTGTGAGAGCTATTCGGCCTATTTCGACGTTGAGCGTTTCGACGATAACGAAAGCGAGCTTGCCGCTACCTGCTTTCTTTACGTCCACTCCGAGAAATATGTTCTCGTGAAGGCCGCAAAGCTTTGGGAATATGACAGCAACGAATATGTCTACATTTTCTCCGTCCCGCATCTGACGAAGGAGCTTTTCCTCAAGTGCAGGGACTATGCACGTGCAGAAGGCATGAAGCATATTGAGCCGAAGCCCGGCCATATGTGCTCATACATAACCGCGCTTTTCATTTGCGACACCTGCGACGACGACGCAGTAAGAGCACTCAAGCGCACCCGGATATACAAGAGCTTCCGCTTTTCCTATTACGGATGGATGGATTTCCACACAGGCGTCATAGAGCTCGAAACCGGAAGGACTGCCGCCAACGGCAGCGGAAGAAGTACAGCACAGCTTTTGAAAAAAACGCTGCTGAAATAATCAAATCATTTTTTTGAAGGGAGAGAACTCAAAAAATGAATGCTGCTGTATTACTCATCATCAGCATCGCCATTCTCGTTGTAGGTTACATCTTCTACGGCAGATGGCTCGCAAACAAATGGGGCGTGGATCCCAACAAGGCCACCCCTGCACACACCATGGAAGATGGTGTTGACTACGTACCCGCAAAGGCTCCTGTCCTCATGGGTCACCACTTCTCGTCCATCGCCGGCGCAGGCCCGATCAACGGACCTATCCAGGCCGCAGTTTTCGGCTGGGTTCCCGTTGCTCTGTGGGTACTCATCGGTGGTATCTTCTTCGGCGGCGTGCATGACTTCGGCTCTCTGTTCGCATCCGTGCGTAACAACGGCAAGTCCATCGGCACCGTTATCGAAGACAGTATCGGTCTCAAGGCAAAGCGTCTGTTCATCATCTTCGCTTACCTGACTCTCCTGCTCGTCGTTGCTGCATTCGGCTCCATCGTTGCCAACACCTTCAAGGCAACCTTCACCGAGACCGGCGCTATCGACTACGCAGCCAGTGCCGCAAACGCCAGCACCGCGATGATCTCCATCTTCTTCATCGTCCTGGCAGTCCTCTTCGGCTTCTTCGTTTACAGAAGAAACGCACCCCTCGGCATCTCCACCATCATCGGCGTTGTTCTTATCGCTATCGCCATGTACATCGGCCTCAACTGGCACCCCATCTACCTCAGCTACGAGACCTGGATGATCATCTGCGGCGTTTACATCCTCGTTGCATCCGTAACGCCTGTTTGGATCCTGCTCCAGCCCCGTGACTACCTGAGCTCCTTCCTGCTCTACGGTATGATGATCCTCGCCGTTGTCGGCATCGTCGGCTGCCATCCCAGCATCTCCGCAATGCCCGCATTCACCGGCTTCACCGACACCATTGCTCCGACCGGTACCTCTCTTGGCTACCTGTTCCCGGCACTGTTCGTAACCATCGCCTGCGGCGCGATCTCCGGCTTCCACTCCCTCGTTGGCTCCGGCACCACCGCAAAGCAGCTCAACAACGAGCGCGACGCACGTCCCATCGCATACGGCGGCATGCTCATCGAGTCTGCTCTGGCTATCATCTCCCTGTGCGCAGTTGCGTACATCTGGAAGGATTACTCCTCCGGCACTACCGTTGTTCCTACCGCAGTTTTCGCAGGCGGCCTGTCCTCCATGCTCGGTGTCCTCTTCGGCGCCGGTGCACAGAAGGTCACCTACTCCCTGCTCATCCTCGCGGTTTCCGCATTCTGCCTGACCTCTCTTGACACCGCTACCCGCCTTGCCCGCTACATGTTCCAGGAATTCTGGATGAAGCCCGGCGAGGAGCTTAAGGATATGACCGGTGCTCGCAAGGTCGTCACCAACCCGTATGTTGCCACTGCTATCACCGTCGTTCTCGGCGTTGCACTCGGCATGACCGGCTACGCAAAGATCTGGGCTCTGTTCGGCGCTGCAAACCAGCTGCTGGCTGCTCTGGGTCTGCTCGCAGTCGCTGCATGGCTCGGCAAGATCGGCAGAAACAACAAGATGTTCTACTTCCCGATGGCATTCATGCTCATCGTCACCCTGACCTCTCTGGTATTCACCATTAAGGCTCAGATCGGTCTGATCACCTCCGGTACAGACGTAACTTGGGGCGTTGTCCGTGCAGTCATCGCAGTCCTGCTCATCATCCTTGCTATCGACCTCGTTGTCGAGGGCGTAAAGACCCTGAGCAAGCAGGCAAAGGAAAAGAAGACCGCTTGATCTTCTCCATGATTTTTAAAAGAAGTCACCTTCGGGTGACTTCTTTTTTTAATTAAAAGCCTTCGGCTTTTAATTAAAAAAACGCCACATTTTTTGTGAAGCCATGCTTCACGAAAAATCTCGCTTCGCTCGTCAAAAAGTCCCGAAGGACATTTTTGATGGCTATTTATCGAATTGCGAGCGGGGTCTTTTCTCGCTGCGGCTCGGTCACGGCGCGGCTCTGACATGCCACCGGCATGTCATTCACTCCCGCGCCGCCGCTTCGCTACCCCTCGCGCTCCCCCGCTGAGTGGCGGACTTAGCTCTCCCGACCGGCTTAAAAGTCAAACGAAGCGAATTTAAAGCTATTGCATTGAAACAAGCGTCCATTTTACAGATTTTTAACTAAAACTCTTTCCGTTCATGTATAATTGCTGTATAATTACAATGTATATTATAATTATCAAAAATTTTCGTTCCGAGGGGGAAATAATATGAGCAAAAAAGCCCTTGTTGTTGAAGACGACGTCAATATTGCCGAGCTTCTCATGCTTTATCTTGAAAAGGACGGCTTTGAGGTCAGCATCGCGCATGACGGCGGCAAAGGCATCGCCATGTTTAACGAGCTTTCGCCGGACCTTGTGCTGCTTGACATCATGATGCCCGTCATGGACGGTATGCAGGTCTGCCGCGAGATCCGCAAGACCTCCTCCGTCCCCATCATCATGCTCACCGCAAAGGGCGCGGTGGGCGATAAGGTCGCCGGTCTTGACATAGGCGCGGACGATTATATAACCAAGCCCTTCGAGGTCAAGGAGCTTCTCGCGCGCATCCATGCGGTCATGCGCCGCTCCGAAACGGACAATACACCCAAGGAGAAAAAGCTCTGCTACGACAAGCTCATCGTCAATCTCGACTCGTATGAGCTCATCGTTGACGGTGTCAAGGTGGACACCCCGCCCAAGGAGATGGAGCTTCTGTACCATCTTGCCGCCTCGCCCAACATTGTTTTCACCCGCAACCAGCTTCTCGACGAGGTCTGGGGCTTTGACTACTTCGGTGACTCGCGCACCGTTGACGTTCACATCAAGCGTCTGAGGGAAAAGCTCGAGGGCGTCTCTCCCCAATGGTCTTTGCAGACCGTATGGGGCGTCGGCTATAAGTTTGAAGTCGTAAAATAAGAAGGGAAAGCTCTGTATGAAGAGCATATACTTACGCAATTTTCTTGCGACGGCACTGTTGGTGTTCGTTTCGTTCGCCATCATCGGCGCAGCGTTCTTTTTCCTCGGCCGCAGCTATCTTATAAGCAGCACGCGAGAGAGAATGAGCGCCAGCGCCGACGAGGTCGTGCGCTCCGCGCTTGCCATGAGCAAGGAGGAGTCGCTCGGGAGCTGGAACCTGCGCCTGACGATAAGCCCGATCGCAAAGGTCACGAACAGTCATATATTCATCTGCGATCAGGACGGTCTTGTACTGTCCTGTTCCGATTTGACGCTCTATTGCCCGAAGCATCTGGGCAAGCAGCTTGACGAGTCGGTCATAACGGCGCTCGAAACCGGCGGTAAGATCGACAGCCTCACAACGCTCATGGGATTCTATCCCGAACAGCAATACGTCGTTGCAAAGCCGATAAACTCAGGCGGCGAGCTTCTGGGCTACGTCTTCGTTTCCTCGGACAGCATCGACATCATGAGCGGCTGGCAGACCTTCCTCGGCGTCGTGCTCGCGGTTGCCGTCGCCGTCATGCTCGTTGCGATGCTCATGAGCCTTATCTATTCCAAAAAAATGGCGGAGCCGCTTGACGAGCTCTCGCTTGCCGCGCGGAAATTCGCACTCGGCGATTTCTCCGTCCGTGTCAAAAACAAGGAGGGGCGTGACGACGAGATAGGCACGCTTCTTGATTCGTTTAACCTCATGGCGGACTCTCTCGAGCGCAGCGACAACAAGCGTCAGGAGTTCATTGCGAACATCTCCCACGAGCTGCGCACCCCGATGACGACGATCGCCGGCTTTGCCGACGGCATACTTGACGGCACGATACCGCGCGAGCAGGAAGACAAATACCTGCACAAAATAGCCGACGAAACGCGCCGGCTCTCGCGCCTTGTGCGCAATATGCTCAACCTCAGTCAGGCCGAGAGCGATGCGATCGATTTTTCAAAACGCACGAGATTTGACCTGTCCGAGCTTCTTCTGCAATGCCTTTTGAGCTTTGAGGGCCGCGCAAAGGAAAAGCAGCTTGACGTTGACCCGCAGCTCCCCGAGGACCCCATCATCGTCCTTGCCGAGCGCGACTCGATAACGCAGGTCATATATAACCTCACCGACAATGCCATGAAGTTCGCCTCCCCCGGCAGCACCGTCACTATAAGGCTCTATAAAAAGGGCAACAAGGCGTATGTTTCGGTCAAAAACGTCGGCGAGCCCATCCCCGAGGACGACCTGCCCTATATCTTCGACCGCTTCCATAAATCCGACCGCTCACGCAGCATGGACAAGGACGGCGTAGGACTGGGGCTGTATCTGGTCAAGAAGATACTCAACAGCCACGGCGAGGAGGTCGCCGTGTCGAGCCGCGACGGCGTGACCGTTTTCGTGTTCACCCTGCCGCTGGCTCCGGCGGTCAAGAAGGAAAACAAGAAAGAGAACAAAAAGGATAAATCCGAACGCAAATAGCCGCCTCGCAGCGGCAGAACGGAGGCTCGTATGAGCTGGTATGAAAGTAAAAGCAGCGGCTGGTACACGCCGAACGCCGTGCCCCGCACAGGCAGCGCGGCGCAGTCGGGCGCTCCCGCCTCTCCCCCGCCGCGCAGGAAAAACACCCGCATCACGGCGCTTATAATCTGCCTTCTTATCGTCGTTGCGGGCATCGCATTCGTGCTATCCGGGCTCGGCGCAAACGTCACCGAGTTTAACGACGACGGCAACCCCAAGGACTGGCACGACTACATGGACAGGCTCTACGGCGGCAGCACACCGACCTCCGCCGTGAACGTCAAGCTGCCCACGGTATCCGAGCGCGGAAGTCTCACGCTGCGCATGGGCTCGGACTCCGGCGCTCTTGATTTCAGCACCATTTACGAAAAGTGCTCGCCCTCTGTCGTCGGCATCAAGGTCTTTAAGGGCAGCGACAATGATTATTTCGCCTGGGGCACTGGCGTTATCGCCTCGGAAAACGGCTATATCATCACAAATACCCACGTCATCGACGGCGGCGAGACGGCAAAGGTCGTGCTCTCCGACGGCAAGGAATGCGATGCGCTGCTCGTCGGCTTTGACGCCTCGAGCGACATTGCACTTTTGAAAATCGACGCCACAGGGCTGCCCGCCGCGGAATTTGCCTCGAGCTCCACGCTCAGCGTCGGTGACAGCGTTGCCGCGATCGGCAACCCTCTCGGTCAAAATCTGAGTCTCACCATGACGCGCGGCATCGTCTCGGCGCTCAACCGCGAGATAAGCTACAACGGCACCACCATGTCGCTTATTCAGACCGACGCCTCCATCAACGAGGGCAATTCCGGCGGCCCGCTCTTCAACGAGCGCGGTCAGGTCGTCGGTATTACGAACATGAAGATGATCTCAAACTTCGGCTCCGGCATCGAGGGGCTCGGCTTCGCCATCCCGTCGGACACCGTCAAGAGCATCGTTTCGGCGCTCATAACCGACGGCAAGGTCACGGGACGCATAACCATCGGCGTGACCGTCGGCCCCGTGTCCGAATACGCCGCAAAGTACTACGACATTCCGCAGGGTCTGTACGTCAGCTATGTCACCGCAGGCTCGGATGCCGAAAAGCAGGGCATAAAGGCCGGCGACATCATTGTTTCGGTAAACGGCAAGGACGCCTTCACGACTCAGGCCGTAACGGAGGCCAAGGAGGGTCTTGAGATAGGCGACAGCATTGAATTTACCGTCTGGCGCGACGGCAAGACCTTCGATACCACAGTAAAGCTCATGGACGCAAGCGACATGGGCAGTAAATAGGCACGCAAAAAAGGGTTATTAAATCGTACGGTTTGGTAACCCTTTTTTCTGATAGGAGGCAGAAATATGGATGAAAAACGCATAAGCACCGGCATTGACGGACTTGACGAGGCAGTGGATTTTCTGCGGCCGGGTGACACGGTCGTATGGCAGTGCGAGCACATAAGCGACTATATGTACGTTGCGACGCGCTTTGTGACAAATATTGCGCGGCAGGGCAAGCGTATAGTTTACCTGCGCTTCGGCGACCATGATGAGATCATGGACACGGGCGCGCTCTGCGCAGGCGGAGCAAACGCTCAGGAATACGCGCTCGACCCGCGCGTCGGATTTGAGACCTTTGCCGTTCAGGTGCACAGGATAATCGACCGGGAGCCGGAGGGCACGTTTTTTGTGTTCGACTGCCTTTCCGAGCTTCAAAAATACTGGTTCTCCGATCTCATGATAGCAAACTTTTTCCTGCTCATAAACCCGTTTCTCATTCGCCGTCATGCGATCGCATATCAGCCGATCGACTACGAAAAGCACACCTACGAGACCATATCGCGCATACGCCGCGAGGCACCGCTGCTCATGAATATCCGCACCCTCAACGGCAGTGTTTACATCCACCCCGTCAAGCTGCGCGGCAGAAAAACCGCCATGACCTACTTCCCGATGAAGATAAGCGGCACACGCTGCCAAACGCTCACCTCAAGCGCGGACAACTATGCGATATTCGAGCGCTTCACACAAACCGGAGAGCGGCGTGACTGCTGGAACAGCATGTTTGACGCAATCGGCCCCGACGCGCCCGACCCCTCCGATCCGGAGGGACTTGAGCTCAAGGATAACATCATGCGCTGTCTGCTCGGCAGCGAGCCGACACGCCTTGAGCTGTGCCGCAAGTATTTCAGCATGAAGGATCTCATGTACATCAAAAACCGTGAGATAGGCACCGGCTGCATCGGCGGTAAGGCGGCAGGCATGCTGCTTGCGCGAAACATTCTGCGCGATGAGGCGCCGCAGCTGTATAAAGAGCGCATCGAGCCGCACGATTCCTACTACATCGGCGCAGACGTATTTTACACCTATGCCGTGCAGAGCGGAATTTGGGCGCCGCGCGTGAGGATGATAAACGCCGAAGACTACATGGAGTGCGCGCCGGAGATACGCGAAATGCTGTTAAACGGCACCTTCACCCCCGGCGTCAAGGAGCAGTTTCTCTCCATGCTTGAATATTTCGGCCAGTCTCCCATCATCGTGCGCTCAAGCTCCATTCTCGAGGACGGCTTCGGCAACGCCTTCGCGGGCAAATACGAGAGCGTTTTCTGCCCGAATCAGGGCAGCCTCGCAGAGCGCTATGAGGTATTTGAAAAGGCGGTCAAGCAGGTCTATGCGAGCACCGTCAACCCCGACGCAATACGCTACCGCGCCGAACGCAACCTTCTCGACCGCGACGAGCAGATGGCGCTGCTGGTCATGCGCGTGTGCGGCGACGTTCACGGCGACTACTATTATCCCCACATCGCCGGCGTCGGACACTCGAAAAACCTCTATCTGAACAGGCAGAACGCCTCGGCGCAGAACAAGGGCATGCTGCGTCTCGTGTTCGGTATGGGCACGCGCGCGGTCGATCGGGAGGCCGATGATTACGCCCGTCTGCTGAGCATGGATGATCCCAAGGCGCTGCCCATGGTCGCATACGGCGATGAGTACAAATACTCGCAGCACAAGATAGACGCGATCGACCTTATACGCAACGAATTCGTCACCGCAGAGCTCAGCATGGTAGACAAGCGTGAGCTCAAGACCGACCCCTCGCTTTTCATGGAGCGCGACTACCCTACCGCAGCGCGCTTCCGCGAGCTGGGCATACCCGAAAGCGAAGCTCCGGATATACTCAACTTCCGTAAGCTGCTCGGCAGCACCGACTTTACCGACGTCATGACCGAGGCCATGCGTCTGCTTGAGGAGAAATACAACTATCCCGTCGATATCGAATACGCCTGCAATTTTGACTCCGACGGCAACTACCGCGTTAATCTCCTCCAATGCCGCCCGCTCCAGACCCGCGGCATCGGCAAGGCGGGAGTTATGCCGAAAATCAAGGAAAAATATTTCCGCACCGAGGGCAACTTCATGGGCGGCAACCTCTGTCTGCCGGTGCGCTATGCCGTTATGATAAAGGTCGAGCCCTACCTCGCCCTGCCCGAGCAGCGCAAGTATCAAATAGCGCGCTGCCTCGGTCGGCTCAACACACTGCTCAAGGACGAGGGCACCGTGCTTCTCGGCCCCGGGCGCTGGGGCACAACAACGCCGAGTCTCGGCGTGCCGGTGCATTTCATGGAGATAAACCGCTTCGACTGCATGGTCGAGCTTGCGTATTCCTCCCATGGGCTGCGCCCTGAGCTAAGCTACGGCAGTCACTTCTTCCAGGATCTCGTCGAAGCAGGCACATTTTACGTCGCACTCTACCCCGGTGAAAACGGCTGCACCTTCGACGAGGCGCTTCTCGCAGGCTGCGAAAACGTGTATTCCGAGCTTGTCGGCGCCGCACCGGACGATCCCATGGCGCAGGTCATAAGCGTTTACGATCTCGGCAAGGGCGGCGCTATACTCTACTCCGAGGTTGAAAGTCAGGAGTGCTTCCTCGCAAGGGTCTGATGACAACATTAAGCCCCCGCACGGCGCAGCTTTTTTGCGCACTGCGGGGGTGTTTTTCAGCTTTCCATCTGCTTGCCGAGAAAAGCCGCGACGGTCTGCGCGAGCTTAAATTCGAGCTCGCCGCCCGGTGCGGAGTCTGCCGAGGCGAACAGGACGCAGCCCATCACATCGCCCTCGCTGAGTATGGGCGCGGCGACGCTTGCGGTGTATTTATCCTCGCCGTCGGCTATGTGCACCGGACTTCCGCCCTCAAAGCGCACGGCGCTTCTTGCGTTCATAAGGCGCTCGAGCGAGGGAGATATGCGCTTGTCGAGAAGCTCACGCCTCGGTGCGCCGGAAACGGCAATGACGCTGTCTCGGTCGCACACCGCGGCGATGCCGTCTGTCGTTTTGTGCAGGCTCTCGCATATTTGGCCGGCAAAGTCGCCAAGCTCGCCGATGGGCGAATATTTTTTGAATATGACCTCCCCGTCGCGGTCTGTGTATATCTCCAACGGGTCGCCCTCGCGGATACGCATGGTGCGGCGTATCTCCTTGGGTATGACCACGCGGCCGAGGTCGTCGATGCGTCGTACTATCCCTGTTGCTTTCATATCTCATATCCTCCGTGTTTTTGTTTTCTGTCATATTGTCTGCATTCGTGCAAAAAATATGTGATGGCGGAAAAATTTAAGCACGGAGCTTTTGCTTCTGCAAAAATCGCCGCTCGGCGAGGTATAATTCAGGCTGCATTTTATGTAAATACTTGCATTTTTCGCAAATTCCTGTATGATATATGTAAGAAGCTCACCAAACCATATCGGTAAAGGAACTGCAAAAAATGACCTCTCAAGCTGTGTATATGCTCGCCTATCTGATAATGAACGTCACGCAGCAGACGCTGTGGTATTGCGCATTCTCCGCGCTTTTCCCCGCAAAGCTCGCGCCGCGGTTTTATTTTCCGCTGATCATAGCCCTGAACGCCTTTCAGTTTTATCTAGCCTGCTACCCTCTGGCTGAGCGTCCGATGCTCAGGATCGCCATATCCGTCACTTATTTCGTCTTTTTCCTGCTCATCCTGCACCGCGGCAAAGCACTGCGCAAGCTGCTTGCCGTGCTCGGAATATTCATTACCATGGCGCTCACGGAGCTGAGCACCTTTATCCTCTCGCCGACGCTTTCAAGCTATATGCAGCACCGAGACCTCTGCCACCTGGAGCTTATCCCGTTTTACTTCGTGTTCATCTTTGCGCAGGCACTGTTTTTGATGCTGATGGTCTACGCCTTTCGCCTGCTGGACAAGAAAAACGAGGACCGCGTTTCCGACCGCGACCGCCTGTGCTATCTGCTGCTACCGATAAACCAGTTTATCCTGCTCACGGTTTGGTATTATTCCTACACCTTTGCCTCCGCCGAGGCGTTCACGCCCAAGAAGCTCCTCGTCATAGTCATCGTACTTATCTTTACCGTCCTGACAGACTTCATTCTCTTTCGTCTCATCTCCCGCACTGCCGAAAGCGCGGAGCTTCGCGCCCGCAACGAGTTCATGCAGGAGCAGATAGCGGCGAAGGCGAAGTATTATCAGCTCATGGCGGAAAGCTACGCCAATATGCGCCAGATGCGCCACGACATTGCAAACCACATCTGCACCATCCGCGCGATGCTGGAAAACGGCGAGCGGGACGAGGCGGAAAAATACGTCTCCGAGCTTGAGGAAACGACCGCGGTGCGCAGCATCCTCAGCGACTGTCAGAACACCGCTGCGGACGCCTTTATACGAGAGCGAACGGAGGAGCTCACTCAGCAGGGCATCTCGCTTTCGGCGGATATCCGCCTTCCTGCGTACTGCTTTGTTTCCGACGTGGATCTCATCACCGCCTTGGGAAACCTCCTTGACAACGCCGCCGACGCCTGCAAGCAGGCATCAGAGCCGCGCATCACCCTCAGGGTCGAGCTTGCCGACGGCTTCCTGCATATCGAGAGCGAAAACCCCTACGACCCGAGCGTCAGCAAAAAAGAGCGCCGCATCTCCTACATGGAGCGCGGCACCGGCAGCATTATTCTCAAGTCGCTTGCCGAAAAATACCGCGGCAGCTATTGCTCGCGCGTAAACGACGGCATTTACAACAACATTCTGATTCTGAAGGAGTCTGCCGCCCATGATTAACATATATATCTGCGACGACAACGACGTGTATCTGCGCTATGTACATAATTTTATCGAGGACTACGCGAAGGATAGGCCCTTGCGCATTTTCGGGTGCAAGAGCGCAGATGAGCTCACGGCCGCCATTGACGCACAGCCTGCGGACATAGCCGTTTTGGACATAAGTATCGGCTCGGTCAACGGCATTGAGCTTGCAAAGGCAATAAACTCAAAGTGCCCCGGCTGTCAGGTCATCTTTCTGACCGCCTACTCCGAGTACGCATCAGAAGCATATTTCGCCGAGCACACATGGTATATTTTAAAAAAGGACATGGAAAAATACCTTGCCGCGGCGCTTGACAAATGCCTCGACGCGCTGGAAAACGACGCTTCCGAGGCGCCGGCAATATGGGTCAGGCAGCGGCGCAGTATGGAGCGCGTACCGCTCTCGGAGATACTGTACCTTGAGCGCGTCGGGCATCAGACCAAGGTGGTTAAGCTGCGCGAGACGATGGTCTGCCGCCAGTCGCCGGAGGAGCTGATCTCCGACTTGGACACCGGCGAATTTATCCGCTGCCATCAGAGCTACTGGGTCAACAGCGCCAAGATATTCTCTCTTGTCGGCGACAGCTTCCATCTCATAGACGGCAGCGAGGTGTTCATAAGCCGAAGCCGCAAAAACGAAGCCGCCCGTCTTTTCGAGGAAGCGATCGCAAGGAAAAAAGCCCGGCCGAAATGACAAGCCTGCGCGGCAATATAAGTAAAAACGGAAAGGAATATCCTCTCCGTTTTTTCAGCGCAAGGCAGCCTCGAAAACGATGCTGTCGCCGCTTATTTCGGCCTTTATCGAGCCGCGGTGTCCCTCGGCGATGCCGCGGGCTATGGACAAGCCGATGCCGAAGCCCGAGCCCGACGCACTGCGCGATGGGTCCGCGCGGTAAAAGCGGTCAAAGAGCTTGTGCGTGTCGATGCTCTCCGGCTCATCGCAGCGGTTTTCGGTACGCAGCAGGATCCCCTTTTTCGCCCTCATGAGCGTAAGCACGATCGGCGTATCGGGCAGGGCATATTTAACGGCGTTATCGAGCAGGATCGACACGAGTTGCCGCACGGCGTACTCGTCGCCGCGGTAAATTATCCCGCTCTCAATCTCCAAGCCCAGCTCATGCCCGCGCTCGGCGGCAAAGTCGCGGAACGACTCGGCGGTCTCCTCAACGGCGGAGCTTGCGTCAAACTCCTCCATCTTCAGCGGCGACTCCTCCTCGTCCATGCGCGAGAGCGTGACCATTGAATTGACAAGCTCGGTGAGCTTTTCCGTCTGCGCCTGTGCCTTATCTATCCACTTCTGCTGCCCCGTTTCCATCTCAAGCACCCGCAGGCTCGTTGCGATGACGGTTATCGGCGTTTTCAGCTCATGGCTTGCGTCGGTTATAAACTGCTTTTGCTGCTGTGCGCTGCGCACGACGGGGTCGATCGCCCTTCTCGACAGCAGCACGACGAGCAGAAACACCAGCAGTATACAGCCCGCGGCGGCGATAAGCGACCACACGAGCACCGTTTTTTCCGCCCGCAGCTCCTGATAGCAGTTTAAAAATATCGCCATATTGCGCCCGTCACCGTTATGGGCAACGAAAAAGCGATAGTCTCCGTACCTGCCGTAGCCCTCTCCGTTTTCGACTGCGGCAGCGAGATACGCGGGTATATCCTCCTCGTCAACGGAGGCGATGTTGTCAAGCTCGGCTTGCGTGAGAGTGCCGTCGTCGTCGTATCTCAGCACGAAAAATCGCGTTGAAAACGGCGTTTCCTTATTAAACGGCCCGCGCTTATCGTCCATGGGCGGTGCGGAGGGCGGAGTGAAGCTTCCGTGCGGTATCGTACCCTGATTTTCGTAAATCATGTCGAGCGTCTGCTTGAGGTCGTTGTCGGTCGAGACGTAGTTTGCGGCGTTGAGCACGAGCGTGAGCAGCATCAGCACCGCAGCGACCGACAGCGTTGCGATGCGGATGAATTTGTTTCTCAGCCGCCTTATCATTTTTCTTCCTCCAGGGCGTAGCCGAGCCCGCGGTTAGCCTTGAGCGTCACGCAGGAGCCTATGCTCTTGAGCTTCTTGCGAAGATTCGAGACGTTGACCCACACGACGTTTATCTCCGCATCGTTATCCCAGCCCCAGACCTTTTCCATTATTCTTTCGGCGGAAAAAACCTGACGCGGGGCGCGCATAAAGAGCTCCATGACCTGAAACTCGCGCCCGCTCAGCCGCACGCCGCGCTTACCGCAGCGCAGCTCGCCCGTGGACGGGGAGAGGACGATATCGCCGTAAGACAGCTCCGTCGGCTGATACGCCTCGCTTCGGCGCAAAATGGCACGCATGCGGCTCAAAAGCTCGTCCGGGTCAAAGGGCTTGGGCAGATAATCGTCCGCGCCCGCGTTAAAGCCGGTTATGCGGTCGTTTTTCTGACCCTTGGCGGTGAGCATCATGATGGGCGTTTTGACACCCTCGGCACGCAGCCGCTCGAGCACCCGTATACCGTCCATTTTCGGCATCATCACGTCGAGTATCACCGCGTCGTACTCGCCCGTCACGGCATATTCATAAGCGTCAAAGCCGTTGTGCACAGCATCGACGGTGAAATGATTTTTCTCGAAAAACACCGTCAGCGCCTCGGCAAGATCGAGCTCGTCCTCGGCAATCAGCAGCTTCATTTTCCGTCACCTCCGCCCTTTTTCAGCCATTATAAATACTGATCCCACAAAAATCAAGCGCGCATTTATAAATCACAGCGCCTCACGGCTTATCTCGCGCGAGCAAATGATGTTGAGATTTCCGTTGCGGCAGCGCAGCGCGTCGAGAAATTCCTTCGGCACGCCCGCGCACTTAAACACGACGCAGTATTCAAGCTCATACAGCGTGCCCATGTTGCTGGTCTTGACCTTAATAAGGCTGTGCGAGCTCGTATAGCGCTCGAAAAGGTCGTCAAACAGCCCCTCGTAGTCGAGATTTTCCGGAATGGTTATCTTGAGAGTGCGCTCCGCGGCGGGAGCTGCGCCGAAATTGAGCCGTGTGAGCAGCGTGATGAGAGCGGAAATTATAACAAACGACATGACGGCAAGCCCGACGTATCCCATGCCCGTTGCAAGGCCGATCGCCATCGCCATGAACAGCACGCCTATCTCGCGCGCGGTGCCGGGAACGGAGCGAAATCGCACGAGACTGAACGCACCCGCCACCGCAACGCCCGCTCCGACGTTGCCGTTAACGAGCATGATGACAAGCTGCACGACGACGGGAAGTATCGCAAGCGCGACCGCAAAGCTCTGGGTCGATTTAGAGCGGTACATACCGACGAGAGCGATGCCGACGCCGAGGATGAGAGAGGTAAAGGTACATATTAAAAACGCGGTGAGCGTGAGCTCAGAGCCTATTAAAGAGCTAAGCACAGCATTGCGCCTCCTTCTTGAGAATTTCGTTTTTATAGCAGGTCCCGTACTTTGAAAAGGAGCTCGGAAAGGCTCCGACCTCGGATAAGAGCCTGCTCAGCCACAGGGGTGCGGCGCGGGGTATCTTGATTTCCATTATGACCTCATCCGCAGGGATGATGAGCTCTCCCCCGTCGCCGAGCGTGAGGTCAAGCTCTGTGTCCCTCCAGCGCAAGTTTGTGTCAAAGGTGATGCGAAGCTCGGGGTCGTCTGTCCCCGCAAATGCGAGGCGGTCGTAGGCGATAAAGACCTTCGGCTCCGCGCCGTAAAAGGAGCTCAGCCAGCCTATCTCCCTGCCGATCTGCCCGTAGCCGGCAGCGCTGTTGCCGGAGAGAAACTGTCGGGTCTGCCGCGCGGGCATCGTGATCCTGCGCTTATACACAATGCCGTCATACTTCTTCTTGACCTCGACGAACACCTTGCCGTCCGCATCGGGAGTGCCGTAGCTGCGAACGCGCAGCTTTTCCTTATATACGGGCTTTTCGATGGAGCTTCGTATCAGCCGCCAGTCGCGGGTGTCGTAATATATGTTGCATATGGTGTATTTCCCGAACTTATCCGCCTGCATATATGGCTTCATCTTTTCAATTATAAGGCGCTGCTGAGCCTTCGTTATGCGGTACTTTTTTTCATAGCGCTCAAAGCAGCTTATGACGCTTTCTGCCATTGCTCTCGCCTCCTTTGTGCCCATATCATAGCGCGCCTTCCTAAATTCAACCTAAAGAAAAATTTTTTCTTTCTTTAGGTTCAGTTTAGGTTGAGCGTTTACAATGGCGCCATAGTAAAAAAGGAGGTACTCGATATGCAAGCGACAAAATTGCTTTCTCTGCTCGTTGCAGTCGCGCTCATCGTCTCTCTGACGGGCTGCGGCGCGGGCGGAAGCAAAGATAACATAAACAGCGCCGGCGCCTCAGACGGCGTTTACGAGGCAGACACGACATTTAATTTCACGAACGGCGGCATCACCTCGCAGGGCGGCAGCGAGGGCTATGAAACAGACGGCAGCGCACTCACTATAACGGGCTCGGGCACGTATGCGCTCACGGGAAGCTGCTCGGACGGATCGGTGAGCGTCAAAAAGGGCACGACGGGCGTGACGCTCGTTTTAAACGGTCTTAGCCTCACAAGCTCCGACACGGCGCCCATCATTTGCGGCAAGTCCACCGAGGTCACCATAGCGGCGGCCTCTGGCAGCAAAAACTCGCTCGCGGATTCAAGCGCAAATAACGCCGACGATAACCCCGACAACGCCGACGCCGAAAGCGCCGTCATAAAATGCAAGGACGGCTCGAAGGTAACGCTTTGCGGCAGCGGCGAATTGAGCATCACCGCAAACGGCAAAAACGGCATCAAATCCGGCGCGACGACCGACTCCGAGGGCGAGGCCTCGCTCACGATAAAGGAGCTCACGCTCGACATAAGCGCCCCCGTTAACGATGCGATAAACGCGCAGCAGCTTCTGAACCTCGAAAGCGGCAGCATCACCGTCTCGACGGGCGACGACGCTGTGCACTGCGACCTCATTATGAACGTCGGCGCACAGGACACGGACGGCCCCGAGATAACCGTCACGCAGTGCTACGAGGGTCTTGAGGCGGCGCAGCTCAACATTCTCTCCGGCAGCATCGACATCGTCTCGTCCGACGATTGCCTCAACGCCGCAAACTCCGATCTGAGCGACTACGACTTTTCGATAAACATCTCCGGCGGCAGCATCAGCGCCTACTCATCCGAAGGCGACGGCTTCGACTCAAACGGCGACCTCAACATCTCAGGCGGCACGGTCGCGGTCTGGACGGCAAGCAGGGCAGACAACCAGCCCCTTGACGCGGACGGCACCTTGACCGTAAGCGGCGGCACGGTATTCGCAGCCGGCGGCAGCAGCGGCATGGGCTTTACACTCTCCGCGCAGCAGCCCTGCGTGACCTTCGCCTCCGGCTCCGGCACGGCAAGGCTCACGGAAAGCGGCGCACAGGTCTGCGTAAAGACCTCCGACGGCAAGGAGCTTTTCACCTCCGATGCCCCGTGCGACGCAGCCTTCGTGTTCTTCTCCGCAGCCGAGCTTTCCGACGGTGAGGACGCAGACCTCTACTCCGGCACGGACGAGGTCGCGACCGCCGCTGTGCAAAGCGGAAGCGTTTCCGTCGGCAATGCGGGTGGCGGCATAGGCGGTATGCAGCCCGGCGGCCGACCCGACAATGCGGGAGCCGAGCCCCCTCAGGGCGGCACAAAGCCCGACGGCGAGCCGCCTCAGGGCGGGCGCCCCGGCAATAAATAAGCTTTTCTTCATGTCTCCTTATAAGGGCACCCCCGGCAGGGCTCAGGCTCTGTCGGGGGTGTTCTGCATTGCCAGCAGCAAAGGCAACCACTAGCTATGCTAGTGGAAGAGGAGAGCTTATAGCGAGGAAAGAAGTAGACA
>CAKTOX010000002.1 GCA_934590355.1 uncultured Oscillospiraceae bacterium
GATACCTCGGCGCGGAAGGTCGGGCCGAAGGTGTACACGTCGCCGAAGGCCATGGCGAAGTTCTCGGCGTTGAGCTGACCGGAAACGGTGAGGCTGGTGACCTTGCCGAAGAAGTCCTTGCTGTCGTCGACCTTGCCGTCCTCGCGCAGGGGGAGGTTATTAAGGTCGAGCGTGGTGACGCGGAACATTTCGCCCGCGCCCTCGCAGTCCGAGCCCGTGATTATCGGGGTGTGGACGTAGACGAAGCCGTTACTGCGGAAAAATTCATGCACCGCCTGAGCCGCGACGCTGCGAACACGGAAGGTCGCGGAGAAGAGGTTCGTGCGCGGGCGCAGATGCTGGATGGTGCGCAAAAATTCGACGCTGTGGCGCTTTTTCTGAAGCGGATAATCGGGAGAGGACACGCCCTCGATCTCGACCTGCGACGCCTTCAGCTCGAAGGGCTGCTTTGCATCGGGGGTGAGCACGAGTTCCCCCCTGACGATGAATGCCGCGCCGACATTCTGGTGCGATACCTCGTCGTAATTTTCAAGCTTCTCGCGCTCGAGAACGACCTGCAGGCTCTTGAAGCACGAGCCGTCGTTGAGCTCAATAAAGCCGAAGTTTTTCATATCGCGGATGGTGCGTGCCCAGCCGCATACGGTTATCTCTTTACCGTCGAAGCTCTCCGCGCCGGCAAATATCTGAGCGATCTTAGTGCGTTTCAATCAAAAACACTCCAATACAATTAAAATTAAAATCAAGGGTAAAAAGCATTATATACTAATATTTTGTTCCTTGCAAGAAAATTAAATTTGTGCTATATTTTAAGTAGAGAAATGCATGAAAACAGGCGCAAAACGGGCGCTTTCGGCTCTCGGAAACGCAAGCTCCTCGGCTGCACGCTTTAGGATCCGGGTGCCGCCGAGTTTGAATTTTTGACGAAGGTAGCAAATTACGAGCCGTGACGCGGTCACGGCTTCGTGCGTGGGCTTGGAGGTATAAAATGCTGTCGGTCGGCGATACTGTGGTGTACGGAACTCAGGGCGTGTGCACCCTCAAGGAAATATCGGTGCTGAAAATGGGAAAGACGAAGGGCGAATATTATGTTCTCAGCCCCTTGGATAACCCCGGCGGCACGGTGTATGTCCCAACGGCGAACGAAGCGCTCACGAAAAAGCTCCTGCCGGTGATGACCGAGCGCGAGGCAAACGAGCTCATAGACGAGGCGGTCAGGGAGCCGCTTGAGTGGATATCGGGCGATAACGAGCGCAAGAACGTCTGCGACGACATCGTCAAAAACGGCAGCCGCAAGCAGCTCATGCAGCTTGTCGGGATGCTCTACCGCCGCCGCGAGGAGCTCAAGGACAAGAAAAAGCATTTTCACAACATTGACGCGCAGTTTCTCAAGACCGCCGAAAGAATGCTGCACAGCGAACTGAGCTACGCGCTCGGCATCGCCGCGGAGGACGTCGCGGAGTATGTCCGCAGCAGAGTCACGGCACTCTGCGATACTTGACGGATACGCATGGATTGGGGTATAATACCCTGAAAAGCATCGAATTAAGGAGGAGCATATATGGGTCTTATTCCTCAGGTGACCTGCCGCCGCTGCGGAGAGAAATTCTCCGGAATGCACCGCAGATGCCCCAAGTGCGGCACGCGCAGGGTGCAGAACAGCCGCCGCGCTCCCGGCACAACGCCCAGCGCAATAAAGGGCACGGCAGCGAACAGGCGGGCGGGCGACGACCGCAAGTGGCAGTTTATCTTCGGGGCGATACTCATCGTCGCGATAATCGCCGCGCTTATAGTTATGATAACCGTCGGACTTGACAATGCCGATAATCCGAACGCGCCGGTAATGCCGACAACGCCGCCGGAGATCTCAGCGGCGCCGACTCCGACTCCGACTCCGACCCCGACTCCGACTCCCACGCCGGAGATAACCTCGCTTACGATGAGCAGTCCCTACGCAAGCCCCTGCACGGAATTTGCCATTCGCACGGGCGACAGTGTCGCGCTTACGGGCTCGCACTTCCCGATGACGGTCACGCCCGATTATCAGTGGACCTCGGGCGATCCGAGCGTTGCGAGCGTCTCGGTCGACGAGAACGGACGCTGCACGGTCACAGGCGTCGGTGCGGGCACAACGAAGGTCACGCTAAGCTGCTACGGAAAGACCGTGGACTGCACGGTTTACGTGAGAAACTAAAAAAAGCGTAAAAAAGTGTTGACAAATCTATCGGCATCGGGTAGAATAACCGTTGCCGATAAACGGACGATTGGCGCAGCTGGTAGCGCATCCGCTTGACGTGCGGGAGGTCACAAGTTCGAGTCTTGTATCGTCCACCAAAAACCTACGGTTCGTTTGAGCCGTAGGTTTTCTTTTTTTTGCCGGGGCGATGAGCTATGGATATCGGCGGCAGATTCAGCTTAGCAGACACGGTGCCTACTGCGCAGTAAGAGCCATGACAACGGGTGAACAATGCTCACCCCTACGGTCGGAGGTATCGCCTGTTCGAAACGCAAAAACAAGCCGCTCCCTTGTTCAAACGGACAGGGGGCGGCTTAAATTATACGCTTATTTAAAAACAAAATACAGTGTCACGCACCAGCTCAGGAGGCCGAAGAGCATTGCCGCGATGAGTACGCGGAAGCTGTGCTCGTTTTCGAGCTCCTGCTGCGCGCCGGCGACCTCGGACGCGCCGAGAAGATAGGCTCTGTAAAGCGAAATAAAGCGGCGCGAGTCCTCCGCTCCCGCTGCGCGGGCCTGCGCGGGGGTCTTTCTGAAAATCGGATGCATCTCCATCATGTATCTCCATATCAAATAGTATATGGCTACAATTATACTATACGCAGGGGATATTTCAAGACACAATTTTTTCCGCTAACGGCACTTAAACAGCAGCATGCCGCCCGTCATGAGCGCAAGACCCGCGTACTTATGCCAGGTGAAGGCGAGCCTTTCGCTGCCCATGAGCCCGAAGGCGTCGATGCAGGCGGCGACGAGAAGCTGAGATATCAGGATGACCGACACGGCGAGCGTCGTGCCGAGGCTTTTTATGCCGAGCATGACGGTGACGGTGATGACGATGCCGAGCACGCCCCCGAGCCAGTAGAGCTTGTTGACCTGACCGAGCTGCGAGAAGCTGCCCTGCCGCCAGAAGATCAGCACGGCGAGCGCAAGCGCAAACGCGGTGCCCTGCACGAAGGCGTTGGCCTCCATGGTGCCGATCCCCTCGCCGAGTCGCGTGTTCATGACGCCCTGCACGCTCATCGCCATTCCCGCGGCTATGCTGAAAATAATACCGAGCAGCATATTTTCCATCCCCTTAGAATTTTTCTCCGATATTTTTTGCGCAGCTATTGATATGCCCGCCGCAATGTGTTAAAATCCGTATCACAAGCACAAATGTCATCGTATCGCACACAGGAGGCTGAATAATGGCGAACGCAAGACCCAAATATTATCTGGTCGAGGCAACGGCGCTGCCGGAGGTTTTCGTGAAGGTCACGGAGGCCAAGGCGCTGCTGGAAACGGGCGAGGCGCGCACGGTCGCGGAGGCCGTAGAGCGCGTTGACCTGAGCAGAAGCGCGTTTTATAAATACAAGGACTGCATCGCGCCGTTTCGTGATATGAAGCGCGACGCCATCATGACCTTCCACATAAAGCTGCACGACAAGCCCGGAAAGCTTGCGTCCGTCCTGTCTATTTTTACCGAGTCGGGCGCAAATATACTCACGATAAACCAGTCGATACCGGCAAACGGCGTCGCGCTCGTGACCATTTCCATCGCACCGGAAAATCTCACGCTCAGCAGCGACGAGCTGATGGCGCGGCTGACCTCGATGCCGGGCGTGGTGGACATTGAGCTTATGGCAGGCTGAACATTTCCGAATATGATGAAGTAGGGCAATGACCCTACTTCTTTTTATTTGGGTGATGCTATGCTTACAATACAAAAATTCGGCGGCAGCTCTCTTGCCGATGCGCACAGGCTGCGTGCCGCGGCGCGCGTTGCCGCGCAAAAGCTCCGGGAGGGTGGGCAGCTCGTCATCGTCGTGTCCGCGCGCGGCTCGTCTACCGATGCGCTCATTGCCGAGGCGGACGCGATCGACGAGCGCGCCGGCGCAAGAGAGCGCGACGCGCTTTTGAGCACGGGCGAACAGTCCTCGGCGGCGCTCATGGCGATGCAGCTTTCCGCCCTCGGAATTGCGAGCGTTTCGCTCACGGGGCAGCAGGCGGGGATAAAAACCGACCTTACCCACGGCGACGCGAGAATAACGGGCATCGACACCTGCCGCATAATGCGCGAGCTCGGCGACGGGAAAACGGTCGTCGTTGCGGGCTTTCAGGGCGTTAATTCGCGCGAGGATATCACAACGCTCGGGCGCGGCGGCTCGGACACCACGGCGGTGGAGCTCGCGGCGGCGCTCGGGGCGGATAAATGCGAGATCTACTCCGACGTTGACGGCATCTACACGGCCGACCCGCGGCTCGTGACGGGGGCGCGGAAGCTTGAGCGCATAGACTACCGCGATATGCTGCTGCTCGCTCGCGGCGGCTCGCAGGTGCTCCACTCGCGCAGCGTCGAGGCGGCAATGAAAAACGGCGTCGAGGTCGAGCTGCGATCGAGCTTCGTAAAGCGCCCGGGCACGATTTTGACGCGGCTCGGCAACAGACCCGAGGTCTGCGGCGTAACGCGCGATGCTTCCCGCGGGAGCGTCAGCATCGTCGGCGCCGGGGTTAACGGCAGCCTTCTCGCGGACATCGCGGCGCAGCTTGCGCACAGCGGTATCGTCATTCTCGATACCTCGCTTCAGCCCGGCGTGTGCACGCTCACGGTTTCGCCCGAGCAGCTTCTGCCCGCGCTGGAGCTGAGTCACGCTCTTCTCTTCCGCTGAAATATTTGCGCGGTTTCAGGCCCCGAAGGGGCACTTTGCGCCATTTCGGAATATGTTTTTACGCAATCGGCACGAATTATGGTTTGCATAAGCGAGCGATTTGTGATATGCTACAGTGTAAGCACAAAAGAAGGAGTTGAGTTCATGGATCGCAAACAGTTTGATAAGATCCGACAAGAAAATCCGTTCATGCCGCTCAACGATGTCGTTCATGAGCTTATATTGCAGGAGATAATCAGCTTTTCCGTCATGCCGGGCAGCCGCGTGAGCGAGAGCAGCATCGCGCAGGAGCTGGGCATAAGCCGCTCCCCGGTTAAGGCAGCGCTCGAGAAGCTCTCGGCGAGCAATTATATAAAGATCCAAAACAGCCGCTATTACGTTGCCGAGTTCAGCAAGAAGGAATACGACGAGATCTGCGACTTTACGGAAATGATAGAGACCTATGCCGCGGGCGAGGCCGCGCTGAACATAACACCAGAGCAGCTCAACGAGCTGTACGGCATGGCGCACAGGCTTCAGGACACCTACGACGAGGCGTTTCACAAGGGCAAGGACTTCGTATTCAAAAAGCTGCTTGAGCGGGAGATAGAGTTCCATTTTTCCGTCGTCAAGGCATCGGGCAACAGCCTGATAACCGACATCTACGACCAGATGAAGTACCGTCTTTTCCGCTGCCGCAGCTACCTGCTGTTTTCGCGGCCGGAGGGTTTTTACGACACGGTCGATAACGACCACGTTTTCATCTGCGACATTCTCAAGTTCGGCGACCGCGACATGGCTGCCGCCGCCGTGCGCCGCCACCTCGGCGTTTCGCGCTCCGGCATCGAGCGATATAATCTGCTCGATCATGCGGGCAAAAAATAAGCGCAAAGAACCGCTCCCGATATTTTTAGATCGAGAGCGGCTTTTTAACGGAAAATACGCCGAAGCGCGAAAAAAGCCTCTGCCAACAGGAGGAAGGCAGAGGTTTTTTCGGTTTTTGTGTTGCGTTGCATCGCGGATTGAGGAGCTCCGCAATGCCAAACAAGCAAAGAAAAGAGAGATGGAAAGAAGAATCAAACGAATATTTGTTATTTATCTGACGAGGATATGTTAACATATAGTTTGAGATTTGTAAAGGGGCATTTGCGATTTTTTATCAATTTCTTTTAAATTTTTATGAACAAATCTCTTTTTTTATGCGGCTTATCGCGCTTTTCTCAAGTCGGGAGACCTGAGCCTGACTAATTCCGATCTCGCGCGCTACTTCGGTCTGCGTGCGACCCGTGTAAAAGCGCAGCGAGAGTATGCGCTTTTCGCGCGCGGAGAGCCTGCCGAGAGCCTCGCCGAGGGCTATGCACTCAAGCCAATGCTCGTCGGTGTTTTTCGTGTCGCCTATCTGATCCATGACGCAGACGCTCTCGCCGCTGTCGCTGTAAACAGGCTCGTAGAGCGAAACCGGGTCGCAGATGGCGTCGAGCGCAAAGACGACCTCCGCACGCTTTATGCCGAGGCGGCGGGCTATCTGCTCAACGTCGGGCTCGCGCCCCAGCTCCGCCGTGAGGCTCTCCTTCGCCTGAAGCACGCGGTAGGCCGTGTCGCGCACGGAGCGCGAAACGCGCAGCGCACCGTGGTCGCGCAGAAATCTGCGCAGCTCGCCCGATATCATCGGCACGCCGTAGGTCGAAAACTGCACGTTCTGCGCGAGGTCGAAGCAGTCGATGGCCTTGATAAGCCCGATGCAGCCGACCTGAAACAGATCGTCCATGCTCTCGCCGCGCCCCGCGAATTTTTGGATCACCGACAAAACGAGCCTGAGATTGCCGTTTATGAGCTTTTCCCGCGCCTTTTTGTCGCCGGCCTGCGCCTGTGCGATGAGCCCGCGCATCTCGGCATTTTTCAGCAGCGGTAGCTTCGCCGTGTTGACTCCGCACAGCTCGACCTTGCCCTGCATAGCATCACTCTCCTAAGTGAAGCTATTATTTCCCGATTTTCTGCCGATTATCCCGCTGTTATGGGCATATCTTCCCCGCAGTACAGCGCCGACCAAATCAAACTGCAAACGCTGCGGCAGAAGTATAATGGGTTTTCAAAAGCCGCTGGACTTCGAACGCAGACAGAGCGTGCAGAAGTTGCGGGATTTGGGCACAAGCAGTCAAGCGCGGCAAGTGCGAACTATAAAAGAATTGCAAATGCAGCAAATTCGATGTATGATACAGGAAGCGAAAATCAGAATATCAAGGCTTATATGCGCGATTTGCCAATACGCAAACAAATACAAGCAGGTGAATTCCCGCTTAATATACACAAGGGGCGGCAGAATAAACATATTGCTGGTACCCATGAATACACACAATATGTTGAGCGGATGCATAAAAAAGACAGATATGGTCCAAGCCGCATAACTATTCCAACTGGGGATATACCCGAGTTGATTGAGAAATACAAAGGATTCGGAATTTTGCCGCGAGACAAGAGCGGAAAATGGCGAAATATCGAATTAATTACGGTGCACCCAGATAAAATCGGCGTTGCAGTAAATGATTTGACGGGTGCAGAGTCGGACACAACAGTATTCTGCATTCATTACAGCAAGGATGGGGTTCATATTTCGCCGGATTATCCTAGTAAAAAGGGGGCAAAGTGTAAAAAATGAAAGTAACGGAGAAAGAACTGTTTGACTTTATGGATTCTGGCCGAGAGGTGCGGGTTACTTGCACTGATGGCGAAATCTTAGAGGGTAAGTGCTGGGCTTATGGCGCTGCGGTATCTTCGGAAGAATTCGACGAGGATGAACCCTGCCTTGATGTGGGATGTAGTACAATTGTCCCTTTGAGCCAGATTAAAAAAATTGAGTACATAGACTGATTTGTATATCACCACAACTTAATTGATTGAAGCAACTAAGCGGAAACGCGAGGTTGCTTTTTTCATATCCATTTGGTCTACGCGCCGACCTAAAAAAGGACAGCGCCTATCCCCACATGAGGCGGCTCACCCACGACGAGGAGAGAAACACCGCGGCATCGGCAAGCAGCGCCGCAGGTATCGCCCAGCGCGTGTTTTTTATCCTCGCCGCGCCGAAATAAACCGCGACGACGTAGAGCGTCGTTTCGCTCGAACCGATCATGACGGCGGCACAGCGCCCCGCGAGAGAGTCCGCGCCGCAGCTTTTTATTATGTCCGCAGCGGCGGCGGTGGACGCAGCGCCCGATATGGGACGCAGCAGCGCAAGCGGCACGGTCTCGGGCGGAACGCCTATGTAAGCCAGCGCGGGGGACAGTGCGCTCCCGAGCGCGTCGAGCGCCCCCGATGCACGCAGCATATAAACCGCCGGAAACAGCACACACAGCGGCGGCAGCATATCGAAAAGCGTGTGCAGACCCTTTGCCGCGCCGCGCGTGAGAGCGGGGAAGGCGTCCGTTTTGTTCAGCACGGCGCACAGCCCCACGGCGGCCAGAACGAGCGGCACGGAAAGCTCGAATATCATAGCAGCCGCTCCATGAGCTTTGCCGCCGCAAGCCCCACGGCAAGCGAAGCGGCGGAGCTTATCCAGACCGCGGGCAGAATGTCAAACGGCGCTTCGGCGCCGCAGGCGGCGCGAATGGCGGCGATGTTCACGGGCAAAAGCTGAATTGAAGCGGTGTTTAAAACGACGAGGCGGCACAGCTCGTTTGACGCCTCGCCCGGAGGCGAGAGCCGCGCCATCTCCTGCGCTGCGCGAACCCCCATGGGCGTCGCCGCGTTTCCGAGCCCCAGAAGATTTGCGCTCACGTTTGCCGAGAGCGGCCGCATGATCTCCTGCCTGCCCGCACACTCGGGAAAAAGCCTCGACAGCACCGGGCGCAGCGCCGCAGACAGCCGCGAGGCAAGCCCCGAGGTCTGCATCAGCTCCATCACCGCGCACCACAGGCACACGGCGCCGCCGATGGAAAAGCACAGCTCAAACGCCGCCCTGCCGCCGTCGAGGGCAGCCGCGGCGACCTCATGCGCCGTACCGCCTGCTACGCCGAATAAAACGGATAAAACTATCATGACCGTCCATATGACACCCATCAGCATATTTTCTCACCCCGATATATCGCATATTTTTTGTGTAATGTATTAAAATAGAAACAAAAGTATTACAGTTCAAGTGCCCTGTTTTGTAAAATTGTTGATTTTTCATGAATTTAAAAATTTCTGTTGACAGGTTGTGCATTTTTGGTATAATTATTGATGTATTTTGTGGGATATAGTAATTTTTGAACGGAGGGACCGAAAATGAAATCCACCGGAATAGTCAGAAAAGTAGATGAGCTTGGACGTATCGTTCTTCCTATCGAGCTGCGCCGTACTCTTGATATTGCGGAGAAGGACGCATTGGAGATATTTGTGGACGGTGACAACATCATTCTGCATAAGTATCATCCTTCTTGCGTTTTCTGCGAGAATACGAAGAACATCATCAACTATAAAGGCAAGAATATCTGCCCTGACTGCATCAAAAAGCTCAAGGAGAGACTGTAAAGCTCGTGAGCTTCTGAACCGCCGGCTGTCAAGAGCCGGCGGTTTTCTATTACCCGAAAATACCTGTTTTATTTTGTTCAGATATTTTCTGTAAAAGTACAGCTTTGTGATTTGTGCTGCATTTTTGCGCTTTTCTGCATGGCTAAACGACAACTGTGTCCCAAGCTGTTCGCTAAGTCGTTTTCGGGCGTAACAGAATTTTCAGTTTTCTGCGCCCCGTGCTATTACTCGATCAGCTTTGCCGTTATGGATAATTATCCACCCGGCTTATAACAAATACATGGCGCCCATGATGATAAGAAGCTCCTTGTCGCCGCTTTCGCGGTACATGAGGTATAATATCAGTATCAGCAGCAGATCCTCCGTTTCGAGCTCGCCCAGCTTTTTCGGAAGGTCGCCCAGAAACGGAAGCTTCGGAGCCGCCGGCTTTTCCGCGGGCCTCGGCATCGGCGGCTGCGAAGCCTTGCGCTGCGCGTCGCGGTGCTCCTCGATGCGCTCGGCGCGGCTGCCGTTGCCGCGATAGAGATTATACGCCGCCATCGTCGTCGCCTCCGAGCTGCCCCGCGGCAAGCTCCGCTATACCGGCAAGACGTGCTATCTTCATCGCCTTATCCATCTTGCCGCGCCGCTTTTCCGACAGGTACGGCCGCATTGCCTCGAGAAGGCGCGTGTCGCGCCCGCCCGTGCCCGAGAGCACACCGCTCAGACTCTTCAAAAGCCCGGGGTCGATGCTCTCCCCGCGCTCGGGCTCCTCGCCGCCCGCGGACATGAACGACTTTGCAAAGCCGGCAAACCGCTCCATCTCCTGCGGGTCATTGAGCAGCTTATTGAGCTTATCCTCAAAATCGCTCACGCACCTTCACCTCACTGCATCGCTTTTTTAAGGCTCTCGGCGAGCCTTTTGCCCTCGTCTGTCAGCAGGACCGTGCGCAGTATGTCCTGCAGGGCGGCCATGTCGCCGTCCTTTGCGGCCCTGCCGACCTTCTCGGCGTCCACCATTCGGCTCACGGCTCTGCCCTCGGCGGAGTCGGCAAGCCTTCGCAGCTCGTCGCTTTTGCCGCTTTCGGAGAGGCGGCGGCCGAGCCTTTCAAGATCATTCATCGTTTATCACCCGCTGTTATTATATTCGCCTTGCACGGCGGGCTTTACAAATAATTTTCGGAGGCATGATATGAAGATCGCGGTATTTTCCGACACACACGGCTGGAAGGCCGGCATGATCAAGGCAATCGAGGACTACGCGCCCGATCAGGTCATCCACCTCGGCGACGGTATGCGCGATGCGCAGGAGGTCGCGGCGATGTTTCCGCACATTCCCGTGTGCTGCGTCCCCGGCAATTGCGACGGCGTGGACGACGGCGAGGGCTACAAGCTCGTTAAGCTCGGCCCCGTCACGGCTTTTTTGACTCACGGCCACCGTTATGCGGTGCGCGGCGGCAAGCTCGACGTGCTGCTTTACGCGGCGCAGTGCTGCTCGGCGCAGATCGCCATGTTCGGCCACACCCACAGAGCCGGCTTCGAGCAGACAGGCGGCATATTCGTCCTCAACCCCGGCACCGCCGGCAAGCCCCCGCGCAGGACGTGGGCGAAGCTCGAAATAGGCGCCGAGGGCGAAATAAATTGCAAGATATGCGATATAGTCTGACAATTTACAAAAAAGCGTAGAATATTCACTTGCGTTGTACTATAATATTTTGGAATACATCCGACAGGAGATACTTTTTATGAAAAAACTAACCGCACTTATGCTTGCGCTCGTTATGCTCTGCGCGTGTCTGACCGGCTGCGCGGGCGGCACGAAGGACGACACCGTCATGACCGTTAACGGCACTAACGTCAGCTATGACGAATACATGAGCTGGCTCGGACAGGCCGTGAGTGAGCTCACGGATCTTTATAAGAGCTATTCCGGCACTGCCGTCGATTGGAACGGCAAGTTCCTTTTTGACGACGATATGACCAATATCGAGTGGTGCGTCAAGCGTGCGACGCAGTCCGTCACGAGGCTGCACGCGATGGAGGCAAAGGCTAAGGAGCTGGGCGTCACAGTGACCGATGAGGACAAGCAGGCGGTCGCGGACGAGATAGCGCAGCTCAAGAAAAACTATAATGCCGAGGGCGAGAGCGAGAGCGCCGCGCTTTTTGCGACCTACAACTTCACCGAGGACAGCTACGCCCAGCAGCGCACCCTCAACTACCTGTACAATAACGTCTTTAACGAGCTCTACGGCACCAAGGGCGAGAAGCTCAGCGAGGACAAGGTGCTTGCCTACGCCGAGGAAAACAACTACGTCACCTCCGCTCACATTCTTTTCCGCACCAGCGAGGACGTGACCGATGAGGACGGCAAGACGAGCTCCAAGGAGCTGTCCGACTCCGAGAAGGCCGAGAAGAAGGCTCAGGCGCAGAAGCTTTCCGAGGAGCTTCAGGCGATAAGCGACAATGAGAAGCGCTGGGAGCGCTTTAAGGAGCTCATGACCGAATACAGCGAGGACCCCGGCAAGGAGTCATTCCCCGACGGATACTGCTTCACCACCGGAACCATGGTCACCGAATATGACACCGCAAGCCGCGAGCTCAAGGAATACGAGGTCTCCGGCGTCGTCGAGTCGCAGCACGGCTACCACGTCATAATGCGCCTGCCGACAAAGAGCACCGACCTCGTGACCTATATGACCAGCAGCTATCAGCAGCAGACCGTGCCTCTTTCCTACATCGCCGCTCCCTCGGATTTCGATTCGCAGATAGCCGATTGGGCAAGCAGCGCGACCGTCAAGACCACGAAGCTGTATGACGAGCTCGATTTCAGCAAGTTTATCACTTCCGACGGCTTCAAGTTCGTCCCCTTCTCGGAATACTCCGCCGAGAAAAAATAAGATAACGCAAAAAGACCATGCACGGCTTTGCCGAGCATGGTCTTTTTTTTTACTTGTTACGCGGCGGCGGGGGCGTCCTCGTCGGCGTAGAACAGGGAGCAAAGCTCGCTTTCAAACGGCAGCGGGATCGTGTCGATGCCCAGCACCTCGCCGTCGGCGGCGTCCACGTAAAATTCGTACTTAAGCTCGGGGGTGCGGATAACGAAGCGGAAAATGCCGTTGTCACAGCCGCCTGCAAGGCAGCGATATTCGCCGTTTTCAATTCCTGCATACGCAAGAGCGATGCCCAGTGCCTTTTCGGTCGTTATATTCATTTTGTTCATGACTTATTCTCCTTTTCATTTATTGCTTATCGCTTTCATAGAGTTGACGCATGAACACGAAATAGGTTACACGAAAAAGAAAAACGGAAGAGCGAAAAAATCGCTCTCCCGTTTGCGTTTTTATCCCAGATCTATATCCCGTATCACCGTATAGCCCGAGCTTGCGTTTACCTCGATCTCATACTCACAGCCGCTTGCATCCTCGAACTCGACCTTGTACACATAAACCGCGTCGAAAATGCTGCCGACGTAGCGCAGGTGGCGATGGGCATAGTCAACGTAAAACGTGCCTGCGCGCTCCTCGCCGACCTGATCGACAAGGCAGTCATATGCGGTCCGGATCGCCTGCTCCTTCGTGATGTTCTGCTTTTCCGAGGCGGAAATATTGGAGGGAATGAAGAGGACCGCGCAGACTATCGCCGCGATTGCAAGCAGGCTGCACAGCACGATGACCACCGTGCGCAGCAGGGTCTTTTTGTTGAAGTCCTTTCTCGCCTTCTGCACCATCTCCGTCTCCGCCTGTCCGATATCGGGCGAGGACAGCGAGGGGTCATCCAAGATCGCGCTTATCCTGCGGACGTTTTCGAGCTCTCTGGCGACAAACGCCGCCTCCTCGTCCGTTGCGGTGCCGTCCCGCAGTTTCTGATAGGCTTCTTCAAAATTCATTGGTCTTCCTCCATGATCTTTCTGAGTTTTTCACGGGCTCTGCACAGCAGAACCTTGGTATTCGTTTCACTTTTTCCCGTAACGTCCGAAATGCTTTTTATCGGCAGTCCCGAAAAATAAAAGAGCATTACGACCTCACGCTGCGTATCCGGCAGCAGGCCGATTGCGCGGTACAGGGAGCGGTACTCCTCCCTGCGGATGATGCTTTCGATGACCTCCTCGCGGTCGTCCGCAAGATCCTCGGGGATATCCTCCCCCGTCAGCCTGCTGTTTTTGCGGCAAATGCTGATGAATTCGTTGCGGCAGACGGTCAGAAGCCACGGCTTGAAGTTGTGGATCGAGTCATCTGCCAGTGTCAGCGCCTTAAAAAAGGCGCTCGAAACGATATCCTCTGCAACGGTTCGGTTCCGGCACAGGGAGATCGTGTACAGCAGAGCCTCATTATAGTGCTGCGAAAACAGCTGGTCGATAATATCCGGCTTCATAGGCTTTAATGCATCTTTCTAAGTAGTCCTGTTATATTGACGCAGACGATAGAGAAAGGTTACAGACTTTTTTGAAAAGTTTTTGCGCGATTTTCACCGCCTGAGACCTCGGCGCTGTCTTTAAGGGCAGTATATCACAAAAAACGCAGAATGTCCCGCGCCGCAGCGGCGGCAATAAAAAAACCGGGGCGGCTGCGGTTAAACAGTCGTCCCGGTTTCGGGAAAGGAAATTACTCGATCGTAATAGCGCCCTTGTTATCGAGCTTTTTCGGCTCCGCCTTCGGCAGAGTCACGGTCAGAACGCCGGATTCATACTTTGCCTTCACATCCTCGGGCTTCACATCGCCGACATAGAAGCTGCGCGCGCAAACGCCTGCGTAACGCTCCTGGCGGATAACTCTGCCCTTCTTATCCTCTTCCTCCTTGTCCAGACCCTTCCGAGCGCTGATGCTCAGATAGCCGTCCTTGAGCTCGAGTTCAATTTCGTCCTTCTTGAAGCCCGGAAGATCAACGGCCAGCTCGTAGCCGTGCTCGTCCTCGCGGACGTCGGTCTTCATAATGTTCTTGGCGTGCTTGCCGTACAGAGGAGTATGCTCACCGAACAGGTCGAAATCATCAAATATATGTTCATTAAAAATGCTGGGTACCATAATAAATGCCTCCAATCATATACACCATAAGCGCCGTGCTCCGCGGACATTTCCGCATCATCGCACAAGCTTGGAGAGGAACCTTTTTATAGTCCTTTTTTCTCTTTACGCCTTATATTCTATGCATTTTTGCCGCAAGCGCAATAAACCGAGGGCACAAAAAACAATTTCCGATTGTGCTGCGAGCACAATTTAAAAGCACCGACAAAAAAGGCACCGCTGTCGCAAACGGAACAGCGGTGCTTTTGCGCTATTATTTATAATGTAATCAGTAAATATCCTCGTTGACCTTCTGAGGGGGGACCTCAAGCAGTGAGGGGTCGGCGATGAAGCGTGTAATGAGCTTAAATGCCGAGGCGTAGTAGTGCCCGTCAACGGTGCGCTCGTCGAGGACGAACTTGCCGTCAACGTACTTGCGCTCAACGACGTTACCGTGGCGGTCAAGCTCGTGAACGTGACGCTTTGCGCCGAAGGAAACGAACACGGGTAGGGTGCCGAAGTTATAGATATGGTGATAGATGGGGCCGATGCCGAGCGAGCCGAGGTCGGTTATGATCATCGAGCCGTGGAAGGGGCTGACGTCGAGCAGTCTCTTCGGCAGAAGGCCGAAATAATCCGCGACGCGAATGAGCCAGATGAGAAAGCTTATTATGACGCGGGGCAGGGCGGCGAACTTGTTTGCAAATTCCTCGGTGCCGTTCTCCTCGTCGGAGTTTTTGACGGAGTCGATCGCCGCGTTCATCTTATTATAGACGTCATAGATGGTGTCGGTCGGCTTAAAGGGAACCTTGATGGTCGTTTCGGTCGCGTCTATGGAAAGACTGCGCTTGACGGCCATGACAATCTCAATATCGTTATGCGCATAGATGCGGTTGCCGACGACGAAGCGGTTAAGGCCGGGCAGGTATGCGCAGGCGCGGACATAAGCCGCAATGAGAAGATGCAGCATGCCCATGCCCTTGTAGCCGTTAACGCGCTGCTTTCTGAACCAGCGGTCGGCGTTTGTTATCTCAAACGACTGCTCGTAGTAATTGAGCGCGTCGTTTCGCGTGGGCATTATAAAAGGAATGAAGTTATAAAATCCGTTGAGAGAGCGCAGCCGTCTGCCGTCAATGCGGTCTCCGGCGCGGCGCCTGTAGTTGTTTGCCATATGAAGCCTCCTCGTCAACTGTGTCTGCGTGGATTATACAAAATCGATATTTATATACCAAGTTATTATACCTTGCAGAGCGCGATTTTGCAAGAATAAAACGGAATATAGACGGCATAGGGCAGAGGTATTTTACAATTCCCCCTTCATATGCAAAGATATATTTGCGAAAATTTGAAAAAACACTTGCAATTTGCTGTGTGAAAGTTTAGTATGTTATTTAACAAACAATCTCTATCCGACAAGTGTCAAAAATTTCACCCTGATTTTTCAACGGTTTTTAGGGCATTGAAGACAGAGCTTAAAAAAGCAAATAATTTAACATTTTAATTGCTTGAAGTTTGTCAATAAAATTGCCAAAAAAACATTGAAATATCAGGAGTTTTTTGTTACTGTTAACGCATAAAAAACTCTTGTCGGGATTGGTTCGACCCATTTCCGAAAATGGGAGAAACACTATTTGAAGGGAGGCGATCCGATGGCATTTGATGAAATTGCCGGAATAAGCGCAGCCGAGGAGGCCGCGCGCCTTACCGTCGCCGAGGCTCAGGCGGAGGCGAAGCGCATTATTGCGCAGGCACACAAGGCCGGCGAAAATGACGTGGAGGAGGCCGTTGCAAAGGCGAAGACGGAAAACATCGAACGCACAGCCGCTGCAAGGGCAAGCGCCGAGGCGCAGGCAAACGAGATATATCTCAAGGCCGAGAACAAGAAGGCCGTGCTGCGTGCCAAGGCTGAAAATCGCTGCGCAAGGGCTGCGCAGCTTATCGCGGAAAGGATAGTGAACGCGTAAATGGCCATTGAAAAAATGAAAAAGCTTCGGCTTCTGGCTGTTCGCGGGGAGAAAAAGGCGCTGCTGAAGCAGCTTATGCTGCTCGGCTGCGTTGAGGTCACGGAGCCCGAGCTGGACAGTGTCCCGCCCGAGCTGAGGGAGCGTCTTGCAAGAGAAAGCAGCGACACCTCCCGATGCAGGGCAGACACGGCGACCCTGGTGCAGGCCGTTGAGCTTCTCGACAAGTATTCGCCCGTAAAGAGCAAGCTGCTTTCCGCAAAGCCGGAGACGGACTGCGCGGCGATACTTGACGAGACGACGCTCGCACGCACGATCGAGTCTGCGCGCAGGATAAACACCGTTGACGAAACGGTGCGGCGCATCAAGGCCGAGTGCGCGAGGATAGACGGCTTCATCGATGCTCTGAGGCCCTGGCTGGAGCTTGACTACCCGCTCGACGGCAGCGGAACGGCACGCTGCGCCGTGACGCTCGGCATGGTGCCGCAATCGGCGCTTGCCCTGGCCGAGGCGCGGCAGACGCTTGCGCACGAGATCGAGGAGGCGGAGCTTGTCGAGGTATTTGCCGACAAGACTCAGCGATATGTCGTTCTCATCTGCTTTAAGGAGGCTCTTCCCGCGGCTCTCGAGGTGCTCAGAGCCTATAACTTCTCCGCTGCATCGTTTGCAGGCTGCGAGGGCACGGCGAGAGAAAACACCGACAGACTTCTTGCCGAGCGCGAGGAGCTTGTAAAGCAGCAGGCGGAGCTTATCGACGAGGTTTGCGCAATGTCGGATATGCGCGGCGAATTAAAGCTGTGCGCCGACAGAATGGAAACGCGCTCGGGCTATGCCGAGGCCGAGAGCCGACTCTTCGGAATGGAGAGCACGGTCGCGCTTCAGGGCTGGGTGCTGGCAAGAAGGGTGCCGGAGCTGGAAAAGTGCCTTGCGGAGTTTAACTGCGCATGGGAGCTCACCGACCCCCTGCCGGAGGAATATCCCGAGGTGCCCGTGCAGCTTCGCAACAATAACGTGACCAACGCTCTTAACATGGTCACCAATATGTACAGTCTGCCCGCTTACGACGGCGTTGACCCCAACCCCCTGATGGCTCCGTTTTTCATTCTGTTTTACGGACTGATGATGGCGGACATGGGCTACGGTATAATTATGATACTCGCAGCCGTCATCGCAATGAAAAAGATAAAGCCCCGCAAGGGCTCGCTGAGCTTCTGCCAGCTCCTTTTCTACTGCGGCATCTCGACATTTATAATGGGCATACTCACCGGCGGATTTTTCGGTGATGCGATAGCGCAGGTCGGAAAGATCCTCGGCAAGCCCGACGGCTGGGGCGAATTGTGGTATTTGTTCAGCCCCATGACCAACAGCATGGAGGTGCTCATAGGCGCGATGGCGCTCGGACTTGTGCACCTGAACACGGGCATGGTGATAAACGTCGTGCAGAAGGTAAAGCGCGGACAGATCGCCGATGCCGTGTGGGAGGAGGGCTCGCTGTGGGTCATCCTCATAGGCGCAATTTTGCTGGCGCTCAAGGTCGGCAGCATAAACGGCGTGCCGGTCGTTCTTGTCATCGGCTGCCTGATGCTCCTGTACGGCGGTATGCGCGGCTCAAAGGGCATAGGCGGCGCGATAGTGAGCATATTCTCCACCATATATAACAGCGTTACCGGCTGGTTCGGAGACATACTTTCTTACTCGCGAATAATGGCGCTCATGCTCGCCGGCAGCGTTATCGCAACGGTTTTCAACACCATAGGCGGCATCGCCGACACCCTGTGGCTGTTCATCCCCGTGTTTCTGGCAGGCCACGCCCTGAACTTCGCCCTGAACCTCTTGGGCTGCTACGTCCACGATCTGAGGCTTCAGTGCCTTGAGTATTTCGGCAAGTTCTACAAGGACGGCGGCAGGGCGTTCAAGCCCCTTGAAGTAAGTACAAAATACTATGATATTTCGGAATAAATAGGAGGACAAAAAGATGGAATTTCTGTTTGCACACACTGGTCTTGCAATAGCTCTTCTCGGCGCGGGTCTTGCGGCATGTCTTGCCGGCGCAGGCTCGGCTATCGGCACGGGTATCGCCGGTGAGGCCGGCGCGGGTCTCGTTACCGAGGACCCCACAAAGTTCGGTAAGGCGATGATCCTTCAGGTCATCCCCGGCACTCAGGGTCTGTACGGTCTTGCGGTGTTCTTCCTTGCGATCTCCCGCATGGGTCTGCTCGACGGCTCGGCGCTCACCCTTTCCTTCGTTGACGGCTGCCGCTACTTCGCAGCCTGCCTGCCCATCGCCATCGGCGGTCTCATTTCCGCTATCGGTCAGGGCAAGGTCGCCGCGGCGTCCGTAAACCTGCTTGCCAAGAATCCCGACCACTGGGCAAAGGGCATGGTCCTGTGCATCACCGTCGAGTTCTACGCCATCCTGTCGCTTCTTGCGTCCATGATGATGCTCTTCAGCCTTTGATGAAGAAAAAATAAATTAAGGCAGGGCTTTACTATGAAAGGCACTGAAAAAATAATTGCACATATCCGGGCCGACGGCGACGCCGAGGCGAAAAGGATAATAGACGAGGCCTCCGCCGAGGCCGAAAGCATCCGCGCCGAGAGCTTTAAGAGCGCGCTCGCAGAGCACGAAAAGCTCCTGCGTCAGGGCGAGGCCGAATGTGAGGATATCCTCAGCGGCAGCCGCCGCATCGCCGATATGGAGGCGAAAAAGAGCGTGCTCGCGCTCAAGCAGGAGATGGTCGAGGCGGCGTTCGAGGCGGCAAGGACGTATATCGCGGAGCTGCCGCGCGAGCAGTACACCGAGTTTCTTGCGCGCATGGCCTCCGAGGCGTCCGAAAACGGCACGGAGGAGCTCGTCCTCAACGCCCGCGACAAGGCCGAGCTCGGCAAGGCGGTGTGCAAAAGGGCAAACGAAAAGCTCGCTGCCGCGGGTAAGCTCGGAAAGCTCACCCTGAGCGAGGACACGGCGGATATCTCCGGCGGCGTCATCGTTCGCTTCGGCGGCATCGAGACCAATTGCAGCATCGACGCTCTCGTGCGCCAGCAGCGCAATGCGCTGGCAACGGAGGTCGCGCAGGTGCTGTTCGAATGACGCCGCGGCGTTACATATCCCGAAAAGGGAGGGAATGAATTGTCAAATAAAAAGTGCGTCAGAGAAAAATATCTGTATCTTTCGGCGATGCTGCGCGCGAGGGAGGCGAAAATGCTCACCCGCGACGGAGCAGAGCGCATGATAGACGCGCCGAGCTTCGAGGAAGCGGCAAAAATGCTCACCGACAGCGGCTATAAGGATCTGTCCGGCTGCTCGGCCTCCGAGGTCGAGAGCGCACTTGCCGAGCACCGCGCGGAGATATTCTCCGAGCTTGCGAGAATGTCGCCCGATCCCGAGCCCGTCGAGGTCTTCCGTATGCGCTATGATTACCACAACGCGAAGATAATCATAAAAAGCGAGGCCGAGGGCATCGACAGATCCGACCTCATGAGCGGCTCGGGGCGAATTTCTCCGGAGGAGCTCAAGCGCTGCTTCGTCGAGGAAAAGCTCGCCGGACTTCCGACTCTGCTTGCCGACGCAATGGTCGAGGCCAAGAGCGTGCTGGCAAGAACGAAAAACCCGCAGCTTGCCGATTTCGTGCTCGACAGGGCGTATTTCGCGGAGCTGCACACGGCGGCGGATAAGCTCGGCAGCAGCTTCCTGCGCGGCTATGCGCAGATGCTCATCGACGCGGCAAACCTCAGAAGCGCGGTGCGAACCATGCGCATGGGCAAGGACTCGAACTTCCTCAAAACGGCGCTCATACCCGACGGCGGAGTCGATTGCGGCCGTATCCTCGCCGCCTTCGGCTCGGCGGACACGCTCGCCGCGATGTATGCAAATTCGCAGCTTGCCGACGCCGCTGCAAAGGGAGCTGCTGCCGTAAAGGGCGGCACGATGACGGAGTTCGAGCTCGCCTGCGACAACGCGGTCACGGCGTATCTGACCCGCGCAAGGCTCGTGTCCTACGGCGAGGCGCCCGTTATAGCGTATCTTGCCGCCGTCGAGGGCGAGGTCACGGCGCTGAGAATGATACTTACGGGACTTCTTGCGGGGCTGCCGAAGGAAAAGATACGGGAAAGGCTGCGTGATCTGTATGCTTAAAATTGCGGTCATAGGACGGCGCGAGACCGTCATGGGCTTTACGGCGCTCGGACTGGAGGCATATCCCGTCACCGACAGCGCCGAGGCAAAAACGGTTTTGCGCGAGCTGACTCACGAGCGCGATGACGTTGCGATAATCTATATCGAAGAGGATATCGCCGCCGGCATCATGAGCCAGATAGAAAAATTCAAAGACAGCGTCACTCCGGCGATAATACTTATCCCCGGCAGAGAAGGCAGTCTGGGCATGGGGCTTTCCGCCCTCAATGCCGCAGTGGAGCGTGCCATCGGCACGAACATCCTTGAGAATAATTAAGAAAGAAAGGTATCTGTATGAGCGGAACTATTATGAAGGTCTCAGGCCCGCTTGTCGTGGCCGAGGGACTGGGCGACGCGAACGTTTCCGACGTTGTGCGCGTCGGGCCCCAAAGACTTATAGGCGAGATACTTAACATGACGGGCGACAGCGCCTCGATACAGGTCTACGAGGAGACCTCCGGACTCGGACCGGGCGCGCAGGTCGAGAGCACGGGCATGCCGATGTCCGTCGAGCTAGGACCGGGCATGCTTGAGAATATCTATGACGGTATCCAGCGCCCCCTGCCGGAAATTCGTGAGCTCACCGGCGCTACCATAAGCCGCGGCACCGACGTTCCGGCGCTCAGCCGCACGAAAAAGTGGGAGTTCGTCCCCGTTGCACACGAGGGCGACGAGCTGCGCGGCGGCGACGTTATCGGCACCGTGCAGGAGACCAGCGCCATTTTGCACAAGATAATGGTGCCTCCCAAAATGAGCGGCAGGCTCGTTTCGATAAAGGCCGGCAGTTTCACCGTCACGGAGACGGTCGCGGTGCTCGAGAGCATCGACGGCAAGCGCCACGAGCTGAGCATGATGCAGAAGTGGCCCGTGCGTATAAGCCGCCCCTATGCATCTAAGAGCATGCCCACGCGCCCGATGAACTCCGGACAGAGAATAATCGACACTCTCTTCCCCATCGCCAAGGGCGGCACGGCGGCAGTCCCCGGCCCCTTCGGCTCGGGTAAGACCGTCGTTCAGCACCAGCTTGCAAAGTGGTCGGACGTTGACATAGTCATCTACATCGGCTGCGGCGAGCGCGGCAACGAGATGACCGACGTTCTTATGGAGTTCCCGGAGCTGACCGACCCCAGAAACGGCGAGCCCCTCATGAAGAGAACGGTCCTTATCGCAAACACCTCCGATATGCCCGTTGCGGCGCGTGAGGCGTCCATATACACGGGCATCACCATTGCCGAGTATTTCCGCGACATGGGCTATGACGTGGCAGTCCTTGCCGACTCCACCTCCCGCTGGGCAGAGGCTCTGCGCGAGATGTCCGGCAGACTTGAGGAGATGCCCGGCGAGGAAGGCTACCCCGCCTACCTTGCCTCCCGTATCGCACAGTTTTACGAGCGCGCGGGCGTTGTCAAGTGCCTCGGCTCCGATGAGAGACAGGGCTCCGTCACCGCCATCGGCGCAGTTTCGCCTCCGGGCGGCGATATATCCGAGCCTGTTTCCCAGGCTACGATGCGTATAGTCAAGGTCTTCTGGGCGCTCGACTCGTCGCTTGCGTATGCGCGCCACTTCCCCGCCATCAACTGGCTGACCTCGTACTCGCTGTACGTTGACACTCTTGCACCGTGGTACAGCGAGCGGTTCGGTGCGGAGTATATGATAAACCGCGACAAGGCGATGCACATTCTTCAGGAGGAAAACGAGCTTCAGGAGATCGTCCGCCTCGTCGGTCAGGACGCGCTCAGCCCCGCCGACAGACTCACGATGGAGACCGCGAAAATGCTGCGCGAGGACTTCCTGCAGCAGAACGCCTTCGTCGACGAGGACGCTTACTCCTCCTACGACAAGCAGTTTGAGCTTATGAAGATGATACTCACCTTCGACTCTCTCGGCCGCGACGCGCTCAAGAAGGGCGCGGATATGAAGGCGCTGTTCTCCATCGGCGCCAAGGAGCGCATCGGCCGCGCGAAGATGGTCGCGCCCGATGCATACAAGCAGGAGTACGCCTCGATAGCTGCGGATATGCGCCGCGAGATCGAGGAAGCCATTGCAGGAGGTGAGAACGCATGATCAAGGATTATAAGACCATACGACAGATAGCAAACCCGCTGATGATCGTCGAGCAGGTCGAGGGCGTCACCTATGACGAGCTGTGCGAGATCGAGCTTCCCGACGGCGAGGTACGCCGCGGCAAGGTGCTCGAGGTCGAGGGCGACAGGGCGGTAGTCCAGCTTTTCGACTCCGCGCAGGGCATTAACCTTGCCCGGACCAAGGTCAGATTTCTCGGTCATCCCCTCGAGCTTGCGGTCTCCGAGGATATGCTCGGCCGCGTATTCAACGGCATGGGTCAGTCCATAGACGGCGGCCCCGAGCTTCTTGCGGAGGCTCACCGCGACATTAACGGTATGCCCATGAACCCCGCGGCGCGCGCTTACCCCGCGGAGTTTATCCAGACCGGCGTTTCCACCATCGACGGTCTTAACACCCTCGTCCGCGGTCAGAAGCTGCCCATATTCTCGGCCTCCGGTCTGCCCCACGCGGCACTTGCGGCGCAGATCGCGCGTCAGGCCCGCGTTCTCGGCGACGGCGAGAACTTCGCGGTCGTCTTTGCGGCGGTCGGCATCACCTTCGAGGAGTCCGAGTATTTCATAAACGACTTTAAGCGCACGGGCGCAATTGACAGAACGGTCGTATTCTCAAACCTCGCCAACGACCCTGCGGTCGAGCGTATCGCAACTCCGCGAATGGCGCTCACGGCTGCGGAGTACCTTGCGTTTGAGAAGGATATGCACGTTCTCGTCATCATAACGGACATCACCAACTACGCCGAGGCACTGCGTGAGGTCTCCGCGGCAAAGAAGGAGGTCCCCGGACGCCGCGGCTACCCCGGCTATCTGTACACGGACCTTGCCACCATGTATGAGCGTGCGGGACGCAGAATAGGCTGCAAGGGCTCCATCACCATGATCCCCATCCTGACCATGCCCGAGGACGACAAGACCCACCCCATCCCCGACCTTACCGGCTACATCACCGAGGGTCAGATCATCCTCAGCCGCGACCTCTTCCGCAAGGGCATCATCCCTCCCGTGGACGTTCTCCCGTCGCTGAGCCGACTCAAGGATAAGGGCATCGGCGAGGGTAAGACCCGCGAGGACCACGCCGGCACGATGAACCAGCTCTTCGCCGCATATTCGCGCGGCAAGGATGCCAAGGAGCTCATGACCATCCTCGGCGAGGCGGCTCTGTCCGACGACGACAAGCTGTTTGCCGAGTTCGCCGACGAGTTCGAGAAAATCTACGTCAATCAGGGCAACAACACCAACCGCAGCATCGAGGAGACGCTTGACATCGGCTGGAAGCTCCTGAGCATACTGCCGCGAGCCGAGCTCAAGCGCGTAAAGCCCGAGATGATCGAGAAATACATGAAGTAAGGGGGCGTCTTTATGGCAAGCACCACGATAACCCCTACGAGAATGATGCTCAAGCAGCTCAAGGGCAGGCTCAAGACCGCCCGCCGCGGCCACAAGCTCATGAAAGACAAGCGCGATGAGCTGATGCGCCAGTTCATGGATATCGTAAGGCGCAACAAGGAGCTTCGTGAGCGCGTCGAGGCGGGGCTGACGGAGGCGTATTCGGCGCTTCAGGTGGCAAGCTCCATCATGAGCACCGAGATGCTCCAGCAGGCACTTTTGTATCCGCGCCAGAGCGTTGAGCTCGAGATGCAGTTTAAAAACATCATGAGCGTCAACGTGCCGGAGTATTCCTTCCATACGCGCAATAACGATCCGTCGGAGATATATCCCTACGGCTTCGCGCAGACCTCGGGCGAGCTCGACGATGCGCTGGCGGCTCTTGCGAAGGTTTTCGAGGATATGCTCGAGCTTGCGCAGGTCGAAAAGACCATGCAGCTTCTGGCCGAGGAGATAGAGCGCACGCGCCGCCGCGTAAACGCCCTTGAATATGTCATGATACCCGAGCTTGAGAGCAATATTAAATACATTTCCATGAAGCTTGAGGAGAACGAAAACTCCACCAAGGTACGCCTTCTCAAGGTCAAGGAAATGGTGCTGCAAAACGCGCACGATTTTAAATAAGCGCAGCATTCTCACGCGAAAAACTTAAAAAAAGCATTACAAGCCCGGACGCTTCTTCGCGCCCGGGCTTGCGGTTTTCACCCACGAGGAGCGCAGGCAAATAAGCCTGCGCTCCCGTTTTTTTGCTCTGATTATCAGAGGGAATAGTCTTTATTCTCCCACGTGCCGGCTTCCAATTGCCTGTAATCGACCTTCCCGACAGAGGTAAGCGGTATTTTCTCGACAAAGTAATAAAGCAGCGGAGCGTCTCTTTCCGGCAGCTCCTTGAGGCACAGCGCCTTGATCTCGGCTTCGGCAGCCGACTCGGAATAATTATCATTGAGCACAACAAACGCCGTCGGTATCCTGCCGTCCTTCCCCTTGCGGTTGGGCAGCCCGACGACCGCGCAGTCCTTTACCGCGGGATGTGCTGCCACGACGTTCTCGATAGCAAGCGGCCACACATTATGCCCATCCGGACGGACGATCATTCGCTTGATCCTGCCCTTGAAGTAGATAAAGCCTTCCTCGTCCATATAGCCGATATCCTGAGTATGTGCCCATACGGTGCCGTCGGAATGGCGAAGAAGCACCCTTTGAGTTTCGGCGTCGTTGTTATAATATCCGAGCATCATGCCGGGGCCGCTGAAGCATATCTCGCCCTCTTCTCCGTATTTTAATTCCTCATCCGTGCCCGGCACAAACACGGAAGCATTGTTAAACTGAAAAGGAACGCCGACGCTGCCCGCTTTTCCGCCCGTCAAATGCGTAAGCGATGCCGCGGCTGAGGACATTTCGGTCATACCGTAGCCCTTGTAAACCTCGGACAGCGCTCCGTGAGCTTTAAGGAACTTGTCCAGCTCGACCTCCAGCTCGGGATTGAGCGAATCGCCGCCCATTCCGCAGACCTTAATAAAGGAAAGATCCATGCTCTTAAGCCTTGGGCTTTTTATCAGGTATTCAAAATGCGACGGAACTCCGATAAACACATTCGGCTTGTGCTCGGCTATGTATCCGTCAAATTTGTCCGGTGAAAAAGCAGGAATTATTATCAGCTTCAGACCGAGCGTGAGCGGCATATGGATACCGCAGGTCAGGCCGTATGCTATAAACGGCGGCATTATGTCAAGAAAGCTGTCGCCTCTGTTGTAGGGGAAAAGAAATCTGTACTGGAAGGCGATCGCATTGAGAGAATCATCGGTGAGCTGCGCGCCTTTAGGTATGCCGGTGGTCCCCGACGTGTAGATAATAGCGGCAGGCTTCCGAGCCCTGTAAGGGGCGGGCGCGAGGCTCCTCGAATTATCGCGCAGCGCAAGGAATGAGCTCCACGTCATCAGCTTGTCAGAATACTCTATGGGCGGTATTTTTCTTCCCTTGGTAAGAAAGAAGCCCAATTTGGCTCTTGCCGGCATACTGCTTGCCAAGGAAAGAATAACGGTCCTGTCGGCGTGTATGTCAAAGCTCTTTATTTTGTGATAAAAGACATCAAGTATGACCAGCAGCCTTGAGTCGGTGCCGTTAATGCGGTCAACGATGCTTTTGGGATTGGTTCTGGGCTCAACGATATTGGCCACGGCGCCGAGCTTGGACAGTCCGTAAAGGCAGCAGATCATTTCCGGCGTTGTAAGAGAGCAGATGGTCACGACGTCATTTTCTCGGACACCGCAGCCGTAAAAAGCACTTGCCGCCTCGTCGATCGATTCGATAAGCTCTCCGTATGATATGTTGCTGCCGAAATAATCTATGGCAATTCCGTCCGGATCGCCCTTGCAGGCGGCAGCCAAATATTCATAAATACTGCATTGGGGAAGCTCGGCATTAACGGCCTCTTCGGTGTAGAATTTCAGCCAAGGCCGGTCGATCGACGGGTAGCCTGTCATCTCTGTATCCTCCTTGTTTACTCAAAATCGGTTTTCCCAAATGATATCATTTTGAGCTCGCAATTACGGAAAATCTGCATAACCTGCGCGGTTTCCTACATATTCGGTACCTAAACCGGATTTTGAAGTGCGTTACGCAAAAGGCTGCGCGGGGCGGTCAAGCGCCTTCTCTCGAACGCTTGACCGCCCCGCGGTCATGCTCACATTATTCCGTTTTTGCGGAGGATGGCTATGGCGGCTGCGGTATGATCGTCGCCCCATGCGCCGGCAAGTGCGCCGTTAGCCGCGCTCCTCGACATCACTCGCTGCGGTAGCCGTTGGGGTTGAGGCTCTGCCAATGCCAGGAGTCGCGGCACATATCCTCAAGGTCGCTTTCGGCGCTCCAGCCGAGCTCGCGGCGGCTCTTTTCCGGCGAGCAGTAGAATGCGGCGAGGTCGCCGGCGCGTCTGCCGACGATCTTATACGGAACGCGCAGTCCGTTCGCCTTTTCGAAGGCGTGCACCATGTCGAGCACGCTGTAGCCCGTGCCGGTGCCGAGGTTAAACACCAATTCGCCCGTGTGCGTTTCCATATAATCAATGGCGGCGACGTGGCCGCGCGCAAGGTCAACGACGTGGATGTAATCGCGCACGCCCGTGCCGTCGTGGGTGTCGTAATCGTCGCCGAATACGCGCAGATACTCAAACTTGCCGATGGCGGTCTGAGAGATATAGGGCATGAGGTTATTCGGCACGCCGCGCGGGTCCTCGCCTATGAGACCGCTCGGGTGAGCGCCGACGGGGTTAAAGTAGCGCAGCAGCGCAACGCTCCAGCTCGGGTCGGCGTTGGCATAATCGCGCAGTATCTGCTCGCACATGAACTTCGTCCAGCCGTAGGGGTTGGAGCACTCGCCCACGCGGGAGGTCTCGAGCAGGGGCAGCTCGTTATTTGCCGAGTAGACCGTTGCTGAGGAGGAGAAGATTATCTTCCTGACGCCGTGGTCGCGCATCGCCTCGCAGAGAGTTATCGTCGAGCCGAGGTTATTGTCGTAATATTCAAGCGGCATCTCGACCGATTCTCCGACCGCCTTGAGTCCGGCAAAGTGAATGACGCAGTCGATGGCGTGACGCGAGAAAATTTCGTCGAGCTTTTCTCTGTCGCGCACGTCCGCCTTATAGAAGGTGACGGTTCTTCCGGTTATCTGCTCCAGGCGCTCGGCGACCTTCTCGCTGCTGTTGACGAGGTTATCTATAACGATGACCTCCATGCCGCGCTCGAGAAGCTCCACGCAGGTGTGGCTGCCTATAAAGCCCATACCGCCCGTAACTAAAACGGTCATAGTAACATCTCCTTTTGTGATAATAAAACGATTTTAACCCATATGGACGAAAAAGGCAAGCCGCACGGGGCTTGCCTTAAAAATTTTACTTTTTGTGAAAGAGCTTCTTCGCCTGATACTTGGGCTCGTATGTAATATTTACGCCGATCTTGGAGAAGAGATTTTCGTCCACACGGGACAGTATCACCGACGAGTGCGCTTCGCAGCCGCGCAGCTTTTCGAGCTGCTCCACGGCGAGCTCCGCAAGGGGATTGGTGACCGCGCAGATGGCAAGCGCTATGAGCAGCTCGTCCGTGTGCAGGCGCGGGTTGTGGTTGCCCAGATGCTCTATCTTCAGGTGCTGGATGGGCGCGATGACGCTCGGCGCGATGAGAAGCAGCTCCTTGTTTATGCCCGCGAGCTTCTTGAGCGCGTTCATGAGGCATGCCGACGATGCTCCGAGCAGAGAGCTGGTCTTGCCGGTCACGATGGTGCCGTCGGGAAGCTCGATGCTGACGGCGGGGGCGCCTGTCTCCGCGGCTCTTGCGATGGCGGCGGCAACAACGGGGCGGTCGGCGGAGGAAATGCCCAGCGAGTTCATGATGAGCTCTATCTTGCGCACCTCCTCGGGCGAGCCGAGTCCCTGACGCTGCGCCGTCAGCGCCGCGTAATAGCGGCGGATTATCTCCTGCTTCGACGCCTTGCGGCAGACCTCGTCGTCAATGATGCAGTTGCCCGCCATGTTGACGCCCATGTCGGTGGGGCTTTTGTAGGTGCTCTCGCCGAAAATGCGCGTGAGTATCGCGTTGAGAACGGGGAATATTTCAACGTCGCGGTTGTAGTTTACGGTCGTCACGCCGTAAGCCTCGAGGTGGAAGGGATCTATCATGTTAATGTCGTCAAGATCCGCCGTCGCCGCCTCGTATGCGAGGTTGATGGGGTGCTTGAGCGGGATGTTCCAAATGGGGAAGGTCTCAAATTTCGCATAGCCCGCGCTGATGCCGCGCCTGTGCTCATGGAAAAGCTGGCTCAGGCAGACCGCCATCTTGCCGCTGCCCGGTCCGGGCGCGGTGACGACGACGAGGCTGCGCTCCGTTTCGACGTAGTCGTTTTTGCCGAAGCCCTCGTCGGAGACGATGAGCTCGACGTTGGAGGGGTAATCGGGGATCATATAGTGGCGATAGACCTTGATGCCGAGGGTCTCGAGCCGCTTCTGGAAAAGCTCCGCCGCCGGCTGGCTGCGGTAGTGGGTGATGACGACGCTGCCGACGAAAAGGCCGATGCCGCGGAAGGCGTCGATAAGGCGCAGGGTGTCCTCGTCGTAGGTGATGCCGAGGTCGCCGCGGCGCTTGTTGCGCTCGATGTCGTCCGCGGAGATGACGATGACTATCTCCGCCTCGTCCTTCATCTGCATGAGCATCTTCACCTTGCTGTCCGGCTCAAAGCCCGGCAGCACGCGCGATGCGTGGAAATCGTCAAAGAGCTTGCCGCCGAATTCGAGGTAGAGCTTGCCGCCGAAGCGCGCTATCCTCTCGCGTATCTTGCGCGACTGCTCGCGCATATATTTGTCGTTGTCAAAGCCTATCGCATTCATTATTCTTCTCCGTTCTTCTCCCGCTGTTTTTATCTGAATCACAAACAGAAATTATATACCGCGCGGCAGGATTTTGTCAAATGCTTTGGCGACAAATTCAGTTTATTATCGGCTGAAGCTGCACCCCCGCGAGCGCCGATTCGAGCGCTGCGCCGATGAGTGTAAAATCCGATGCGAGCGAGCGCGGCTTTTTGAGCGGGTCGTCCTGAGAAAAGGGGACGAAATACACATTTTTGCGGTTTAAAAGCTCGGCGATGCTGCGTGCCGAGCCCGAAAGACCGTCGTTTGTCGAAAATGCGATGACGAGCGGCTTGCCGTTTCGCAGATGTGCCTTTGCCGCCATCGTGACGCAGGTGTCGGTGATGCCGAGGCTCAGCTTTGCGAGCGTATTTCCCGTGCAGGGTGCTATTATGAGCGCCTCCATGGGCTTTGCGGGGCCCAAGGGCTCGGCTTGCGCTATCGTTGTCACGACCTCGGCGCCGCAGAGGCTTTCAAGCCGCCTTTTGTGCTCGGCGGCAGTTCCGAAGCGCGAATCCGTCGCGGCGGCGTTTTCGCTCATGATGGGTACGAGCTCGTATTTGTCCGCAAGCGCGTGAAGCTGCGAAAACAGCCTTTCGTATGTGCAATATGAGCCGCAAAGGGCTATGCCGACCCTCGGTTTAGTCATTTTCTCCACTCTCCTTTAAAATTTCCGTGACCGCGCAAAAAACGGCTCTCGCTGCCGAGAATGGCGCGTATTTTCCCGGCAGAGCGGGCAGCGCGGTGTATTTAAGCCCCGCTGCGACCGCCTCGTGCGCGTCTATCCCGCCCGGCGCGGAGGCAAGCTCGAATACGCGGCAGCCCTCTCTAAACGCGCACAGCTCCGGTATTACGGGCGCGGGAGCGGTGTTTATCACGGCGTCAAAGCCTTGGAGCATCTCGCTGCCGCAGCTTGGCGCGAGCGCGGGATAGCCGAGCGCCCGAGCCATCGAGCGCGAGTCGGCATGGGACGACATGAGACAGACCGAAGCGCCCAGCGCCGCGAGCTTTTGCATAAGAAGTTTGCCTATGCGTCCCCAGCCGATAACAAGGACACGCTCGTCGCAAAGCGCCGTGTCCGATGCGTCCATGAGCCTGTTTATCGTGCCCTCCGCCGTGATAACGGCGTTTTTCGCGGTGAATTCGGGCATGAGCATATAGTCGCGCACACGCTGCTCTCGCTCACGAGAAGCGCGAAGTATCTTTTCGTCAAGCCTTGCGCCTATGATTAAGGCTCCCTCTCCGGCGGCGTCGAGAATATCCGCTATCGGGCAGGGCGAGACGCCGAGCGGCGCGTTTAAAAGCTCGCCCTGCGTATCCCGACAGGCGGGTACGGGCAGGATAACGACCTGCGCCCTCTCAGAAGCGGCCAAGCGCCTGCACTCCGGCGGCAGAGCGGCATTTTCAAGGCGCAGCGCCGCGACCTCGTGCCCCGCCTCACACAGCAGCCGGCACAGGTGAGCGCTGCGCTCATCGCCGCCGCAGACAAGAATTTTCATCACATCACCTCCGAAGCCATTGTATTCCGTTGCAAATTGTCCCGTGAGATGATAAAATAAATAGATTTTAACAAGGAGGTGCGGCATGAGCAGAGCCGATGAGATTTTTATAGCAAATTGCAAGGATATCCTTGAAAACGGCGTGTGGGACACGGAGCTTGAGGTGCGCCCGCGCTGGGACGACGGTACGCCCGCGCATACGGTGAAAAAATTCGGCATAGTAAACCGCTATGACCTTTCCGAGGAGTTTCCCATTCTGACCCTGCGCAGGACGTTTTGGAAGTCCGCGGTGGACGAGCTTCTGTGGATATGGCAGGCAAAGAGCAATAACGTAAACGAGCTCAGAACGCGCGTTTGGGACGCTTGGGCGGACGAAACCGGCTCCATCGGCAAGGCCTACGGCTATCAGCTCGGCGTTAAGCACCACTATCCCGAGGGCGACATGGATCAGGTGGACAGAGTCCTTTGGGACTTGAAGCACAACCCCGCCTCGCGCAGGATAATGACGAATATTTATAATCACGCCGACCTGAGCGAGATGGCGCTCTATCCCTGCGCGTATTCCGTGACCTTCAATGTCTCGGGCGATACCCTCAACGCGATACTTAACCAGCGATCACAGGATATGCTCGCGGCGAATAACTGGAACGTCGTGCAGTACGCCGTGCTCACGCATATGTTCGCGCAGGCGGCGGGGCTCAAGGCGGGCGAGCTTATCCACGTCATTGCCGACGCGCATATTTACGACCGTCATATCCCCGCGATAGAGGAGATAATAAAAAACGAGCCCAAGAAGGCTCCGAAATTTATCATTGACCCCACGGTGGACGATTTTTATAAGTTCACCCGCGACAGCTTCAGGGTCGAGGGCTACGAATATTCCGAGCTCAAGACCAAGATCCCCGTGGCGGTCTGAAAGGAGAAGGCATGGACGCGATAGTTGCCGTTTATTCGGATTGGGGCATCGGCGCGGACGGCACGCAGCCGATCGTTCTCAAGGCCGACCGACAGCGCTTTGTCGAGCTCACCCGCGGACGCACCGTCATAGTCGGCAGACGCACCCTCGCCGATTTCCCCGGCGGCAGACCGCTCAAGGGCAGGCGCAATATAATCATAACGCGGCAGGATATTGCCGTCCCGGGCGCCGAGATCGCGCACGGCGTGCAGGAGGCTGCGCAGCTTTGCGGAGGCGACGCGATGATCCTCGGCGGCCAGAGCGTTTTCCGCGACTTCATGCCGCTCACGGACCGCGTTTTCGTGACCAAAATAATGTGCTGCCCGCAGTCGGACAGCTATTTTGAAAACCTCGACGAGAGCCCCGAGTGGCGCGTTGCGGACCAAGGGGAAGCTCTGCGCGAGGGCGATATTGAGTACAGGTTCATGTGCTATGAAAGGATAAAACCATGAATAAAAGAATAAGCGCGGCGCTGCTTCTTGCCGCGATGCTGCTTGCACTGTTTTCCGGCTGCTCCGCCGAAAAACCGCAGAGCACTCCGGAGCCTACGGCCAAGGTCGTCGCGTCGGGCGATAATTTCACGGTCACGAGCACGAAAAGCGGCGGCGTGACAAGGTATGCCTACACCGTGACCGACAAGTCCGGAAACGAGCTTGAGAGTGCAGTCTGCTCCGAGCAGCCGCGCGTTGCGGCCATAAATGACGACCTTATCGGCATACGCTTTTACGTTGACGGCAAGACCTTCTGCCGCTATTACGACGTGAAAAACGGCAGAGTATCCGAGTCGTTTTTCGATCCGTTTTGGGACGACGGAAGGCTCGTTGCGTATAACGACTTTTCGCGCAGCCACAGCATCGTCGTGCGCGAGATATTCGATCCCGACGGCTACCGCGCCGAGCAGAAGCTCGACCTGCCTGCGCTGACTATAACGATAACCGCCTGCGAGCTCGACGAGGACAGCGGCAAGCTCACCGTGAAATATATCTACGGCGATCTTGAAACGGAGGGCAGCGTGGTGCTGCCGACAAAACCCGAGGAATAAGGACAAGGACCTTCGTGAAGCGTCACGGAGGTCTTTTTGTTAAGTCTTGCGCGAAATTAACGGTAGGTTCATCATATCGCCGCGCAGCGCCGGTTTATTAAATTAAATTTAAAATTTGCGGCAAAATCTTAAAGCTTTGTTCGATTTTGCTTTATACGCGCTTAAAATCCTCCTGTTAGACTTATAGTCGTGGATGGGAAAGAATCCGCGAACGAATTTTAAAATCTCACGAGCATTACAGGAGGTAAAAAACCATGAAAAATCCGATCGGCTTAGATATGATAAGCAAGGTGCTTTACGCTCTGCGCCAGAGCGAGGAGGATATCCGCCGCAATGCCGTGGAGGCTGCGGCGGCGGAGACGGGAGCCGCCTGCGGCATCGGTGCCGCGAGCGTGACGCTGTTTTCCGACTGCACCGGAAATTACGCCGAGGTCATTCTTCCGGCAGGCTACGACTGCGTCTGCGGCATGAAGCTGTGCTGCATCGTCGATACCGACACCATGCAGACCCGCGGCATCTGTCCCGTCGGCTGATAAAAATGAAAAAACGCTCCCCGTGGGCGGCCTTTGAGCCGTCTGCGGGGAGCTTTTTGAACGCCGAAAAAAGACACTGTCCGAGAGGACAGTGTCTTTTTTTATCGGGTTATGGAATTACGCTTCGCTGTTCATGCTTAGGAGTTTATAGAGTATATCGTGTAGGTGATGACCTTTGCAGCCTCGCCGCGGGTCGCGGTGCCGTACGGATCAAAGATGTTGTCGCCCTTGCCGTTGAGGATGCCCATGTTTGCAAGAACGTTGACTGCTTCGGTGTAGAAGTCCTCGCCGACGTCGGTGAAGCCTGCGTCCTTCTTGAGCTCATCGTCGGCGGGTGTGCCGTAGAACTTTTCCAGAGCGCGGTAGGTCATTGCTGCCATTTCGCCGCGGGAGATCTCCGCGTAGGGACGGAAGGTGCCCTCGGTGTCGCCCTTGACGATGCCTGCTGCGTATGCCCACTTGATCGCGTCCACGCTGTAATCGAGGTCAGCGGTGTCGGAGAACGGGAGCTTGTCGATGGGCTTATCGACCTTTATCGCTTTGCCGAACAGACGGTAGAGCATGGTGGTGTACTGCTCGCGGGTGACGTTATCCGTCGGGCCGAAGGTGCCGTCGCCGTAGCCGTTGAGTATGCCTGCGTTGGTTGCGAAGAGGATGGGAGCGCGGTACCAGCCCTCGATGTCGGTGTACTGGTTATACATGATGCGGCCTGCGGGCTTGGCGTAGCTTTCGGGAATGACGCCCTTGAGCTTCTCGGTGATGTACTGCATGACGACCTCGTCAAGAGGTATGCCGGTGTCGATGTTGATATCGGAGGCTGCGAAGGTATAGTAGGTGTCGCCGCCTGCTGCGCTGAAGTTGTTGGTCACGATCGCGTAGGTCGCGTCGGGATCGAAGGGCAAGCCGTTGACGTCAAGGATATCAACGCGCTTGATGCTGTTGGGAGCATGGTAGGTCGAGCCGGGGTACAGGTCGCCCTTGTCGTACTCAACATCGGCGCTGATGGAGAAGGTTATCCCGGCAACCTGCGGGAAGCCGCCGACAGGAGTGGGAGAGCAGTAGGTGGAAGCCTCGAGAGCCTCAAGCAGCTCGGAGCCGGAGATATAAACGAGAGAGAGCGTGTTGCCGAAGGGAAGCACGGTGTTGATGGCCTTCTTGGTGACGTCGCCCTTGAGGATGCTTGCGCGGATGCCGCCGCCGTTGGTGATGGCGATGACGTTTCTGGGATCGGTGCCGTCCTTGAGGGAAACCTCGTTAAGGACCTTCCAAAGCATTGCGTCGGTGATGAGGTCGCCGAGGTTGGTCTCGCCGTCGCGGTTGCCGTAAACGCCGTCCTTGATCGATCTTTCGCCGTTGAGGTCTACCTCGGACTTCGCAAAGACAACGTCGAGCTCATCGTCAACGGGCTTCATGAGAGCCTTTGCCTTTGCGAGAACGGTTGCGTCGGGTCTTGCAAAGTCAACGGTATTGATGTTTTTGTTTTCGACTATCTTCTTCGTTGCGTTGTCGATGGTGATAACGCCGACGTTAGCCATTGCGGTGCCGGTGGACTGGATGGGCTCGCCGCCCTTACCTGCGGTCATGACGGTGTGGGAGTGACCGTCGATGATGAAGTCAACTCCCTTGAGACCCGCCCAAAGATCGGTGGAGCGGTTGGGTGCGGACTCCGAGTCAACGCCGAGGTGGGAAAGAACGACAACGACGTCGGCCTTGTCCTTGAGCGCGGCTGCTTCATCGTTGACTGCCTTTATCATGTCGGCGCCTGCGAGCCACTTGAGGCCCTTGATGAGAGCGGGGTTTGCCTTGGTCTGGGTCTCGGGGGTGTTAACGCCGATGAAGCCGACCTTCAGGTCGCCGATGGTGATGACGGTGCTGCCGTCAAACGGCTTGCTGCCGTCCTCGTTGAGGATGTTGCAGCAAACGGTCTTATAATTTGCGGACTGGAGGTTTTTCACGAGCTGGGCATAGCCGTAGTCAAACTCGTGGTTGCCGAGGGTCGCTACATTGTAGCCCGCGGCGTTCATCATTGCGACGCCGTTTGCGCCCTTGGTGAAGCTGACATAGGGAGAGCCCTGGCTGTAGTCGCCTGCGTCGGCAACGATGACCGTTGCGCCTTCGGCTTCGTACTCGGCCTTGAGCGCGGCGATGTAAGCGTACTGCTCAAGAGAGCCGACGGTCTTGGTCTTGGTTTCGCCCTTGTCAACGTAGGAAACGGTCTTCATGCCGTGAACGTCGTTGGAGTGCAGAATGACGGTCTTGCCGCTCAGCTCGCCCGAGGGCTCCGGAGCGGGAGTGTTGGTGGGAGTGTCGGTTGCGGTGGGAGTGCCGGTGACAGTGGGGGTGTCAGTGGCGGTGGGGTTATCGGTTGCGGTGGGGTTGTCGGTTGCGGTGGGTGCGGTAGCCTTCGCCGTGCCGGTCAGTGCGAGGGAGAAGATGTACAGATTGCCTGCATCGGTGCCCTTGCCACTGTCATTGGGTGCGGCTGCTGCGGTCTGAGCAATACGGAAGTATACGGTTTCCTGATCTGCTGCCGCGGCGGGGACAGCGACAGTGCTCTTTACTGCGCTGTCGAGCTTGTTGACTGCGGCGGTGGCGATTGCGCCCTCAACATCAGTCCAAGTCTCGTCGTCGAGAGAGTACATCAGCTTATATGCAAGAGGTACACGGGCGTTGCCGCCGAGCACGGTTGCTATGCTGAGGTTCTCGTAGCCCTTGGTGCTGAGCTGGAAAGCAACATATGCATATTGAGTGCCGGCTGCATAGTTGTTCACGCCATACCACGGGGTTGCGGACAGATTGCCGTAAGTCGAGGTCTTAACCTCGTGCTTACTCAGCGAGGCACCGCTTGAAACAGTGCCGACTGTCAGCCCAACATCGCTGAGAACATCGGCGTCGCCGTTGTTCTTGAGGCTTGTTCCGCCGACCCAGCTTGCGAGGGTAGCAGGGGTCGCCGTTCCTTCCTCTGCGAATACGGGTACTGCCAGGGAGAATATCATGGCGACTACCAGAAGCAGAGAAAGAAGTTTCTTTGTGTTCTTCATGTTTGTCCTCCTAATAAAATTTTTGTTGGGGTATTCCTGAATCCGATTATATCATAGCCGCCGCGCAAATTTAAGTCCTAAAAGATTTTGCTTCAAAATTTTACATTTCCATATAAAACCCTTTACACTTTTCGTGCATTATTGCCAATAAATTTTTTAACGGATTTTTCATTTCTTCGCCCCGCGGGCTGTCTTGACTTTTCTGCATGAGATGTTATTATAGTATAACCAAAGTGTGTTTTTTAATTGACAGGAGCTCAGATAATGGCATCCGGGAAGAAGCTCAGCAAAAAAACAATAAAGCTCATCATTGCCGCGGTGCTCGTTTTCATCGCGGCTGCCGCTGCGCTTTCCGCGCTCGGCACGGTCGAGCTGGGGCAGCTCAACTCGCGCTCGCTGATGGACTGGAGGCTCGGCGGCAGGATAGATTTCGTGCGCAGCGCCGAGGACGCAAAGGTCTATGACGAGGAGCATTACGAGTGGTTCACCGATGAGCGCGGCGAGGGCATCGCGGCGAAAAACGCCGATACGCGCTACTATCTCGGCAAGCACCTCGGCAGCTATCGCGTCGTCGGCTTTTCATCGTCCGAGAGCTATTATTCCGTCCTCGGCATCCGCGTCGGCGACGATGAGCTCGGAGCAAAGACCGAGCTGCTTGATTCGGGCTATTCCATTCTCGGCGGCGGACTTAACTCCTGCCGTGCCCACCGCGGCAACGTCGTTGTGGAGCTTTCGTTCGAGCACGGGCTCGTCACCTCCATCGCCGCATACATTAAATAAGCGAAACAAGCGCGGCAGTCCGTTGCCATGGACGCAATGGGCTTGGCTTCCTCTTGAGCCATTGCCATGGGGGCAATTCGCCTTTGGATTTTACCGATACGGTTATTGCGGTTGCTCGGTTACTATTATTCCGACAAAACCATAACATGCGGGCGAGCAATGCTCGCCCATACATTGTTGCCTGTAGTGCAGACTAAGGCTGCACCAACGCCTCCCTTGTGCAAAGGCAACTGGCGTTGAGCCAATGCGCTACGGACATCGGCAACAGTTTATACTGCGCTGTCACGATGACGGACTTCCAGCTAAGCGTGCACTCACGGATAGCGCGGCAACTACGGTTTCCTCCGCAGTTTCGATACCGAGCTGACGCAATCACTGTATCCGTAGACGCGTCAAAGCGCCTATGAAAATACGATCCCTCAGTCAGCTATCGCTGACAGCTCCCTTTACGCAAGGGAGCCAATGACGCACCCCATCGGTGCTGCAAAAATTTGCTTCTCACCCGCGGGAAGCGCGGCAAATGCGGTTTCCTCCGTAGCTTCGATACCGTGTCCACGCAAAAAATGTATCGGTAGGTGCGCTAAATCGCCATAAAAAGCTTGACAGATGGGGGAAGAGTGTGTATAATTCACATTTCAAAAAGTTATAAAGGAGTTTAAGCCTATGAATAAGTATCTTGACATTTCCCCCGAAGTACAGCAGGCTCTTGCCGAGGGCAAGCCTGTCGTTGCGCTTGAGAGCACGATCATCTCCCACGGCATGCCGTATCCCAAAAACGTCGAGACCGCGATGCTTGTCGAAAAGACCATCCGCGAAAACGGCGCAGTCCCCGCGACCATCGCCATCATCGGCGGCAGACTCAAGGCGGGCCTTTCCGCCGACGAAATAGAATACCTCGGCAAGTCCGGCCGCAAGGTCGCAAAGGTCTCGCGCCGTGACCTTGCCGCGATCGTAGCACGCGGCGCGGACGGTGCGACCACCGTCACCACGACCATGATCATCGCCCACATGGCGGGCATCGGCGTTTTCGCCACCGGCGGCATCGGCGGCGTGCACCGCGGCGCAGAGACCACGATGGACATCTCCGCCGACCTTGAGGAGCTCGGCAGTACCCCCGTTATGGTCGTGTGCGCCGGCGCAAAGAGCATCCTCGACCTCGGTCTGACGCTGGAATACCTCGAGACCAAGGGCGTGCCCGTTGTCGGCTACGGCACGGACGAGCTGCCCGCGTTCTACACCCGCCGCAGCGGCTTCGGCGTTGACTACCGCGTTGACTCCCCCGCGGAGCTGGCGGCAATGTTCAAGGCGCAGCAGGAGCTGGGCATGAAGGGCGGTATGCTCGTCACCAACCCCATTCCCGAGCAGTACGCCATGGACAAGGAGGTCATCGACGCCGCAATAGATCAGGCCGTTGCCGAGAGCAAGGCGCAGGGCATCCACGGCAAGGAGACCACTCCGTTCCTGCTCGCCCGTGTAGTTGAGCTCACCGGCGGCGACTCCCTTGAGAGCAATATCCAGCTTGTTCTCAATAACGCAATCGTCGCGTCCAAAACCGCGGCCGAGCTGTGCAAGTAATTTAATACAGGGCATGAAAAAAGACACCCTCTCGGGTGTCTTTTTTCTTTTAATCAATGCCCTTGGGGGCGTTTTGGTCGAAGCAGGACTTGTCGTTTTCCCAGCCGCGATCGACGAGCCAATAGACGTATTCCTCGTCGTCGGCGTTGAGGTCGTCCTCAGTCAGGGCAACGTCACGGCTGCGCTCGCGCTTGAGTGCGCGCTCGTAGTTATACAGATCCATGAGCGTGAAGCCCAGACCCATTTCTTCCGCGATGGGGATGAGCACGTCCTCAACGACACATTCGCGTATCTCGAGGCTGCCGGGGTACATCATCTCGGCCTGCTCCACGCGGGCTTTGAGCTCGGGGTCGGAGTCGTACTGCTGAAGAAATTTTACAACGTTAAGATTAAGATTCACGGCGCTTCTCCTTTCAGCACAGGCGGAAGCCGGCGGGGATGGAGTCGTCGAGCATCAGCAGGTGCAGCTCCTCCTTGCCGTCGTGCTCGTGCACGGCAGACAGCAGCATGCCGCAGGAATCCTGACCCATCATCTTGCGGTTGGGCAGGTTGAGGATGGCGACGACGGTCTTGCCGACGAGTGCGTCCGGCTCGTAGAATTCGTGGATGCCGGAGAGTATCTGACGAGGGGAGCCGCTGCCGTCGTCGAGGGTGAACTTGAGAAGCTTTTTGGACTTCTTCACCGCCTCGCACGAGAGCACCTTGCACACGCGCATATCGCACTTGGCAAAGTCGTCTATCGTGACGTCGGGCTCGACCGGCGGGAACTGCGGCTTTGCGGGAGCCTTCATTTTCTCAAGCTCCGCGAGCGCCTTTTCCATGTCAAGACGCGGGAAAAGGGTCTCGCCCTTGCGGACGCCTGCGTTTGCCGGCAGGGCGCCGAAGTGTGCGGCGCTCTCCCAGGTGCGGCAGCTCTCGTCCGCGCCTATCTGCGCAAACGCCTTCTCGCAGCTTTCGGGGATGAAGGGCGTGAGCATGATGAGGCTTATGCGCAGGCACTCGAGCAGGTTATAAAGAACGCTTGCAAGACGGGGCTTTTTGCTCTCGTCCTTGGCAAGCTGCCAGGGTGCGGTCTCGTCGATGTATTTGTTTGCGCGCTGAATGAGCTTGAAGGTCTCCTCAAGCGCGAGGTGGAGCTGGAGCTTGTCCATCTGCTGCTCGTATCTTTCGCGTGCCTGCTTTGCAAGGCCGAGAAGCTCCTCGTCGAGAGCGTCCGCCTCTCTGTCCTCGGGCAGGGTGCCGCCGAAGTACTTTTCGACCATGGCGGTGGTGCGGGAGACGAGGTTTCCGAGATCGTTTGCGAGGTCGGTGTTGATGGTGGAGATAAGAAGCTCGTTGGAGAAGTTGCCGTCCGAGCCGAAGGGGAAGGTGCGCAGCAGGAAGAAGCGCAGCGCGTCAACGCCGAACATATCCGCAAGCTTGTACGGATCGACGACGTTGCCCTTGGACTTACTCATCTTGCCGCCGTCGATGACGAGCCAGCCGTGGCCGTAGACCTTCTTGGGCAGCGGCATACCCATGCTCATGAGCATGGCGGGCCAGATTATCGAGTGGAAGCGGACGATCTCCTTGCCCACGATGTGAACGTCGGCGGGCCAGAACTTGTCGTAATCATCGTATTTGTCGTTGAGGAAGCCCAGCGCGGAGGTGTAGTTAAACAGGGCGTCGACCCAGACGTAAACAACGTGGCCGGGGTCGAAATCAACGGGAATGCCCCACTTGAAGCTCGTGCGGGAGACGCACAGATCCTCAAGACCGGGCTTAATGAAGTTGTTTATCATCTCGTTTACGCGGGAGGCGGGCTCGAGGAAGGTGCCGGTCTCAAGCAGCTCCTGAACGGGCTTTGCGTACTTGGAAAGGCGGAAGAAGTATGCCTCCTCCTCGGCGTAATGCACCTCGCGGCCGCAGTCGGGGCACTTGCCGTCCTTGAGCTGGCTCTCGGTCCAGAAGCTCTCGCAGGGGGTGCAGTACATACCCTTGTATGCGCCCTTGTAAATGTCGCCGTTGTCGTACATCTTCTTGAAGATGCGCTGAACGGAGGCGACGTGATAGTCGTCGGTGGTGCGGATGAAGCGGTCGTTGGAGATGTTCATGAGCTTCCACAGATCGGTGATGCCGCCGGGACCCTCGACTATCCTGTCAACGAATTCCTTCGGGGTCAGTCCCGCGGCCTCCGCCTTCTCCTCGATCTTCTGACCGTGCTCGTCGGTGCCGGTCAGGAACATGACGTCGTAGCCGCAGAGCCTTTTATAGCGCGCGATGGCGTCGGTTGCGACCGTGCAGTAGGTGTGGCCTATGTGGAGCTTATCCGAGGGATAATAGATAGGCGTTGTGATATAAAACTTTCCTTTTTCCATTTATCTGTCTCCAATCTTTAAGGAATCTGTTGACTTGAGGTTTCCTCGGGCGTCGGCTCGGGGGTAGTTTCGGGCTCGGGCGAGGGCGTCGGCTCGGGAGTCGGCTCCGGCTCCGGCCACTTGATGTCCTCGGGGTGATAGTGGTAGTAGCTGTTCGCTTCCTTGGTTCGGCTTATGAGCGAGCCGTCCTTGTCGTAAACGCAGCGGTAGGTCACCGCCTTGGTGCCGATGGCAACGTCGGGATACGTCGTATCATACACCGTCCACGCCGAATAGTCCATCTTGACGTAGCTTCCGTCGGTGTCCGTACCCCATATTTCTATCGTGAGCTTGCGGTTTTCGCACTTGGTGACGATCTTCACCGGAAACTCGCGGTTGTTCTTGAATTTAAACTCCGGCCCGCCCCAGCTTACCGTGGCGTCCATGCCCCACGGGACGTAGGCAACGGAGAAGCCGTGCTCGTCACGCGCGACGATTTGGAGATTCGCGTAGAGCGCCGCGCAGTAGAGCGTGGAGCTGGTCTGGCAGATGCCGCCGCCGACCTCCTGCACGACCTGACCGCCCGCGTAGGCGCCTGCCTCCTTGAAGCCGGCCGCGGCGGTGCGCTTTCCGACGACGGTGTTATACGAAAATGTCTCGCCGGGGTTGAGGATACAGCCGTTTATTTTCTTGGCCGAGAGCTCGACGTTGTTCGCGCGGTTTGCGTTACTGGACGCATAGCTCGTCGTCATCGAGCCGAGCTTGTCGGCAAAGAGCATGCTGTCAAGCTGCTGCGTCGTATATTTGGGCATCGTGACCTTGAGCGGGATGCTCACCGTGTCGCCCGTTTCCGCAGCGTCCCAAAGTGACTTGGCCTCGGCTGCGTCAAAGTCAATGCCGATCCTGCTCTCCGTCGCCTTCCGGGTCTCGGGGTCATACTTTGCGTCGAGCACTTCGGCGTAAAGCTCCTCGTGCAGCTCGGTAAAATCGGGCTCCTTCGCGCCGGATGCCGATACGGTGTATTTCACGCTCCGCTCGCCGTCGCGGAAGGCGTTGAGGATGCTTTGGCACAGCTTGGCTTCGTCGATCTCAATGCTCTCCGCGCCCTTTATCATTTTCAAAACGGCGTTTTCGGTATCGACCTCGTAGCCGTCGCCCATTTGTTCTTTATATTCCGCGAGCGCCTTTTCGACCGCACTCTTCACACCGTCGGGGTTCGCGGACATGAGGATATCCGCGTCCGAGGCGCCGCCGGTTATGCATTTAAAATACGCGGCGAGGTCGCGGAGGATGTTGCCCGTGTGCCCGTATTTGAGCGCGGCCTCAGCAGCCTGAGCGCTTGTGAGCTGAGTGCCGGCGTCCTTGGGCGACACGGTAAAGACGAAGCCGCCCGGGAGCGTGACCTCGACGCCGTGCCATTCGCGCTGTGCCCAGCCCGCGGCGTCCAGCGCCTTTTCGGCCTGCCCGGCGCTCATGTCGCCTATACTGACCCCGCCGAGCGTCATGCCCGGGTGGGTCTTTGACGAGTGCCCTGCCGCATAGCCCGTTGCGAGCGCCGCGACGATAATAACGGCGAGCACCGCCGCGATTATTATAAGAGGCTTTTTGCTCTTCGGGTTTTTCTTTTTGGCTTTTGTGTGTTTGCCCTTTGCCATGCCATGCCTCCTGCTCAAGCGTCGGACTTATTCCTGTAAACGGAGCTGAAGCGCTCGTACTCGCCCTCGGGCAGCTCCTGCTTCTTCTCGCGTCGGAAAAACTCCTTCATCCATGGGTTGTTTTCTACCTTTGCGCCCGTTTGTGCCTCCAAAACGGCGTTTATGAGCACGTTTGAAACGAGAAAGCCCGCCGGCGTTAGGTGCCAGCGATCCTCGCTCTTCTCCGCCCAGCCCTTGCGGCGGAACAGCTCGAAGGTCTCCTCGATGGGAGCCCAGTCGCTGCGGTATATCCTGTGGTAATCGCTCTCGGACACGCCGTAGGACGTGCGCATTCCGAGCATAAGGTACTCCGTCGCGCGCTGTATCGGCACAATGTGCTCGTACTCGTCGATTATCATGCTGTCGCCTATGACGGCGCTCACATATTTGTCGATATCGCGCACATAGCTGTATCTCACGCCGTTCACACACGAGTGTGCGCCCGGACCGAAGCCCATGTAATCGCCGAGCTGCCAGTACTTGAGGTTGTGGCGCGACTCGTAGCCGGGGATGGCAAAGTTTGATATCTCGTACTGCTCGAAGCCGTAGCTCTTGAGCACGTCCGTCGTGTACAGGTACATATCCGCCTGCTCGTCCTCGTCGGGGATGAGCGGGGAGCCGAGGTAGCTGCGGTGCATGGGCGTGCCCTCCTCGAGCTTGAGGCAGTAGCACGAAAGATGCTCCGGATGCAGCTCCAGCGCCTTGGACAGGGTCTCCGCCCAGTCGCCCTTGGTCTGGCTCGGCAGTCCGTAAATGAGATCAAGGCTCACGTTCTCAAAGCCTGCCGTGCGCGCTGTTTCAACGGCGATCTGCGCCTGAAGGAAGTTGTGCCGTCTGCCGATTATCTTGAGGATGTCGTTGTTTGCCGACTGCACACCGACAGAGAGCCTGTTCACGCCCTCCGAGCGCAGGAGCTTCAGCTCGTCAAGGCGCACCGTGTCGGGGTTCACCTCGACGGTTATCTCCGAGTCAAGGCGCACGTTGCCCATGCGCTTGAGCTCGTCGAGGATCTCGACAATGCGCTTTGCGCCGTAGCAGCTCGGCGTGCCGCCGCCGATGTAGATGCTGTCGATCTCGTAGCCCTGCATGATGTCCGCAGACTCGCTTATGTGCGACAGCAGCGCCGACTGATAGTCCAGCATCTTCTGCTTGCCGCCCGCTATCGAGTAGAAATCGCAGTATCCGCATTTGGACACGCAAAACGGTATGTGAATGTAAATTCCAAGTCTATCTCTCATTTTTAGTTACGCTTTAGCATTGATCCTATACATATATTGCGCTTGCCCGCTGCTCGCCGCAGGGGCAGTTCGCCTTGATGCTCCTACCGATACACTTATTGCGTCAGCTCGGTTACGAGGGTGCCGACGAAACCGTAAGGCTGTCGCACTATTGGGGTGCGGTCTTAGTCGGCACTCACGACAATACTGTAGGGGCGAGCATTGCTCGCCCGTTGTTGCGCCTTAGTCGGCAGTCCGTCACCGTGTCGCCGCAGTTTAGTCTACCGCCATTGTCGGTAGCGCATCGCCCCTGCGGCGAGCAGTTAGAAGAGGGAGCAGACGAGCTCTGAGTATGCGTTGGGGTCTTCGACCTCGACGCCGGCGACGAGCTCGGACTGCGCGTAAAGGATCTTGGCGAGCGCTGCGGCTCTGTCCTTGTCGCCGTTATCGTAAGCGTTCTTGACGGCGAGGTATGCAGGGTGCGTCTCGTTGAGCTCGAGCACGCGGTCTGCGCGCAGCTTGCGCATCTCCTCGCTCGGTGCGTTGCGGAAATATTTCTCCATCTCGAGGGTGAAGCCGCCGGTGGAGGTCAGGCAGCAGGCGGAGGAAACGAGCTTGCTGGAGAGGGTGACCTGCTTGAGCTTCTCGTCGCCGATGCTCTCGCACACGAAGTCGAGGAACTCCTTATTCTCGACGACCTTTTCCTCTGCGGCCTTCTTCTCCTCCTCGGTCTGGAAGCCGAGATCCTCGGTGAGGACGTTCACGAAGCCCTTGCCCTCGAAGCTGCGAAGCTGCATGAGCACGGTCTCGTCGATGGGGTGGTCGAGGTAGAGTATCTCATAGCCGCGGGAGCGGACCTCCTCGCACTGCGGCAGCGCCATGGCCTTCTTGACGGACTCGGCTGAGGCGAAGTAGATCGCCTTCTGGCTCTCGGGCATATTGTCGACGTACTCCTTGAGCGTGTGCATGGTGTCCTCGGAGGTGTAGAACAGCAGCAGATCCTTGAGGAAATCGGTGTAGCGGCCGTACTCGTCGCAGACGCCGCACTTGATGTGGATGCCGAAGTTGTGCCAGAAATTCTCGTACTTCGGGCGATCGTCATGCAGCATCTTTTCGAGGTCTGCCTTGATCTTCTTTTCGAGGTTCTGACCGATGACCTTGAGCTGGCGGTTGTGCTGAAGCACCTCGCGGGAGATGTTCAGGCTCAGGTCGGGGGAATCGACCACGCCGCGCACGAACTCGAAGTAATCGTGCAGGAGCTTGTCGCAGTCCTCCATGATGAGCACGCCGTTGCAGTAGAGCTTAACGCCCTTCTTGGTCGCGCCGGAGATGGCGTTGTCGATGTCCTTGCCGGGGATAAACAGCATCGCCTTGTAGGAAACGACGCCCTCGGCGTTTATGCGCAGTATGGATGCAGGGTCGGTCTGATCGCGGTTGGTCTCCTTGTACCACTCGGCGCACTGCTCGTCGGTGACCTCGGTCTTGGCTCTCTGCCAGATGGGCACCATGGAGTTGACGGTCTCGGGCGCGGTGACGTTTACGGTGTGCATGACGGGCTTGCCGTCCTTGTCCTCCTCGCCGGTGGGCTGCTGCTCCTGATGGGTGATGTCCATGACGATGGGCCAGCGGACATAGTCGGAGTATTTCTTGACGAGGGCCTTGAGCTTCCATATCTCGAGGTAGGAGCCGTAAATCTCCTCGTCGGTGTCTTCCTTGATGTGCATGATGACGTCCGTGCCGGGTCTGTACTTGTCGTACTCGGAAACGGTGTAGCCGTCCGCGCCGGTGCTTTCCCACTTGACGCCCGTCTCCTCGCCGTATTTCTTGGTGATGACGGTGACCTTATCGGCGACCATGAACGCGGAGTAGAAGCCGACGCCGAACTGACCGATGATGGAAAGGTCGTCGTTCTGCTTATCCTCCTCGCTCAGCTCGCTTTTGAACTTAAAAGAGCCGCTCTTTGCGATAACGCCGAGGTTCTTCTCCGCCTCGTCCTGACTCATGCCGATGCCGTTATCGGAAACGGTAATGGTGCGCGCGTCCTTGTCAACGGTGATGCGGATGCGGTAGTCCGAGCGCTCCAGCCCGACCTTGTCGTCCGTCAGCGAAAGGTAGCACAGCTTGTCTATCGCATCGGATGCGTTGGAGATGATCTCTCGCAGGAAGATCTCCTTGTTCGTATAGATGGAATTGATCATCAGGTCGAGCAGTCTTTTGCTCTCCGCTTTAAACTGTTTCTTTGCCATATTACTTAAAACCTCCATTGGGGTGTAGTTTACCCAACAATATAATAATAGTTTATTATAGCACAATCTCCGCGTTTTTCAACAGTAGCTTGCGCATTTGCACCGCACCGCCGCGCTCTGAGCAAAAAAACCGACGGCATAAGGACACCGTCGGGGTCTTGCGGGTTCGGCCGTGCTCCGCAGTGCGGGAGCGGGCATTGATTTTTGCGGCGGAATAATTTAAAATCTCTCTATGATAAAGGAGGCGTGAAATGAATAACGAAGGCTATGAGATCATTGATTACAAGACGTGGCGGCGCCGCGAGCTGTTTGAATTTTTCTCCGCGGCCGACCGGCCGTTTTATAACCTTGCGTACAGGCTCGACGTGACGCAGGTGTACGATTTTGCCAAGGCAAACTCCGTGTCGTTTTACCTCGCTCTTACCTGCCTCGTGACGCGGGCGATAAACTCAGTCGAGGCATTTCGCTACGCAAAGCTCGACGGCGAGATAGTGCTGTTTCGTGAGCGCGTGCCGAGCTTTACCGACATGAGCGCGGGCAGCGAGCTTTTCCGCATCGTCACCGTGCCCTGCGAGGGCGGTGTTGTCGAATTCTGCCGGGAGGCCAAGCGCCGCAGCGAGGCGCAGCGTGGCTTTATCGACATGGAAGCGGAGGGGGAGAACCTCATTTATATTTCGTCCCTGCCGTGGCTCGACCTGACCGCGCTCTCGCACGAGCGGCATTTTGACCCCGACGACGCGATACCGCGCGTTTCGTGGGGCAAATTCACCGACGACGGCAGCGGCCGAAAGACTCTCGGCATGACGCTGGAGCTAAACCACCGCTTCGTTGACGGCTACCACGTCGCCCTGTTCGACGCCGAGCTCCGCCGTCTCATCTCCCTATTGCCATAGGGGCGATGCGCCTTAACGCACCTACCGATACATCTTTTGCGGTGGCTCGGTTACGAGGGTACCGACAAAACTGTCGCAGTCCGTTACCGAGACACCGCAGTTTAATCAACCGCCATTGTCGGTGGCGCTATTGCCCCCATGGCAATGGTGGCGGGCAGGAGAGAGGATTAGGTAGGCGATGACGCAGATCACGACCGACACGAGCGAGCCCGCGGCGGTGGCAAGCCCCATCGGCAGCAGCGTCGTCGGGAACATTTTCGAGGTAAGATATGCGCCGGGCACGCGCACGAGAGCGACGGAGCTTATGTTGTGCGCAAAGGAGATCATCGACCTGCCGCAGGCGCAGAAATAGCCGCTGAAGCAGAAGTGCACTCCCGCGAGGGCGCAGTCGAAGATATAGCCGCGCAGATACGGTCCGCCGGCGGTGATGACCGCCTCGTCGTCGGTGAACAGCCCCACAATGGGCTCTGCGATAAACTGGACGAGGATGCTCACGGCGATGCCGAAGCCCGCGGCGATGGCGATGGCGTAAAACAGCGTTTTGCGTGCGCGGTCGAGCTTGCCCGCGCCGATGTTCTGCGCGTCGAGCGCGGAGACCGTCGAGAGCATCGACGACGGCACGAGGAACACAAAGCCGATGAATTTTTCGACGATGCCGACCGCGGCGGCGTCCGTGAGTCCGCGGCGGTTTGCGATGACGGTTATGAGAATGAACGCGATCTGGATGAGCCCGTCCTGGAGCATTATCGGCACTCCGATGCCGAGGAGCTTGCCCATCGTTTCGCGGCGCGGCCGAAGATCGCCTCGCTCGAGCGTGATGCTTCTGCGGCGGCGGATGGCGGCGAGAGAAACGGCGACGCTAACGGCCTGCGCGCAGGTCGTGCCGAGCGCGGCACCCGTTGGGCCGAGCTGCATTGCGCCGATGAAAAGGTAATCAAGTGCGATGTTTGCCGCGCACGCAACGGCGATGAATATCATCGGGCTTCGGCTGTCGCCCATGCCGCGGAAAATGCTGCTTATGATGTTGTAGGCGGTTATGAACGGTATGCCGGCGAAGCAGACGACAAGGTAGCTCACCGTGCCCGCGACCGCCGCCTCGGGGGTCGACATGACGGCGACGATGGGGCGCACGAGCGCAATGAGCGCTGCCGTGAGCACGACCGAGACGCCGAGAAAGAGCGTTATCGTGTTGCCGATGCTGCTTGATGCTTTGCGCTTGTCGCCTGCGCCGACGGCCTGCCCGATGCAGACCGTCGTGCCCATCGCAAGTCCGACGAGCATGACCGTGAGCATATGCATTACCTGGCTTCCGATGCTTACTGCGGTCGTCGCCGCGACGCCGCAGAACTGCCCGATTATGAACAGGTCCGCGAGACCGTAAAGCGTTTGCAGAAAGTATGATAAAAAGTACGGCAGCGAGAATACGACGATGGTTTTGAATACGCTGCCTGTCGTGAGGTTCTTTTCCACTGAGCACAGCTCCTTTCGCGGATAATTTTAATCCCGAAACCATTCCTCCGTCAAGAAATTTTCTGCTGCCGCAGGAGCGATGCGCCTTTGGATTTTGCCGATACATTTATTGTGTCGGCACGGTTACGAGAATGCGGAGGCGCTATTGCCTCCACGGCAGTGGCTTGGCTTCCCCTTGAGGGGAAGCTGTCAGGCGTAAGCCTGACTGATGAGGTGATTTAAAGCCTTTTTGTAGGGAATATAAACACCTCATCCGGCTCTCCGCTTCGCTCCGACCCACCTTCCCCTCAAGGGGAAGGCAAGTGCCGTGGCAATTGCGATGTCTTGTCTTTTCGGCATTTCAAATAACCGATATTTCCGACCATGCGGGCGAGCAATGCTCGCCCCTACGATATTGCCTGCACTTCCGACGATAATGTAGGGGCGACCATTGTTCGCCCGCTGTTATGGTTTCGTCGGAAGAACAGTAACCGAGATAACGTAATAACAGTACGCAAAATTTTTGCGATACACCGCCGACGGCGGCAGCTTGGGCTTATTCGCGCAAATTGCCACGTTTTGGTGGCTTGCGTTTGTGCAATCCTCCAAATGCGGCAAAAAGGACTTAACATACTGCATCGAGTATGCCGATTTAAAAATGCCAACAGGCAAACGACACAGAAAGGAGGCCATGAAAAGGAACATGGCGGAAGCGTCCCGCATCATTCTTGGCTTGCGCGCCGCAGGATGGGATGAAAGGAGCATCAACGATTTCATTCTGTGGGTCGAGAGCGGCAAAGAACAGTACAAGCCGAGCGCAAAAGACTAATCGCAGCGCGGGGGCGGGCAACCGCTCCCCCACCGTAAAGGAGATGACGACAACGCCGCGAAAAACCACCACCAGCACGGAAGTGAAGCGCCGATACAACGACCGCGTTTACAGCAAAGTTCAAGCCGAGCTGCCGCGGGACACGGTAATAGCTTTTAAAGCTAAGTGCCGGGAGCAAGGCGTATCACAGGCAAGCGTTTTGCTTGAAGCAATCGAGAATTTTTTAAGGGATGCCTAATCCCTTAAAAATACACATACTCAATTGAGTATGTGACATAAAAAGGAGCTGCAACCGAAAAATTTTTCAGAAAATGCTTGAGGCATACAAGCTTGTATGCTATGCTTTGGCATGTCAAGAGGGGAACGGCGAAGCCTCCTACATACGAGGAGGTGACAACATGACGGTTTTAGAAGTCCTCGCACTGCTTAACCTGTTAGCCGTTGTTATCTTTGGAGTTATTAACATAACCAAAAAGAAATAACCGCCACCCGGCCCGGTGACGGTCTTATTAAAGATTATTAACCTGCCGAGCTGACCGCATAGGTCTCGCCCTTTCGATTTTATAATATCACCGCCGAGGGGGTGGAGTCAATAGGTAAAACAAGCAGTGACGCAAAATCTCGCTGGCTGCGCGAAAATTACAAAACCTATCGCGTTAACTTGCGATATGACACAGACAGTAAAATAATTGACTTCATGGAATTGCACAAGGGTGCCGAAGGGGTAACGCCAATAATCCGCGAAGCATTAGAGCTGTACATCAAAAGCAAAGGAGACTAAATTCAGTCCCCTTAAAACAAAGGCATACAAGCCTGTATTCCGCGATCAGAAAGGAGCAACACAATGAAATTTTTTGAACGCAGAATGTGTTAACAGGGTTTTATGGCGCTCTGTCCGCCACGGCGAGTGGCAGAGCACTCGCAATAACCGTATCGGTAGGTGCGTCAAGGTGCCATCAAAAAACCTGTGCAGCGATTTTTTTCGCTGCACAGGTTTTTTACTTATTCGTTTTCATCGTCGTCGCCGAATTTACAGCCGCAGAAGGGGCAGTGCTTGAGGGTGCCGTTGGGCAGCATTTTATGGCACTTCGGACAGCGCCAGAACAGCAGAAACGACACGACGAACGCGACCGCAAGCAGCATGACGATGATGGGGATCACCTCGCTGTCAACATACGACAGCAGAAGCAGCGCGGCGAGGATCGCAATGAAAAACAGCGGCAGAGCCACTTGTCTGAATTTATTAGGATCGCGCATGGCGATACACCTCCGTAACGGTTTTTATGGCGGAAAACGCCCGAATCACAGCGTTCTCCCGTCGCGCTCAACGGCGCGGATATTTTTCTCGAACTTACTGCGCGCGCCCATGACTTCGTGCCCGCAGCCGAGGCAGCGGAGCTTGAAATCGGCGCCGATGCGCAGCACCTGCCAGCGCTTTTCGCCGCAGGGATGGGCTTTTTTCATCGTCAGCACGTCGCCGACCTGAATGTCCATCGGCATTTTTGCCACCTCACTTTTTTATCTCGTCCCAGTATTTTTTCGCGGCCTGCTCGATCTTGTTGTCGCCGAAGCCGTAATACCGCGTGCCGCGAAGCGCGTCGGGCAGATACTGCTGGCGCACCCAGTGTGCGGGGAAGTCGTGGGGGTATTTATAGCCCTGCTCGCGCTCGAAGCCCGCACCGTCGGCGTGCACGTTCTGAAGCTCGCGCGGCGGCGGCCCGCTTTTGCCCGCGCGAACGTCGGCGATGGCGGCGTTTATCGCCATGTATGCGCTGTTCGATTTGGGCGCGGTGGCGAGGAAAATGACCGCCTCGGCAAGCGGCAGCCGAGCCTCGGGCATGCCGAGCTGGAGCGCGGAGTCAACGCAGGCCTTGACGATCGGCACCGCCTGCGGATAGGCAAGACCGATGTCCTCGCTGGCCGAGCACAGTATGCGGCGGCACGCGCCGATGAGGTCGCCCGCCTCCAGCAGCCGCGCAAGATAGTGCAGCGCCGCGTCCGGATCGGAGCCGCGCATGGACTTCATTAGCGCCGACAGCGCGTCAAAATGCTCGTCGCCGTCGCGGTCATAGCGCATCGCGCTGCGCTGGGTCACCGCCCGTGCATCCTCAAGCGTTATGAGCGCCCTGCCGTCCCGCCTCACGGCGGCGGAAAACAGCAGCTCCACCGCGTTTATCGCCTTGCGCACGTCCCCGCCGCAGGCCTGACTTATCCGCAGCGCCGCGCCCGGCTCAAGCTCGGGCGTCACGCCTTTTTTCTCGGCAAGCAGCTTGAATGCGCGCTCGACCGCGTGCTGCGCCTCCTCGGGGGCTACGGGCTTGAATTCGAACACCGTCGAGCGGCTGAGGATAGCTCCGAACACGCAGAAATACGGGTTTTCCGTCGTTGAGGCGATGAGCGTGATGCGCCCGTCCTCGATGAACTCCAGCAGCGATTGCTGCTGCTTTTTGTTGAAATACTGGATCTCGTCGAGGTACAGCAGCACGCCGCCAGGGGTCAGGAGCGTGTCGAGCTCGGCGATGATCTCCTTAATGTCGGCAAGCCCCGCGGTGGTGGCGTTGAGCTTGCGCAGGGTGCGGTTCGTTTTCTCCGCGATTATGCGCGCGACCGTCGTCTTGCCCGTGCCCGACGGGCCGTAGAAGATCATGTTCGGAATGTCGCCGCTTTCGATTATTCGGCGCAGCAGCCCGTTGCCGCCGAGGATGTGCTTCTGCCCGACCACCTCGTCGAGGCTGCGGGGTCTTATTTCGTCTGCAAGAGGTTTATACATATGCTTCTCCCGAGCCGTGTCGCATTTGCGCTGGCGCATGGCACGGCATGTGTGGTAAAATGGGTGCGAGGTGATGATAATGCGTACAAAGCAGCAGGTGTCGGAGATAGTCCGGCGTTTGGAGGAGTGCTATCCTCTGGCCGAATGCACGCTCGATTATAAAAAGGATTATGAATTACTGTTTTCCGTGCGTCTTGCGGCTCAGTGCACCGATGCGCGGGTCAATGAGATAACTCCGGCGCTGTTTGCGCGCTTCCCGACGCTCGAGAGCTTCGCCGAAGCCGACGTCGCGGAGGTCGAGGAGTATGTTCACTCCTGCGGCTTTTACCGCGCCAAGGCGCACGACATTGTCGGCAGCGCGAGGATGCTGACAGAGCGCTTCGGCGGCAGGGTGCCCGATAACATGGACGAGCTGCTCACGCTGCCCGGGGTCGGGCGCAAAACCGCCAATCTCATCCTCGGCGATCTTTACCGCGTCCCGGGCTCGGTCGTCGTGGACACGCACTGCATCAGAATTTCAAACCGCCTCGGGCTCGTCGATGATCTCAAGGACCCCGCGAAGATAGAGGCGGAGCTTCGGCGGCAGCTCCCGCCCGAAAAGAGCTCGGATTTCTGCCACCGTCTCGTCCTGCACGGACGCGCCGTCTGTACCGCCCGCAAGCCCGCGTGCAGCTCCTGCTGCCTCCGCACCTGTTGCCGCAGCGGCGATGCGCCTTGAGGTTTTACCGATACGCATATTGCAGGTGCACGGCTCGCTCGCCGCGAGGGGCAGTTCATCTTAGGATTATACCTATACATCTTTTGCGGTTGCTCGGTTACGAGGGCGCGGAGGAAACCGTAGTTGCCGCGCACTATCGTAGTGCGTCATTGGCTCCCTTGCGTAAAGGGAGCTGTCAGCGATAGCTGACTGATGAGGTGAATTAATATATTTTTTAGTAAGGAATATAAACACCTCATCCGGCTCTCCGCTTCGCTCCGACCCACCTTCCCCTCAAGGGGAAGGCAATGCCGTGGAAATTACGCTGCCGTGTCTTTTCGGCATTTCAAATAACCATTAATTCCGACCATGCGGGCGAGCAATGCTCGCCCCTACGGCGTTGATTGCACTTCCGACGAGAATGTAGGGGCGACCATTGGTCGCCCGCCACTGCCGTGGAGGCAATGGCGCCACCTACATTGGAAATAGATTATACTGCGGTGTCACGGTAACGGACTTCCGACCAAGACAGCACTCAAGGGGAGCGCGGCAGATATGGTTTTGCCGGTATTTTCGATACCGTGATACCGCAAAAACCATATCGGTAGAAGCGTCAATGCGCCATCGCCCCTATGGCAATAGAGTCAGTTCGCCTCCAAAAACAGGTCTTTATCTATGATGGCCCGGAGGGCCTGCTGGACGGCGGAGTCGAAGCCGAGCTCACGCAGCTTGCACACGCCCTCGATGGTGGTGCCGCCGGGGGAGCAGACCTTGTTCATGAGCGCGATGGGGTGCTCGGAGCTGTCCATCGCAAGGGCGGAGCTGCCCATCACGGTGGCGCAGGCGATCTCCTCGGCGAGGGGTCTTGCAAAGCCCGCGCGCACTCCCGCCTCCGCGAGAGCGTCTATATACATGAGCACGAACGCGCCGGAGGCTCCGCCGAGCGCGCCGAAGGCGGGGAAGAGCTTTTCCTCGATGTGATACACCTTGCCGACGCCGGAGAATATCGCGTCCGCTATCTTCAGCTGCGCCTCTCCCGCCGCCTTGCCGCCGCAAACGGCGGTGACGGACGCCTTGACCTTGGCGTTTATGTTCGGCATGATGCGCACGACGGGCACGCCCTTTGCAAGGCGCTCCTCGTACCATTCGGTGCTTTTTCCGGCGGCGATGGTGAGGACGAGCTTGTCCTTGGTGACGCTCTTGCTTATTTCCTCGATCACGCCCGGCATGACCTGCGGCTTTACCGCGAGCACGATGACATCGGACTTCTGCACGACGTCGGCGGCGCTTGCGCAGGGGATTATCCCGTGCTTTTCCTTGAGCGCGAGGGTCTTTGCCTCGGAGCGGTTATATCCGTAAAGGTAATCGTTTTTGAACCTTCCGCAGGCAGCCATGCCGGCGATTATCGCGCTTGCCATGTTGCCCAAGCCTATGAAACCGTATCTCATAAAAAGCGACCTCTTTTCGTTTTTTTCTATTTTATCATCGTAAAGCATGATTAACAAGGGCGAAAGATGTCGAAAGAATATAAATAAAATGTTAATAGGGGCTTGACAAAGGTAAATTTGCATATATAATGGACACAAATTGAACAAGACATGATAGAGGCGCGATCGTCATCAGTAGCTTTGTCAAAACGCAGGGAAGCGTGAAGCGAAAGGGGCTGTCGCCGAAGGACCCGATCCTCCCGAGGTCGGACACCTGGGATGCAGGAGAACATTCTGCATACTGTCGCTAACGCGGAGAGCTGTCATGATCCGGCAAGATGTTTATTTTCTGTTGAGTCATGATCGCATCATGGCTCGATTTTTTTGTTCAAAATAAAGAGTAAAGGAAAGAAACATCATGCAATTCGTAAACACCTTCTGGGCTCTGGTCCCGCCGATCGTCGCCATCGGTCTGGCGCTGATCACCAAGGAGACTTTCAGCTCGCTGTTCGTCGGCATCCTCGTCGGCGCGCTGTTCGTGGCAAACTTCAACCCCGTCGGCACGCTCGACGCGATGATAACCGAGGGCTTCACCCCCGCGATCTCGGAAAACGCGGGCATTTTCATGTTCCTCGTTATTCTCGGCATCATGGTCGCGCTGGTAAACTCCACGGGCGCGGCTGCGGCGTTCGGCAAGTGGGCGGCAAAGCACGTCAAGGGCCGCGCCGGCACCCTGCTCGCCACCTTCGTCCTCGGCGTTCTCATTTTCATTGATGACTACTTCAACTGCCTGACCGTCGGCTCTGTCATGCGCCCCCTGACCGATAACCAGAAGGTCTCCCGCGCAAAGCTTGCGTACATCATCGACGCCACCGCGGCTCCCGTCTGCATGATCGCCCCCGTATCGAGCTGGGCGGCGGCAGTCTCCGGTGTTGCGGAGGACCTCGACGCCGGCATATCCGGTATTCAGCTTTTCATTCAGGCTATCCCGTTTAACTTCTATTCTCTGCTGACCTTCGTGTTTGTCATCGGCATGATCGTCATGGGCTTCGACTACGGTCCCATGGCAAAGTGCGAGCTTGAGGCGCTCAAGGGCAACCTCGGCTCTCTCGGCAACGACGAGGAGATCGAAAATACCAAGGCAACTCTGTGGGATATGCTCATCCCCATCATTGTGCTCATCGCAATGTGCATCATCGGCCTTATGTACGTCGGCGGCTTCTGGGATGCCGAGAGCGGCGTCGCGGGCGACTTTGTCGGCGCGTTCGGCAACACCGACGCCTTCGTCGGTCTGCCATGGGGCTCCCTCGTTGCACTCGTTTTCACCATCGTTTACCTCATCTGCCGCCGCATCACCTCCTTCAAGGATGCAATGGCCTGTGCGGTCAAGGGCTTTAACGCAATGGTACCCGCGATCCTCATCCTGACCTTTGCCGTTACCCTGAAGAACATGACCGGTCTGCTCGGCGCCGCGACCTATGTTGAGGGCGTCATGAAGGCTGCTTCTGCCGGCCTGTTCAACATGCTTCCGGCGATCATTTTCGTTGTCGCCTGCCTGCTGGCTTTCTCCACCGGCACGAGCTGGGGCACCTTCGGCATCCTCATCCCCATCGTTCTGCCCATCTTCAAGGTCGGCGATCCTCTGCTCATGATCGGCATCTCCGCCTGCCTTGCCGGCGCTGTCTGCGGCGACCACTGCTCCCCCATCTCCGACACGACCATCATGGCGTCTGCCGGTGCAAACTGCAACCACATCGAGCACGTTCGCACCCAGCTTCCCTATGCGGTCACCGTCGCCGTCATCAGCTTCATTAACTTCATCCTTGCGGGCTTCATCAAGAACGCATGGATCTGCCTGCCCATCGGTTTCGTCATGACCATCGCGGCTCTGTTCATCCTGCGCGCTGCCATCGGCACCAAGACCGGCGCAGCCGCAAAGGCGGAGTAAATTTTAAGCTCACAAAACTAAACGCCCGAAAGACTTTTCTTTCGGGCGTTTTTGAGATTTCATTTCGGGAGGAACGGACTTGGAGACAGTGCTCAGAGCCTGCACCGAGCAGGACACGGAAATGCTCAGAGAGCTTGCCGCGCAGACCTTTTGCGAGACCTTCGCGGGCGATTGCAGCGAAACGGATATGCGCAATTATATACAGACGGCGCTCTCGCCCGAGAGCGTCAGGGCGCAGCTTCAAAACCCCGCATCGCTTTTTATCTGCGCTCTTTGCGACGGCGCGGCGGCGGGCTATGTGAAGCTCAACGAGGCGCCCGCGCAGGGGGATATACACGACCCCGACTCGCTTGAGATCGAGCGGATATACGCCTATGCGCGCTATCACGGCACGGGGCTGGGAGGGCGTCTTATGGAGGCGGCTCTCGATGAGGCGCGGCGCGGCGGCAAAAAATACGTCTGGCTCGGTGTTTGGGACAAGAACGCCAAGGCACTCGCGTTTTATAGGAAAAACGGCTTTTACGAGCACGGCGAGCATGACTTTCTCCTCGGCGAAACGGTCTTTCGTGATTTGATAATGCGCCGAGATATATCGCAATATATAAAATAACGAAGCCCTCCGGAAGGTCGGTTGAGATAAGAAAACACACGCCTGAAAAGACGGAGCGCACACGAATGTCATCGCTGCGTGGCTTGCCGGACACAAAGTATGCCTGTGCCGCCGTGCCTTGACCTCGCACACGCTCCGTCTTTTCAGGTGCTGCGCAGTTTTGAGCGAGAAATTTTTTGCTCAGGCAAAATAACAAAATCTCGGCAATACTTTGTGTATTACCGAGATTTTTTGTGAAGCATGGGCGGAAAAGAGCCGCTCAAAACCGTATGTTTTTTTGCCTCAGCCGGCCTTATTACTTTTTAAACTTAACGCCGGGCTTATAGAACTCGAAAATGACGGTGTCGTTGCCCTTTTCGTTTGCCCATTCGTGGCTCGTCCAGCACACACGCATTGCGCCGAGCGCCTCGCACAGCTTGACGGTGAAGGGCTTTTTGGTGATCTTATAGGCGATAAACTGCGGGCGGGCGAGGAAGTTGAGCAGGACGTTTCCGAGAATGAACGCGGAGACGGGGTTGACCTCGCCGTGGTAATCCGCGGGCGGGTTTGCGAGCTGACCGCGAACGACCTCGGGGGCGTTTATCCTGAACCAGCGCACGATGAAGGGGTTAAAGCTCTCGATGCAGTAGTCGCCGGTGTAGCGGCGCAGCAGGGCATAGGTCTTTTCGCACAGCTCCTTGTTGCGCTTGCCGTTTTTGAGCTCGACTATGAGAGCACCGCGGCCGCGAACGGTCTTGAGCACGTCGGAAAACAGGGGGATGGTCTCCTGTGTTCCGCAAAGGCTCAGCTTCTGAAGCTCCTCAAGGGTCAGCTGATCGACTCTCGCATCGACGCCGCAGACGCGGTTGAGGGTATCGTCATGGAAAACGACGACCTCGCCGTCCTTGGACAGCTGAACGTCGAGCTCGATGCCGTAGCCGTAGGACGCGGCGCGCTCAAACGCTGCCAGCGAGTTCTCGGGCACGGACTTGTCGCGCTTATGCAGACCGCGGTGCGCAAAGTTTTTCTTCATAAAGGGCTCTTTCTGCTTTCTGCGTATTTTGCCCGGAGCGATGATATAAACAAGACCGCCGACGGCGGCTGCTCCCGCAAGAGCGGCAAGCTTCATGGCGCTCACCTGATTTTTCATAATGGCACCTCCAAATGGGTAAATTCATATAAGTGCATTTTACACCGCGGCGGCAGATCAGTCAAACATATTATATTAAATTTTGCTGTTGTGCTTGAGCGAAATTTGGTGTAAAATTGGAAAGCACACTATTTAAAATAAGGATTGGCAGAGAAAATGAAACTGGACAACAAACGAACTATTCTGACGGGCTTTGCGTTCCTGTCCATCTGCGCGTTCTGGCAGATGTACAACAGCATCGTGCCCCTCATCCTGACGAACACCTTCCACCTCAACGAGACCTATTCGGGCGCCATCATGGCAGCCGATAACGTCCTCGCCCTCTTCCTGCTGCCTCTGTTCGGTGCGATCTCCGACAGAACGAACACGAAGATAGGCAAGCGTATGCCGTTTATCCTCTTCGGTACCGGCTGCGCCATCATTCTCATGAACCTGCTGCCGCTGCTGGATAACAGCTACGCCGCGGCGCCGAGCACCTTCAAGACCGTTTCCTTCGTGGTCGTCCTCGGTCTGCTGCTCGTTGCAATGGGCACCTACCGCTCTCCCGCGGTCGCGCTCATGCCGGACATCACTCCCAAGCCCCTGCGCAGCAAGGGCAATGCCATCATTAACCTCATGGGCGCGCTCGGCGGCGTCATCTACCTCGGCGTTGCCGCGGTCATGTACCCCAACAGCAAGGTCGCAGGTCTTGACCATGTCAACTACCAGCCCCTTTTCATGGTCGTTTCCGCGATCATGTTCGTTGCTATCGCAATTCTTTTCCTCACGATAAAGGAGCCCAAGCTCCTCGAGGAGCAGCGCGAGCTTGAAAAGCAGCACCCAGAATGGAACCTCGCAGAGGACGACGGCAGCGGCAACGAGACCCTGCCCAAGCCCGTCAAGAAGAGCCTCATCTTCCTGCTCGTTTCCATCTCCCTGTGGTTTATCGGCTATAACGGCGTCGAAACGTGGTTCACCGCTTACGTCAGCAAGGTCATGGGACAGGCGCTCGGCGGCGCTTCGACCTGCCTTCTCATCGCGACCGGCGGCGCTGTCATCAGCTATATCCCCATCGGCATCATCGCCTCCAAGGTCGGCAGAAAGCGCACCATCATGGCAGGCATCGTCCTGCTGGCCGCCTGCTTCGGCTCGGGCTACTTCCTGACGACGGCTTATAATGAGATAAACATCATCATGTTCATCGTCTTTGCTCTCGTCGGCCTTGCGTGGGCTGCCATCAACGTCAACTCCCTGCCCATGGTCGTCGAGATGTGCCGCGGCTCGGATATCGGCAAGTTCACCGGCTATTACTACACCTTCTCCATGCTGGCGCAGGTCGTGACCCCCATCGTTGCAGGCTCTCTTATGCGCCATATAGACTACACCGTGCTCTTCCCCTACGCGGCATTCTTCGTCGCTATGAGCTTCGTGACGATGATCTTCGTCAAGCACGGCGACAATAAGCCTCAGGCAAAGAAGGGTCTCGACGCCTTCGAGGACATGGACGACTGATGAATATCTGCATTTTCGGCGCGTCCGCGCGAGAGCTTGAAAGAAGCTATTACGACGCGGCGTTTGAAATGGGAGCGGCCATAGCCAAGCACGGCGACGGCATCGTTTTCGGCGGCGGCGCGGAGGGGCTCATGGGCGCGTGTGCGCGCGGAGCAAGAGAGCGCGGCGGCGAAATCATCGGCATCGCGCCGAGGTTTTTCGACGAGCCGGGCATACTCTACCCCGACTGCACCGAGCTTATCTTCACCGAGACCATGCGCGAGCGCAAGCAGCTCATGCAGGAGAGATCGAGCGCCTGCATCGTCCTGCCCGGCGGCATCGGCACGCTTGAGGAGTTTTTTGAAATGCTCACGCTCAAGCAGCTCGGACGGGATGAGCGCGCGATCGTGATACTGAACACCAACGGCTGCTACGACACGATGCTGAAAATGCTCGAGGAGCTTGCGGGTGCTCGATTTATGTCGAAAAACTGTCTTGAGCTGTACTGCGTCGCCGAGACCGCGCAGCAGGCGATGGACTATCTTGAAAGCTACGTTCCCGTGAAGGGCGGTATCCGCCGCTTGGAGGATTACACCTGATGAAAACACGATCGTGTGGTATATGCCACACGGTCGTTTTTCGTATTGATATATACTGACTGCGAAGAAATAAGAAACGGAGGGCTTTTTCATGATAAGAAGAGTTATAAGCATCGACGAGGAAAAGTGCAACGGATGCGGCAGGTGCGTGGGCGCGTGTCACGAGGGCGCGATAGGGCTTGTCGGCGGCAAGGCAAGGCTCATGCGCGACGACTATTGCGACGGGCTGGGCGACTGCCTGCCGGAGTGCCCGATGAATGCCATCAGCTTTGTCGAGCGCGAGGCCGCGCCCTATGACGAGGCGGCGGTGAAGGCTGCGCAGGCAGCGAAAAATGTCGAAGAGCGGGCGGTGCGCAACTGGCCGGTGCAGCTTCGGCTCGCGCCGGTGAGGGCGGAGTATTATGACGGCGCGGACATTCTCGTTTCGGCTGACTGCGCGGCGTATGCCTATGAAAAATTCCACTCGGACTTCATGCGTGGGAGCGTCACGCTCATAGGCTGCCCGAAGCTCGACCCGGTCGATTACGCCGAAAAGCTCGGCGAGATCTTTGCCGCAAACGACGTTCGCTCGGTCACGCTCGTGCGAATGCAGGTGCCCTGCTGCGGCGGGCTTGAGCGCGCCGTCATGCTCGCCGCCGCGGCCTCGGGGAGGAAGCTGCCCCTGCGCGTCGTGACGCTGTCCTCCGAGGGAAAGATAGTTTCGGCAGGAAAATAATTCATGGAGAAATGTTGACAATCTTTTTGCCTCGGAACGGTTGAATGTCCATGTGTGCGGTGGTAGAATGAAAACGGAATTACGAAATATTTGCAGCGGCAATTATTTTTTATAACAAATAACGGATAAAAATCAGAAAGGAAACCCCGCTCATGAAATTCTCAAGCAAGATCGAAAAATGCGGACTTTCCCCGATGAGAAAGTTCGCGCCCTACGCCGCCGAGGCGGTCAAGAAGGGCAAAAAGGTTTACCACCTGAACATCGGACAGCCCGACATCGCAACGCCCGAGGTATTTTTTGACGCGGTGAAGAGCTTCTCGCAGCCCGTTCTGGCCTACGCTCCGTCCGACGGTGTGCCCGAAATGCTCAGCGCGGTCGCAAAGTATTACCGCGGCATCGGCGCCGAGATAAGCGAGAAGCAGATCCTCATCACGACCGGCGGCTCCGAGGCGCTTCAGATCGCTCTGTCCTGCATCCTCGACGAGGGCGACGAGATCATCATTCCCGAGCCGTTTTATCCGAACTACACCACCTTTGTCACGCTCACCGGCGCGACCATCCGCCCCGTGACCACCAAGCCCGAGGAGGGCTATAAATTCGCCGTGCGCGAGCGCATCGAGGCCTGCATAAACGAGCACACCCGCGCGATCCTTTTCACCAACCCCGGCAATCCGACCGGCACGGTGCTCACCGAGGAGGAGCTCAAGCTCCTCGCCGACATCGCCAGGGAGCACGACCTGTTCATCATCGGCGACGAGGTCTACCGCGAGTTCGTCTACGGCGGCGAAAAGCTCATGAGCCTGCTCCGGCTTGAGGGCTATGAGGATAACGTCGTCGTCATCGACTCCGTCTCCAAGCGCTTCTCCGCCTGCGGTGCGCGCATAGGCTGCGTGATAACGAGAAACAAGGAGCTTTATAACAACGCGATGAAGTGGTGCCAGGGACGCCTGTGCGCCTCGACCATAGATCAGGTCGCCTCCGCCGCGCTGTACACCGTCGGTCCCGAGTATTTCGACGGCGTCCGCAGGGAATACTGCGCGCGCAAGGATACGCTCGTGGAGGGGCTCAGGAAAATACCCGGTGTTGTGTATTCCGAGCCGAAGGGTGCGTTCTATGTCATGGCGGCGCTGCCCGTTGACGACGCGGAGAAGTTCCAGATATGGATGCTCGAGGAGTTTGACGATAACGGCGACACGCTCATGTTCACCCCCGCCGAGAGCTTTTACAAGACTCCGCACACCGGCGTTAATGAAATTCGCATGGCATATGTCATAAACGAGAAGGACATCACCCGCTGCATGGAGCTTCTCAGGAAGGGCATCGAGGCGTATAACGCAAGATAAATTAAACGAAAAACGGACACCATTCGGTGTCCGTTTTTTGAGTTTAAAGCGATTATTTATCCTGATTTATCGGGATGAACAGCGGCTCCTCCTCGGTTATTTCGGAGAGGATAATAGAGCCGTCCTTGCCGCTCTGGTAAATGCCGCGCGTTACCTCGGTGCCGTCGGCAAGCTGATAGTAAACGCCGATGTTCGGCAGCACGTCGGGAATGGAGCTTATGACATCGACGCCCTCGCCGGTGGTCAGGTAATTGCGCTGCCACAGGGTGCGTTCGGCGGTGTAGATGCGCACGTTGTAGACCGTTTCCTCTGCCGAGAGAATGACGCTCTGCATATCGGGATCGACGGTTATCGTGTCGAGGATGTTGACGGTCTCGGGGTCGATCGCGCCGCCCGCATCGCCGAGGACTATGCCGTTTTCGCCCTCATACGCAACGGGCATGAAGTCGGCCGAAATGAACTCCTCAAGCGCGGCGTAGGGGATATCAAAGCTCATAACGCCGTAGACGTAGGGCGCGATGTCGTAGGGGTTTGCGTAAACGACGAGACCCTTGTCGCTGAAGTACCAATTCTGTCCGTCGTCAACGATGGTGCCGATAACGCTCTGCGCGTCGTCAAACAGGTAGCTCTGTCCGTCCTTGAGCAGATACTCGTCTCCCGCCATAAGGCCGATGACGTAGTTTTTGATAAAGGTCTTGAGCTGCTCTTCGTTTTTGGTGATATCGCCGAGGGAAAGCAGCGCGCCGGTGTCGGCATTAAAGCTGCGGCTGAGGCGAACGGAGTCCGCGTGCACCCCGCCGAGGTCCTGAAGAACATCGAAGGTGAGACTGAGCACTCTCACGTCGCAGCGCGGCGAGGCGGCGGTGACATAGTAGCCGAGCTCGACGGGCTTGCCGTCGTGCTGGTCAGCCGCGACCCTCTGAGTGTAAAGCGAGTCGTCGCGGAAGCGGACGTACAGCTCGGCAAGAGTCGCGTTAATACGCTCGGCAGCGCGCGTGTCCTTCGAGCGGACCTCCGCCGTGCCGATCGCCTGCGTGAAAATGACCCTGCCGTTTTCGTCGGTCTGCTGCTCGTCGGCGTAGCTGTAATTGACCGTGACGTCATAGCTCGGAACGGGCGTTTTTTTCTCGTCATCTATGAAATTATGGCACGCGCACAGCCCGAGCGTCATACTCAGTGCCATGAGCATGGCAAGCATTTTTCTCATGATTTTCGTCCTTTCTCGCAAATTTTGTGCTAAAGATATGAATAAACCATTGACAAATCAAGAGTTTTGCACAGTTTCAACATGGTTTTCAACACGTTATGTAAAGTGCGCGGCTTATGCCTGAGACACGAATCCCCCGATGCCGTGCTTGCAGTAAGTCTCGAGCACATACGCCACTCGCTCGGGTGTCGCCGTCATTCCGGAGTCGAGCCAATATTTCACGACCGTGGATATAGACGAAACGAGCAGCCCGCGCAGACATTTTTCCGTCGAATCGCTGAGTCTTTCGGGCGCGTGCAGCTCCTGAAGAAGATAGTCGTCGGTGTGCTTTTCGATTATGCCGAGCAGCGCGGCATTGTCGCCGTAGGGACCTGCGAACACGCGGCACAGCTCCTCCTTCTCCTTGAGAAGAAGCAGGGTCTGCATCGCGGTGAGCCTCGTCTGACCGAGCTCCTCGAGCCGCTCCTGCATGGCGTCGGTCAGCTCGTTTTCGATGCTCCGCTTGAGCTCATAGGGGTCTGAATAGTGCGCATAGAAGGTGCCGCGGTTGATGTCCGCCTCACGGCATATCTCCGTCACGCTGATTTTTTCGATGGGCTTGCGGGAAAGCAGGGTCAAAAATCCGTCGCGGATCGCCTGCTTTGTGTATTTCACTCGCCTGTCCTCTTTCTTGGGCTTTGAAGGCGTCAAGATGATCACGCTCCTAACTTATCTTTTTATGATAATATTTTACTATACAAATGAAAGAAAATCAACACGGTGAACGAAAAAATACCGGAATTATTTTATGTGTACGCCGACGGACAAAAATAAAAAATTGTGCAGATTGAATATTGCAATTTTTCTGTCATTGCGCTATAATACTGAAATATTTCTTGCAAAGGATTGATGTGCATGACTTACAGCTTTACGCAGCTTTTGTGGCTGTTCTTTCTTTACGGCTTTGCCGGCTGGTGTGTGGAGGTCATTTTCCACGCCGCCAGCATGGGCAAATTCGTAAACCGCGGCTTTCTCATAGGCCCCATCTGCCCCATATACGGCTACGGTCTCGTCGCGGTCATTTTACTGCTCACGCCGGTTCAGGACAAGGTTTTCCTCGTCTATTTCGGCAGCGTCATAATCTGCTCGGTGTTCGAGCTCATAGTCGGCTGGGTGTCGGAGAAATTCATGCACACCCGCCTGTGGGATTACAGCGACAATGCTTTTAATATCGGCGGCTACGTCTGCCTCGGCTTCTCTCTGCTGTGGGGCGTGGGCTGCCTGTGCATTCTGTATATCTTCCACCCGATGGTCATGAAGCTCGTCACTCTCATCCAGAGCATACCGCACACTCACGGCAACGTGATGCTCGGCATCCTCTCCGCGATGCTGCTTGCCGACCTCGGAATAACGGGCTTTAATGCACTCAAGCTCGATGCTCATATGCGCGCCATCGACGAGGTCGCCAAGGCTCTCGAGCGCGTGTCCTACGGCATCGGCGACGAGCTCACCGACGGCACGCTCAAGGCCAAGGAGCGCCGTGAGGACGCCCGTCAGGACGCAGCCGAGCTGCGCGAAAAGCTGCGCACTCTGCTTGAGCAGAAGAACCTTGTCCACCGCCATCTGCTATCCGCCTTCCCGCGCCTGAGCCAGAAGGAATACCGCTCCGCCTTCGAGCGCATCAAGGAGCACAGAAGGGAAAAATAAGTCCGCCGCCGCGCCCCGCAACGTAGATTTATTAACAATTTGACGGTATACTAATGCTATTATCTGCATTGAAAGAGGGCATTATAAATAAAATGTGTACGGCAGCGACCTATAAGACGGACGGATTTTATTTCGGACGCACGCTTGACTATGAGTTTTCCTACGGCGACGAGATCTGCGTGATGCCGCGCCGCTTTCCACTTGAGTTCAGCGGCGGACTGAAGCTTGCGGAGCATTTTGCCGTTATCGGCATGGCGCACGTCGCGGACGGCTATCCGCTTTACTACGACGCCATGAACGAGCGCGGCTTGTGTATGGCGGGGCTCAACTTCGTCGGAAACGCCGTTTATGCCGCGCCGCGCGGCGACGGGAGCGACGTTGCGCAGTTTGAGTTTATCCCCTGGGTGCTCGCGCAGTGTGAAAGCGTCGTGCAGGCGCGCGAGTTTCTCGGCAAAATAAACCTCACCGGCACGCCTTTTTCCGAAAAGCTCCCCACGGCGCAGCTGCATTGGCTGCTTTCCGATAAGCACGGGAGCATCACGATCGAATCCGTGAAGGATGGGCTTAAAATCTACGATAACCCCGTGGGCGTTCTCACGAATAACCCGCCGTTTGAACAGCAGATGCAGCGCCTTTGCGACTATATGGCGCTCTCGCCGCGTCAGCCGGAAAACCGCTTCTGCCGAGGCGTTGAGCTGAGCGCCTACAGCCGCGGCATGGGTGCTCTGGGGCTGCCGGGCGATCTGTCGTCGGCCTCGCGCTTTGTCCGCGTCGCCTTCACCCGCGCAAACTCCGTTTCTGCCTCGGACGAGGCGAGCAGCGTGAGCCAGTTTTTCCATATCCTCGGCTCCGTCGAGCAGCAGCGCGGCTGCTGTGAGGTGACCGAGGGCGAGTATGAGATAACGCTCTATACCTCTTGCTGCAGCGCCGATAAGGGCATATATTACTACACGAACTATGACAACAGCCGCCCGAGTGCGGTGGATATGAACCGCTGCGAGCTTGATTCGGCCGAGCTTATCCGCTTTGCCACGCGTACCCGGCCGGATGTTTATTTCCAAAACTGAATTGATTGATGAATTAAAAAACGGTCGTCACTTTTGAGCCGCTCCGGTAAAACCGGACAATAAACAAAAAGCCCCCTGATGTAGGATGATAACTACGTCAGGGGGTAATTACATGTCAGGAAGAAAGGGAAAACAAACGATCGCGCATGGAAGCGGCGGCGGAAAGGATGTGAGGCCGAAAGTAAAGTACGCAGCTATCTATAGTACGAGAATTTGCTGAACAGACAGCTCCGGACAGACGGTCAATCTTGTATTGGATACGAGCCGGCTTGCGATGACGAAGGAGAAAAAGACAGCCGCTGCGGAGTTGCAGCTCCTCAGCGATCGGGGATTTCAATATTCTTCACACGGATATTTTAAGCTAACTCGATCTTGCGGCATAACGCCGTCGATGTCAGGGAAGGGAAATCCTTACGACAACGCAATGGCAGAAAATTTCTTTTCCAGTCTGAAAACAGAGTGTATCTGTCGGCGCAAACCAAATAAATTCAGGAAAGTAAATGCTTTGATCGACAGATATATTTACCTTTATAACCACGAGCGCATCCGGAATAGAATAGGAGTGGCGCCGCTGACGCTGCGCCACTCCGCTTAAAACTGAATATTTCCCACATAGGGGCTTTTTTGTACTGTCCGCATAAATTTGGGCAGTTCATTTTGCTTTTTTCTTTAAAATCGTTATCGCTGACCCTTCTCGTAGGGAATGCCTTCCGCCTTCGGAGCGCGGGAGCTCTTGGAGGTGAATGCAAGCACGAGCAGCGTGATGATATACGGGAGCATACGGTACAGGTGGGAGCTGATGCCGATCTCGGCAAGAGCGTAGATACCGTCGCCGTTTATATCAAGGCTGGTGTATGCCGCGGCGATACACTTGAACAGACCGAACAGCAGCGAAGCCATTGCAATGTTCAGCGGCTTCCAGTTACCGAAGATCATGACCGCAAGAGCGAGGAAGCCGAAGCCGGCAACGTCGCCGTTGGACGAGCAGTTTGCGGTGGTCAGAGCGTACACGAAGCCGCCCATGCCGGCAAGAGCGCCGGAGATGGTCGTGCCCGCATAGCGCATGCGGTAAACGTTAATGCCCAGCGAGTCGGCAGCCTGCGGATTTTCGCCGCAGGAGCGCAGGCGCAGACCGAACTTGGTCTTGTAAAGAATGACCGACAGGATGATAAACAGCAGTATGCAGACATAGGTCGCAAGGTACGCCTTGTTGAGAAGGACCTCCTTGAGGAAGCTCCACTCCGTGGCTTTATCAACGCCGAAGGTCGATTTCTTGAGCATGAACCAGCTTGCGGAGTCGCCGGTCGCCATCTGCAGGACGTTCTGATTTGCAATGATGCGGATGAAGAACAGAACGAGCGCGGGAGCCAAAAGGTTCAGTGCGGTACCGCCGATGGTCTGGTCGGCGCGGAGGTTAATCGAGGCAAAGCTCAGCAGCAGCGAGAACACCGCGCCCATGACGGCGGCGGCGAGCATCGCAAGAAGCTCAAGGCCCTGGAGGGTCATCCAGTCGCCCGCTTTTTTGGCAATGAGGAAGGTCTCGTTTGCCTGCATTTCGCGGACGAACAGAACGCCGATAAATGCGCCGAATATCATAATACCTTCAAGTGCGAGGTTGATGATACCGCTTCGCTCGGAGAAGCAGCCTGCGAGCGCGACGATCATAAGAGGGACCGCGTAAAGCAGGGTTTGCTGAATGAGGAATATCATGCCTGCTCGCCTCCTTCCGTGGCAATTTCGGGTTCCGAAGCTTTGACGGAAGCTTCGGCCTCTGCGTCGTCATCATCGGCCTTGGCTGCGTCGGCGGGCTTTGCATCCTCCGTGCCGCCGCGCTTTTTTCTGCCGTCGAGCCACATTCTGATAACCAGCGAGAATGCGCTCAGGTAAACGATGGCTGCGATGATAACGTCGGTGATGTATTCGTTATACGAGGTGAGGTTAGTAAGCTGCAGGCCCGCAATATTGAGCATGGACATGAACATTGCGGAGAAGATGACGGCAATGGGATTGTTCGTTGCAAGCAGCGCGACCGCGATGCCGTTAAAGCCCTCGGAGGGGAGAGCCTGATAGGTCTGCCAGTAGAACTCGGTGTTGCCCGACAGGTAGTACAGCGCACCGCCCGCGGCGGCAAGCGCGCCGGAGATGGCCATGGAAAGCACGATGTTGCGCTTGTCCTTGATGCCGGCGTAGCGAGCGCAGTGGCGGTTCGAGCCGCAGGCCTTGAGCTCATAGCCGAGAGTGGTCTTGCTCATCATGATGTACACGAGTATCGCGAGGATTATCGCAACTATGATGCCGCCGTTTACCTGCGAGCCTGGGAAGAGATTGTCAAGCCCCAGCTTTGAGGTGGCAACGCCGTTAAAGGTGGTCTTGTAGATATAGCCTGTCTTGGTGCCCTCGGTGACGTTCTTGAAGTTGGAGATGTCAAACATCCACGTTACGATGTTTGCCGCGATCCAGTTCGTCATGATACACGCGAGGACTTCGTTAATATTGAGGTATGCCTTGACAAGTCCGGGGATCGCGCCCCAAAGTGCGCCCGCGAGCATACCGCCGAGGAAGGCGATGACCCAAATGAGAGCGGGGCTGACGGCGTCGGAGGGGATACCCAGTGCGAGCATCAGAGTTACCATGGTGCCCATGAGGTACTGACCGGGAGCGCCGATGTTGAACAGGCCGGTTTTGAACGCGACCGCGACCGACAGACCGGTCATGACCAGCGGGGTGGCTCTGAAGAGCATATTGCCGAAGCTCGTCGGGTTAAAGCCCCATGTCAGGGCGCCGGTGGCGTCGCGCCCGGTGCTGAACAGACCGGCGAATATGATGCGGATGCCGTCCCAGATGCTCTTTGCGCCCATATCGTCCTTGCTCATGCCGACGATGGCGACGATGAGGCTGCCGACGAAAAGTCCTATCAGTATGGACAGGAGCGAGGCGAGAACTTTTTTGGTTCCGTCCTTTTCGTAAAGGGTCTTCAGTCTGTTTTCTTTCATTACTGCTTATCCCCCTCACTGTCTCTCTTGGCGCCGGACATATAAAGTCCGAGCTCCTGAATGGTTGTCTTTTTCGGGTCAAGGTGACCGACTATCTCGCCCTCGTACATGACGAGGATGCGGTCGGACAGGCTCATGACCTCGTCCAGCTCAAGCGAAACGAGAAGGACTGCCTTGCCCTTGTCGCGCTGTTCGACTATCTGATTGTGGATGTGCTCGATCGCGCCGACGTCAAGACCGCGGGTGGGCTGCACCGCGACGAGCAGGGGCTTGTTGCGGTCTACCTCTCGCGCGATTATCGCCTTCTGCTGGTTGCCGCCTGACATACTGCGCGCGGTCGTTATGGGGCCCTGACCGGAGCGGATGTCAAATTCCTCGATAAGAGTCTCGGCGTATTTACGAACCTCGCCGCGCTTTATAAAGCCGTGGTTCTGGAAGCGCTGTTCCTTGAAGCGCTGGAGCACAAGGTTCTGCTCAAGCGTGAAGTCAAGGACAAGACCGTGCTTGTGTCTGTCCTCGGGGATGTGGCTCATGCCGGCGTCGTTCTTCTTGCGGATGCTCGAATGAGTGATGTTCCTGCCGCAGAGCGTGAGGCTGCCGCCGGAGCTCTTTTCAAGGCCCGTTATGCCGTGGATGAGCTCGGTCTGGCCGTTGCCGTCGATGCCCGCGATGCAGACTATCTCGCCCTCGCGCACCTCGAAGGAAACACCCTTGACGGCGTCGCCCTTGTGCAGCTTCGAGGGGACGGAGAAATCCTCCACAACAAGCACGGGCTCGCCGGGCTTGGCGGGAGACTTGGTGACCTCAAGCTGGACGGGTCTGCCGACCATCATGTTCGACAGCTCCTGCTTGTTGGTGTCGTCGGTGTTTACCGTGCCGATGTACTTGCCCTTGCGCAGGACGGTGCAGCGGTCGGCGACCGCCATGATCTCGTTGAGCTTGTGCGAAATGAACAGAATACTCTTGCCCTCTTTGGCAAATTCGCGCATGGTGTTCATGAGCTCGTCTATCTCCTGCGGGGTCAGAACGGCAGTGGGCTCGTCGAAAATGAGTATTTCATTGTCACGGTAGAGCATCTTAAGGATCTCGACACGCTGCTGCATACCGACGGAAATATCCTCGACCTTCGCGTCGAGATCGACCTTCAGTCCGTAACGCTCCGAGAGCTCCTCGACCTTCTTGCGTGCCTCCTTGCGCTGTATGAAACCAAGCTTCGTGGTCTCAGCGCCGAGAATGATGTTATCGAGGACCGTGAAAACATCAACAAGCTTGAAGTGCTGATGCACCATGCCGATGCCCAGCGCCGTCGCGTCGTTAGGATCGTTTATTTTGACCGGTTTGCCGTTCTTGAGGATCTCGCCCTCTTCCGGCTGGTACATTCCGAAGAGCACCGACATAAGCGTTGACTTGCCCGCGCCGTTTTCGCCGAGCAGGGCATGAATTTCGCCCTTGCGAAGCTGGAGAGTTATATCGTCGTTAGCCTTGATGCCGGGGAACTCCTTGGTAATGTGAAGCATTTCGATCACATACTCCGGAGTGTTCTCCATGCTGCCACCTACTTTCCTTAAAAATCTGCACAGAATGCGTAGAAATATTATACCCGCAAATTGAGCTTATTGCAAGAAGTTTAGACATTTTGACGAAAATAATTAAAATTAAAAACTAAAATAACTAAAAAACAGGAAAGCCCGAAGACTTTCCTGTTTTGCATTTTGTCAAATCAAATTACTTAACGATGTTGACGGTGACATTGTCGGTGCTCTTGAGGTTGTTCCAGTCGTTGTCGATGGAAACCTTGCCGTCCTTGATGTCCTTGAGCAGTGCGTTGTAATCGTCAACGCTCCAATTCTTGAGGGACCAGGTTGCGGTGGGCAGGCCGACTGCGTCGTCCTTTGCGCCCAGAGCGGTGCCGGTGCCGCCGAGGTCGGCGAACTCACCAGCGTAGAACTTTGCAAGTGCCCACTGGACGGAGCTTGCAAGACCCTTGGTTGCAGAGGTGATAACGGTATCGGACTCGAAGGACTGGTCGGTGTCAACGCCGATGACCTTTGCGTCTGCTGCGGAAGCAGCTGCGGAAACGGATGCGAACATCGAGCCGCCGCAGGAGAAGATGACCTCGGTGCCGTTCTGGTACCAGCCGGCTGCCATGGTCTGGAGCTCAGGAGAAGCGGAGAACTGACCGCCGTAGAGCCAGGAGTAGTTGATCTCAGCCTTGACGTTCTTTGCTGCTGCAGCAGCCTCGACGCCCTGGACGAAGCCGTAGCCGAAACGGCAGCATGCCGGGGTGTCACCGCCGCCGCCGCCGGTGAAGCCGAGCTTGGTGTAGCCTTCCATAACGGCTGCGTAGCCGGCGAGGTAGCCGGACTGCTCTTCCTGGAAGGAGATGCCTGCAACGTTCTTGAGTGCGGGGGAGCCGTCAACATCGGGATTCTCAGCTACGGGGTAACCGTCGATGAATACGAAGCTGACCTCGGTGAACTCGGAAGCGGCCTTGCGAAGTGCGCCTTCCTGCAGGAAGCCTGCGCAGACAACGATCTTTGCGCCGTTGTCAACAGCTGCCTTCATTGCGTCATAGCGGTCATCGTCGGTGGCCTTGTCGCTGTTTGCGGGCTGGTAGTACTTGTAGGACTTTTCGTTTGCGGCAGCGTAGAGCTTTACGCCGTCGTAAGTGCCCTGGTTGAAGGACTTGTCCTTGAGCTGGCCAACGTCGGTTACGAATGCGATCTCGTATTTGCCGTCGCTGGAAGTCATTTCGTCGGGGATCTTATCGGGATCCGTGACGGTGGCAGGGTCGCCGCCTTGATTGTCACTGGGCTTGGGATCCTTGTTTCCGTCGCCGCAGGCGCACAGAGCAAAGACCATGCACAGAGCCAGAAGAAGTGCGAGTACTCTTTTCATGTTTGTTCCTCCGTATAAAGTATGTTTTAGGTTTTTGCTAACGAAAGTGATCGTATACTTATCGCATACTGCCATGAGTATATCACTATAAGGGGGGTTAAAGCAAGGGGTATTTAGCAAATTGTCCAAACAGCGGGACAAAAGCTGCTAAAATTTAAAATATGTTCACTTATTTGCCATCTTCACCGCAGTGTCCAGAGCGATCTCCATCATCTGCGTGAAGGAGAGCTGACGCTCCTCGGCGGAGAGAGCCTCGGCGCGGTAGATGTGGTCGGAAATGGTGCAGATGCACAGTGCGCGCTTGCCTGCGCGGGCGGCGTTCATGTAAAGTCCCGCTGCCTCCATCTCGACCGCCATGACGCCCATGTCGCGCCATTTGTCGTTGCTGTCATTGCCTGCGGGGGCGTAGAAGTTATCGCCGGAGAGAATGTTTCCGACCTTCATGTCAACGCCGTGCTCCTTTGCAGCCTCGACCGCGGTGCTCAGCAGAGTGTAGTCCGCGATGGGGGCAAAGGTGCCGTTGAGCTCGAACTGGTGGGCGTAGTTGGAGTCGGTGCAGGCGCCCTGACCGGCGACGATGTCCATGAGCTTGAGGTCGTCGCGAAGCGCGCCGGCGGAGCCGATGCGGATGATGTTGTCAACGTCGTAGAAGTTGAAAAGCTCCCAGCTGTAAATGCCGATGGCGGGAATGCCCATGCCGCTCGCCATGACGGTCACGGGGGTGCCCTTCCATGTGCCGGTGTGACCCTGCACGCCGCGCACGTTATTCACGAGCACGGGGTTTTCCAGAAAGGTCTCGGCAATGAATTTTGCTCTCAGGGGGTCGCCGGGCATGAGCACGGTCTTTGCAATATCCTCTTTTTTGGCGGATATGTGCGGAGTGGGAATAGGCATGTTTGTTCCTCCTAAATAAAATCTTGTCTCGCTTGGCAAGATTATAACTTGCCGAACCCAAACAGTCAACCCTACTGCCGTAGGGGCGATGCGCCTTGAAATTATACTTATACATTTATTGCGGTGGCACGGTTACGAAGCTGCCAATGAAACCGTGAGGCTGTCGCACTATCCGGGTGCGTCATTGGCTCCCTTGCGTAAAGGGCAACTGGCGTTGAACCAATGCGCTACGAACATCGGCAATTGATTAACTGCGCCGACACGGTAACGGATTGCGGTGGTTTCGTCGGCACTCTCTTAACCGAGCTGACACAATAGATGTATAGGGAGATTGGATTGCTCTGCTTCAAGCGCCGAGGTCAATGTTTGTTCGTTACGGAGGTTGACTTTCTCGGTCTCCTGTGATACAGTATCACCAACAGCCACCCTTGCTGCGGTTTCGGACGTATCGCTCAGGGCATTATTGCCAAAGACGGACGAGGGGGCTGTTTTTTTTGCGCCATTTTTCGACATATAGGCAGAAACTATATATGTGGTCTTCGCGTCGGTAGAAGTGTTAAGGCGAATTGTCTCGATGGCAATCGTTTATAAAATCTTTTGGGTTTGTTCATGCCTTTGTCATAAAAACCGTGTATTATAATGGCACGATAACAGGAAAGGGAAAGTCGGAGAGCTTCATGGAAGACAACAGAAACAAAACCAATAACGCTTCCGAGAATAACGGCGAGTACCATTTCGTGAGACCCGAGCAGCGCCTGTACGAGGATGCGGAGTTTGAGCCTCAGGACGAGACGGCGGAATTTCCGAACTACTACGTCCCCGAGGAGAAAAAACCGCGTGAAAGAGTATCGGACGCGAACCGCGGCAAGGCGTTCAAAAGCGTCTGTATGTGCCTTGTGTGCGCGCTCGTCGGCGGCATAGTCGGCGGCTTCATCGCATGGAGCGCGGTCAAGGGCAGCATCGCCGCAAACACGACCGCCGCCGGAAACGGCAGCGGCAAGCCCATCGTCAGCACGACCTCCGGCAGAAACACCGGCGCGGACAGCGCCTCGGCAAACGAGATCTACGAGCTCGGCTGCCGTCAAACGGTCGGCATCGCGCTGGAAAGCAGCTACGCGAACATCTTCGGCCAGCGCAGCTCAAGCGCGGTCGCGGGAACGGGCTTTGTCATAACCACCGACGGCTATATCATGACAAACTACCACGTTATCGAATCGGCGCATAAGGGCAACTACAAGATAAATGTCCTGTTCAAGGACGGCACGAGCTACGAGGCGAAGATCTCGGGCTTTGACGAGGATAACGACGTTGCGGTGCTCAAAATAGACGCGAGCGACCTCACCCCCGTCGCCGTCGGCAACAGTGATAATATAGCCGTGGGCGACAAGGTTTTTGCGATCGGCAATCCGCTCGGCGAGCTTGATTTCTCCATGACCTCCGGCCGCGTGAGCGCGCTCAACCGCAGCATCACCACAGAGCGCAACGGCGCCGCGATCAATATGTTCCAGTTCGACGCGGCGATAAACTCCGGCAACTCCGGCGGCCCCGTTTACAATGAAAACGGTGAGGTGATCGGTATTGTCACCGCAAAGGTCGGCTCCTCCGGTGTGGAGGGCTTGGGCTTTGCGATACCGATAAACGACGCTGTCGAGATCGCAAACGAGCTCATAACGAAGGGCTACGTCAGCGGCAAGGCATACATGGGCGTCAACGTTGACAGCAGATATACTTCGGTGTACGCGCAGTATTACAGTATGCCGGAGGGTGCGTATATATATAATGTCGAAAGCGGCGGCTGTGCCGAGAAATGCGGCCTTGCAGCCGGCGATATAATCACCAAGATCGGCGATGAGACCATCGGCAGCTATGCCGACCTCAACTCCGTGATAAGGCAGTATAAGGCCGGTGACAGCACGCAGATAGTCATTTACCGCGCCGGCGAATACCAGACGCTTGAGATCACCTTTGACGAGTCCACTCCCACCGCCTCCGCCAACGGCACAGGCGAGTTCGGAGTCTCGACCCTGCCCAAGGCAGGCTGACAAACACGCTATGTTTCTTCTCCTTTAATTCGGAAGGACTTCTCTCTCTTCCTTCCGGAAATATATCCTCTCTATTTCTCCAAAACAAAAGGCCGCAGCTTCTGCTGCGGTCTTTTGTTTCAGCGTGCAAGAAAGTCATAGACTTTCTGCACACTGAAACAACGCCACATTTTTTGTGAAGCTTACGCTTCACGAAAAATCTCGCTTCGCTCGTCAAAAAGTCCTGACGGACATTTTTGATTACGCCTTAGCGCACCTGCCGATACATCTATTGCAGGCGCTCGGTTACTATTGTTCCGACGAAACCGTAAAGTTCTCGCTTCCCGTGAGTGCGGTCTTGGTCGGCAGTCCCGGCAACACTGTAGGGGCGAGCATTGCTCGCCCGCGTGGTCGGTAGTTTTGATGACTTTAATTGTCGAAAAGACAAGGCAGCGTAATTGCCAAGACATTGCCTTCCCCTCAAGCCACTGCCGTGGAGGCAATTTCGCCTCCGATATTGGAGATAGATTAAACTGCGCAAGCACGGTAACGCACTTCCAACTAAAACGCAACAGCGGGCGAGCAATGCTCGCCTCTACATTATCGTCGGAAGTGCCGGCTATGTCGTAGGAGCGACCATTGGTCGCCCGCTTGTGATGGTTTTGGCGGCACCATCGTAACCGAGCTACCGCAATATATGTATCGGCAAGATTTCAAGGCGCATTGCCCCCACGGCGAGTGGGCGAACTGCCCCGCGGCAGCGGTCAGTAGATGAGGCTGATAGCTTGGGGGCAGTTTTCGAAGGAAATTTCGAGGTGTGCGCCGCCGTCCTCACCGTCGAAGGTCCATGCTTCGGGCTCGTCGAAGATGAATCGCGCACGGGAGGTGTGCAGAATAGAGAGGTACTCGCTCGAAAAATCGTGGCTGAGCACCTTTGCGCCGAGGGTGACGAAGGCCGCGGCGTTGGGCAGCTTTTTGAGCAGCACAAGCTCGTGCAGCCCGTCGCCGAGCCCTATCTCATCGCGCGGCAGTTCGATGAGCCCCGCGACGGAGTATGAGTTGGACATACTGCCGTAGAGAAACTCGCCCTCGGTCTCGCCGCCGTCGTACTCAACGCGCACGCGGCGGCTTTTGAGCCCGGTCAGGCTCTTCGCGGCTCCGATGAGGTACGCGGCCTCGCCGAGCTGCTTTTTTGCCTCCTGCGGCGTGCCGTAGCTGACCTCGGTGAAGGCTCCGAATGCCGCGACATAGTTAAACCAGCCGCCGTCGTGCCTGCCCTCGTCGAAGGGGTGGGCGGCGCCGGAAACAAAGCGCTGCGCTCCGGCGAGAATGTCGTTTTTCGGCAGCCCTATCGTGCGCGCAACGTCGTTTGCCGTGCCGATCGGGATATAGCCGACCTCGGGGCGCTCGGAAAGCGTCATAAGCCCCGCGATCGCCTCGGCAAGCGTGCCGTCGCCGCCGAGCACGAGCAGACGCGGATAAGCCCCGCCGTACCTCGCCGCAAGCTCCGTTGCGTGACCTCGGCTCTCGGTGAAAAATACCGTGACCGCATAGCCCGAGTCGGACAGCAGCTTCAGCGCGTCCGGCAGCTCCTTTTTGAATCCGCCCTTGCCCGCGGCGGGATTTATTATCATCATAAGCGGTGTTTTCATGATCTTCCGCTCCTTTTTTCTCGGATGCCTGATTTTATCATACTTTTCGCGCGTATTCAACAGCAACCAAAGACTTGAAATAAGACAATGTGTATGATATTATACTTGCGTATAGCTGACGAAGCTTCCGCTCACGTCGGGAAGAGGATAATTGGGAGAGTATAAATGAAATACGTATTTCTTGCGGCGTTCATCGCGTTCACGGCGGTGCATCTTTACGCCAGCCTCAAGTGCAACAAGCTGCTGCGCGCGGTGACGAAGATCTTTCTGCTGCCGATGCTGCTCGGCTGGTACCTCACGAGCACAAATCAGCCGCAGTCGATCGTCATTGCGGCGGTCGCCACGAGCTGGCTCGGCGATGTGCTGCTCATCGGCGGCCCCGTGGGCTTTGCGGTCGGCGGCACGAGCTTTTTCATCTCGCATCTGTGCTTTGCCGCGGCTTACTGCATAGGGCTCAATTTCGCGCTCGTGCCCGTGTGGGTGATGGTGCTTGCGCCGCTTGTGTATCTCGCGGCGGTCGTGCTCGTATTCCGCGGCCTGCGCGGTTACATCAACAAGGGGCTGTTCGTGAGCATGGCGGGCTACCTCGTAATAAACGGTGTAATGAACTGCTTTGCGCTGTTTCGGCTCATCGCAGACCCATGCCTTGCAACGGTGCTGACGTTTATAGGCGCCGTGTCGTTCTTCGCGTCCGACTCGATACTGTTCTACGTCCGCTTTAAAAAGAACGGCTTCTTCAAGACCCACTTCATGGTCATGCTGACCTATCTGCTCGCAGAATTCCTCATCGTCGAAGGATTTTTATTGGCGCTTTGAGGCACCTGCCGATACGCTTATTGCGGCGGCACGGTGACTATCATTCCGACAAAACCGAAACTGCCTCGCACCTTTTCGGTGCGGGGCTTTTTTTACGGGCGCTTTGACGCACCTACCGATACATTTATTGCGGCTGCCCGGTGACTATCATTCCGACAAAACCGAAATTGCCTCGCGCTATTACGGCGCGAGGCAATTTTTCTTCATTTAATTATTTTGCGGCGTGGCGCTTGATTGCGGCAAAGGACTCGTCGCTTATGACGTGCTCTATTTTGCACGCATCCTCCGCGGCGACCTCAGGGTCAACGCCGAGCGTTACGAGGTACTTCGTGAGCATCGTGTGCCGCTCGTATATCTTCTCCGCGACCTCAACGCCCGCCTCCGTAAGGCTCAAATGCCCCGCGCCGTCAACGCTCAGATACCCGCCGCTCTTGAGCAGCCCGACAGCGCGGCTTACGCTCGGCTTCGAATAGCCCATGTACTCGCATACGTCGATAGCGCGCACGTCCTGCGTCTTTTTCAGCAAAACATATATTGTTTCGAGATACATCTCGCCCGATTCCTGAAGATTCATTCGCCCGTTCTCCCGCACTTATTGATAAGGTATAAAAATATTACCTTAACTATACCACGCCCGACCGAACATTTCAAGTGCGAGTTACCCGCTGCTAATCCCTATCAAACAAATAGGATATTATGCACAATTTTTGCGGTTAGCAAACGCTAACTAATTGTGCAGCCCTCCAAACCTGCTCTCGGACTATTGACAAGGGGAAAATTGATGCTATTATGCAGATAGTTAGCGAGAGCTAACTAATGTTTGACCCAATGGTTAGCTAAGGCTAATCGCGTGGAGAAAGGATATGTAATGATGCCGTTAACACTTGCTTCCGTCGGCGAAGATAATACGATCCAGCGTATCGCCGGCAAGCCCGAGGTCAGAAAACACCTCGAGAACCTCGGCTTTGTTGTCGGGGGGGACGTGAAGATCATAAGCTCCGTCGGTGAAAACGTGATCGTCAAGGTAAAGGAAGCCAGAATCGCGATAAGCGCGGAAATGGCTCAGAAAATATATGTGTGAGGAGAAGAAGCATGAAGACTCTCAAAGACGTTAACATCGGGCAGAGCGCGACAGTCAAAAGGCTCCATGGCGAGGGCGCGGTGAAGCGCCGCATCATGGATATGGGCATCACCAAGGGCGCGCAGGTCCATGTCCGCAAGGTCGCTCCGCTCGGCGATCCCATCGAGCTGACCGTTCGCGGATATGAGCTGTCGCTGCGCAAGGCAGATGCGGAAATGGTAGAGGTGGAATAATGGAAGGTAATATTAAAATCGCCCTTGCGGGCAACCCTAACTGCGGCAAAACAACGCTGTTTAACGCCCTGACGGGCTCTAATCAATTCGTCGGCAACTGGCCCGGCGTCACTGTTGAGAAAAAGGAAGGCAAGCTCAAGAAGTTTGACGGCGTGAGCGTCGTTGACCTTCCGGGTATCTACTCGCTGTCACCGTACACGCTTGAGGAGGTCGTTGCGAGAAACTTCCTCATCGGCGAGCGCCCCGATGCGATACTCAACATCATTGACGGCACGAACCTCGAGCGAAATCTTTATCTCACGACCCAGCTCACAGAGCTCGGTATACCCGTTGTCGTTGCGGTGAACATGATGGACATCGTGCGCAAAAACGGCGATGTGATAAATATTAAGGAGCTCTCCCGCGAGCTCGGCTGCAAGGTCATTGAAATTTCGGCCCTCAAGGGCGACGGAGTCGCGGACGCGGCTGCTGCTGCGGTCGAGGCTGCAAGAAGCGGCAAGACCATTCCGATGCACTCTTTTTCCGGTGTCGTTGAGCACGCCCTCGCGCACATCGAGGAGGCAGCCGTGCACGGCCTGCCCGAGGAGCAGCAGCGCTGGTATGCAATTAAAATTTTCGAGCACGACGACAAGGTGCTCGCAAGGCTCGACATTGACCCCGAGGTAATGGCGCACATCGACGCGGACATTTCCGCCGCCGAGGATGAGCTCGACGACGATGCTGAGAGCATCATCACAAACGAGCGCTATCTCTACATTGCGTCGATCATAAAGGCCTGCTACAAGAAGAAAAACGCGGGCAAGCTCTCGACCTCGGACAAGATAGATAAGATAGTGACCAACCGCTGGCTCGGCCTGCCGATCTTCGCCGTTGTCATGTTCCTCGTTTACTGGGTCGCAATGGTCGCCGTCGGTGCTCCCGCGACCGACTGGGCAAACGACGGCGTGTTCGGCGACGGCTGGCACCTGCTGGGCATCGGCTCTGCCGACTATAACGACGCAAGCGACGAATACACCGCGGCGCTTCAGGCAGTCGGCGCATTCCTGGGCGAGGAGCTTGACCCCGAGGCCGAGGACTTTGACGCTTCTGCCGCGCTTGCACAGATGAAGGACTTCAAGACCTCCGAAAAGACGGCGCAGATCGACGTCGAGGACGAGGAGACCCTAGCATTGAACACAATGACCGCGTATTATGACACCCTCCCCGAGGGCGCGGATAAGATGGATGACGTAGTTCAGATGACCTATGTTGACGCGGTGAAATATTTTGAGAGCAAGGGCTTTGACGCTCCCGATCCGGCAAGCTACGGCGTGTGGGTGCCCGGTATCCCCGTGCTCGTGGGCGAGGGGCTTGAAGCGGCAAACGCTGCTCCCTGGCTGAGCGGACTTATTAACGACGGCATCATTGCCGGCGTCGGCGCAGTGCTCGGCTTCGTGCCGCAGATGCTCGTGCTGTTTCTTATGCTCGCATTTCTCGAGGCCTGCGGCTACATGGCGCGAATCGCCTTCGTACTCGACCGCGTGTTCCGTAAGCTCGGACTTTCCGGCAAGAGCTTTATCCCCATGCTCATCGGCGTCGGCTGCGGCGTGCCGGGCGTCATGGCGTCGCGCACCATCGAAAACGAACGCGACCGCCGCATGACCATCATGACCACGACCTTTATCCCCTGTGGCGCAAAGGTTCCGTTTATCGCAATGATCGCGGGCGCCCTGTTCGGCGGCAGCGCATGGGTATCGACCTCCGCGTACTTCATCGGCATGGCGGCGATCATAGTCTCCGGCATCATGCTCAAAAAGACACGGCGCTTTGCCGGCGACCCCGCTCCCTTCGTCATGGAGCTTCCCGCATACCATATGCCCACCGTCGGCAACGTCCTGCGCTCTATGTGGGAGCGCGGCTGGAGCTTCATTAAAAAGGCGGGCACGATAATCCTGCTTTCGACCATCTTCGTTTGGTTCACCACCTACTTCGGCTGGGTGGACGGCTCGTTCCAGATGCTCTCCGAGGATCAGATCGACTACTCCATTCTTGCCAAGATCGGCGGCGCGGTCGCGTGGATATTCACTCCGCTCGGCTGGGGCAACTGGCAGGCGACGGTCGCGTCCATCACGGGCCTTGTCGCAAAGGAAAATATCGTCGGCACGCTCGGCATTCTCTACGGCGGCGGCGACGGCACGGTTTATCAGAACATCGCAATGGCCTTTACCGGCATCACCGGCTACAGCTTCCTTGTCTTTAACCTGCTGTGCGCACCCTGCTTTGCGGCCATCGGCGCAATAAAGCGCGAGATGAATAACCGCGGCTGGACATGGTTCGCCATCGGCTATCAGTGCGGCTTTGCATATGTCGTCGCGCTCATGATAAACCAGTTCGGTAACATCTTCACCGGAAATGTAAACGTGGTTGGACTCATTTTTGCGATCGCGGCTCTGGCGCTTATCGTCTATATGCTCGTGCGCCCCTACAAGGAGGCATCCACCCTCAGCGCAAAGGCATTTTGATTTAGATCAAATTCGGCAAAGGAGGAATAAGCGATGCTTGAATGGTTGACTGAAAATCTCGGAACGATTTTGATAACCGCGGGGCTTATCGTCATCGTGGCGCTCATAATCCGTTCGATAGTGAAAAATAAAAAAGCGGGTATATCCTCCTGCGGCGCGAAATGCGGCTGCTCGGGCTGTGCTTTGGCGGGAAAATGCCATGGCGGAGCCTGCTCGGACGGGAAGCGTACCGACGTAGGCAGCCTTAAAAACAATTAATCCCCCGGGAGGCGCAGTCTTTCCCCTTCTGCGCCTCCCACCTTTTTTAAACAGGAGCGAGCAATGACTGATCCCAAGATCAAGGTCTCCGCCGCTGTCGTCGGCTACCTTGTCGCGCTTGACGCTCTCGGCGCCTCCGGCGGCATAAGGACGATTGACGTTGCGCGGTATCTGAACATAAAAAAACCGAGCGCGCACAGCATGCTCGGCAATCTCAGGGAAGCGGATATAATAACAAAGGACGCGGCGGGGCTTTCCCGTCTGACGCTCTGCGGTGCGGAGCTCGCGCGCCGCTGCCGAGAATATTACGACGCGGTCACGGATGCTCTCGCTCACGCCCTGCCTCCTGAGGCGGACGTGCGGAACGCGGCCTGTGTGCTTGTTGCGGAGCTTGACGAGGCAACGCTCGAAAAGCTCTGCACGAAGAAAAGGAGCGAATGAAATGGAGCTTGCGATAGTCGGCTTGGTCATCGTGATCTTTGCCGTGTTCGTTATTAAGGGCTATATGAAAAAGCTCTCGTCCGGCTGCTGCGGAGCGGGAGGCGATGCGCAGGAGAAAATCAAAGTCGCGGATAAAAACAAGGTGCACTATCCCTACGCGGCGATGCTTCGCGTGGACGGTATGATGTGCGCCGCCTGCGAAACGAGAGTGGAAAATGCGCTCAATGCCATTGACGGCGTGTGGGCGAGCGCAGACAGCTCCGACGGCAGCGTCCGCGTTTTGATGAAGACTCCCGTCGACGAAAAGATCCTGCGCGCTGCCGTAAACGACCTCGGCGTCTACACGGTTATGAAATACGAGTGCTGCAAGGCGTAAACGCTCACGAAAGCGGCGGATAAGACAGCCGTTTTGCCGCATAATAGAAACGACGAAAGGGCGTGAACACAAATGAGCGATGAGATGATAATCTCGCAGTGCGCACCGACGCTTGCGGGGCTGAAAACGGCGAATATGTTTTCTGCGGAATACAAAAGCCGCGAGGAGGTCGCGCAGCGGCTGCGCGCTTTGAATGCGACCTTCCTGCCGCGCGGACTGAGAATAGTGCCGATGCGGTATATGAAAAATCGCGTGCTGCTTTATCTCTATCGCCCGGAGCGGCTCAAATGCGATCTTGCCGACAGCGCCGCGCAGGACATTCTGCGCGAGAGCGGCTATCCGTGCGCGTGTGCGGAGAACTGCCTGTGCCGCCTGATAACGCGGCTGCGCGCCGAGGGGGAATTTCCCCACGAGGTCGGGCTCTTTCTCGGCTATCCGCCAGAGGATGTGCGCGGGTTTATCGAAAATCATGCCGCGGGCTGCAAGCTGATGGGCTGCTGGAAGGTTTACGGCGACGTTGACGCGGCAAAGGAAAGGTTTGCAAGCTTTGAGCGCTGCACCCGTGCGTGCATGGGCAAGGCGCTTGAGCAGATAATACAGTGAAAGGATGATAATAATGAAAAAAGCTGTTGTATATTGGAGCGGCACGGGTAACACCGAGGCCATGGCAAAGGCAGTAGCCGAGGGCGCGGGCGCACCGCTTATAAGCGCCGCGGATTTCGGCGCAGCGCAGGCTGCGGAGCTTGACGGCATCGCCTTCGGCTGCCCCGCGATGGGTGCGGAGGCTCTCGAGGAGACCGAATTCGAGCCGATGTTCGAGAGCGTGAAGGGTTCCCTTGCGGGAAAAAGAGTCGCGCTTTTCGGCTCATACGGCTGGGGAGACGGAGACTGGATGCAGCTCTGGGAGGACGATTGCCGCGCGGCGGGGATCAGCCTCGTGTGCCCGAGCGTTATCTGTCAGGGCGAGCCGGATGCACAGGCTCTTGCAAAATGCAAGGCTCTCGGCGCGGCTCTGTAAACAGTTTAGACACGCCGCAACATTCTGCTTAATCATGACGTTCGTGAAAATACTTCAATTATCTTGAACAAAGTTTAATTGAAAACTTAAAAGCAGGTGATATACTGAAATATGTATAACTTGTTTGAGGAGGGAATACCATGACAAGTACCCCTAAGTTTTCATTTAATATCGCCATCACGCCGGATATGTGCGGCAAGGAGCCGAAGATGAAGCCGACGACGGCGTTCACGATGTTTCAGAATGCCGCGGCGTTTCACGCGGAGGATATCGGCAACGGTACCGCCGCTTTGGCAAAGCGTAACTGCTACTGGGTCGCAACGCACACGAGGATAGACTTCATTAACGAGGCGAGGCTCCTGGACGAGGTAACGGTCACGACTTGGGCAAAGGAATGCAAGCCCAATGCCGTGCGCGGCTACCGCGGCTACGATATACGCTGCGGCGAAAAGCTCATCGCCGAGGGCCTTACGGAGTGGGTCGTCCTCAATCGCGACACGGGCTTTGTACGCTTTTCCGAGTTCGGCTTCCCCGATGATTTCGAGTTTTATAACGAGCTGCCCTGCGGCGGCAAGCTCAGCCGCTTCAAGGACGAGTTCGACGATTCCGAGGAGATGTTTACATACATCGTGCGCTCGGAGAGCATTGATATCGGCCGACATATGAATAACGTCGCCTATGTGCGCGTGTTCCTCGACTGCTTCACAGCGGACGAGCTTGCGCAGCTCCCCATAAGGAGCATGGAGATGCGCTATGTCACCGCCTGCATGGAGGGCGAGGAGCTTAAAATCTACAAGAAAAAGGTCGATGGCGGCTGGCAGCTCGGCGCCCGCCGTGAGGACGGCAAATGCGCCTGCTTCGGCTTCCTCGCCGTTAACGAGGGCTAAGCCGAGCATATCCCTATTCTATAATTCAATAACACCTCTTACACCTCTTTATTTTTGCCAACTATGCGGAAACTGCCTCACGTCGTTACGGCGCGAGGCAGTTTTTGTGTTATGCGGTTGTGCCCTATATGTCGGCTTTTACAGCAATGAGAGTGCACGCGACGATGCTCAGCCCCTCGAGGATGAACGCGACGCCGAGGGTTATCGCAAACGCGACTGTGCTCACCACGGGGTCAAGCAGCCCTATGATGCCGAGCGTGAGCAGCACGATGCCCAGTGCGAGCACCCAGCCCCACGCCCTTACGCCAAACACGCGAAGGTCAAAGGCGCTGACAAATCTCGTGACGCCCGTGAACAGCAGCCACAGCGTGAACAGCAGCGGCAGCGAGACCATCGTGAACCAGCGGTTAAACAGCAGCAGCAGCGACAGCAGCACCGTCAGCACGCCGTCAAGCAGCAGCCAGCCCGCGCCGAACACGAGCCCTCCGCCGACGGAGAACAGAACTATCTCGACAATGCCCGCGCACAGCATGAACACGCCGAGGATCACTCCCGCCGAGACCACCGCAGCCTGCTTGTTGCACAGGCAGAAAATGCCCGCCGCTATCAGCAGCACGCCCGCGAGGATACTCAAGGTGCGCATTGTTGTCTTGTTCATAAAACATCCTTCCTTTATGTTGATTTTACTTGGATTATAGTCCTCCGAGGCAGTGTTTTCAAGGCTTTTCGGCCGATTTCTTTCGCCCTTAATGCGGAGGATTAAGTCAGCAGTCCGTCACCGTGTCCACGCAGTAGAATCTATTTCCATTGTCGGTAACGAACTGCCTCAACGGCAGTTGTCGAGCTACCGCAATAAAGATTGACTCCATTGTCGGTAACGCATCGCCTCAACGGCAGTTGACGCATCGCCTCAACGACAGTTGTTGCGGCGGTGCTCGGAGGGGAGACGGCCGTAGGTCTTGCGGAATTCCGCAGCGAATTTGCTCTGGCTCTCATAGCCGACGCGCTCGGCTATCTCGGCGATGCTGAGATCGGTCTCGCTCAGAAGCCGCGCGGCAAGCTCCATGCGGTGCTCCTTTATGTGCGCCGCGAGCGATTTCCCGTATACGCCCTTGAACATCTCCTTGAGCGATGACGGATTTATCAGAAAGCGCCGCGACAGCTCATCTATCGTAAAGCGCCGGTCGAGATTTTCCGTCAGCAGATCGTGCACCTGCCGTATCGTTTCAAGCTGCTGCGGAGAGTATTTTCCCTCGCCGCCGATGCCGGAGTCAAGCTCCGGCAGCTCCGGCACGCTGGAAATGTCGCCGGTGCTGTCCTCGGGGCAGGCGATCTGCATCGTCTTTTCCATCGCACCGTGCAGCAGACGCACCTGCTCGGTCGCGGCGGCACGGTAATAGACCTCTTTTCCGTCGCGGCGGCTCTCGATAAGCCCCGCTGCGCGAAGCTGCCTGAGGTGATGCGAAACGGCGGGACTGGTCATTCCCGTCAGAAAGGATATGTTCACAACACACTCCGAGCAGTGGCACAAAAGCCAGAATATGCGCACTCTGCTCGGATCGGCAAGCAGCTTAAATACGTCCGCGACCGTGCGGAAGCTCTCCGTTTTTTCCATGTTCTCGCGCAGCTGCCCGCTTATTCCCTCGCTATGGTCGTGCGGCAGCTTTTTCTCGTTTTCCATATCGTTGCTCCATTCGGAAGTGATTTTAGCCCATTCGGAAGAATAGGAGCTGTAAGCGTTGACTTTTCGATGCATACTGATTATACTGCGATCATAACGATTAAGCAATCATTTAATTGTTCAAAATTATAAACGACGAGGAGAATTACTATGAAAAAGACCTACAAGATCGAAGTTGACTGCGCAAACTGCGCCAATCTCATGGAGGACGCCGCGTCTAAGACCGAGGGCGTTGCGGCCGCTGCCGTGAACTTTATGACCCAGAAGATGACCGTTGAGTTTGCCGAGGGCGCGGACGTTAACGAGGTCATGAAGAACGTCGTCAAAAACTGCAAGAAGGTCGAGGACGACTGCGAGATATATCTCTGAGCCGCGGCTCGGATTTTGGGAAAAAACGCTGTAAGGACTGAGGACTATGAACAAAAAGCAGAAAAAGGTACTTGTGCGGATAATCATAGCGGCGCTTATTTTGGTGGGGCTCAACCTGCTGCCGATACACGGCGTGCCGGCGATGCTGCTCTACCTTGCGGCGTATTTCGTCATCGGCTATGACATTCTGCGCAAGGCGGGCAAGGGTATTTTAAACGGCCATGTTTTCGATGAGAACTTCCTCATGGCGGTCGCCACGGTGGGCGCCATCGTGCTCGCCCTGATCGAAAAAAGCGGCGACTTCAACGAGGCCGTGTTCGTCATGCTCTTTTATCAGATAGGCGAGCTTTTCCAGAGCTATGCCGTCGGTAAGAGCCGCCGCGACATAACGGCGCTCATGGATATCCGCCCGGACTATGCCAACGTTGAGCGCGACGGCAAGCTCGAGCAGGTCGATCCCGACGAGGTCGAAACGGGCAGCATAATTATCGTCCAGCCCGGCGAAAAGGTGCCCATTGACGGCGTCGTAGTTGAGGGCGAATCGACGATAAATACGAGCGCACTCACGGGCGAGAGCCTCCCGCGCGACATTACCGCGGGCGAGGAGATAATAAGCGGCTGCATAAATATGACGGGCGTCCTGAAGGTCAGGACCACGAAGCCCTTCGGCGAATCGACGGTGTCGAAAATACTCGAGCTGGTCGAAAATTCGGGTATGCGCAAGTCGCGCTCGGAGCAGTTTATTTCTCGCTTTGCGAGGGTGTATACCCCCATCGTGTGCTACAGCGCGCTTGCTCTCGCGCTGCTGCCGCCGCTGGTGAGAGCGCTGTTCATGGGTCTGGGCGGCGAATGGACGGTCTGGCTCTACCGCGCACTTGCGTTTTTGATCGTCAGCTGCCCCTGCGCGCTCGTCATCAGCATCCCGCTCAGCTTTTTTGCCGGCTTGGGCGGAGCAAGCCGCGAGGGCGTGCTCGTGAAGGGCTCGAACTTTCTTGAGGCGCTGTCGCAGACGAAAACCGTCGTGTTCGATAAGACCGGCACGCTCACAAAGGGCGTTTTCGAGGTCAGCGGCATACACCACTGCCCGATAGAGGACGAAAAGCTCCTCGAGTTTGCGGCGCTTGCCGAGTGTGCCTCGTCCCACCCGATAAGCAAGAGCCTTCGCGCCGCCTACGGCAAGGAGGTCGATCGCAGCCGCGTTTCCGACATTGAGGAGATAAGCGGCAGCGGCGTGACGGCTGTGGTAGACGGGCATAAGATCGCCGCCGGAAATGACCGCCTCATGCGCACGCTCGGCATTGAATACACCGACTGCCGCAGCGCGGGCACCATCATTCACGTCGCCATCGACGGCAGGTATTCCGGCCATATCGTCATTTCCGACGTGGTAAAGCCCAGCTCGAAGCAGGCCGTCGCGGAGCTTAAAAGGGCGGGCGTCGAAAAGACCGTCATGCTCACGGGCGACTCAAGCTCCGTTGCCGATAAGGTCGCGGCGCAGCTCGGCATCGACGAGGTGCACAGCCGGCTCCTGCCTGCCGATAAGGTCGAGCGGGTGGAGCAGCTTCTCGCCGTACAGAGCGGCAAGGCGAAGCTCGCCTTCGTCGGCGACGGCATAAACGACGCGCCCGTGCTCTCGCGCGCGGACATCGGCATCGCAATGGGCGCGATGGGCTCGGATGCGGCGATCGAGGCCGCCGACGTCGTTCTCATGGACGACGATCCGATGAAAATATCCAAGGCGATCAAAATCTCGCGCAAGTGCATCCGCATCGTGTATGAGAATATCGTCTTTGCCCTCGGCGTCAAGTTTGCCTGCCTGCTTCTGGTGGCGCTCGGCGTCGCGGCAATGGGCGCGGCGATTTTTGCCGATGTCGGCGTTATGGTCATCGCGGTCTTGAACGCAATGCGTGCCCTGCGCGTGCAAAAGCTCTGATAAATGAACAAAAAACGGCTCCGTCTTATTTTCAAGACGGGGTCGTTTTTCGTATGCGTATTAAATTACAGGAAGGGCGTATCCTTCGGTGGCGTGTATTCGTACTTTAGAATCTCACTGAAATCGGGGTCGTCGGCGGTGGTGTCCTCGGTGTCGCGCACAAAGTTTATAAACTCCGTCATAAGCTCGCTCGGCTCGCGGTTTTTATGCCGCACGAGCACGTATTCTATCTGCCGCGCGGGCTCGGTGATGACCTTCGTGACGAGCAGGTCGTTCGGCGTGTAGGTCGTACGCGGGAAGATGGCAATGCCGATGTCAAGCTCGGCAAGCGCGACGGCGTCGATGTAGTTTGACATGGTGCAGAAGATGCTCGGCTCCTTGCCGACCTCGGTGAACCACGAGCGTATCGCGTCGATGCGCGACGGGCGGCTGGGGATTATGAGCGGCTTTCCGGCGAGCTTTTCGAGCGATATCGAGTCGCCTTCCTCGGCGGCGAGCGGGTTTGAGCGCGACATTATTGCTACCCACGGCCCTCTCCCGACGGCAAAGCCCTCAAGGTGCTCCGTATCATAGGGCGCCGCGATGACCGCAAGGTCGACCAGCCCCTGGCGCATACGCTCGAGCACGTCGTCGCTGCTGCCGTTCCAAAGGCTGTACCTCACGGCGGGGTACTCCTCCTTGAAGCCGGCGATCCAGCGCGCGGTCAGAAACGGTGCGCGCCCCTCGACCATGCCGATGTTTATCGTGCCGCTCATGCCGCCGCTCATGCTCATGACCTCGTGGCGGGTCTTTTCCGCCATGTCGAGAATTTGCACGGCGCGTTGGAAAAGCAGCTTTCCCGCATCCGTGAGCTGAAGCTGTCTTTTGCCGCGGATGAACAGCTTGATGCCCAGCTCATCCTCGAGAGCCTTCATCTGGTTGCTCAGCGGCGGCTGACTCATGCAGAGCCTCTCGGCGGCGTGCGTGATGTTCAGCTCCTCCGCCACGACCGAGAAATATTTAAGCGTTCTCAGATCCATTTGGTTCAATACTCCTGTTTGACTCTTTTCGACATTATCATATCAGAAAAATATGATAGCCGCAATGGTATTTGTATTTTTATTGCAAAAAACATTGTGTTAATATACGAACAAGATTTGTTGTGATCATTTGCTCTCTCATCTGTGAAAACCGAAATCTGCCGCACGCTCTGCGGCAGACTTTGGTTTTTATAGAGCTCACGGCGGATCGTGAAACAAAATAACGCAAATGCGATGACGAAGACAAGTAGCTCATATGCTTGGCGGCAGCGAGTCGGGGACAGTGCGAGCCCGACGCCGGAGGATGAGTGAATAACACTTTATCAGCAGCGATCTGAACGGCGCAGGCCCAGTAGGAAAGACGCGGAGTGCGGCGTTAAGGCACGAGGGCTTGTCTGAGCCCGTAAAAGTGATTGCTTCGGCAATAAATTAGGTGGCACCGCGGATTTGCAGCTATTCGTCCTAAAATTTAGGGATAGCTGCCCAAAAAATTCGGAGGTGCATTTTTTATGTGTTCAATCATCGGCTTTACGAGCGAAAAGCTCAGCGCGCTCAAGGCAAGGGCGTATTTTGACCGCACCGTTTCGCGCGGGCCGGACGCAACGCGCATGGCGCAGCTGCCAGGCGCGACCCTCGGCTTTCACCGCTTGTCGATCATGGGACTTGACGAGCGCGGGATGCAGCCGTTTTACCTCGATGGCGACGCCGTCGTGTGCAACGGCGAGCTGTACGGCTTTCGCAGGCTGCGCGAGGAGCTGAGTAAAAAATACAGCTTTAAAAGCGAGTCCGACTGCGAGATCATCCTGCCGCTTTACCGCGAATACGGTCTTGAAATGTTCAAAATGCTCGATGCGGAGTTTGCGATTATAATCTACGACGGCAAAACGCAGGAGCTCATCGCGGCGCGCGACCCCATCGGCATACGCCCGCTTTACTACGGACACTATTCCGACGGAAGCATCATATTTGCCAGCGAGGCGAAAAACCTCGTGGGACTGTGCGATGACATCATGCCGTTTCCTCCCGGTCACTACTATGCCGGCGGCAGATTTGTCCGCTATGCCGATCTGACGGACGTTGCGGAGTATTCTCACGACGATATCGACACCGCCTGCGCGAAGATACGCGAAAAGCTCATTGCGGGCGTGGAAAAGCGCCTTGACGCGGACGCGCCGCTCGGCTTCCTGCTCTCGGGCGGGCTTGATTCGAGCCTCGTGTGCGCGATATCGGCAAAGCTGCTCGGCAAGAAGATACGCACCTTTGCGATAGGCATGGATGTTGACCCCATCGACCTCAAGTATGCGCGCGAGGTCGCGGATTTCATAGGCTCGGAGCACACCGAGGTCACCATGACGCGCGAGGAGGTGCTCGCGTCGCTTGAGGAGGTCATAGCGCTGCTCGGCACTTACGATATAACCACCATCCGCGCAAGCATCGGAATGTACCTGTGCTGCAAGGCGATACACGAAAAGACCGACGTAAGAGTCCTGCTCACGGGCGAAATTTCCGACGAGCTTTTCGGTTATAAATACACCGATTTCGCCCCCTCTGCCGAGGAATTTCAGCGCGAGGCTAAAAAGAGAGTGGACGAGCTTCATATGTACGACGTGCTGCGGGCCGACCGCTGCATTTCGGTAAACTCGCTTGAGGCGAGAGTGCCGTTCGGAGACCTCGACTTCGTGCGCTATGTCATGAGCCTCGACCCGAAGCTGAAGATGAACACCTACGGCATGGGCAAATACCTGCTGCGCCGAGCTTTTGAAAAGGACGGCATCCTGCCGGACGATATCCTTTGGCGGCAAAAGGCTGCGTTTTCCGACGCGGTGGGGCACTCGATGGTGGACGACCTGAAGGCGTATGCGCAAATCGTGTACACCGACGAGGAGTTTGAGCGCGGATGCCTGAAATATGATTTTGCGGTACCCTTTACCAAGGAGAGTCTTTTATACAGAGACATATTCGAAAAATACTATCCCGGCCAAGCGCATATGGTAAAGGATTTTTGGATGCCGAACAAAACGTGGCCGGGCTGTGACGTTGACGACCCCTCCGCCAGGGTTTTGAAAAACTACGGCGCGAGCGGAAAATAAAAAGGAGGTAAAAACCATGAGCAAGGATACGAAGAAGATACCCGAGCTTTTCGGAAGCTGTGTTTTTAACGAGCGCACGATGCGCAAATATGTCAAGGAAAAGTATTATCAGGAATGGAAAAAGTGCCTTGCCGACGGCAGACCGCTCACGCTTGAGCTTGCTAACGGCATAGCCGACGGCATGAAGGAGTGGGCGCTGGAAAACGGCGCGACTCACTTCACCCATTGGTTCCAGCCCCTCACCGGCATCACCGCCGAGAAGCACGACAGCTTCATCTGTCCCGCAGGCGGCGGCACGATAAGCATGGAGTTTTCCGGCAAGGAGCTCGTGCGCGGTGAGCCCGACGCCTCGAGCTTCCCCTCCGGCGGACTTCGCGCGACCTTTGAGGCACGCGGCTACAGCGCGTGGGACCCCACCGCGTTTGCGTTCATTAAGGACGGCACTCTGTGCATCCCGACCGTTTTCTGCTCGTATTCCGGCGAAGCTCTCGATAAGAAAACGCCGCTGCTGCGCTCCTGCGACGCGGTGAGCCGTCAGGCGCTGCGCATACTGCGGCTTTTCGGCGACGAGGAAACGCGCAAGGTCGTCGCTCAGGTGGGGCCTGAGCAGGAATACTTCCTCGTTGACAAGGAGCTTTTCCTTGAGCGTGAGGATCTCAGACTGTGCGGCAGAACGCTTTTCGGCTCAAAGCCGCCCAAGGGTCAGGAGCTTGAGGATCACTATTTCGGCTCCATTCGCCCGCGCGTTGCCGAGTATATGCGCGATCTCGACGAGGAGCTGTGGAAGCTCGGCGTGCTCTCGAAAACGCGCCATAACGAGGTCGCTCCGGCACAGCACGAGATAGCGCCCGTTTATTCCGATGCCAACACCGCAAACGATCAGAACCAGCTCACGATGGAGATAATGCAGAAGGTCGCGGACCGCCACGGTCTTGTGTGCCTGCTGCACGAAAAGCCCTTCGCGGGCGTCAACGGCTCGGGCAAGCACAACAACTGGTCGCTCGGCACGGACACGGGCAAGAACCTCTTTTCCCCCGGCAGCACGCCCAGTCAGAACGCGCAGTTTCTGCTCTTCCTCGCGGCGTTCGTGCGCGGCGTGGACGAGTATCAGGAGCTTCTCAGATGCTCGGTCGCCTTCGCCGGCAATGACCACCGCCTCGGCGCGCAGGAGGCGCCTCCGGCGATAATCTCGGTTTTTATCGGTCAGGAGCTTGAAGCGATAGTAGATTCCATCGTAAACGGCACGGGCTACACCGACGTCGGCAAGAGCACTCTGCGCATAGGCGTTGACGTTCTGCCGCCGATCCCGCGCGATACGACCGACCGCAACCGCACCTCTCCCGTTGCGTTCACGGGCAATAAATTCGAGTTCCGTATGCCCGGCGCGAGCCAGTCGATAGCCGGCCCGACGACGGTGCTGAACACCGTTATGGCCGATTCGCTGTGCCGCTTTGCCGATGAGCTTGAAAAGGCCGAGGATTTTAACGGCGCGCTGCACGAGCTTATTAAGCGCACCTTCACCGAGCACGGACGCATTCTCTTCTCCGGCAACGGCTACGACGAGGCGTGGGTCGCGGAGGCAGAGAGAAGGGGACTTAAAAACCTCAAGAACGCAGCGAGCGCGCTGCCGCGGTATATGCTCGCAAAAAACGTCGAGCTGCTGACCCGCTACGGCGTTTACACCGCGGCCGAGATCACCGCGCGAAACGAGATACACATGGAGCAGTACTGCAAGGTCATTGCGATCGAGGGCGAAACGCTCGTTGACATGGTGCAGCACGGCATACTCAACGCCGTCTCGGAATACACCGCCGCCCTGAGCGAAACGCTCATCAAAAAGCGCAAGGCCGTGCCTGAGGCGCCGTACCGCGTCGAAAGTGCGCTCATCGGCACCCTCAGCAGCCTCAATGAGAGCCTTCTTGACAAGATGGTCGCGCTCAAATCCGCGCTCGAAACGGCGCCCAAGTGCGGCCGGGAGGAGCTTATGAAATACTACCACGACGAGGTGTTTCTCAAGATGGAGGATATGCGCAGCGTCATAGACAAGCTCGAAACGCTCACCGCAACGGAGTATTGGCCGTACCCCAGCTACTACGACCTGCTGTTCTCGGTCTGACGCAAAGCCCCTCGGAGGAAAATATACGATCACGGCAAATTTTTTCGGGAGAGAGTAAAAATGATGAAGTATGTATTTGTGACGGGCGGCGTCGTGTCCGGCTTGGGAAAGGGCATATGCGCGGCGTCTCTCGGCAGGCTTTTAAAGCAGCGCGGGCTGCGCGTTAAAAACCAGAAATTCGACCCCTATCTCAACGTTGACCCCGGCACCATGAGCCCGTATCAGCACGGCGAGGTCTTCGTTACCGATGACGGCGCGGAGACCGATCTTGACCTCGGTCACTACGAGCGCTTCGTTGACGAAAGCCTCGGCGGAAATTCCTCCGTATCCGCGGGCAGGATATATTGGAACGTTCTCAACCGCGAGCGGCAGGGCGGCTATCTCGGCGGCACGGTGCAGATAATCCCGCACGTCACGGACGAGATTAAGCAGAGCATCTACGCCATGGAGGACGAGAGCATCGACGTTCTCATCTGCGAGATAGGCGGCACGGTCGGCGATATCGAAAGCCAGCCATTTCTTGAGGCGATCCGTCAGGTCGCGGTGGAAAAGGGCAGACACAACGTCGTGTTCATCCACGTTCCGCTCATTGTCAGCATTCCCGGCACGGGCGAGCTTAAAAGCAAGCCCACGCAGCACTCCGTCAAGGAGCTGCTGTCGGTCGGGATACAGCCGGATGTGCTCGTGTGCCGCACCGACACCCCCATAAGCGAGGATATACGCGCAAAAATCGCGCTGTTTTGCAACGTCGAGCCTGAGTGCGTCATTCAAAACACGACGGCGTCAACGCTGTACGAGGCGCCGCTTCTGCTTGAGCGGGAGGGACTTTCGGGCGTCGTGTGCCGCAAGCTCGGGCTTGAGTGCCCCGAGCCGGAGCTTGACGAGTGGCGCGAGATGACGCAGAGGATAAAAAGCGCGCGCAGAAATGTGACCGTTGCCCTCGTCGGCAAATACGTTCAGCTTCACGATGCCTATCTTTCCGTTGCCGAGGCTTTGCAGCACGCGGCGGCGTCGTTCGGCGCAAGAGCGGATATAAAATGGGTCGATTCCGAGGAGCTTTGCGAGGAGAATGCCGGCGACGTCCTCGGCGGCGCGGACGGCATACTCGTCCCCGGCGGCTTCGGAGACCGCGGCATCGAGGGCATGATACTCGCGGCGCGCTATGCGCGTGAAAATGACGTGCCGTATCTCGGGATATGTCTCGGCCTGCAAATAGCGGTCATAGAATTTGCGCGTGACGTGCTCGGCTGGAGCGACGCAAGCTCCGAGGAGTTTACCTCCTGCTCGCAGCACCCCGTCATTGCGCTCATGCCCGATCAGCAGGGCGTCACCGCAAAGGGCGGCACGATGCGCCTGGGCAAATACCCCTGCGTTCTCTCCACGCAGAGCAGGGCGTATAAACACTACGGCGAAGGGCTCATATACGAGCGCCATCGCCACAGATATGAGGTAAATAACGAGTTCCGCGAGGCGATAAGCGAGCGCGGGCTCGTGCCTGTGGGCTTAAGCCCGGACGGTCACCTTGTGGAGATGGTGGAAAACCCGTCGTGCAAATGGTTCGTCGCGGCGCAGTTCCACCCCGAATTCAAGAGCCGTCCGAATAAGCCCCACCCGCTGTTTGCGGGCTTTATAGAAGCATCACTCAAGTGAAAGGTGAGATGAAAAATGAGAAACTACGAGAAAGAATTTGCGCAGCGCGTTCAGTTTATAAAGCGCATCGTGCGCGAGAGCGGCGCGAACGGCGTTGTTTACGGCAACTCCGGCGGCAAGGACTCCGCGCTCGTCGGCATCTTGTGCAAGGCGGCCTGCGATAACACCGTCGGCATTATCATGCCCTGCGCGACGGCGCGCAATTTTGAAATGGATAGACGCGACGGAGAGGAGGTCGCAAGGGCATACGGCATTGAGACGCGCTATGCGGATCTCTCCGCCGTTAAGGCTGCTGAAAAGGCGGCTCTTGCGGGAGTGACCGAACTAAGCTCTGCGGCGGAGGCAAATATTGCGCCGCGCCTGAGAATGGCAACGCTCTACGCCGTTGCCGCCACGGAAAACCGCCTCGTCTCCGGCACCGGCAACCGCAGCGAGGGCTTCGTCGGCTACTTCACCAAGTGGGGCGACGGCGCCTGCGATTTTAACCCCATTGCCGACCTGACCGTTACGGAGATATACGAATTTCTCCGCTGGCTCAAGGCTCCGAAGTGCGTCATAGAAAAAGCGCCCTCGGCAGGACTGTTCGAAGGACAGACCGATGAGAGCGAGATGGGCTTTACATATAAAGAGCTTGACACATACCTCGATGGTGGTAAAATAGATGACGCGGTGCTCGAAAAGATACAGAGAATGCACGCAAGAAGCGAGCATAAGCGCCGCGAGATCTTAACATTCTGAGGTGCAAGTATTTGAAAACTAAAGATATGGCTTACATCGCCCTGATGGCGGTGCTCATGTCGGTGTGCTCGTGGCTGTCGATACCGGCAGCCGTGCCGTTTACCATGCAGACCTATGCTGTTTTTACGGCGCTGCTGCTTTTGGGAGGCAAGCGCGGCACGATAGCGGTCGCCGTGTACATCGCGCTCGGCGCGGTGGGGCTTCCGGTGTTCTCCGGCTTTGTCGGCGGCGTCGGCAAGCTTATGGGCCCGACCGGCGGCTACATAATCGGCTTCGTGTTCACGGCGCTTGTTTATTGGCTGCTTGAAAAGAGCCTCGGCAAAAGGCTCTGGGGGCGGCTTGTCGCTCTTGCGCTCGGGCTCATCGTGTGCTACGCTTTCGGGACCGTGTGGTTCGTGCAGGTGTATTCGGCGACAAAGCCCATGAGCTACGCGACCGCGCTCGGCATCTGCGTGTTCCCCTTCCTGCTGCCGGACGCCGCAAAGCTGGCGCTTGCCGTTTTGACCGAGCGGGTGCTGAGAAAGCATATCGTAATAGAATAACAACAGCAAAAAAACAGCTCCTCTCGGAGCTGTTTTTTTATGCTTATAAATCTTACTTCATTGAGACGACCGCATCGAAGTCCTCGCAGATCTTTGCGTCGGGAGCCTTGGTCAGCAGGGACACGACGACGATGAAGATGCAGGAGGTGAGGAATGCCGGCAGCAGCTCGTATATCGCAAAGCCGCCTCCGAGGGGAGCGATGGCGTACTTCCAGATGAACACCATTGCAGCGCCCGAGAACATACCGGCGATGGCGCCCCACTTGTTGCAGCGCTTCCAGTAGAGCGAGAACAGGACGATGGGTCCGAAGGTCGCGCCGAAGCCCGCCCATGCAAACGATACGACGCGGAAGATGGAGCTCGTGGGGTCGAGCGCGAACAGTACGCCGCAGACGGCTACGCACAGAACGGTGACGCGGGCGACGACCATGCTCTTCTTGTCGCTCATCTGGACGCCGAACACGCCGCGGATGAGGTTCTGCGCAATTGCGCTTGCTGCTGCGAGAAGCTGAACGTCTGCCGTGGACATCGTCGCTGCGAGGATGCCCGCAAGGACAAGACCGGCGAGGATAGCGAAGAATGCGCCGTACTCGGACAGGACTGCCGCGATGGAAACGATGAGCGATTCCGCTGCGGATGCGTCTTGGAACATGGTGACGATGCCGTTTTTCGCCATGGAGTAGCCGACTATACCGATGATGACCGCAACGGACAGGGAAATGACGACCCAAAGGGTAGCGACACGGCGGCTGAGCTTGAGCTTGTTCTCGTCCTCGATGGCCATGAAGTGGAGAATGACGTGAGGCATACCGAAGTAGCCGAGCGACCATGCGAGGGTGGAGATGATCTTAAGGAAGCCGAAGCTGCCTGCCTCCGCGGCGAGGATGTTGGTGGTGGCGGTCATGCTCAGGTAGCCGGGGATGGCCTTTGCGTTTGCGACGACCTGTGACCAGCCGCCGACGGAGTTGATGCCGAAAATGAGGACGACGGCGAGAGCAAATATCATGATGAGGCTCTGCACAAGGCTCGTGACAGAGGCTGCCTTGAAGCCGCCGCAGGCGGTGTATGCAACGATGACGGCGGCGCTGATGATCATGGTGGGAACGTAGTCAAAGCCGAAGAGCGTTCCGAAGAGCTTGCCGCAGGCGGAGAAGCCGGACGCGGTGTAGGGAATGTAAAAGACGATGATGGTTATTGCGCCAAGCAGCTCGATGAGCCTCGTGTCGTCATAGAAGCGGCGGGAGATGTATTCCGGAAGGGTGACCGCGCCCAGACGCACGGAGTAGCGGCGCAGACGCTTTGCAACGAACAGCCAGTTGAGGTAGGTGCCCAGTGCAAGACCGATAGCCGTCCAGCTCGCCTCCGCGATGCCGCAGAAGAATGCAAGACCGGGGACGCCCATGAGCAGATACGCGCTCATGTCGGAGGCCTCCGTGGAAAGCGCCGTGACGATGGGGCCGAGCTTGCGGCCGCCGAGATAGAACTCGTGCGCGTCGGACTGACCCTTGGAGTAATAAACGCCTATCGCGACCATGCCTACGAGGTAAACGACGATGGCGATCAGGATATAAATAATAGCTGACATTGTTTCTCTCTCCTAACATTTTTGAACGATGTATGAATTATAGCCGCCCCAAAAATGCTTTGCAAGCGCGAAAAACGCAAAAAACCTTGATTTTATAAAAAAATCGGGTATAGTATTATCGCACCTAATTTATTTCATGTCAGCATGAACAAAATTCATGTAAGTATATTTCGGAGGCGGAAGCATGAGTATTTCAAAATACGAAACGCTGGCGAAGGTCGTGGAGCTGGGGAGCCTCACGAGGGCGGCGGAGGCACTGGGCTGCACGCAGTCGGCTGTGAGCCATGCGATAAATAATCTCGAGGCGGAGTTTGGCTTTGCGGTGCTCACACGCTCTCGCGCGGGGGTGAAGCTCACGGGCGACGGCGAGCGGATAATGCCGGCGGTACGCGGCGTGCTCAACTACGAGGAGCAGCTTCGCCAGACCGTTTCCGCCATTCGCGGGCTCGATTTCGGCACGGTGCGCATCGGCGCGTTCACCTCTGTCGCGGTGCACTGGCTGCCGGGCGTCATAAAGGAGTTTCAGGCGGACTATCCGAACGTCAATATCAAGCTGTTAAACGGCGACTATTACGACGTTGAGCGCTGGATAGAGGAGGGCAGCGTTGACCTCGGATTTATAAACGTGCCAACGAGCATCCGCTGCGAGTGCGTCCCGCTTATGGAGGACAGGCTGCTTGCGATCCTCCCGCACGGGCACAAATTCGAGTCATATCCCAAATTCCCGCTCGTCGAGTGCGAAACGGAGGCGTTCATAACGCTTTTGGAGGAGTCCAACCACGACGCAAATCGCGCGCTCAGCGCCGCGGGGATAAAGCCGAACATCAGATTTTCCACCAAGGACGACTATGCCATCATCGCAATGGTCGAAAAGGGGCTGGGCATATCCATCATGCCGGAGCTGCTTTTAAAGGGCAGGCATGACAACGTCGTCGTGAAGGAGCTCGTGCCGCCGTCCAAGCGCGTGATAGGGCTTGCCATGACGGAAACGAGCAAGGACAGCCCCGCAACGCGCCGCTTTGCCGATTATATCATCGACTGGGTCAAGCGCGAGCGCCCTTCCGCTATTGCTACCGCGTGAATAATGTGTTAATATTATAAGATATGTAATATTTGACGTCTTGAGAGGGCACGGGACATGAAGATAGTAATAGTCGGCGCGGGCAAGATAGGTTCGTCACTTGCTTCGGAGCTGGCAAACGAAGACCATGATATAACCGTTATTGAAAAAGACAAGGAGAAAATAAAGCTGCTTTCCGACACGCTTGACGTTATGGCGTTGTGCGGAAACGGAGCGGCGATGGCGATCCAGCGCGAGGCAAACGTCGGCGACAGCGACCTGCTCATTGCGGTCACGGGCGAGGACGAATTGAATATGCTCGCGTGCATCGTCGCGCGCAAGCTCGGCTGCAAGAACACCATCGCCCGCGTGCGCAACCGCGAATACACCGAGCAGCTCTATATGTTAAAGTCCGAGCTCGGACTTTCCATGACGATAAACCCCGAGCTGCTTGCCGCAAAGGAGATATACAGGCTCCTGCAGATCCCCGCGTTTATAAAGCGCGATACCTTTGCCGAGGGCAAGGCGGAGATAGTCGAGCTTTTCGTCGGAGAGGATAACCCCCTTGACGGGCTGCGGCTTTCCGACCTGCGCAAAAGGATCCGCGTTCACGTTCTCGTGTGCGCCGTCGTGCGTGAGGAGCAGGTGTTCATTCCCGACGGCAGCTTCGTGCTGCGTAAGGGAGATAAGATCTACGTCACCGCGCCCGCGACCGCGCTCGTGGAGCTCACGCACGATCTGCATCTGAGAAGCAAAAAGAGCAAAAACGTGCTCATCGTCGGCGGCGGCAGGATAGCCGAATATCTCGCGCCCATGCTCATAAAGGTCGGCAGCAGCATAAAGCTCATCGAGATGAAGCGCTCGCGCTGCGAGTATCTTGCCGAAAAGTTCCCGGAAATGACGGTCATCTGCTCCGACGGCTCGAGCCAGTCGGTGCTCAAAGCGCATAACATCGGGCGAATGGACGCCGTGCTGCCGCTCACGAATATGGACGAGGAAAATATCATCATCGGAATGTTCGCGCGCAAGATGGGCGTGCCGCAGCTCCTGACGAAGATAAACCGCCTTGAGTACGGCGAAATACTCGGCGACCGCGGCGCCGACAGCCTCATAAGCCCCAAGAACCTGAGCTCCCACGCCATCATCCGCTATGTCCGCGCAATGGAAAACACCGGCGGCAGCGCGGTGCTCACGATCCATAAAATAGCCGAAGGCGAGGCGGAGGCGCTGGAGTTTGCCGTGACCGATGCGACCGAGCATCTGCACGAAAGGCTCATGGACATTAGGCTCAAGCCCGGCATACTCATCGTGTGCATAAACCACATGGGCAGGATAATCATCCCCGGCGGTCAGGATACCCTCGCCTCGGGCGACACCGTTGTAATAGTCACGACGGCGGGCAGGGATATCCTCGACCTGAACGATATTTTTGCATAAGTGCGGAGCGCATTATGAACTTTAAGACCATAAGAAAAACCGTTGGGGTCATATTGTGCATCGAGGCGGCGTTCATGCTGCCCTCGCTGCTCGTGGGACTTGCCGACGGAGACGCTGCCGCCGTCAGGGGCTTTGCGATAGCCATAGCGGCCGTGTTGGCGGTGGGACTGCCGAGCGCCTTAGCACGCAGCAAGGGCTCGCCCATAGGCGCGCGCGACGGCTTCGTGACGGTTGCGCTCGCGTGGATAATAATATCCCTCTTCGGCGCCATACCCTTTTACGCAAGCGGCGTCATTCCGAGCATTTCAAACGCCGTTTTCGAGACCGTTTCCGGCTTCACGACGACAGGAGCGACCATACTTGAGGATGTCGAGGCGGCGCCCCGCGCCATACTGCTTTGGCGCAGCATCACAAACTGGATAGGCGGCATGGGCGTGCTGGTGTTTCTGCTTGCCATCGCCCCCGTCGCACGCGAGGGAGGCTCGATGTTCCTGCTGCGCGCGGAATTCCCCGGCCCCATGGCGGCAAAGCTCGTGCCCAGAATGAGGCAGTCGGCAAAGCTTCTGTATGAAATATACATCGTCATGACCTTAGCGCAGATAATCCTGCTGTGCATCGGCGGAGTGCCGCTGTTTGACTCGCTCAATCTCTCGCTGTGCACCGTTTCCACGGGCGGCTTTGCCATAAGAAACGACAGTATGGCGTCATACAGCACCTACGCGCAGACCATAACGCTCATCTTCATGACCCTCGGCAGCATGAGCTTCAGCCTTTTTTACTGCATCGTCGCACGCGAATTTCTGCGTGTGCGCCGCTCGCGCGAGCTGCGGACGTTTTTGCTGCTCATCATCGGCGTGTCGCTGCTCATGGGACTTGACACGGCGTGGAAATTCGCAAGCTTCGGCGAGGGACTGCGCCATACTCTCTTCCAGGTCATGTCGATAATAAGCACGACCTGCTACGTTTCGATCGACGCGGAATTCTGGTCGCCGTTTGTGTGGGCGATGCTGACGGTGCTGATGATAACGGGCCCGATGTCCGGCTCGACGGGCGGCGGCATGAAAATATCGCGCGTCATGATATTTACAAAGAGCACCTACCGCGCCATTGCAAAGACCGTAACGCCAAACTCCGTGCACCTTATCCACCTTGACGGCGAGATCGTCGATGAGGAGACCGTCACCTCCGTCAACAGCTTCGCCATCGCGTATTTCATGGCGGTCGTGATGACGGGCGTCGTGCTTGCCATTAACGGCCTGACCATCGGCGACGGTATGCTTGCGGCGATATCGAGCCTGAGCAACGTCGGCTACGGCATCGACTCGAACACCTTCACCATGGGCGTGTCGGGATTAAATATTCTCAGCAAGGCGGTGCTTTGCTTTGATATGTTCCTCGGCAGACTTGAGATATTCCCCATGCTCGTCCTCTTTGCTCCGGCAACGTGGAAAACGTAATAAAAAACTGCTGTTTTCGTATGAAAAACAGCAGTTTTTTCAATATCTTATCAGTATCGTACTTCATATAAGCAAAGTCCGCAGGCGGGAGCGGTAGGTCCCGCGTTTTCGCGCTTTTTCGACTCGAGCGCGACTGCAAGAGCCTCCTGCGTCATGCGCTGTGCGCCGACCTCGAGCAGGCTGCCGACAATTATGCGCACCATGTTGTACAAAAATCCGTTTCCCGAAACGGTGAAGCGCAGCTCGCTGCCGAGAGAGTCTATCCGTATCTCATCGACCCGCCGCACGGCGGATTTTTTCATGCGCTTATTCGAGCAGAAGGCGGAGAAATCGTGCTCGCCGAGCAGAACTTTCGCGGCGCTGCGCATTTTCTCAAGGTCAAGCTCCTCGTCGATGCGGTACATATATTTTCGCTCGAAAACGTTGGCGACGGGACTGTTCTGCACGCGGTAGACGTAGGTCTTGCCCGTACACGAGAGCCTTGCGTGAAACCGCGGCGGCGCGTCCGTGAGAGAGTGCGCGGCAATGTCCTCGGGCAGCAGTGCGCGCAGTCCGGCGAGGATTTCGTCCGCCGTCAGCGCGGTGTCCGCCTTGAACGACGCGACCTGCATCTTTGCGTGCGCTCCCGCGTCCGTGCGCCCCGAGCCGCTTATTTCGACAGGCTGCGAAAGCACGCGCGAAAGGGCGCCCTCAAGTCTTTGCTGTATCGTGTTTTCCGTGTTGCCCTGCCTCTGCCAGCCGTGGTAGCGGCTGCCGTCGTAGCTGAGCGTGAGCATGAAATTTCTCATAGCGTGAGCCTGTATTTTCTGAGCATATAGGCGGGGAAGTAGGATAACTTCGCCTGCCGCAGCCCCTCATCGCCGACGTCGTCCTCACGGTTTATGTATTTAATGCCGCAGCTCTCCAGCTCCGTGCGCGAGAAGAGCATATTTATCATCTGAAACGCGCCCTTGTATTCGCGCTTTGCCTTTTCGATGTGCACGATGAGCGTGTCGCCGCGCACCTCGCCTATGCAGAAGGCCGCGATGTCGTCACCGCAGCAGAGCGCATAGCCCGTGCAGCCGTAAGCGGCAAAATCCACAAGCGCCTCGCGCGTGTGCTCGTTTTCGTATGCGGCAAGCTCGGATTCGGGCGTGTCCGACCAGCCGTGACGGCAGCAGTCGGCGATGTGCCTTGCGTTTTCCGCCGTTATCGGCTCGAGCCTGTACTCGGGATAGAGCTTTTCAAACTGATGTATGAGATTGCGCTTCTTGCTGTATTTTTTGCCGGCGAGATATGCAAGATCCTCGGCGTTATAAATATAGTCGGCAATGTCCGGCTCCTCCTCGGCGTGAAGCTCAAAGCTCTGCCGAAGCGTGTCGAGCGCCTCCTCCGGAACAAGGCTGAGTGTGAGAGGAGAGCTGAGCTTCGAGCGAAGATATTCTATGTTATCGGCAAGCTCGCCCTCTCCGAGCGGGAGCATATAGTCGTATTCCGCACCCTCGCGCCGCGCTCTCTCGCGCATGAACAAAACGCCGTTTTCGATCGCGTATTCATAGCCGAAGCGGTCTGCCCACATGAAAACGCCGAGCACGGAAAAATCGCAGGAGCGGTACTGCGCCGTGAGATAGGGGCGCAGGGCGGGAACATCTTTAACTGTTATCTTTTTAAATTCCAATGGAGGATACCTCTTTTTGCTTAGATGCCGACATTATATCACACGGCGCGCGAAAATAACAAGCGCAGCCGCCACACGGCGGAAAAACTCATGAAAAGACATAAAAAGCCATGCTCTAATACTATCTTTGTTCATAAATTTGTGCTACAATGCAAAGTGCAGAATTATCTTTACGAATGAAAGGCAGTAATTATGGGTCTGTTCAGCAAACTGTTCGGAAATCACACCGACCGTGAATTGAAGAAAATATATCCTATCGTTGACAAGATCGAGGCATTGGAGCCGGAGATGCAGGCGCTCTCGGACGAGGCGCTTCGCGCAAAGACCAAGGAATTTCAGGACCGCTATGACGGCGGCGAGGAGCTCGACTCCCTGCTTCCCGAGGCGTTCGCGGCAGTCAGAGAGGCTGCGTGGCGCGTGCTTGGTATGAAGCCGTTCAGAGTCCAGCTCATAGGCGGCATCGTCCTGCATCAGGGACGCATTGCCGAAATGAAGACCGGTGAAGGCAAGACCCTCGTTGCGGTCATGCCCGCGTATCTCAACGCAATAACCGGCGACGGCGTGCATATCGTCACCGTTAACGATTACCTTGCACGGCGCGACAGCGAGTGGATGGGCAAGGTGCACCGCTTCATGGGGCTTGACGTCGGACTTATTGTCCACGGGCTCACCAACGAGGAGCGCAAGGCGGCGTATGAAGCCGACATAACCTACGGCACGAATAACGAGATGGGCTTTGACTATCTGCGCGACAACATGGCGATATACAAGCAAAACCGCGTCCAGCGCGGACACCGCTTTGCCATCGTCGACGAGGTCGACTCCATCCTCATCGACGAGGCGCGAACTCCGCTCATCATTTCCGGTCAGGGCGACGAGAGCACCGACCTCTACCGTCAGGCCAACGACTTTGTCGCCTCGCTCAAGAAGAAGGTCTATGCCTCGACGGACTCGAAGGAGGAAGAGGACGAGAACATTGACGCGGACTATGTCGTTGACGAAAAGGCGCGCACGGCAACTCTTACGGCGCGCGGCATCGCCAAGGCGGAGCGTGCGTTCGGTCTCGAAAACTACTCCGATATCGAAAACTCCACCCTCACTCACCATATAAATCAGGCGCTGCGTGCCCACGGCATCATGAAGCGCGATATCGACTACGTCGTTAAAGACGGCGAGGTGCTCATCGTCGATGAGTTCACCGGCCGAATCATGCTCGGCAGACGCTACAGCGAGGGTCTGCATCAGGCGATAGAGGCCAAGGAGCACGTTGACGTGCAGCGCGAGAACAAGACTCTTGCGACCATCACCTTCCAGAATTACTTCAGGCTTTACGACAAGCTCTCCGGTATGACCGGCACCGCGCTCACGGAGGCGGAGGAGTTTGAGTCTATCTATAAGCTCGATATAGTCGAGATACCGACCAACAAGCCCGTCGCGAGAGTTGACTGGCCCGATGTCGTTTACAAGACCGAGGCGGGCAAGGACCGTGCGATAATCGAGCAGATAATTGCCTGCCACGAAAAGGGACAGCCCGTTCTGGTCGGCACCATTTCGATCGAAAAGAGCGAATTTCTCTCCAAGCTCCTCAAGGCGCGCGGCATAAAGCACAACGTCCTCAACGCCAAGCACCATGAGAAGGAGGCGGAGATAGTCGCGCAGGCGGGCAAGCTCGGCGCGGTGACGATAGCGACCAACATGGCAGGCCGAGGCACCGACATCATGCTCGGCGGCAACGCGGAGTATCTCGCCAAAAACGACCTGCGCAAGGCGGGCTTTGCCGAGGAGACCATTGCCGAGGCTACGGGCTACGCCGAAACGAGCGACGAGGAGATCCTTCGCGCGCGCAAGCTCTTCGCGGAAAAAATGGAGGAGCACAAGGCAGTGTGCAATGCGGAGGCAGAGAAGGTCAGAGCCGTCGGCGGCCTGTTCATTCTCGGCACCGAGCGCCACGAATCAAGACGAATCGACAATCAGCTGCGCGGCCGTGCCGGCCGTCAGGGCGACCCCGGCGAGAGCAGATTTTACATCGCAATGAGCGATGACGTCATGCGCCTTTTCGGCTCGGAAAGAATGACGAGCATGATGGAGACCCTCGGCGTTGACGAGGACACCCCGCTTGACCACAAGATGCTCTCCGGCGCGATCGAGCAGGCGCAGAAAACCGTCGAAAGCCGCAACTTCCAGACCCGTAAGAGCGTGCTTGAATACGACGACGTCATGAACCAGCAGCGCAATATCATCTATGACGAGCGCCGCAAGGTGCTTGACGGCGAGGATCTGCGCGAGAGCATCGACAAGATGATCTCCGAGTTTATCTCCACCACCGTGAACGACGCTCTGCACGGCGGCGCGGCGGAAAATCAGGAGCATCTCAATGAGGTCATCGCACCGTTTGAGAAGCTGTTTTTGCCCAAGGGCGCGATCAAATTCTCCGATTTCGGCAGTGCGCCCAAGGCCGACGATATCACAGACCGCGTTTACGAGGAGGCAAAGCAGGCCTACGCAAAGCGCGAGGAGGAATTCGGCGTCGGAAAGGACGGTCAGCCCGTCATGCGCGAGATCGAGCGCTTTATCATGCTGCGCGTCGTCGATGAATACTGGATGGATCACATCGACGCAATGGCGGAGCTCAAGCGCGGTATCGGTCTGCGCGGCTACGGCAACGTCAAGCCCATTGACGCGTATAAGCGCGAGGGCTTTGATATGTTCGAGGCGATGATAAACGGCATCCGCGAGGAGACCGTAAGACGCCTGTTTACCGTCAGAGTGCGCAAGGAGCAGAGCTTTGAGCGCAAGGCGGTGGCGAGAAACATGGCGGCAAGCGTCGGCGGCGAGGTGCAGAAGAAAAAGCCCGTCAAGAAGGCTCCCAAGCCCGGCCGCAACGATCCCTGCCCCTGCGGCAAAATGAAGGCCGACGGCTCGCGCCGGCTCAAGTACAAGGAATGCTGCGGCAGAAACGAATAAATAAGGAGACCAAATGGCATTTATCGAAAACAGGCAGCACGGCTGCGTGTATATGTCCTCGGATAAAATAAGCGCAAGACATATGTTCACAACGCGCATAGGCGGCGTGAGCAAGGGCGTTTTCGCCTCGTGGAATCTCGGCGTGAACCGCGGCGACGACGAGAGCGACCTGCGCGAAAACTACCGTCTTGCAGCTGAAATAATGGGCTGCGGCGAGAACGATTTCGTCGTGACCAAGCAGGTGCACGGCAGGCTCGTCCACCTTGCGCGCGAGTGCGACAGATTTGAGCTCGGCTCGGATAAGCGCATCGAGTGCGACGGCTTCGTGACGAACGTCAAGGGGCTGCCCATCATGATCTACATCGCCGACTGTGTGCCGGTTTTGATGCACGACCCCGAGGCGGGCGTCATCGCGGCGGTGCACTGCGGCTGGAAAAGCAGCGTGCAGGATATCCTCGGAGCTGCTGTCGAAAAAATGTGCGCTCTGGGCGCGAGACAGGAAAATATCCGCGCCGCTGTCGGCGCGAGCATAGGCAGGTGCTGCTTTGAGTGCGACGACGACGTGCCCGAGGCCGTCGAAAAATATCTCGGCGGCGAGACGGAGGGGCTTTTCGAGAAAAAGCCGAACGGCAAGACCCACGTTGATCTGCGCGGCGCGAATGCGCGCAGGCTCATGCAGCTCGGACTTAAGGCGGATAATATCGACGTTTCGACCGAGTGCACGATGTGCCTTCCGAAGAAATACTGGTCGCACCGTGCGACAGACGGCGTGCGCGGCAGCATGGCTGCGGCGATAGTGCTTTGAGGTGGCGCCTATGTCCAAAATGAAGAGAGCTGCCGCGCTGCTGCTGGCGATGGCGAGCGTGCTTTCGCTCGCGTCCTGCGGCACGGCTGACGACAAAAAAGACGATGATTACGTTAAGGGCAATAACCCCGGCACGGTGCTCGGTCAAACCGCGGCGGCCGATGATATTTTCACGCTCAACTGCAACCGCAGCTACAGCATGAATCCTCTCATTGCGACCAACACGAACAATCAGCTCGTGTGCAACCTCGTGTATGAAAACATGGTCGAGGTGGATAACAGCTTTGAGCTCAAGCCGGGCGTCGTGACCTCGTGGACAACGAGCGACGGCGGCTCGCGCTGGGAGTTCAAGGTCGCAAGCGGACACAAATTCCACGACGGCCAGCAGCTCACGGCGACCGACGTTGCGTATTCCGTCATGTGCGCTGCCCGCTCGGACAGATTTAAAGCGCGTCTGAGCTACGTTGCGGGCTGCTCCGCTACGGATTCCGAGACCTTCGTCGTTAACCTCACCAAGAAAAATATGCAGTTTCCCGCTCTGCTGACCATCCCCATCATCCAATACGGCACCTATGAGCAGGCTTACCCCGGCGGCTCGGGACCGTATGCCTATGCCGAGGACTACAACAGCCTCGTTGCGGCAAGCACCAACGACTATGCCGCCGCACTGCCGCTGCAAACAGTTTATCTAAAGGAATATGTCGGCACGGAGGAGACCATCTCCGCCTTCGCCGATTCGCTCATAGACGTTGTTCTCAACGACCCGAGCGCGAATACGAACATCGGCTACGGCAACGCAAACGAAATTCGCGCGTATAACACCACGAATATGCATTATATCGGCTTCAGCTCGCATAGCGGCGATTTTGCAAACGAGTTCATTCGCTTTGCCATGAACTACGCCATCGACCGCGACTACACGGTAAGTCAGCTCGGTAACTATGCGCTTGCGGCGACCCTGCCCGTGAGCCCTGCCAGCAGTCTTTATAACGAGAGCTACGCCAATCAGTTTAAATTCAATCTCAACAAGGTGCAGGAGATCCTTGCGAACGCCGGCATGAAGGATTACGACGGCGACGGCTATCTTGACATTAAAAACGGCGAAAACATCGTGAAGATAGACATTGATTTTCTCGTGTACAGCGGCAGCACCGTCAAGGTCAATACCGTCAAGAAATTTGCCGAGGATATGAAGTCGATAGGGCTCAAGGTCACCGTAAACAAGCAGGATTGGAAAACCTACTGCCAGCTTATCGAGGCGGGCAACTATGATATGTACTATGCCGAGGTGCGCATGAACTCCGACTTTGACCCGAGCAAGCTCCTGTTCACCTCTGCGATGCTCAACTACGGACAGTTCAGCGACACGGGGCTCGAGGAGGCGATAACGACTTATCTCACAGCCGGCGACGACTCCCGCCGCACTGCCTGCGACAATATGTGCGCCTATATCGTTAACAAGGCGTATATCGTACCCATTTGCTTCGAAAAGCACCAGCTCATAAGTCATCGCGGCGTCATCGAGGGCATCAAGGTCAACGAAAACTCCCCCCTCGGCAACGTCCGTGACTGGTCGGTAACGATAGAAAACGTGAAGCCGGCGACAAATACTAATGATGTAAAGGAATAAAAATAGAAATGGGGAAAAACAAGATGACAGACAAGGAGCTTTTGACGATCGCGAGAGAGGCGTCCAGAAAAGCCTATGTCCCGTATTCGAAGTTCGCCGTGGGCGCAGCGCTTGAATGCCGCGGCGGAAGAGTCTTTACCGGCTGCAACGTCGAAAATGCGGCACTGGGCGACACCATTTGCGCCGAGCGCACCGCCTGCGTCAAGGCGGTCAGCGAGGGCTTCAAGGACTATGTCCGCATCGCCATTTACGCCGAGAGCCAGGATTACTGCATGCCCTGCGGCTCCTGCCGCCAGTTCCTCTCGGAGTTTAACGACGGCGAGCTTGAGGTGCTGTGCTCGCGCGCGGACGGAAGATACGTCAGCTACCGGCTCAAGGAGCTGATGCCGCATACGTTTAACTACTGATTTTTCACCCGCCGCAAGCGCCCGGGGATCGCGCTGCCCTACATATAATATATTGTAATATACGCGTTTCGGGCCGCCTGCGGAAAAAGCAAAAAGGAGCGTGACCGATGGAGCTTGAACAGCTTCGCGCCTTTGCCGCCGTTGCGGAGGAAAAAAGCTTCATAAAGGCGGGGGAGCGGCTCTATGTCAGCCACTCCACGGTCTCGCGCGCGGTTTCCGCCCTTGAGCGGGAGTTCGGGCGGCGGCTTGTTTGCCGTGATAACCGCGTAACGGGGCTCACACCCGACGGCGAAAGGCTCTATGAAATGACGTGCAGACTGCTCGATATGGCGAAAAATATCGAGGAGACGATGCGATCCGATGATTAGGGCAGTTTCACCAAAAATTATCTCAAATTTTCTTCGGAAATTACAAAACTCCCTCTTGACACAAAGGGGGAGTTTTGATATTCTATATAAGCGCCTGTGCGTTGCTGACGGGCGTATTATGCGATGAAGCGGGAGATTGCTCGCAAAGGCGAGGTAACTTCCGTGGAGTATGTCCGGTACCGACTGCCATCGGTACATAATCGGGCGGCTGAAGCGTACTGCACATGGTGTATATCGCCTGTACGGTATCAGACCGGCTGAAAAAGGCCGGTTTGTTTTTCGGACAGGGTTTGATACACATGGTTGAGTGTGCAAATTCGTTTCATCCGTACGGGACATTGAGGCGTATCCCAATGAACGCCGAAAAAACTGTACGAAAAGGAGAAAAATCAATGGCAAACAAGAACATGATCCGCATCAGACTCAAGGCTTACGATCATCAGCTGATCGACAAGGCCGCAGAGACCATCGTTGAGGCCGCAAAGCGCACCGAGGCTCAGGTCTCCGGCCCCATCCCCCTGCCCACCAAGACCGAGATCGTCACGATCCTCCGCGCCGTTCATAAGTATAAGGACAGCCGCGAGCAGTTTGAGCGCCGCACTCACAAGCGCCTGATCGACGTGATGAATCCCACCCAGAAGACGGTAGAGGCTCTTATGTCCCTCGAGCTGCCCGCAGGCGTTGAGATCGAGATCAAGCTCTGACAGCAAAATCCCACAAAACCCAAGTCAACGACCCATAGTCCGTAACTTGCGAATGCGGACGGGTTAAGTTGCCAGCCTCTGATCATTGAGATTAAGCGAGGCAACCAATAACCGAAGGAGGAAATATCTAATGAAGAAAGCCATTATCGGCAAGAAGGTCGGCATGACGCAGATCTTCGACGAAATGGGCAAGGTCATCCCCGTGACCGTCATCGAGGCAGGCCCCTGCGTCGTGACTCAGAAGATGACCGTCGAAAAGGAAGGCTACGAAGCCGTCCAGCTCGGCTACGAGGAAGTCGCCGAGAAGTATATCTCCAAGCCCGAGGCCGGCCATCTGAAGAAGAACGGCATCGGCATGCTCAAGCACCTTAAAGAGTTCAAGCTCGAAAACGCGGCAGAGCTCAACGTCGGCGACGTTCTGAAGGCGGACGTCTTCACGGCCGGCGACAAGGTCGACGTTACCGGCACCAGCAAGGGCCACGGCTACGCGGGCGTTATCAAGCGCCACGGCGCACAGCGCACCCCCACCAGCCACGGCGGCGGTCCTGTTCACCGTCACGCAGGCTCCATGGGCTCCGGCACCGACCCCAGCCGCATCTTCAAGGGCAAGATCGGCGCAGGCCACATGGGCGTAGATCAGGTCACCGTTGAGAACCTCGACGTTGTCCAGGTAGACCCCGAGCTTAATATGCTCGTTATCCGCGGCGCTGTTCCCGGCCCCAAGGGCGGCCTTGTTTATGTAAAGAGCACCGCAAAGATCGCACCCGTCAAGAAGGGCGAGGGCGCTGCCATCAGCCTCAACCCGCAGAAGGCGTCTGCCCGTGTCAACCCGCAGAAGGCCTCCGCGCGCAACAAGTAAGGAAAGGAGAGTATCTTAAATGCCTACTACTAACGTATATAACATGGCAGGTGAGAAGGTCGGCGAGATCGAACTCTCCGCAGCCATCTTCGGCATCGAGCCGAACAAGTCTGTCCTTCATGACAGCGTCAAGAACCATCTGGCAAATTGCCGTCAGGGCACCCAGAGCGCACTCACCAAGGGCGAGGTCAGCTACACGACCGCAAAGCCCTGGCGTCAGAAGGGCACCGGCCGCGCCCGCGCAGGCTACAAGGGTTCTCCCGTGTGGACTCACGGCGGCGTAGCCTTTGCTCCGAAGCCCCGCGATTACAGCTACACCCTCAATAAGAAGGTAAAGCGCCTTGCTCTCAAGAGCGCGCTGAGCGCACTTGCGGCGGACGACGCGATCGTAGTTATCGACGATATCAAGGTCGATGAGATCAAGACCAAGACTTTCAAGGCATTCCTTGACGCGGTCAATGTCTCCGGCAAGACCCTCGTCGTCACCGAGAGCGTTGACGAGAAGGTAGTTAAGTCTGCACGCAACCTCGCAGGCGTCACCACCACCATCGCAACCATTCTCAGCCCCTATATGATACTCAACAACCGCAAGCTCGTCGTTTCCAAGGCGGCGCTTGCAAAGATCGAGGAGGTGTACGCCTGATGAAAACCGCTTATGATATCATCATTCGCCCCATCATCACCGAGCAGTCCATGGAAGACCTGGACATCAAAAAGTACGCTTTTGAAGTCGCTAAGGACGCAAGCAAGATCGAGATCAAGAAGGCTATCGAGGAGATCTTCGGCGTTACCGTCATCAGAGTCAACACCCTCAACATGAGCGGCAAGGCAAAGCGCACCGGTGCTTACCCCATGGGCAAGACCGCCTCTTGGAAGAAAGCCATCGTTAAGCTCAGCGAAGACTCCAAGAACATCGAGCTGTTCGAGAACATGGCATAAGGGGAGGATCACAGAATGTCTATTAAAACTTACAGACCTACCACTCCGGCCCGCAGACAGATGACCGTTTCCGGCTTTGACGGCGTTGATAAGCACGCAAAGCCCGAGAAGTCCCTGACTGAGGTCCTCAAGAAGAATGCCGGCCGCAACAGCTACGGCCGCATCACCGTTCGCCATAAGGGCGGCGGCAACCGCCAGAAGTATCGTGTGATCGACTTCAAGCGCAACAAGACCGAGATGGAAGCAGAAGTTCTCCGCCTCGAGTATGACCCCAACCGCAGCGCATTCATCGCTCTCGTCAAGTACGAGGACGGCGAGCTGCGCTACATCCTCGCTCCCGTCGGCCTGAAGGCGGGCGACAAGATCGTCTCCAGCCCCGCAGCCGATATTAAGCCCGGCAATGCTCTGCCTCTGGCAAACATCCCTGTCGGTACCGTTATCCACAACATCGAGCTCTACCCCGGCAAGGGTGCTCAGCTCGTCCGTTCCGCGGGCGTCGCCGCTCAGCTCATGGCTAAGGAAAACGGAATGGCCACCGTTCGTCTGCCCTCCGGCGAGTACCGCAAGGTCCGCCTCGAGTGCGTCGCGACCATCGGTCAGGTCGGCAACATCGACCACAGCAACATCTCCATCGGCAAGGCAGGCCGCAAGCGTCACATGGGCGTTCGTCCTACCGTCCGCGGCTCCGTCATGAACCCCTGTGACCACCCCCACGGCGGTGGTGAAGGCAAGTCCCCCGTCGGCCGTCCCGGCCCTGTAACTCCCTGGGGCAAGCCCGCACTCGGTTACAAGACCCGCAAGACTAAGAACCGTACCGATAAGTTCATAGTCAAGCGCCGCAACGCAAAGTAAGGAGGGCAAAAGATAAATGAGTAGAAGCGTTAAGAAAGGCCCCTTCGCAGCTCCCGAGCTTCTGAAGAGAGTCGATGAAATGAATAAGGCAGGCGAGAAGAAGGTCCTCAAGACATGGAGCCGTGCCACTACCATTTTCCCGTCCTTCGTAGGACACACCATCGCAGTACACGACGGCCGCCGTCATGTTCCTGTGTACGTCACCGAAGATATGGTCGGCCACAAGCTCGGCGAGTTTGCTCCCACCCGTACCTTCCGCGGCCACGCAGGCAGCAAGACCGGCAAGTAAGGAGGAGAGAACATGGACGAAAAGAAAATGGCAAGAGCAGAAGTTAAGTATGCTCGCATTTCTCCCCGTAAGGTCGGCATCATCTGCGACATGATCCGCGGCAAGGACGTCGCAGTCGCAAGAGCTCTCATGCAGCACACCCCCAAGGCGGGCTGCGAGTACATGATAAAGCTCCTCGACAGTGCCAAGGCAAACGCGGAGAACAACTTTGAAATGGACCCCGAGAAGCTCTACGTTTCGGTTGCATACGCGACCGGCGGCCCCATCCTCAAGCGCGGCATGCCCAGAGCTCAGGGCCGTATGTACCGCATCAACAAGCGCACCAGCCA
>CAKTOX010000003.1 GCA_934590355.1 uncultured Oscillospiraceae bacterium
GTAGGCGTAGAAGTCGGCATTGCGGTAAAAGACGCCGTCAAAATGCTGATCGTCCCCGTAGCGGCCGAAGCGTTCGGAGGAGAGGGTGAAGCTGTTGCCGTCATCGCCGGGGCAGAGGTAGGCGCGCGTCCCGTTGTCGTAGAGATAGAGGCCCATGCCCTCGCCCTCGTCGTTTATGGTGCCACTCATGGAATAGTCCGGCGAGCAGGCGATGTACTGCATGAGCGACGAGTTGATGACGATGGTCTCGCCAAGGGCATTTTGCCACATGCCGTCCCAGTTGCTTATATCCCATTCGACGATCTCCGCCTTGTCGTCGCGGAGGAAGGTGTTTCGATGGATGGTGAGTCCGCTGCCCTCGCCGTTCCGGTTCGGCAGCAGCACGCCGTCGTCGCGCAGGAGGAAGTTGTAGAGAAGACCGTTGAAGAAAATCATCGGCCGGCCGCTCGCCTCGGACAGCTCGAATTCTCCGCGCCCGCCGAGTCCCCAGCGGGTGCGGTAGGCATAAAAGCCCTCCGTACTGTTAAAGTACAGCTTCGTCGTGCCGTCGATGCTCCACATGCCGTCGAGAAATTCCATGTCCATGACGGTTTCATAGCCGCTTTGAGTATCGTCAGATTCGGTGTCGCCGCAGGCGGTCAAGCCCAGGCACAATGCCAGCGCCAAGAATAGGACAAGTTGCTTTTTCATCTCTATCTCCTTCCCGCAGCCGCTATGCCATTTTTTGATAAAACTCGAACTCACTGCCCCAGCGCAGCGTGTCATGGTCGAGGAGGGTGAATTCATAAACCACATCATCGAACTGGGAGGAAACGGCGAGATACATCTCCTCACTGTCAGCGGGTGCCGGCTTGATGGTGCCGCTGTCCACCGTAGTGGGGTCGCCGTCGCCGCCGGGACGCTCCTGCAGCTCCCAATTGCCGTTTTCATCGATCACAATGATGCTGCGCGCGTCTGCCTCGGCGTCCAGATACCAGGTACCCGCCATCATCTCAAAGCCGGTGTCGCCGATGTTCTCGCCCGGCGCGTCGCCGGTTATCCGCGTAAAGGTGCCGAGCTCTGCTACATGCAGCGCGCCGACCTCGTCGAACCAGCTGCGGTAGGCAACACCGTCGTGTTCGTTGTAGAAATAGTCGTAGTCATAGTCCGGCACGAACTGGATGAAGCCGCTGGCGGTCACGTCTTCGTCGGAATCGTACAGCGCAAAGCGCACCTCGTCGCCCTCATCGTTGTTGGCAACGATCAGCGTGCCGCCGTCCTCGCCCGTCCACGCGCCGCCGTAGATATACAGGTTCGCCATCTGTTCGCTGTCCTTGACCAGTCCCTCGAAGGAATCCGGAACGCCGTATAAATTGTGGTCGCCATCGTCGTTGTCATCATCGTCGCCGCCGTTGTTGCCGCAGGCGGCAACGCTCAGGCACAGCACCAGCGCCAAAGCAAGAGACAGATATTTATTTAAGTGTTTCATCGTGTTCTTCTCCTTTTTCAGATAAACTGTGTCAATGTTCCTGTTCCGCCATAGACAATATCTCATCGTGGCTCAGCTCTACATCGCCGAAGCGGACAAAGATACCGTTGGTCACAGCGCTGTTCCACACCCGCGCATCTGCAAGCGGGCGAAACCGGATCTTATCCAGATACGGCTTCATGTCCAGCAGAAGCCGGCTTCCGGACACAAAATCGACTTGCAAAACATGGTCGGGCAGCGGTGTGACGGCGGTGAGATACCTTCGGTTCAAGTGTGTGCCCTCCTTTCCGTCAAGATATAAAAATCCACCGTACAAACATTGTACGGTGGATGATATGGAATGACCATTAACCAAAGGTTAGGTCTTTTGCCCGAGCAGGCCGGCAAGCTGCTTCCGTTTGATCCGGGTGTCGCCCTCAATATGAAGCTTGGAATAGATCTGATTCACATACTGCTTGACGCTGCCCTCGGAGAGATAGAGCTTTTCCGCGATCTCGCGGTTGCTCAGCCGCTGCGCCATCAGGCGAACGACATCACACTCCCGCTCGGTCAATGCATCAAGCACCGGCGGGCGGGCGCTTTCGTCTCTTCTCCGCTCTGCCGCCTCGCCAAGTTTGCTGATCTTTTCGACCAGCGCCGTTTTGATTTCGCGCGCCAGCAGGGGCTTCAAGCGCTCGTAGTTTTCAACAAACGGCATCACAAGGCCGTCCGGCTCAGCGCCGGAAAGCGCCCTGCTGAGCCACACATGGGCTTCCTCGCTCTTGCCCAGCTTTTCATAGGCTGTCGCCGTCTGGATGCGGACGTGCAGGGCGGGAAGTGTGTAGTGCATCGCCTCGCACACAGCCAGCAGCTCTGCGCTGCGCCCGATGACCTTGGCGTATGCGCCCTCGGCAAGATAGACCTGATTTTCGATCATTTCCATCATGGGCTTGCCCGGCGCGAGCATGTTGATATCGGAGAGACGGTGCTGCGAAAAAAGCTCCGGGATTTTGTCTGTTTCGCCCAGCAGAGCATGGTAGTACGCACTGGTGGCGCTCCAGATGTTGATCCACGAGGCGTCGTGGTAGCGCAGCAGTGCCGCGTATCGCTCCTCAAAGGTATAGCGCTGCTCCACATCGGTATGCAGCGAGAGCCGCCGCGACAGAAAATCGCAGCAAAGCTCCATGTTGACCTGCCCGTTGCCCTTGACCTGCGCGTAGGCACGTTCCAATTCGATATGTGCATCGGTGAAACGGCCCTGACAGAACAGTGCCTCTGCCCGCATGATGGTTTCTGCGCCCTGCCCGTGGTTGTTGGTTACCTTATAGTAATGGGGCATACATTCGTCCATTTCGGCAAGCTCGCTTTCCAGCTCTCCCGGTGTGCGATAGAACATCATCAGAACGGACGGCGAGCCAAAGGTCCAGCCGCCGCCGGACTGGATGCTGATGGCAGGGCGGGACATCTGCGCGCTGGCACTGCGGTGCAGGCGACTCATGGCGCTGATGTCGTTGTAGCAAAGAAAGCTCAGAATAAGGTCACATTCGCCCAGCAGATTGCCGCGTTCTTCCTCGGACAGCTCCGGCTGCTCCTCAATGGCTGTCAGCAGCAGCGCCTTCAGCTCCAGCATTTTCGGGATCTGCCGCCATGTGAACATTCGGCGCATCAGCACCAGAATGGCAAGGGGATAGGCCTTTAACGTTTCGGCGGGGCATTTGTCCAGCACTGTCAGCACATCCTCGGGCTTCAGCGACGCCAGCAGGATGCCCGCATCGCTGCGAATGACCCGCAGCAGTGCATCGTAGTTTTCGCTTTTCCGGTAAGCAGCGATGGCATGAAGATATTGCTTATGTTCTTCATACCAGAAACCGAACCGCTCCCAATAACGTTTCTGCGTTTCTGCTTTCATCGTCAGAAAGCTGCGTTCTGCGCACTCCTTCATCATGTGGTGGAAGCGATAGGTCGCGCCGTCAGGCAGGCGCGTGACAAAGGCGTTTTGCGCAGTCAGCATGGAGAGAATTTGTCCAGCGTCCGCGTCGCCTGTGATACACTGCGCCATTTCGACGGTGAATTCATCGGCAAGACCCATGACCGCCAAAAACTCCCGCTGTTTTTCCGGCAGCGGATCGATCATGGCGGCGGTAAAGGTGGTATAGATGTCGGAATTGCGGCTCGGTAGCACGCCGCGCTCAGAGAGCGTTCGCAGATTTAGGTACACGGCGGAGAACCAGCCCTCGCTGGAATAGAGGAGATTTTCGACCTGCGCTTCGGAAAGCTCCGTGCCGCAGCGGTGGGCATAGACGGCAAGCTCCGTATGGTTCAGGCGCAGCTGCTCCGTGCCGATCTGATAAACCTTTGCCCCCAATCGCACGGTATCCGCAGCGGGCAGAAAACGATCCCGGCTGGCGACGATCAAATGGACATTGACGGGCAGCCGGTTTGCCAGCATACAGAGGAAGGCCGAGGCGCGCCGGTCCGTCAGCAGATGAAAATCGTCAATGAAAATGTAGCGGGATGTTTCTCCCACCAGCTCATGGCAGAGGTCATCCACCAGCAGTCCGCCGCCCGCTGCGTCTGTGGGGCAGGGATATTCCCGCAGGAAGGGGAAGCCCGCGCGGGCAAACGCATCCTGTACGCTTTTCCAGAAGATTGCAAGGTTATCGGAATACACGCTGATGCGGATGATTTTCAGGGTTTCCGCCTTGGCGCGCTCCTCCAGATACCAGTTCACTGCCGTGGTCTTTCCGTAGCCCATGGGGGCGACCACGGTGGTCATGGCGCAGCGGGAGATGGGCCGCAGGCTCTCCTGCAGCCTTTCTGATATGTAAATGGTATTTAAATTCCATTTTGGTTTTGGCATAATGCGTACCTCCGACGATTTATTTTCCCAAAGTCTCCGACTCAAACGGCACGACTACGGATCTCAGCATCCGTACCTCCGGCAAACTCCGGACATATCGCATTGCTGTCTTAGCAAAGACATTGGATTTTATCGTGTCCCAATCTGCCGGCTTCACGATCTCCGCTGTGCCGTTTTCAAAATCAAACCGAATCTCACTCCATTCCGCCGTCGTTGTCCGCCCGATACAGGTAGACAGCGGCGGCTATTTTTTTATTCTTTTTACGGCACTCGGTCTGCTTCAGCGTTACGGTATAGACAACACCGCTTTCCGGCAGCTTCAGACGCAGCTTGTCAAGCGTGCGCCGGTTAAACCTCTCTGCGCCGCCGGCTGTTGTTCCCTCGAGATCCACCGCCAAGTCCTCAAAGGTGGACTGCGAAGACAAGGAGCTGACGCGCCCGCAGGCCATACAGATGGCGTTCCGCTTTTCCGGATACCATTGCTCTTTATAGGATAACTTCGCATATGTAGTCGTTCAGCTCCATTTGCGGCGGTTCCGGATCAAGCTGAAAGACGCTCCGGACTTCGCGCGTGGTCAGATCGTCGGCGTTATAGAACGGCACTTTTGCCGTATAACCCGCCATATCCCATGCCCAGCCTGCAAGCTGCGCCATCTGCTTGTCACGATTATCCTTCATATCCGCACCTCCCTCCGCCGTGGATTTTGATTACTGTTTCCGATTCATTTTTGCCTCTGCCGGCAGCGCCGTCTGCTCCATTTCGGCGTCGGTCTGCTTGTCCAGCGTACCGCGCCCAAGATACTGCGTAATCGAGTTGAACCGCTTCATGTGGATTTTCCGGATGGTCGGCGGCAAGCTCCCGCTGCTCCCGCCCGCGAAGATTCCCGACCTGACGGCAGGTGCGTCCGCGCTTGTCATTCGGCGCGTAGCCGCTGCAATACTTCGTGTGCCGTGCGTCGGTAGTCAGAAACCATTTCCCGCAGACGGTGCATTTTCTCGGTGCGTGTTCAATCGCGTGATCGTTTCGTTGGGAATGTTCAATACCGCACAGCCAATCGTGTCGATCGGCATGACGCTGCCCGCGTAGGTCACGTTTTTCTATTTTAAATTATACCACGAGAATATGAACGTTGAAAGACCTGTCATGTTTTTTGAAATTAACTTGTATCCCATCCGCCTGTTTTTTGCGAATCCGAACATAAAACAGACAGAGAGGGAAGAAAACTTCCCCTTGAATCTATTTTACTGAGGATACAGCATGAACCTTTTTCAAAACGTCAAATATGGCGTGAACTGCCGGGAAGCTGTGGAACGGTATGGGATAGGGGTAGACCGATATGGCAAAGCCCTCGGTCCCTTTCACAACGACCGGCACCCCAGCCAGTATGTGGCAGACGATCATTATTATTGTTTTGTCTGCGGCGCACATGGGGGCGTGATCGACTTTGCCGCAAACTTTTTTGCCCTGCCGCTTTACGAAGCCGCCCAGCGGCTTACGGCAGACTTCGGCATTGACACGGACAGCCCGCCGACAAAGGAAGTTCTTAAAAAACGCAGACAACAAACAGAAGCACAGGAACGGCTAAAGCTCGAAATTGAAACGACGGAAGAATGGGTCGAGCAGCGGCAGGCAATGGGTAACGATCTGGACGCTTTCATTGCGCTGACGAAAAAGTATGTAGATGTCACGGAGCTGACGCAGACGATTGTCAACGAGTATATCAAGAAGATCATCATTCACGCACCGGACAAGTCTGGCGGCAAGCGCAGACAGAAGGCGGAGATCATCTTCAACTTCGTAGACGAGGTGAGAATCCCCGTACTGGCATAACCCATGATTGCAGAATCTACCCTTGGACGCAGAAAAACGGCGTGACCTTCACGGTCACACCGTTCTCTGCCCCAACCGCAAGATTTATAGTTCCTTATGACTGTTAAACCTTTGGAGTGCGTCCTTTTTAGTCCGCCCTTTAAGCGCATTGACATGCGCTGCCGCGCGTGGCATAATTTAAAGGCAGAACACCAAATACACGGGAAGTATAATAGATGAAAAAATTCGTATCGGTCACATTAAAAACGCTGATTTTCTTTCTCGGCTGGGCGATAGGCGTGGCGTTCATACCCATACCCGAGCCGGATAACGCGGCTCTTTGGAGGTTTTGGGCGGAGCTCATGCCGCTGCTGCTCGTTGCGGTTATAACGCTTGCGTTTTGGCTCGCTGACAAAAGAAAAGTTTGCCTCCACCTCGTGGAAAGACCGGCTTATAATATTCTGCTCGGCCTCGTGACCGGTGCGATTTGGCTCGGCGGCGCGGTCGGTATATTATATCTCGCGGGCACAATACGATTTGCGGGCAGAAATGAGATTTCAATGCTCTGGCTGTGGCTTCTGTCGGCGCTTCTCAATACGGTCATGCAGGAAATGCTTATCCGCGGCTACCTGTATCAAATGATAAAAAGCAGCTGGAATATTGCCGCCGCCGTTATCGTTTCCACGGGGCTGTTTACGCTTGCGCACGGCGGCGCGTTCGAGGCGGGGCTTCTTCCGGTGCTCAATGTTATAACGATGAGCCTTTTCATGACGGCGGTTTTGGAATACACAGAGTCTCTGATAGCGCCTGTCGTGATCCATTTCTTGTGGAACGGCGTCGGCGCGATCATTTTGGGCGGAGTGTCGCTGGCGGGGGACTACCCGCATTTATATAACATGGTGCTTTCGGGCGACCCTGTCATTTCCGGCGGGAGCTGCAAGATCGAAGGCAGCATAGTCGTGCTGATCTTGAACGTGCTTCTGATGCTTCTGTTCGCAACAGCGGCGAAGAAAAAGAGCAAAAATTAATGCAAAAAGCCGAAAGCCCCAAAAGGCTCTCGGCTTAAATTTTGGCACCCTGTAGAGGATTCGAACCTCCGACCTACCGCTTAGGAGGCGGTCGCTCTATCCATCTGAGCTAACAGGGCATAACAGGGTTATTTTAACCCATGAGCGCACAATTGTCAACACCGCGCTAATCCCGCCGCGTTTCTGAACTTTCTGTTACGGCTATTGACTTTGAGGCAAAAAAAGCTGATAATGCTACATTATAAAATGTTTTTATTCATTTGATTTTACGGGAGAAGCGCCAATGCTCAAACTTAAAGGCATCACGAAGGACTACGCCGTAGGCGACGAAACTGTGCACGCGCTCAAGGGCATCGATCTTGAGTTTCGCAAAAGCGAATTCGTCGCTATTCTCGGCCACTCCGGATGCGGCAAGACGACCATGCTCAACATCATAGGCGGTCTTGACCAGTACACCGACGGCGACCTCATCATTAACGGCCGCTCAACCAAGGAATACACCGACCGCGACTGGGACACGTACAGAAACCACTCGATAGGCTTCGTTTTCCAGTCGTACAACCTCATTCCGCACCAGACGGTGCTCGCGAACGTCGAGCTTGCGCTCACGCTCTCGGGCGTCAACAAAGCCGAGCGCCGCGACAGGGCGATAAAGGCGCTTGAGCAGGTGGGACTCGGCGACCAGCTCACGAAAAAGCCCAACCAGATGTCCGGAGGGCAGATGCAGCGCGTCGCCATTGCCCGCGCGCTCGTGAACGACCCCGACATTCTCCTTGCCGACGAGCCCACGGGCGCGCTCGACTCGGAAACGAGCGTGCAGATAATGGAGATATTAAAGAAGATCGCCGAGGATAAGCTCATCATCATGGTCACGCACAATCCCGAGCTTGCCGACAGCTACGCCTCGCGCATAATAAGGCTCAAGGACGGGCTTATAACGGGAGATACGATGCCGTATTCCGCGCAGGAGGACGAGGCATCCGAGCCTGCTCAGAAAAAGACCGCCATGAGCTATCTCACCGCGCTCTCGCTCTCACTCAATAACCTCATGACCAAAAAGGGGCGCACGATCCTGACCTCGTTTGCCGGCAGCATCGGCATTATCGGCATTGCGCTCATACTGTCGATATCCACAGGCGTCAATAACTACATCGAAAAGGTGCAGGAGGATACGCTCTCGTCTTACCCGATATCCATTCAGGCCGAAACGGTGGACATGACCGAGCTCATGACGAGCCTCATGGGCATTAACGCCGAGAATGCGGAGAATAAGCACGACAAGGACGCTGTCTACGGCAACACCATCATGTACGAAATGATGAACACCATGACTAACGCCGAGGTGCAGAGCAATAACCTCAAGGCGCTCAAGGTGTTTCTTGACGAGCAGATGTCAGAGGACTCCGAGCTCAGCCGCAACGCATCGAACGTGCAGTACACATATAATCTGCCCATGAATCTGTTCACCAAGGACACGGACGGCAAAATTGTCAAATCCGACGTGATGACGCTCATGAGCAAGATGCGCGCGGGCGTTATCGGCGATGAGGCCGAGGCTTCGGTGAGCCAGTCCATGAACGGAATGCTCTCGGCCACCGGTACAAGCGGCACTCAGAGTCAATTCGTTGTATGGCAGGAGATGCTGCCGGGCGAGGACAGTCTCATAAGTCCAATGCTCGAGCAGCAGTATGACGTGCTCTACGGCACGTGGCCGCAGAATTACGATGAGGTCGTCTTGACTGTTGACGAGAATAACGAGGTCTCCGACATGGTGCTGTATGCCCTCGGTCTCAAATCCTCAAGCGATATGCTCTCGGCCATGGCAAGCTACATGAGCGGGGAAGAGGTGGACACCTCAAAGCCCGAAAGCTGGAGCTACGCCGACGTCTGCAAAAAGACCTTCAGCCTCATCCTCCCGGCGGACTGCCGGCAGCTTGATCCCGAAACGGGCGAATATAAGGACATAAGCGCCGACGCGCTCGGACTCAAGACGCTCTATGCAAACGGTATCGAGCTCAAGATAGTCGGCATAGTGCGCCAGCGTGACGATGCCGTGTCCGGAATGATGACCGGTGCCATCGGATACACAAACGCGCTCACGAAATACGTCGTTGAGCAGACCGCCGAAAAGGAGCTTGTCAAAAAGCAGCTTGCCGACCCGCAGCACGACGTTTTTACGGGACTTCCGTTCAAGCAGACCGATAAGACTCTCACGAGCGAGGAAATAAAGACGGCTGTTGAGGAATACAGCGCGACGATAGACAATGCGAAAAAGGCGGAGCTGTACGTCGGCTATATGTCCAACGCGCCTGAAGCATATATAAAAAGCATGATCGACAAGCAGCTTGACGGCGTGACTCGTGCCAATATTGAAAAGCAGGTGCTCGAGAGCTATCCGGAGTATTCGGATATGCTTGCGGCGATGGATGACGACGCACTTATGAGCTATATGCGCGAGCTTATGAGCGAGCAGATAAAAAAGGCCTATGCCGAGCAGGTGAAAAAGCAGCTTTCAAGCCTTTCGACGGCGAGCCTTGCCGCGGCATTTGACGAGTGCTACTTCACCGACGAGGGCTACAAGCTCATTTACGACGAGCTCATGCCGGAGACATTCTCGTCCTCGACCTACGAGAAAAATCTCCGTGCTCTCGGCTATGTAGACCTCAACTCCCCCTCGGGCGTTAACATCTACGTTGCCACCTTCGCGGCAAAGGACGCAGTCGCTGACGTTATCGAGGACTATAATAACAGCGTCGATACCGAGGATCAGATAAGCTACACGGACTATGTAGCCCTCATCATGAGCTCCGTCACGACGATAATCGATGTCATAAGCTACGTGCTCATTGCCTTTGTTGCGATAAGCCTCGTCGTTTCTAGCATTATGATAGGCATTATAACCTATATAAGCGTGCTCGAGCGCACCAAGGAGATCGGTATTTTGCGAGCTATCGGCGCTTCTAAAAAGGATATTTCGAGTGTTTTCAATGCCGAGACCGTCATAGTCGGCTTCGGAGCGGGACTCATCGGTATCCTTGCAACCATCCTCCTGTGTATTCCGATAAACGCCATCGTCCACCATTTGACCGGCATTTATTCGATAAACGCGGTGCTGCCGCCGCTTGCTGCGCTTGTGCTTATCGCGATAAGCATGATTCTGACGGTGGTCGCGGGGCTCATTCCCTCGCGCGTCGCGGCAAACAAAGACCCCGTTGTGGCACTGAGAACAGAATGATTTTAATTAAAAAACGCAGGAGCGTATCGTGTGATATGCCCCTGCGTTTTACCATTTTAATTTGGATTTATTCACGATTTCGCGTATTTCGCTCATGCTGAGCCCGGTTTTGCGTGCAATTTGTGCAAGCTCGTCATATTCGGGCTTTTCGCGCCTCACGCCGTAGCCCTGCGCGATTTTAACGCTCACGCTGCCAAGCGGCGTTTCAAGAGCCTTTGTGCCGCGGCTTAGTGTATAGCGCCTGCACTCGCGCTCGCGCACGCCGAGCGTGCTCGTGTTTTTGAAAAGACACCTGAGCACTGCGTCGCGCTCGGAGCTTTTGCAAATGCAGTTGAGTTCAACTCCGGGGCGGCATTTTTTCATACCAGCACTCGTATAATACGCATCAAGCGCACCCGCCTCAAGAAGCCTTTCAAGCGCAAAGCCGAGATCCTCCGCCGTCATGTCGTCAATGCTGCATACAAGCTCAATGACGCTCTCGTGCTCGTCCTGCGCTTCACCCAGCAGCACCCTCACGACGTTTGCGCGCTTAAAGTCCTTTGTTCCCGTGCCGTAGCCCGCCGCCTCGACCGTAATGAGAGGCATCGGGGAAAATTCATCGGCAAAATGCCGCAGCAGCGCAGCACCTGTGGGCGTGCACAATTCGCTTTCAATATCCCCGCTGCGGTATGGAATACCGCGCAGCAGCACCTCCGTTGACGGAGCGGGCACGGGGATAACTCCGTGGGCACAGCGCACCGAGCCGCTGCCGACGCTAATGGGGGAGCAGATGACCTTTTCGGGCGCAAGCTCATGCATGAGCATACACACATTTAAAACATCGGCGAGCGCGTCAATCGAGCCGACCTCGTGGAAATGAATGTTCTCCACCGGAGTGCTGTGCACGCGGCTTTCCGCGTCGGCAAGCATTTTATAGACCGCTGCCGCATCGCTGCGCACCTTGTCGGGCAGGGGAGCGGCGGCTATAAAGCCGAGTATCTCGGCGATGCTCGTGGGCTGGTGCTCATGGTGCAGCACGGCACCCTCCTCGTCGCCGTTAATAAGCACCGAAACGTGCGTGCCCTTAATGCCGCACTTGCTGTCGGCTCTTGCCGTAATAACCGCTCTTCCGTCGAGAGCCGCGTTCATTTTTTCGATGAACGCCTCGCGGTCGGGGTGCAGCTCAAGCAGCGCCGCCGTGAGCATATCGCCCGCGCAGCCCATGCCGCAGTCAATATACAGCGTTTTCATACACTTGCCTCCCTCGGATTATCGTCTATGCGCACGAGAGAAAATCTCTTTCCCAGCTCGCGCAGTATTTCGCCTGATTTTTCGTGCGCGGCGGGAAGCTGCGCGGCCGTGAATTGCAGCAGCGCACAGTCATTATCGCACCTCACGCGAAAGTCCGTGAAGCCGAGGGAAAACAGGAAATTCTCGCTTTCTTCGGCTCTCGTGAGCTTTTGTGCGGTTATCCTCTCGCCGGTTTTTATGCGTGTGGCAAGGCAGGCGTAGGCGGGCTTATCCCATGTAAACAGCCCCGCAGCCCTTGACAGCTCGCGCAGCTTGGGCTTTGTTATGCCGCAGAAGCGCAGGGGAGAGAGGATGCCGTATTCGCGCAGTACCCTCATACCCGGACGGTCTGCACCGTCGTCGGAGGCGTTTGTGCCGTCTACTATAACGTCGTATCCGTCCTGTGCCGCCGCGCTTTTTATAAGCCCCATTATCCGCTTTTTGCAGTGGTAGCAGCGCTCGGGCGGGTTTGAAGCAATGTTATCGTCGGAGAGAACGTCGGCGCTTAAAACGCGCAGTCTGACGCCCAATTCATCTGCAAGGCGCAGGGCATCTTGATATTCAAACTCCGGCTGAAACTGCGAGCGAACGTAATAAGCCGTGATGTCCGCGCCGTTTTTTGCCGCCGCGTACATGAGATACGCAGAGTCCGCCCCGCCGGAGAACGCGAGCGCAAGCCTGTCATGCTCGCGGAAAAAATCCTTCAGCTCCATAGCGTCAGTCAAGATGGTTTATCATGCTCGCCATGTAGCCTGCGCCGAAGCCGTTGTCAATATTTACGACCGAAACGCCGCTTGCGCAGGAGTTGAGCATACTCAAAAGTGCCGCGACCCCGCCGAGCGATGCGCCGTAGCCCACGCTCGTTGGCACTGCGATAACCGGACAATCTGCAAGGCCGCCAATGACCGATGGCAGCGCCCCCTCCATACCCGCTACCGCGACTATCGCTCTTGCGCTCATGATGGGTTCAAGGTTGGAAAGGAGCCTGTGGATGCCGGAAACGCCGACGTCGTAGAGGCGCGTGACCTTGTTTCCGAGCATTTCGGCGGTTATCGCGGCCTCCTCGGCAACTGGAATATCGCTCGTACCGCCGGTCGCAACGACGATCGTGCCCTTGCCGGTGGGCGCGGGTATGCATCCTATGACGCCGGTTTTCGAGATGTGGTCATAGCGCAGCTCAAGCTGCCGTTGCAAAAGCTGTGCGGTTTCGGGGCTTATGCGTGTTATGAGCACCGTTTCCTGACCGTTTTCGAGCATCCCCTTTGCTATGCCGAGAATATGCTCGGGCGCTTTATTTGCACCGTAAATTACCTCCGGCACGCCCTGGCGTATCCCTCGGTGCAGGTCGATCCTTGCGTAATCCTCTATTTCCTTAAAAGGCAGCATCTTGAGCCTGAGCGCTGCGTCCTCGGGCGATATACTGCCGTCGGCGACCTTCGTCAGAAGCTCCGTGACTTCGTGTTTATCCATAGCTGCACCCTCCGATCAAACATTAATAAAAATATTTTATATCAAAAAACGCGGAAAATCTATATATAAATTATCAAAAAATGCAGCCGTCCTGCCGAGAGCTTTTCGATGTGCGATGACGAAGAGCATTGCAGCAAATACTATACTTGATTTTTGCGCACAAGGCGGCTAAAATATCCTGCGTGAGGTGATCGCATGAACATTAAACGAAGCTGCGGCGTACTTCTTCCGGTGTTTTCCCTTCCGTCCGAGCACGGCATCGGGACCTTCGGAAAAGCCGCATATGACTTTATAGATTTCCTTGCCGACGCGGGACAGTCGTGGTGGCAGATGCTGCCCGTCGGACCGAGCGGCAGCGGGGATTCCCCGTATCAGAGCTTCTCGTCATTTGCAGGCAACGAGTTTTTCATTGACCTTGATTTACTTGCAGCGGACGGACTGCTCACAAAAAGCGAGGTTGAAAGCGTTTCATGGGGCGAGAATAACGGCAGGGTGGACTACGAGATAATGCGCTCCGAGCGCGGCCGCCTGCTCAAGCTTGCCGCCGAACGCGGTATGGGGCGCGACAGCAAAAAGCTCGACGGCTTTATCACGGAAAACGCCTCTTGGCTGCCGGACTACGCACTCTACATGGCGCTCAAGGAGCATTTCGGCATGGCGGCATGGATGAGGTGGGACGAGCCCATCCGCATGAGAGAGCCTGAGGCAGTCGCAAAATACACGGCGCTGCTTGCCGATGATATCCGCTATTTTGAGTACGTCCAGTATCTTTTTTACACTCAGTTTGCCGCCCTGCGCGCCTATGCGCACGAAAAGGGGATCGGCCTCATAGGCGATATGCCGATATACGTCGCGCTCGATTCCGCCGACGTTTGGGCGCAGCCGAGATTCTTTAAGCTCGACGAAAAAAATATGCCTACCGCCGTTGCGGGTGTGCCGCCGGACTATTTCAGCGCCGACGGTCAGCTCTGGGGCAACCCCCTCTACGATTGGGACGCACAGCGTGCGGACGGCTACGGCTGGTGGATACGCAGGATAGATGGTGCGTCGAAGCTCTACGACGTGCTCAGAATTGACCATTTCCGCGCTTTTGAAAGCTATTGGGCTGTGCCTGCCGACGCGAAAACCGCCAAGGAGGGCAGGTGGCTCAAGGGGCCGGGAATGGATCTTGTCGGGCGGCTCACAGCGTGGTTTCACAATGTGCAGTTCATTGCGGAGGATCTCGGCACGCTCACGCCCGAGGTGCACGCGCTTCTTGCCGAAAGTGCTCTGCCGGGCATGAAGGTGCTTGAATTTGCCTTCGACCCCAATACGCTGAGCGACTATCTCCCGCATAACTTCGCCGAAAACTGCGTGTGCTATACGGGCACGCACGATAACACGCCGCTGTGCGCGTGGCTTGATGCAGCGGACGAGAAAGAGCTTAAATTCGTGGGAGAATATCTCGGCACGACTGATTTGGCAGACGGCGTGCTGCGCTGCGGCATGCGCTCCCGCGCGGGACTGTTCATCGCGCAGATGCAGGACTACCTCGGCCTCGGCACGGACAGCCGCATAAACACCCCCGGTACTCCACGCGGCAACTGGCGCTGGCGTTTGCCCGCGCACGCCCTTACGCCCGAGCTTGCCGAAAAAATGCGCCGCATGGCGTATATCTATGGCAGATGCGGCACGGATAAGTGATGTTTCGATGATACGAGATGATACGATATATTATAAATGCAAAAAGACACCCTCTCACGGGTGTCTTTTTTCTTATCTGGTCTGCTGCTCCATGCCTGTGAGATCCATGTATTCGTCAAACGAGCACATGCGGTCGATTATACCGTCGTCGGTTATCTCGATTATGCGGTTTGCGACGGTCTGGGTGAGCTGATGGTCGTGGCTGGAGAAAATGACGTTAAACTTAAAGGCTTCAAGGCCGTTGTTGAGTGCGGCAATGCTCTCAAGGTCAAGGTGGTTTGTCGGCTGATCGAGAACGAGGACGTTTGCGCCGGAGAGCATCATCTTGCTTATCATGCATCTGACCTTCTCGCCGCCTGAGAGCACCTTCACGGGCTTATACACGTCATCGCCCGAGAAGAGCATACGGCCGAGGAAGGTGCGCAGATAGCTCTCGCGCTTATCCTCGGAAAACTGACGCATCCAGTCCATTAGGTCATACTCGCAGTTTTCAAAATAGGAGTTATGATCCTTGGGGAAGTACGCCTGAGTGGTCGAGGCACCCCATTTAACGGAGCCCGAATCGGGCTCCTCCTCGCCCATGAGGATCTTAAAGAGCATAGTGACGGCAAGCTCGTTCTTGCCGATGATGGCGATCTTATCCTCCTTGCCTACTATGAAGCTGACGTTGTTGAGAAGCTTCACGCCGTCCACGGTCTTGCTGACCTCGGTGACGAAAAGCCTGTCCTTACCCGGCTCACGGTCTGCCTTGAAGCCGACCCACGGGTAGCGGCGTCCCGAGGCGGGCAGCTCCTCGACGGTGAGCTTGTCAAGCAGCTTTCTGCGGCTAGTTGCTTGGCGAGATTTGCTCTTGTTCGCCGCAAAGCGCGAAATAAAGCCCTGAAGCTCTGCAATTTTCTGCTCGGCCTTCTTGTTCTGATCCTTTATGAGCTTCTGCATGAGCTGGCTGGATTCGTACCAGAAGTCGTAGTTGCCGACGTACATTTTGATCTTGCCGTAGTCGATATCGACTATGTGCGTGCAGACGTTGTTGAGAAAGTAGCGGTCATGCGAAACGACGAGCACGGTGCCCTCGTAGTCCATGAGGAAGTCCTCAAGCCACACTACGCTTGCAAGGTCGAGGTTGTTGGTGGGCTCGTCGAGCAGGATAATATCGGGCGAGCCGAACAGCGCCTGCGCAAGCAGCACCTTGACCTTCATTCTCGGGTCCATGTCGCGCATCATGGTTTCGTGGAAATCCGGAGAAACGCCGAGGCCCTGGAGAATTCTGCTTGCGTCGGACTCGGCCTCCCAGCCGCCGAGCTCGGCAAACTCCTCCTCAAGCTCGGCAGCACGGATACCGTCCGCGTCGTCGAAATCGGGCTTGTCGTATATTGCGTCCTTCTCCTTGCCGCAGTCATACAGTCTCTGGTTGCCCATGATGACGGTGTCCATGACCGTGTAATCGTCATACATATTCTGGTTCTGCTTGAGAACGGACATACGCTTTTTGGGCGCGATCGTCACGCTGCCGGTGGAGGGCTCGAGCTCACCCGAGAGAATTTTAATGAAAGTCGATTTACCCGCGCCGTTTGCGCCGATTATGCCGTAGCAGTTGCCGGGCGTAAATTGCAGGTCAACGCGCGAAAACAGAACATTTCCGGCAAAATTTATTGAAAGATCGTTAACTGAAAGCATTAAATGTACCTCGTTTTGAAAAAATCCTATATATTCTATCACCATAACGCGCAAATGGCAATATTTAAAAGGGTTTTTCGGCACTTATTCGTGCAGGATATGAAAAGAGGTGATAAAATTGCGAATGATTTTAGCGGCAATACTGCTTCCTGTCGGCTTGGGGCTTTTGGCGTCGTACCTCATAACGCTTTTTAAGGCGCTCGCATCGCGCCGCCGTGCATCAAGAAAGCGTGACGGCGACTTGTAACGGGAAAAAATCTGTGGTATTATTTTCTCAAAAACGGAGGTGGCAATGTGAGCGTTGAGTTTAACGGCGGCGTATTCTCGCTCTCAACGGAGAATACGAGCTACATATTCCGCGTGACTGAATATAAGCACCTTGAGCATATCCACTACGGTGAGCGGGTGGCGGCGTCCGATGCCGAGGCACTGTCGGTAAAGCACGATATTCAGGTCGGCAGCAGCGTCATGTATGATAAATCGGATGACTGCTATTGCCTTGATAGCCTCTGCCTTGAGTGGTCGGGTGTGGGCAGGGGAGACTACCGCCAAACACCTATTGAGGCCAAAATGCCCGACGGCAGCTTCTCCTCGGACTTTCTCTATGAAGGGCATGAGATAGTAAAGGGCTGCGTCCCTATGGACAGCCTGCCGAGCGCATACGACGACGGTGAGTGCGCCGAAACGCTTGTTATACATATGAAGGAGCGGGACAGAGCGGTCGAGTTGACGCTTTACTACACCGTGTTTTCCGCGTCCGACGTCATATCGCGCCGCTGCGTGATAAAGAACAATTGTGAGGGCGATGTTTCCCTGCGCCGCATCATGAGCATGAGCCTCGATATGCCCGAGCGCGGCTTTCTCATGCACAGCTTTGACGGCGGCTGGATAAAGGAAACGCACAGACACATTCGTCCGGTGGAGTACGGAATGTACGTCAATTCCTCGACCACGGGCGCATCCTCAAACAGACATAACCCCGGCTTCCTGCTCTCGGAAAAATTCACCGGCGAGGACAGCGGCAGGGCGTGGGGCTTTAACCTCGTTTACAGCGGCAACCATTTCGGACTCGTCGAGAAGTCGAATAACGACCTTGTGCGCATCCAGCTCGGCATAAATCCCCATTGCTTCGACTGGACGCTGCACCGCGGCGAGAGCTTTGAAACGCCCGAAGCGGTGATGACCTTTTCTGCGCACGGCTTCAACGGACTCAGTGCAAACTTTCACGACTTTGTCAACAACAATATCGTGCGCGGTGATTGGAAAAATATCGAGCGACCGGTGCTTATAAACAATTGGGAAGCCTGTTTTTTTAAGTTCACCCGCGGAAAGCTCCTGAAACTGGCACGCAGAGCGAAAAAACTCGGCGTGGAGCTTTTCGTCCTTGACGACGGCTGGTTCGGAGCGCGAAACAGCGATACGGCGGGGCTGGGTGACTATGACGTTAATCTGAGGAAGCTGCCGGGCGGCCTCGGAAAATTTGCCGACGATATAGAAAGACTCGGCATGAAATTCGGGCTTTGGTTCGAGCCGGAGAGCGTGAACGTCGACTCCGAGCTCTACCGTGCGCATCCGGATTGGGCGATAACTCCGCCTGTGGGCGAGCCCTGCTTCGGCAGAAATCAGCTTTTGCTTGACCTCACCCGAAAGGAAGTGCGTGATTACATCGTCGAAAGCGTCGGAAAAACGCTCGACGGCGCTAAAATTAGCTACGTCAAATGGGATATGAACAGGCATATGTCCGACGCGTATTCGCCGCTGCTTTCCAATCAGGGCGAGTTTGCACACCGCTATATTCTGGGGCTTTACGAGGTGCTTGATCGCATTTTCACCCCGCGGTCGCATATTCTTTTGGAAAGCTGCTCTTCGGGCGGCAACCGCTTTGACCTCGGTATGCTGTGCTTTTCGCCGCAGGTGTGGTCGTCTGACGATACTGACCCCATAGAGCGACTTGACATTCAGAGCGGGCTTTCGTATCTCTATCCGCAGTCGACCATGGGCGCTCACGTTTCCGCGGCTCCTCATCAGCAGACCCTGCGCGACACACCGCTTTCCACGCGCTTTAACGTCGCCTCCTTCGGCGACCTCGGCTATGAGCTGGAGCTCAAATTCATGACTCATGCGGAGCTCAAGGAGCTGCGCGGGCAAGTAGAGTTTTACAAGGCGCACCGCAAAACACTCCAGTTCGGCAGGTTTTACCGCTTTGACGAGCGCAAGAGCAACAAGGTGCATTGGCAGGTGTCCTCCCGCGACGGGAAAGAGCATATAGTCGGACATTTTCAGAAGCTGTGCACTGCATCGGAAGGGCCGGATATGCTGTCCGTCAAGGGGCTTGAGCCGACGCGGCGCTATCGCCTTTGCTGCAAAAAGCAGAGCATTTTCATAAAGAGGCTCGGCGGACTTGTCAAGCACGTCATGCCCGTTGAGCTCGACCCGGACGGCTTTATACTGCGCACTGCGAATAAATTCATAACCATGCCCGACGGCGCGGAGGACTTTACTGCGTCGGGGGCTGCGCTCATGTCCGGCGTGGGGCTCAATAACCAATTCCTCGGCACGGGCTATAACGAAAGGCTGCATATGCTCGGGGATTTCGGCAGCGCCCTGTACACGATAGAAATGGAGGATCAGCATGAAAAAACCTAAGCTCAGCGCATATCAGACTGCGGTGGAGCTGCTCAGTATTTTACTCATGGCGGCGACGCTTGTTTATGCGCTCGTGACCTTTCCGTCCCTGCCCGCAAAAATCGCGGGACACTTTAACGCCGCGGGAGAGATAACAAGCTACAGCGGCAAGGGCAGCATATGGCTGCTTTTCGGCATAGAGCTTATCATGTACGTCATGATGACGGCGTTTATGTGCACGCCCTCACTGACGGAAAAGCCCAATATGCCGTGGGACATGGATGAAAGCTATAAGCGCGACATAGCCGCGGAAACGATAAGCCTTTTGGGAGAGTGCAAGCTGCTGTGCCTTGCGATGTTTTCGTATATGATATGGAGCCTTGCGCAGCAGCGGCCGCTCTCGCTCAAGGCGATCCTTATCCTTTGCGTGCTGATGCTTGCAGATATTGTTTTCCGCCTAATAAACATATCCAAATATAAAAAAACACCGTGAATTCACGGTGTTTTTTGCGTATATCGGCTTAATTATTTTGCAATAAAAATATTGTCCTCGCAGATGTCGGAGAGAGTGGGGGTGCCGCACATGGTCATGGTGTCACGAAGCTGGGAGACGATCCTGTCCATGTAGACCTTGAAGCCCTCCTCGCCCTCGACATAGATGAAGGGAACGACGGGGCGGCCTATGAGCACCGCGTCCGCGCCCATGGCGATGGCCTTGAATACGTCAACGCCGCTGCGGATGCCGCCGTCAACGAAGATCTTGACCTTGCCCTTAACGGCCTTTGCGATAGCGGGCAGCACCTCTGCGGTAGCGGGGCAGCAGCCCTGAACTCTGCCGCCGTGGTTGGAAACGACGATGGCGCTCGCGCCGGCTTCAACTGCCTTCTCTGCGCCCTTGACGGTCATGATGCCCTTGACGATAAACGGCATCTTCGCGTGGTCTATTATCTCGCGCATCTCCTCAACGGACTTGGAGCCCGCGTTGGGGTTCATTGCCTTGAGGAAGGGCAGACCCGCGCCGTCAACGTCCATGGCTGCGGCGAAAATGCCGAGCTCGTTGAGCAGGTCGATCTTCTCGAAAACAAACTCCTTGTTCCATGGCTTTATCGTCGGGATGCCCATTCCGCCGATGGCAGCCATGTCCTTTGCTGCGTTCTGCATAACGGCGGGATCGACGCCGTCGCCGGTGAGTGCGCAAATGCCATAGTCAGCTGCGGCGTTAATGAGAATGTGGTTGTAGCTCAGGTCGTTGTGCTTGTCGCCGTAATGCATATTCAGAGCGCCGAGCGGGGCAATGAAGATGGGAGCGGTGAACTTCTTACCGAACAGCTCAAAGGAAGTGTCGACGTCGGCGTTGGGGCAGAGAGTGTCCATGTTCACAAATATCTCCTGCCACTTGTCGTAGTTTCTTGCGGCGGTGTTGCCGGGCACCTTGCTGCCGGGGCCGGGCATGGCATTTCCGCACGCTCTGCCGTTGCAGACGGGGCAAGCCTTGCAAATGGGGCCGACCTCGCCCGCCGCCTTCTTGAGAATTTCGTTGTAGTCCATGATGTAACCTCCTGTGTATATTTGCTTTTTATTATTTATTATATATGTCAGACACCGGTCAGGTCAAAGTCCGGTATCATGTCATCCGTAGCGGCGGCAGTGTCCTGCCAGAAGCCGTATTCAATGCCGCGGCAAAGCATATAGTCGATAAGACGCTCGTTGAGCTCCTGCGAAACGGTTTCCTGAAGCTCGGGAAAGCGCTCCGTATCGGGCATGGGCGTAAACTGCGCCATGAGCGAGAATAAAACCCTTTCGCCCGGGAAATTATCCGCAACGAAGTCTATTGCCGCGCGGCTGTTTTGCTCTGCCTCGGGCAGAATAAGATGGCGGATAAGCACGCCCTTTTGCAGCATACCGTTGTCATCTAACACGAAAGACCCCGTCTGGCGGTACATTTCCTTGATCGCCGCCTTGGCCGCCTCGGGGTAATCGGGCGCGGCGGAGTATCGCCTTGCAAGCTCGGAGTCTGCGTATTTAAAATCGGGCATATATATCTGCACAAGCCCCTCGAGCCTTTTTAAAGCCTTAACGCTGTCATAGCCGGAGCTGTTCCACGCAACGGGAATACGAAGCCGAGCCATGCCGAGTGCCTTGACTATGGCGTCGGTATAGTGCGTGGGAGTTACGAGATTTATATTATGAACCCCTTCGTCCTGAAGTTCAAGAAAAATATCGCGCAGTCTTTCAACGGAAACGGTCTTGCCGACCCTCCCGCGGCTTATCTCGTGGTTTTGACAGAACACGCATTTGAGATTGCAGCCGGAGAAGAAAACGGTGCCGCTGCCTTTTTCGCCGCTTATGCAGGGCTCCTCGCCGAAGTGAGCGGCGGCTCTGGCGATGCGCGGCAGGGCGGGGGAGGCGCACACCCCTGCGGGGGAGTATTCACTTCTTTCGGCGCCGCATTGGCGCGGACATAGCTTGCAGATCATTTTTTCCTCTTTCAAGATGTGCAGATTGTCGGTTTGAGGTGCGTTTGACAAGCCCCTCGGAGCGGAAAGTTGTCAAAAATGCAACAAATATCAAAAATATCAAAATAGTTCATGATTTTTGCGAAAAGTGTGCTAATATATAGCTGTAAAAGAGATATTTGATAACGAAATGGGATAAGATAATGCTGAACATCGTGCTTCTCGAGCCTGAAATACCGCATAACACCGGCGCAATTGCCAGAACCTGCGCGGCAACGGGCGCGCACCTTCATCTTATAAAGCCCTTGGGCTTTGACATATCCGATAAGGCGGTCAGGCGCTGCGGCCTTGACTATTGGCATCTGGTCGATATAAGCGTGTACGAAAACCTCGACGAATACCTTGAGAAAAACGGCGATGAGGATCTTTGGCTTGCAACGACCAAGGCGCCGCGGGCATATTGCGATGCCGACCTTTCCGGCGAGAACGTGAGCATAATGCTCGGCAAGGAAACCGCGGGGCTGCCCGAGGAGCTGCGCGAGCGGTATTATGACAGATGCATAAGGATCCCAATGGTAAGCGAGGCTCGAAGCCTCAATCTTTCAAACTCCGCCGCGATACTCGCATATGAGGCTCTGCGTCAGCAGGGCTTTCCCGGACTCATGAACACGGGGTCCATGGCAAATAATATCAGTTATTAAGTAAATTTTCAATACCGTGTCGGAATTTTCCGACGGAAAGGAGCTTTATTATGAATTACAGTAAAAAAAGCGTACTTGATGCGGATGTGAAGGGCAGAAAGGTTCTCCTGCGCTGCGACTTCAACGTTCCCCAGAACAAAGAAACGGGTGAGATAACCAGCGATAAGCGTATCGTTGCGGCTCTTCCCACCATTAAGTATCTGCTTGAAAACGGCGCCGCCGTCATAGCCTGCTCCCACCTCGGCAAGCCCAAGGGCGAGTGGAAGGAAAAGCTCACCCTCGCGCCTGTTGCAAAGCGCCTTTCCGAGCTTCTGGGTATGGAGGTCATCTTCGCAAAGGACATCATAGGTGAGGATGCAAAGGCAAAGGCCGCGGCTCTCAAGCCCGGTCAGATAATGCTGCTTGAAAACCTGCGCTTCGATATCCGCGAGGAGAAAAACGGCGACGACTTCGCGAAGGCACTCAGCGAGATGGCAGATCTCTACGTTTCCGACGCATTCGGCACCGTCCACCGCGCTCACGCCTCTACTGCGGGCGTTGCAAAGTACCTGCCTGCATACGCGGGTCTTCTCGTCGAGAAGGAGCTGTCCGTCATGGGCAAGGCTCTTGATAATCCCGCGCGTCCCTTCGTTGCGGTGCTCGGCGGCGCAAAGGTCTCCGATAAGATCGGCGTTATAAATAACCTGCTTGACAAGGCCGACACCATCATCATCGGCGGCGGCATGGCGTACACGTTTATTAAGGCAATGGGCCACGAGATAGGCACGTCCCTGCTCGAGGCGGATAAGCTCGACTACGCGCGCGAAATGATCGCAAAGGCAGCCGAAAAGGGCGTAAAGCTCCTGCTGCCCGTTGACACCGCCGTCGGCAGCGAGTTTAAGCCCGACTGCGAGAGAAAGGTAGTTCCCTCCGATGAGATCCCCGCCGACTGGATGGGACTGGACATCGGACCCAAGACCATCGAGCTGTTCTCCGAGGCAATTAAGAGCGCAAAGACCGTCGTGTGGAACGGCCCCATGGGCGTTTTCGAATTTGAAGCCTTCGCGGTCGGTACGAGAGCCGTTGCCAAGGCACTTGCAGAGTCCGGCGCCGTGACCATCGTCGGCGGCGGCGACAGTGCGGCAGCCGTCGAGCAGCTCGGCTTTGCGGACAAAATGACCCACATCTCCACCGGCGGCGGCGCCTCGCTCGAGTTCCTTGAGGGACTGGAGCTGCCCGGCGTAGCCTGCCTGCTTGATAAATAAGGAGGGTATATCATGAATACCAAATACAGAAAGACAATTATAGCCGGCAACTGGAAAATGAACATGCTCGTGAGCGACGTTAAGCCCTTTATCGACGAGATAAAGCCGCTCATGCCCAAGGTCAAGTCTTGCGAGACCGTGCTGTGCGTTCCCGCAGTCAACATCGCGGCAATGCTCAAGGCGGGTAAGGAAACCAAAATAGCCGTCGGTGCGCAGGACGTTTCCAAGCACGAAAAGGGCGCATACACCGGTGAAATTTCCGCAAGCCAGCTTTCCGATGCAGGCGTTAAGTACTGCATCGTCGGCCACTCCGAGCGCCGCGAGTATCACGGTGAGGACGATATGCTTGTAAACGCAAAGACCCGTGCACTTCTCGAAAAGGGCATCAATCCGATAATCTGCGTCGGCGAGAGCCTTGAGCAGCGCGAGATGGAGCTGACCATGGCTCACATAAACTATCAGGTGCGCGCGGCACTGCACGGAGTCGATGCAACCGCACTGCGCCGCTGCGTCATCGCATATGAGCCCATCTGGGCGATCGGCACCGGCAAGACCGCAACCAGCGAGCAGGCTCAGGAGGTCTGCTGCTATATCCGCTCCATCATCCGTGATATGTACGGCGCACGCCCCGCAAGAAGCGTCAGCATTCTCTACGGCGGCAGCATGAACGCCAAAAACGCAGCCGAGCTTCTGGCCCAGCCCGACGTTGACGGCGGTCTCATAGGCGGAGCGTCGCTCAAGCCTGCCGATTTTGCGACTATCGTCGCTGCTGCGAGGGAAGAAAATGAGTAAGTGCGTTCTCGTTATAATGGACGGCTTCGGCATAGCTCCGGCAGGCGGCGGAAACGCCATAAGCCTTGCCGAAAAGCCCAATCTTGACAGGATATTTGCCGAAAACGCACACACCACTCTTTCCGCCTCCGGCCTTGACGTCGGTCTGCCGGACGGTCAGATGGGCAACAGCGAGGTCGGCCATACCAATATCGGAGCGGGCAGAGTTGTATTTCAGGATCTGCCGCGCATAAGCAACGCGATCTCCGACGGCAGCTTTTTCGAAAATCCCGCCTATGTCAAGGCGATGGACGATGCCAAGGCAAACGGCAAGGCATTGCACGTCATGGGGCTTCTCTCCGACGGCGGAGTGCACAGCCACATTGAGCACATCTTTGCCGCTCTCGACATGGCAAAGCGCCGCGGACTTGACAAGGTGTTTGTTCACTGCTTCCTTGACGGACGCGACGTTCCGCCCAGAAGTGCGGCAGAGTATGTAAAGCAGCTTGCAGACAAGTGCGCGAGCCTCGGAAACGCCCAAATAGCAACGCTTCAGGGCAGATTCTACGGTATGGACCGCGACAAGCGCTGGGACAGAGTGGAGCTTGCATATAACGCCATCGTCTGCGGCGAGGGCGTCAACGAGTCCGACCCCGTCAAGGCGGTCGAGGACAGCTACGCCGCCGACGTGTCCGACGAATTCGTAAAGCCCGTCGTGTGCAGACCCGACGGCGTCATAAACGAGGGCGACAGCGTTATATTCATGAACTTCCGCCCCGACCGCGCAAGAGAGATAACGTGGGCGCTCAACCTGCCCGATTTTGACGGCTTTGTGCGCAAAAAGACCGTGTATCCCCTCAGCTTCGTCTGCACCGCGCAGTACGACGAGGCGCTCACGCTGCCCATTGCCTATCCTCCCGAAAAGCTCGAGAGTACGCTCGGCGAGATAGTCTCGGAAAAGGGCTATAAGCAGTTCCGTGTTGCCGAAACAGAGAAGTACGCCCATGTTACGTTCTTCTTTAACGGCGGCGTAGAGAAGCCCTGCGAGGGCGAGGAGAGATGCCTTGTCCCGTCTCCCAAGCAGTTCCCGACCTACGACCTCATTCCCGAAATGAGCGCAGCCGCGGTCGCCGACAAGTGCGTTGAGGCCATTAAGAGCGATAAGTATGAGATGATCATCTGCAACTTCGCAAACTGCGACATGGTCGGCCACACCGGCGTTCTGGACGCTGCCGTCAAGGCGGTGGAGACCGTTGACGAGTGCATGGGCAAGGTGTACGATGCGGCAAAGAGTATGCCGGACACGGTCCTGTGCGTGACTGCCGACCACGGCAACGCCGACTGTATGCTCAACCCCGACGGGAAAATAAATACCGCACATACTACCAATCCCGTCCCGTTTGTGGTATGCTGTGACGGTGTTAAGCTCAGAGACTCCGGACGCCTTTCGGACATTGCGCCGACGATGCTCGACATTATGGGCATCGCCCAGCCCGCAGTCATGAGCGGTAAAACGCTTATAGTTAAATAAAATGGATAAATAAGAAGGAGATAACGAAATGAAACAGTATTTTGAGATTGTTGACGTAATGGCAAGAGAGATCCTTGACTCCCGCGGCAACCCGACTGTCGAGGTCGAGGTCACCCTCGATGACGGCACCGTCGGCCGTGCAGCAGTCCCCTCCGGCGCATCCACCGGTATGTACGAGGCCTGCGAGCTGCGCGACGGCGACAAGAGCCGTTACGGCGGCAAGGGCGTCAGCAAGGCAGTTGAGAACGTAAACGGCGAGATTGCGGAAGCAATGGTCGGCCTGAACGTGCTCGATCAGCCCGGCATCGACAAGATGCTCATCGAGATAGACGGCACCCCCAACAAGTCCCGCCTCGGCGCAAACGCCATTCTCGGCGTATCCCTCGCCTGCGCACGCGCAGCGGCAGAGGCTACCGGCCAGAGCCTTTATAACTACATCGGCGGCGTAAACGCCAAGACCCTGCCCGTTCCCATGATGAACGTCCTCAACGGCGGCGCACACGCGACCGGCTCCAACGTCGATATCCAGGAGTTCATGATCATGCCCGTCAGCGCAAAGAGCTGGAAGGAGGCACTGCGTATGTGCGCAGAGGTCTTCCACGCGCTCAAGAAGGTCGTTCCCGCATCCGGCGTGGGCGATGAGGGCGGCTATGCTCCCAACCTTGATTCCGACGAGGACGCGCTCAAGGCTCTCGTAACCGCAATGGAAAAGGCAGGCTACAAGCCCGGCGAGGACTTCAAGATCGCAATCGACGGCGCAGTATCCGATTGGTACAGCGAGGAAGATAAGTGCTACCACCTGCCCAAGCGCGGCACCGTCATGACCAGCGAGCAGATGGTCGATATGTGGGAAGGTTTTGTTGACAAGTACCCCATCATCTCCATCGAGGACGGCATGGGCGAGAACGACTGGGAAGGCTGGCAGACGATGACCAAGCGCCTCGGCCACAAGATCCAGATCGTCGGCGACGACCTGTTCGTCACCAACACCGAGCGCATCAAGAAGGGCATCTCCATGGGCGCTGCAAACGCAGTCCTCATCAAGGTCAACCAGATCGGCACCCTGACCGAGACCCTCGACGCTATCCAGATGGCACACCGTGCAGGCTGGACCGCAGTTGTTTCTCACCGCTCCGGCGAGACCGAGGATACCACCATTGCCGACATCTCCGTTGCAGTCAACGCAGGTCAGATCAAGACCGGCGCACCCAGCCGCACCGACCGCGTCTGCAAGTACAACCAGCTTCTGCGTATCGAAGACGAGCTGTTCGACGTTGCAACCTACCCCGGGATGGACGCTTTCTTCTCCATCAGATAATTTGACCCTATGAATTCAGTGTCCGGAAGGAAAACTTCCGGACACTTTTTTCTTGTGCGTCGCATTTTCCTGTGCTAAAATATTTCCATGCTTTGCAAAGGAGAAATGCCCATGAAAGACGTCGAAAAAATCTGCCGGCTTGCCCTTGTGCAGGCGGAGCCATGTATGTTCGATAAGAAGGCCTCGGTCGAAAAGACGGTCAAATATATTGACGCCGCCGCCGAAAATAAGCCCGACCTCATCGTTTTCCCGGAGCTTTTTATCCCGGGCTACCCGATAGGCATGAATTTCGGCTTCAGCATGGGCAAAAGGACTGAAGCCGGCAGGGCGGACTGGATGCGATACTCCGACGCCTCGATCGTTGTCGGCGATGCGGAGTTTAACGAGCTTGCCGAGGCGGCAAGGCGCGCAGGGGCGTATGTCAGCATCGGCTTTTCCGAGCGCGATGCCGTAAGCGGCACTCTTTATAACAGTAACGTAATCTTCGAGCCAGACGGAAAATTCAAGGTGCATCGCAAGCTCAAGCCTACGGGCGCGGAGCGCGTCGTGTGGGGTGATGCCAACAGGGACTATTTCCCCGTGACCGAAACTCCGTGGGGGCCTATCGGCAGCCTTATCTGCTGGGAAAGCTATATGCCGCTTGCGCGCGTGGCTCTGTATCAGAAGGGCATCACGATATACATTTCCCCGAACACCAACGACAATCCCGAGTGGCACGCGACCATTCAACACATCGCCATTGAGGGCAAGTGCTATTTCATAAACGCGGATATGATAGTGCGAAAGTCCTCCTATCCCGCGAATCTCAATGAACGCGATGCAATAGAGCGTCAGCCGGAAATGGTCTGCCGCGGCGGCAGCTGCGTGATCGATCCATACGGTCATTATCTCACGGAGCCTGTCTGGGACGAGGAGAGAATAATCTATGCCGAGCTTGACATGAGCCTGCCAGCAGCCTGCAAAATGGAGCATGACGCCGTCGGCCATTATGCGCGCCCCGACGTGCTCGAGCTCATCGTACATGAAAAATAAGACGTGAAAAAGCCTGCCGTTAGGCAGGCTTTTTGCTATTATATTTAATCAAAATTGGTCGAATAGATGTTTTTCGCAATTTCCTCCGTTGCAAAATCCACAATGACGATGCCGTAGCAGGTGTTGTTCTGCCAGTCGTAATCATTCAAAAAGGCGTTGATGCTCTTTGCGTATTTCTTAGGATGACCGACCTTGCCGCTTCCGCTCGTGGAGGTGAAATTGAGGAAAAAGCACTCGTCCGACGCGGGGCAGTCCTCCAAGCCGAGGGTAATGGCGTCTATCTTGTCGGAAACATTGTAGTTATATCTGTCCTGCACGACAATAGTCGCACTCCCGCTTATGGCAAACTCGGCGCGGGGCTCGGCAATTACCGTGCGATCGCCCTGATCGTCCCACATAAAGCGCAGGCCGCATTTATCCTCGCCGAGCTCCAGCTTATCCTCAAAGCGGGTAGCGAGCACTATCTTGCCTCTGACCTCGTCCATGGTCGGTATCTCATTTGACAGATACCATGAATCCTCGCGCGCCTCGATCGCGCTATTTAGAAGCTTCTGCACCGCGGCAACATCGTCCTTACTGTTTTCCACCTTCATGCACATGATGACGGTCTCCGTGGGGTGCTCGTCAAGGAAGGAATAGACGTCGTCGAGCACGTCGTCAAGGCTCAGCGCCTTGGAAAACAGAGAAGCGGAGCTCTTGCATTTTGCAAAGTTGTGCTTTAGTATGAGCGTCTGCTCGTCGCCCTTTCCGTCAAGAGCCAGACGCACATCGAGATAACGGTAGCCGTTTTCGAGCTGCGCGGCAATGCCGGTGTTTTGACACTGAAAGATATATCGCAGACCGACAAATTCGGTGCAGCTGTCATGAGTGCCGGGAACGGAAACCGAGCTGAGCTTGGTATCTCCGTCCACGTATTTCATCCAGTCGGACGAGGAAATATCCTCCTCCGCTGCGATTTGCACCGAGCTTATCCCCAAAAACGCGGAAAGCACCATGCAAAGTGCAAGCGCGAGGGTGAGTAAACGATGTTTTGTGAGCTTCATGAAGATTAATCCCCTTTGAGTGTTATAAAAGCAGTCAGATTTTAATATTATATCACACGTCGCGCTGCGCCGCCAGTACTCAATTTTTCGATAAAAAAAGCATGGGCAAGGTGAACCAAACCTGTCCATGCTTTGTAATTTTAAGGTTGCCGACGGGAGTAAAACAGGGAGGAGTTTAACCCCGTCGGCGGAGAAGGAAGAAAAAAGGAAGGAAGAATGATAGCTAAATCAGATCGCGTTTCCGGCGTTGAAGCCTTCACGGATGTTCTTGTAGCCGTTCTTGGTGCTGCTTGCGTCGCCGACGACAACTACCTTGCAGCCGCAGCCTTCAAGCTCGGCTTGGAGGGGGTTGTTGCTTCTTACGCCCATTGCGTTAACGAGCATATCAATGTGCTTGAACTCGATCGGCTCGCCGTACTCCTCGGCGTAGATGGTGCCTTCGCCGACCTTGGTGAGCTTGGTGTGGGTATGTACCTTGATGTTGTACTTGCGGATGTGCTCGAGCAGGCAAGCTCTGGGCTGTGCAACAGCGTCGGTGATGATGTCGGGAGCCATTTCGATCATGGTGACATCGCAGCCCTGAACGGCGAGGAATACTGCGGTCTCTGCGCCGGTCATGCCGCCGCCTGCAACGACGACCTTCTTGCCGTACAGAGTTTTGCCGCGGAGGACCTCGATGGCGGTCTTAACGTACTCGCGGTTGTCCAGACCGGGGATGGGCAGGAACATGGGGTTGCTGCCGGTTGCGAGGATGACTGCGTCGGGCTTCTCGGCGTCGACTATCTCGCGGGTGAGGGGAGTGTTCAGGCGAATCTCAGCACCGTGCTTCTTGAGCAGGTTGCGATAGTTGAGAACGAGAGAGGCGTACTCGGACTTTCCCGGAGGAGTCATGGCTGCCAGCCACTGGCCGCCTATCTCGTCGCTTGCCTCGAAAACGGTAACGTGATGGCCGCGCTCTGCTGCGCCGTATGCTGCTGCAAGACCGGAAACGCCGGCGCCTGCGACAAATACCTTCTTGGGGTTCTCGACGATAGAGAGATCGTACTCGGTCTCACGGCAGGTGTGGGGGTTGGCGATGCAGTTTACGCGATTGCCGACTGCGGTCTCGCCGGTGCAGCCCTGATTGCAGCCGATGCAGTGGATGATCTCGTCCATCTTGCCGGCCTTTGCCTTATTGGGCAGCTCGGGGTCTGCGAGAGAAGCACGAGCCATGACGATGAAGTCAGCCTTCTCGTCGCGCAGCATTGCCTCGGACATGTAAATGTCGTTGTAACGGCCGACTGCGAGGACGGGGATCTTGACGGACTTCTTGATCGCGGCTGCGTTGTCTGCGTAGTGCATGACGGGAACGAAGCCCGGAGCGATGATAGCCTGCTTGGAGGCGAACATGCCCTGAGTGCAGTGCAGTGCATCGACACCTGCTTCCTCGAGCATCTTTGCCATGACTATTGCCTCGGGGATCTCAATGCCGCCCTCGACGTAGTCGCAGGTGTTAAATCTGAAGAGAACGGGGAAGTCGGGGCCGACAGCCTCGCGGACAGCGGCGACGACTTCGAGAGCGAAGCGCATACGGTTCTCGAGGGTGCCGCCGTACTCGTCGGTACGCTTGTTGGAGAACATAGACATGAACTGGTTGATGAGATAGCCGTGTGCACCGTGGATCTCAACGCAGTCAAAGCCGCACTTCTTTGCTCTCGCGGCAGCTTCGCCGAACGCCTTGACGAGGTCGTGAATCTCATCGACGGTCAGTGCGCGGGGAACGTAGGGCTCGGTGGGCTCTTTAAGAGCGGAGGGGCCTACGGGCTGGGTATCATAAGCGGTGAGGGATCTCTGACGGCCTGCGTGGTAAATCTGGGCGCCCATAAGACCGCCTGCCTCGTGAACCTGACGAACGGTCTCGGTCCATGCGGGGATCTGATCGTCGTTCCAGAGGGAGCCGACGACGGGGTCGCTGCCTGCGTCTTTGGTAACACCGAGGTCCTCGGTGAAGACCAGGCCCCAGCCGCCCTTTACCTTGGCGACGAGGTATGCGTTAACGGTCTCGTTGGGAGTACCGTCGGGGTTGCCCATATGAGAAGACATAGCACTGACAACAAGGCGATTCTTGAGTTCAAGATTGCCGATTTTGCCGGGCTCAAAAACTTTGGTTAATTTCATGATAAGCCTCCAAATGATATTTTTTCAGTAAAATTAGGAAGGATAAGCGGACGAGATGCCGTAACATCGTTTCGTATAATATATTTTTAACAAAAAAATTGTACAATTTCAATATCGCACTTTTTTGTTACAATGCACCAATTAGTTAGTACAAACAAAAAAGTGCGTAATTGTTAAAATGATGTCATATGTTATAATCAAAGCATAGAATCCGACAAGAATTTAACGGGTGTGTTGTGTCGTTAAACGCTTTATATTATAATGTAGCGGACATCATGCCCGAAGAATCAAAAGGAGTGTCAGACATGAAAAAAACCAAAAGAATCGTAGCGCTCGCATTATCTGTTATAATGGTAACCGCGCTTCTTGCAGGCTGCGGCGGCACTAACGGCGGCGACGGCGCTGCAAGCGGCAAAACCTATAATCTCGCTTACCAGTGCGCATGGGGCTCCGGCGGCGGCCCGTTCCAGTACGCCTCCGACCTTTCCAAGGCAATAGTCGACGCATCCGGCGGCCGCGTCAAGATGGAGTGCCTTGCAACCAACTCCATCGTGCCCACCACGGAAATGCTTCAGGCAGTTTCCAACGGCACGCTCGACTGTGCGCAGACCGCGGCGACCAACCTCTCCGATGACAGCCTCGGCATTCTCAGCACCCTGCCCGTAGGCATGACCTTTGACGAGTATATGGGTTGGTACATCGCCGGCGAGGGTCAGCAGATCCTTGACGAGGTTATGGCTGAAATAGACAGCAATGTCGTAGCTTTCCCCTGCGGCATAGTTGACTCCGAGATACTTTATCATTCCACCAAGCCCATCACCTGCCTTGACGACATCAAGGGTCTCAAGATCCGCGGCGTTTCCGACTGGGCAAACATCGAGACCAAGCTCGGCGCATCCGTTGTCACTATGGACGGCGGTGACTGCTACGAGGCACTCTCCCGCGGCACAATTGACGCTGCCGAGTATTCCAGTCCCTCCGCAAACTGGGCAGCGGGCTTCCAGGAGGTCGCTCCTTACCTGACCGTCCCCGGTGTTCACCAGTCCTGTGCGGTTTACCTCTTCCTCATTAACCGCAACGTATGGGACGGCATGGACGAGCAGACTCAGAACATCATCAAACTCGCCTGCACCGCAATGATGGCCAAGAACTGGGCATCCGACCGCGTTGCAAACGGCGAGGCATGGCAGCAGTTCAAGGATCTCGAGGCAAAGGGCAAGCTGACCATATACAGAATGCCCGACGAGGATTTGGACAAGATCCAGCAGGTAGCAGATGAATACTACGCTGAAAAGTGCGAGAAGAATCCGCTGTTTGCGAAGATCTATAAGTCTCAGCAGGCTTACATCGCTTCCGTAAGCGATTGGAGTGCAGCAGCATCGGCAAAATAAGCAGTATTAAATAATGTGAAGCAATAAGCACGACGGCTCGCATTAAGCGAGCCGCAGTGCTCAGAAGGTGGGACAGACAATGGAAAATAGCCCTGAAATCAAAAACAACAAGTCCTTCGGGGACAAATTCATAGCCTTTGCCAACAAGACCTCGGACGTTTCCGGTCTCATCGCGGCTTACCTTCTTGTGCCGCTGGTGATAGTTTTTCTCATCGAGATAATCTCAAGAAACGTATTTAATAATCCGACGACGTGGGCATACGGCACTTGCTTTATAATAGGCGGCTGCGCTGCCGTGCTCGGCTTCGGCTACGCCATGAAGAGCGGGGCAATGGTCAGAATTGACGCATTGTCGGCAAAGCTGCCCGAAAAGACGCACTGTATTGTTGACCTTATCCTGTATGCGGTGCTGTTTCTGCCGCTTACGATAGGCGGCTCGATCGAATGTATTAAAAACGCTATAAGCTCCGTAGCAAGCCTTGAGACCCTCAGCACCGGCTCGTGGAGCGCGCCGATATGGCCGACCAAGATAATCATGGCCGTCAGCCTTATAATTCTCACGCTTCAGGGACTTGCCGAAATAGTAAGCCTCATTCAGCGTCTGCGTGCCAATAAACAGGAGGAAACGAAATGACAGTAAGCGGACTTACGATAGCTGCCATCATGGGCGTAATGCTGCTGGTGTTTATTTTCTCCGGCTATTATCTTTTTGCCGCGCTCGGCGGAGCGGCGGTCATATCCGGCCTCGTGTTCTGGGGCCCTGACATTTTCCAGACGATATACTTCAGCATTTTCAAATACTGTAAGGACTATAACCTTCTGGCTGTGCCGCTGTTTGTCCTTATGGGCCAGCTTCTCAACCAGTCCGGCGTGGCGGGCAGATTGTTCGACAACCTCTCTGTGGCGCTCGGCCGTCAGCGCGGCGGCATGGCGATAGCGGCAACGCTCATAGCCATCCTCTTCGCGGCTACGACCGGCATCGTCGGCGCGTCCGTCGTCTCCATGGGACTTCTTTTCACCAAGCCCATGCTTGACGCAAAGTATAACAAATCTCTCACTGCCGGCGTTATAATTTCCGGCGGTACCCTCGGAATTCTCATTCCGCCGAGCATCATGCTCGTATTCATGGGCTCCGCGGCAAACGTATCCGTCGGCAAGCTCTTCTACGGTGCGATGACTCCCGGCATACTTCTCGGCGTTGCATATATCGCGTATGTCAAGATAATCTCCATCGTCAAGAAGGACTACGCGCCCCCCATGAGCGAGGAGCAGCTCAGCAAGTACAGCAAAAAGCAGATCGCCGTCGGCATTCTTGTCAACGTTCTGCCCGTCGCTGTTGTCATATTCTCCGTCCTCGGTGCTATCTGGCTCGGCTGGTGCCCCGCGACCGAGGCTGCGGCTCTCGGCGTTGTGGCATCGTTCATAATCGCCGTGATAACCCGCTCCATTAACCGCGAGGTCATAAGAAAAACACTTATCGAGTCCATAAAGCTCACGAGCATGGTCTATGCGGTCTCCGCATTCGGCAACCTCTTTGTCACCGTGTTCATGCGTCTTGGCTGCAGCAGCGCCGTCACGAGCCTGTTCACGAATATGCCTTTCGGCAAGTGGGGCATCTTTGCCGTCATGATGGCTGTTGTGTTCCTGCTCGGCTTCCTGATGGACTGGATAGCGGTTTGCATGATAACGATACCTATTTTCGTTCCCATTGCCACAGCGATCGGCTTCCAAGCGGAATACTTCCTGACGATGATGGCTGTAATTATGCAGACGGCGTTCCTGTCTCCTCCCATGGCAGCGTCCATATTCTACTTCCAGGGCGTAGCCAAGGATCGAATAACAACGGCGGAAACGATACGCGGCGTGTGGCCATTCATGGGCTTGCAGATGATAGTGTTTATCCTCTGTATCATATTCCCGGATATTGTCACATGGCTGCCCAATATGCTGATAAACTGATATATATAGAAAACTCCCGACCGTTCGGTCGGGAGTTTTGTTATATGCAAAATTATAATCTCAGTTATCCTCTGCTGCTTCCTCCGTCGCCGGAGTGTTATAGCGAAACTCTATATCCACGGAGTGGGCGAGCGCCTCGGAATGATAGCCGTATTTGATAACCCCGTGCTCCATGCTGCCGTGCGAGCGGCCGATCGCCTCGGGCGGGCAATCCGTGCAGGCGAAAACGCCCCAGTCACGCATATACAGTATGACGGGGATGAGCAGCTTACCGTACTCAGTGAGCGAATACTCGACTCTCTTGGGCTTCTCGTCGTATTCGGTGCGCTTTATAACGTTATACGCCTCGAGCTCCTGAAGTTGCTGGGTGAAGATCTTGTGCGATATGTCATAGGGAACAATGCGCTTGAGCTCACCGTATCTGCATATTCCGGTCGGGGTACTGTGCAGATACCAGAGGATATACGGCTTCCACTTACCGCTTATGGCGGCAAATGCAAAGTTCAGAGGGCATGAATCCAATGTATGAACGTAATTATCCACTTTGTTCTCCTTTGCTTTTAAAATTGCCGGAAGTGTATGACACTTCATTTGATATAATAACATCAAAGTGCTTTAAATGCAACAGCGGACATGTTAAGTTTTTGTTGTCGCTGCATAAAAAAGCCGCCCCCGCGATCGACTCGCGGAGACGGCAATGCATTTGCGTGGGATACGATTAGAATGCGGACTTGTACAGGCAGGTCGGGTTGTAGGGGTAGAGAATGTTGTTCTTCTCAACCGTGTCGCAGCCATCGAGAGCCTTGAGAAGCTGCTCGGTGGTCATGGTGATGCGGACATCGCCGTAAGCAAGTGCGCCGGTTGCACGGTCGCCGCGGCAGCCGAGGGACAGGCCGATCTTGCCTTCCTTCATGGTGCGCATCCATGTGTCAGCGCAGTTGGATTCGCCGCTGAACGGGAACTCGAGCTTCTGCCAATCGTTCTCAACGTAGCAGGCGAGCAGGTGGAAAGCGGCCTGAGTGGGGAGCTGGAGGCAGATCACGTCGGGCTCTTCGATGGGGCAGTTGCACAGGGAGGAGCAAACGATGCCGGCATACGGAGTCTCGGGAAGCATCTCGAGGTTGGACTTGATGTGCTTTATTGCGTCGGCCTGGTCATGGTGCCAGGGAGTGGGCTGCTTGTAGAGGATGGCGCCGTCGAGGAACTCCTGAGTGACTTCCATGCAGCCGTTGTTCATTGCGCAGTAGTAGCCGGAGAAGTGGTCGGGGGTCAGACCGAAGGTGCCCTGGAAGTGAGCGGCCATGCCGATCAGCTTGCAGGTGGAAGCCTTGTTCTGGCAGAACTCGATGCCGGGGATCTGATCAAACTCCTCGGGAGTCTTGATGAACTTCATTGCAACAGGGTGCTGGGTGGGACGCAGGGTAAGAAATATACGGTCACTGAGCTGTTTCCACTCTTCTTTGGTAAGTTTCATGTTGAATTCACTCCATTAAAATATTCTTATGTGCCGCTCACATAAGGAAAACCTTATATGCGTTTGCACAGTCTTCAAGTCTCTTTTTGATGTTGCCCTCGCCGCGAAGATAGGTGAGAGCCATCTCGGAGGCATACCAGCGTCCTTCAAGCTTGACATACTTGTTGTCATAGTGCGCACGGCCGACGAACTCGCCGCCGTTGACGGCGTCATAGAGATCGTCCTGAAGTGCCCAGTGGCCTATGGCGGTGTCATCGCCGGTCATTTCAACCCAATGGTGATGACCGTGGTGGCTGGAGGTCACGTTGTCGGTAAATTTGCTCTTCATAGTTTCGAGCATACCGTCGCCGCCAACGTACCTGCCGCCGGTGGTATTGTTAATGAATACAAAATCATCGGTGAAGCAGGCGCGAAGTCCGGCCCAGTCCTTCTTGTCGAGACAGTCCCAGTAATTTGCCTGAAGCCGCTCGATAGCACGGATGTCCTCCTGCATCTGAATGCGCCGCTCAAGCTCGCTTATGCGCTGCTCAAGAAGTTCCGTATCCGCCATTGGTAATACCTCTTTTCTCATTTATATTAAGTAGGGAAGGGGCTATATTACTTCTTTCCCCAGCCGCCGACGGAGTAGATGGTCTCGCCGGTGATGTAGGAAGCGTCATCGGATGCAAGGAAGCAAGCGAGGTTTGCCTGCTCCTCGGGCTTCGCCATTCTCGGGATCATGAGCTTGGGAGCGGTGTAGGTCGGGAAGCGCTGACGGGGAACCTCGGTGACCATCGGCGTGTCGGTGGAGCCGGGGCAGAAGCAGTTGGCGCGGATGCCGTACTCTGCGAGCTCGACTGCAACGCCCTGAGTCATCAGAGCGATAGCGCCCTTGCTGGCTGCGTAGGGGGTGGAGTTGGGGCATGCGCAGCGGACGTTGATGGAAGCGGTGTTGACGATAGCACCGTGGGTGCCGTGCTCAACGAATGCGCGTGCGGCAGCCTGAGTGCTGTTGAAGCAGCCGAAGTAGTTGTTGTGAACGATTCTCGCGTTCTCTTCCTCGGTGACGTTCAGGAAGTCCTTAAAGAGGTTGATGCCGGCGTTGCCGAACATAACGTCGAAGCCGCCGAACTTGTCATATGCAGCCTGAACGAGAGCGTCGACCTGGGGGCGAACGGTCACGTCGCAAACCTGGCACCAGCAGTTGTCAGCGCCGAGCTCGTTGACGATCTCCTCAAAAAGATTGTCGTGACGGGCGCCGATAACGACCTTGCCGCCGTCCTTTACGAAGCGTGCCGCGATAGCGCGGCCGATGCCGGTGGTGCCGCCGGTGATAACTGCGACCTTACCTACGAATCTGTCCGAATTTGCCATTATAAATAGCCTGCCTTTCATAAAACGAAATTGCGTTCTGAATTGAATTTGAATTACTTACAATTAAGAAAGTGCTTGCGGTGCAACCGTTGGGGCGGTTGCAACCGCAGTTTGCGTAGAGCACACTCTATTAGTTACTCTACAACGCATTAAGCGTCTTGTCAAGAATTTAGTCAAAAAATTATCAACAATTTTTCTATGACAAAATTGTCGAAAATGTATAAATTTTGTGTAATCCGATTTTTGTGACGAAATTGTGAAAAAAATGCTTTACATTTCACAATGTGTATGTTAAAATCCGCTCAGAGTGGGAAACAGAGTACACTCTATTTGAGACACATCGAATGGAGGAGAGAGCAAGTAATCGCTGGCTGCATCTTGTTCTACTATAATAATTAAGGAGTTGCAGATCGGTGGAGCTTACTACGCCTAAACAGGTTCGAACAGAAGAGACCAAGCAGAAGATATACAAGGCTGCGTCTTCCATATTAAAAAAGAGGGGCTATGCGTATCTTACTGTCAGCAACATATGCAAGGTCGCCGGAGTTTCGAACGGAACGTTTTTCTATCACTTCAAAACGAAGGACGAGCTTCTTGTCTACTATAATTATCAGCAGTTCGCTGACTTCCGTAAGAGGAACGACTTCGATTCTGCGGTTGAGGGTAAATCCTTCGACGAGCGCGTGCTCATCTTCTATTATTATTGGAGCGACTACATGGTCGAGGTCGGACTCGACTTCTGCTGCAACTATTATAATACGAAGAATTATTCAATCGACACCCGCCGCTGGCATCAACGCCGGCCGACGTATGTCTGGGATTATCCCGGCAGCTGCCTGCGTGAGGCAGCGGACAACGGGCTTTTAAAGGAAGACCACACGGTGGATCATTACTATGAGGTCATAGTTACCATCATGAAGGGCGTGGCATTTGACTGGTGTCTGTCCGAAGCGGCCTTCGATATGCACGAAAGGCTCGACGAAACCATGATACCTTATTTAAATAGTATCATGAAAAACTGAACCGGCTCACGACCGGACACTTAATTCGGATAAAACTGCCAAGCGGACAGATAGCAATAGGGTGCACTCTTCCGGCGGCGGCTCGCAGTACGCATTTGGGGATGCATGAGGGTTCGACCGGCGACTTTATTGCCTGGCAGTTATATATCAAAATTTATTATTTGGAGAGTATTTATGGACATCCTGATTCTCGTAGCGGCAGTCCTGCTTATCGGCGTGTTCTGCTACAAAAACGTTCCTACCCTGATTGGCGGCATTGTCTGCTCCGTCATCCTCATGCTCATCTACAAGATGAACATCACCGAGGGCCTGTTCGATACCTATATGGGCGGCCTCGTCGGCTTCATGAAGTCTTGGATGATTCTGTTCTTCCTCGGCGCTCTGTTCGGCAAGCTGCTTGACATCACCGGCGGTTCTGACAGTCTGGCTCGCGTTATCTTGAACTTGGTCGGCCCGAAGAACGTTTCCCTCGGCGTCTGCCTGTTCACTGCTATCCTTGCAATGGCCGGCATTTCCAGCTTCATCAGCCTCTTTATCTGCTACCCCATCGCACTTAAGCTCTGCCGCAAGGCAAACATCAACCGTGCATCCGTTATCGCAGGTTACTCCCTCGGTCTCAACTTCGGTCTTGCAGTTCCCTGGGTACCTGTCACCAACAACGTTCTTTGCGCAAGCTACTTCGGCACCGATGTCGGTGCGGGCGGTCTCCTCGGCCTGTTCGTTTCCATCGTATTCATCGTTGTCGGTATGATCTACATCAAGTGGTATGAGAAGCGCCTCGCAGCAGCAGGCAAGGGCTACATGCCCGCATACGGCACCGGCGCACTTGAAGAAGCCGCCGATTCCGACGATGATGCAAAGAAGGGCCCCCACTGGGTTCTCTCCGTCATTCCCATGCTCATCCCCATCCTCATCCTCAACATCTTCAAGACTCGCGTTGAACTCGCTCTCCTGTGCGGCGTTCTCGCAGTCGTAGTTCTCCAGTTCAAGTACCTCCCCCGCAACTGGGAAGACAACCGCAAGGCTGTTACCGATTCCATCTCCATGTGCATGACCACTCTTATTAACGCCGCTGCAATCGTCGGCTTCGGCTCAGTCGTTCAGAACTGCCCGGGCTACGAGATAGCCGTTACTAAGATCCTGTCCTACGAAGGCAGCCCGCTCATGATCACCTTCATCGCAACCAACCTCATCGCAGGTATCGCAGGCTCCTCCTCCGCAGGTCTCGTTCTTGCAGCTCCCGTTCTGCAGCAGGCTGCAACCCTCACCAACGCTGCTGTATTCCACAGAACCACCGTTCTGGCTTCCCTCGGCCTCGACTCTCTGCCCAACGCAGGCTTCCTCCAGACCGAGTGCACCGTCGCCGGCGTAAAGTTCAAGGATGTTTACTTCCCCGTAATCTTTGCTCTGACCGTCGTCCTGACCATCCTGCGCTGCCTGCTCTACATGGGACTGGCAGCAGCCTTCGGACTTGCATAAACGAACACATATACAACAAAAAAGGTGCTGCTTTCGCAGCATCTTTTTTTATCATAAACAGGCACCCGCGAGGGTGCCTGTTTATGCTTATTTTGTTGTCTCAATAGAGCAGAGCATTATGAGCGTGCCGACTGCGGAAACTATAACGCCGACTAAAAGCGTGAGCTTGGGAGTCGCGGTATCAAGCAGCAGCCCGCCGATGTAGCTTGCGAAGATACTGCCGAGCGTCATCATTGCGGTAACAAATGCCTGTCCCTTGACTGCGTTGTGCTTTGCAATGACCTCGCCGACATATCCGACCGATGCGGGCACGAACAGCGCAAACGAAAACGCCTGTAATGCCTCTGCCGCGTAGAGCGCCGCAATATTGGGTGCAAGGTAGATCATCAGTTCCTTGACCGTAAACATGATTACCGCAAATCTCAGCAGGGCAGAGCATTTGAAGCGCCGCGTAAGCTTCGGGAAGAGCAGCATGATGGGCACCTCCATCACGGTCATGAAGGCAAGTATCCAACCCATATCCTCGCTGCTGCCGCCTATGTTTCGGATGAACTCTATCATGAAATTGCATATCATGCCGTGCGTGAAATACAGTGCCGCCGTGCCGACGAGAAACAGCATGAAGCGCTTGTTTTCCCGGGCAAAGTCACGAAGCGAGCTTGGCTTCTCGCCCTTGTGCTCGTCCTTTTTCTCCGGCATTGCGCGATGTGCTCTGTCGCCGGGGATGAACAGCAGCGTCATTGCGCCAAGGAGCGTGGCAAACACGATAAACACGGCAGGCACGGCATTTTCGCTCACACGCTGCACCAGTATACCGAGCGCGACGTTGCACACGGCATAAGCAAATGAGCCGAGCGCCCGCGCGCGGCTGAAGTTAATGCCGCAGCCCCAGCTTTCGATGTAAAAGCTCAGCGATATGCACAGGGGATTGAGCAGCGTGCTTCCGGCTATGAGCAGCGAGTACGCGCCTATGAGCGAAACGCTGCCCGACGGCAGCAGATACACCGCCAGCATAAGAAGCATCGACAGCAGCGCCGTCAGCCTTATAAACCGCAGCAGAGGGCGCCGCTGAGTACGGTCAATATATCCGGCTATTATCGGCTGAATCACAAAGCCTATTATGTTGCCAGCAGCAAACACGATGCCGATCTCGTAGTTCGAGTATCCTCTGAATTGGAGAAATACCGTTGTAAAGCAGAACAGCACCGCACTTGTGACCCAGTAGGCCATCTGCAAAAGCGAATAGTTTACGTTAAGCTTCTTTTCGGATAAATTCATATTCTTTATGCCCTTTTTGCATGATTTTCCGAACTTTACGGAAATGAGATTATATCATCAATGCGCCGAAATAACAAGAGTGCGATGCGAAGTATAAAGCAAAATTTACAAACTGCACTTAAATCTGCGCAGAAATGACCGTTATGTTCCCGTTAGGGCTTGCAATTGAGCATAAATGTGACTATAATGTAAACGATGCAAAAATTTCGACAAATCTTCAGATGAGAGAGGTATTCCATTTATGATCGAAAGTATACATGATGTGATAACCACCATAAGCGGCTTCCTGTATCAGCCGTACATTGTGCCGCTGTTCCTTCTCGTTGCGGGAATTTTCTTCACCGTTCGCACCGGCTTTATGCAGGTTCGCCTGTTCGGTGAGGCGATAAAGTCCGTCAGCGAAAAGCCGAAGGACAAGAAATCCGTTTCTTCCTTCGGAGCACTTATGGTGTCTACCGCATCGCGTGTCGGTACCGGCAACATTATCGGCGTTTCCATGGCCATCTGCCTCGGCGGCTTCGGCGCTATCTTCTGGATGTGGATAACCGCGATCCTCGGCGGCGCGTCCGCATTTATCGAGTCCACGCTTGCGCAGATATATAAGCACAAGGATGCCGACGGCAGCTACTACGGCGGCCCGTCCTACTATATGCAGAACGCACTCAAGCAGCGCTGGCTCGGCGTTATCTTTGCCGTTATCCTTATCCTGACCTACGTTGTCGGCTACAATATGCTTGCCGCGTTCAACACTCAGGACACCTTCAAGACCTTCAGCTTCTACGATCCGAGCAGAACTCCCATCATTATCGGAGCCATTCTCGCAGTCCTCTTTGCAGCCTGCGTGCTCGGCGGCGGCAAGCGTCTGACCAGAATAACCGGCGTTATAGTCCCCGTCATGGGCCTTCTGTATATCATAGTTTCCCTTATCATCGTGATTATGAATATCACGACTCTGCCCCTCGTTATCAAGAACATTTTCGTCGCCGCCTTTAACTTCAAGGCGATTTTCGGCGGCTTTGCAGGCTCCTGCATGATGTGGGGCATAAAGCGCGGCCTGTTCTCCAACGAAGCCGGTATGGGCTCGGCTCCAAATGCTGCTGCCTCGGCTGACGTATCCCATCCCGTAAAGCAGGGCCTTGTACAGATGCTGTCCGTATTTATCGACACTCTGCTCGTTTGTACCGCGACTGCCATGATGTGCATGTGCGCAAATCCCGAGGGCCTCGTCGAGGAAGCCGCGGGTGCAGCTTATGTTCAGCAGTCCATGCAGATGGCGCTCGGCAACTTCGGTCCTATCTTCATCGCCGTTGCAATGAGCCTTTTCGCGTTCACCACGCTCATCGGCAACTACTACTACACCGAGGGCTGCCTGAAGTTCATCCTCAAGCGTACCCCGTCCAAGGCATTCATGCTCGTTTTCCGCCTTGTTGCAACCGCACTCGTATTCATCGGCACTCTGCTGTCGGCAGGTATCGTTTGGGATACGGCAGATATGCTCCAGGCCTGCATGGTCATTATTAACGTCCCCGTTATCCTCATTCTTTCCAAGCCCGCCGTCGATGCGCTGAAGGATTACGTGAGCCAGCGCAAGGAGGGCAAGAACCCCGTGTTCAAGTCCTCGAGCATCGGTCTGGAAGGCAAGACCGAGTGCTGGGAAGACTGATAAAGCCTATAAAAATTACAGCCCCGGAGATTTTCTCCGAGGCTGTTTTTTATATCCGATCAAAACAGAGCCGAAGCCCCCTAACGATGCCTTGCATATACGCGCAGGACGTGGGGATCATCAGCAGATATAATGCATCGAAAACGGCTTCCATTATATCCGGAACAAGCGTTTATATTATCGGCTCCTTTTCGATAAGGCTATTGTAACAAAGATAATTTTTGAGAAACAGAACACCCGCCAGGGCCAGTGCGCAGCCGAGACCGGAATAGAAGAATGCGATAAACCCGTCGGGGAAAACACCCGCAGCTCTGAGTCCGATACCGCTGCTCATCATGCAGGCCATGATGATATACGCCTTGAGGTCGAAAAAATGCCAAAACGGACGGTGGTTTTCGTAGCCCATAATTCTTTTGGTGTGTTTTTTGCTCATTTTGTAAAACATTGAGCCGAACATGGAAAACACGATAAGCGACAGAATGTAGAAGTACCACATTTTGTCGATGACCTTGTATGACATAACGCCCAGTCTTGCAACGTTAAACCCCGCTGTCATCCAAACGATACTCGCAATAAGTAAAAGAGTTCTCTTTTTGACACAAAATTTTTTCTTCATCATCTCACTCCGTGTGATTTTTTAAGTATTCGTCCGCATTGCTGCATATTTTGGCGAAAACCGCCTTGCAGATACGCCGTTCTTCGCCGCTAACGCCGTGCAGCACGGATTTGGCGAATTCCTTTTGAGCGCTGATGCCGCCTTCTATGATGGGATCTGCGGCGCTCAAAACGGCGATTTCTATGTGCTTTTTATTATCGGCGCTTTGCATACGCTTGATAAGCCCTTTGTTTTCCAGCTCTTTCAGAGAGGCGGAAACGTGCGACTTTGCCGATTTTCGCACCTTGACTATATCTGCGGCTGTGTTGAGCAGCGGGTTGTTGTGCAGAAACATGAGAATGTCATATTCCATCTGCGTCAAGCCGTATTGCTCGCAAACGCTTCTCGTCAGAAGCTCGTAGCAGCTTGTGATCGTTTTGTGCTGATCCCAGAAAAACATATCATCGCTCCCGGTTAATGTTCTATTTCGAACAGTCATTATAGGGCGTCGAATTTGATTTGTCAAGCACAAAATATAAAAATCGGTACACGCTGTGCCTGAGCGTGTACCGAGAGTGTTTTGACGTTTATTTTTTGCCTGCCTTGGGTTTTCTCACGCCGGAGAAGGGGTCGGAGCCGCCGCCGGAGAACATCGTAAAGTTAAGGCTTGACTTCACATGGTCGGCCATTGCCTGCTTTGCAAGGTCGGGAATGTGCATTTTAATTGCCTCGACGACTGCGACATGGTTGTATATGACGCTCGGGGACCAGGGGTTATCCTCCGCGCTGCTGATGAATTTTATCATCGAGGACTGGTACATCGTCAAATTCGGCCTGAGCATTTTGTAGCACTTTTGAATGTACTTGTTGCCGCAGGACTCAACGACGAGCTCGTGGAAGGGCATATCGGTCGCTATCATGCCGTCGTAATCCTTGCGGATGACGCAGTCGGCAAATGCAACTGCAAGCCTGTCGAGCTCCTTGACGGTCGCGGCATCCGCACGCTCCGTGCACAGTGCAGCGGCCTCACATTCGATGGCGGTGCGCACGTCGTACAGATCGATCATGTCTCTCAGGCTGAGGTCAATGACGAAAAATCCGCTCGTTTCGGGCTTGGAAACAACGAAGCCCTTTTCGCACAGATTCATGATGGCCTCGGCAACGGGGGTGCGTGAGATGCCGAGTGCGGAAGCGATGCTGTTGACGTTGAGCTTTGTTCCTGGTGCGATGGACAGAGAAACTATTTCATCATAAAGCATCTGCGAAACGATGTCGCGCAGCTTGGCGTTGGGATTTGCGTCGAGGTAAACTTGGAACTGATCGCGTTTCATATAACTTCCCATCCTTCCGTTTTGAAATAAAAGCAAAAACTCGGTGCAAAAACCGAAAGTGAGTCTAAATCTAAAACTTATTTTACGGCAGATGTATATAAAATGCAATACCTTAAATGCAAAATCAGCAAAATAATTAAATAGTTTGTAAATTCACAAGCATATTTCTATATAAAATAGACGCTTTGTCTGTACAGCGGAAAAAAACGAGCTCCGGTGTGTTTGCACCGAAGCTCGTTTAGTGATTTAAATTACTTTTTGCTCTTTATGTACTCGTCAATGCTCTTTGCGCCGGTCTTGCCTGCGCCCATTGCGAGGATAACGGTAGCCGCGCCCGTGACAGCGTCGCCGCCTGCGAAAACGCCCTCGCGAGCGGTCGCACCGCCCTCGTCTGCCTCGATGCCGCCCTTGCGGGTGAAGGTCAGACCCTTGGTGGTGTTGCGGATAAGCGGGTTGGGGCTGGTGCCGATGGCGATGATGACGGTGTCAACGTCGAGGATCCAGTTCGAGCCCTCAACGGGAACGGGCTTGCGGCGGCCCTTTTCGTCGGGCTCGCCGAGCTCCTGCTTCTGAAGCTCAATGCCGGTGACATGGCCGTCCTCACCTGCGTGAATGGCAACGGGGTTATTCAGAAGTCTGAACTCGATGCCCTCGGATTCTGCGTGCTCGACTTCTTCCTTACGGGCGGGCAGCTCGTCCTTGCCGCGGCGGTAGGCGATGTAAACGTGCTCTGCGCCCAGACGCTTGGAAACGCGGGCCGCGTCCATTGCGACGTTGCCTGCGCCGACGACGCAGACGTTGTGGAAATGCTTGATGGGCGTATCGTAATCATCGCGGTAAGCCTTCATGAGGTTTACACGGGTGAGCAGCTCGTTTGCGGAGTAAACGCCGAGCAGATTCTCGCCGGGGATGTGCAGGAACTGGGGCAGACCTGCGCCGGAGCCGATGAACACTGCCTCGAAGCCGTCCTCGAACAGCTCGTCAACGGTCTCGGATTTGCCGATGATGGCGTTGTTTATGATCTTAACGCCCATGGCCTTGAGGTTGTCGATCTCGGCGGCAACGATCTCCTTGGGCAGACGGAACTGAGGAATACCGTAAACCAGAACGCCGCCGGACTTGTGGAATGCCTCGAAGATGGTGACGTCGTAGCCAAGCTTGCGAAGGTCGCCTGCGCAGGTAAGGCTAGCAGGGCCGGAGCCGACGATAGCAATACGGTGACCGTTATTTTCGGGGACCTTGACCTCGTCCTTGACTTCCTTATTCATGTGATAGTCGGCAACAAAGCGCTCAAGACGGCCGATGCCGACGCTCTCGCCCTTGATACCGCGCACGCACTTGCTCTCGCACTGCTTTTCCTGCGGGCAGACGCGGCCGCAGACTGCGGGCAGGGAGTTGGTGGAGGTGATTATCTCATATGCGGCGTCAAAATCGCCCTCTGCGACCTTGGCGATGAATTCAGGGATGCGAACCGAAACGGGGCAGCCGCTGCGGCAGGGCATATTGTGGCAGTTGAGGCAGCGCTTAGCCTCGTCCATTGCCATCTCGGGAGTATATCCGAGTGCGACCTCGTCGAAATTGCCGGCGCGGACTACGGGATCCTGCTCGGGCATCGGGTTTTTGTCCATTCTCATATTAGCCATTACGCTTACCTCCGGTCATTTTGCAGATATGCTTTGCAGCCTCGTCCTGCTCCTCTTTGTAGAAAGCGGCGCGCTTTATAAGAGAATCGAAATCGACCTCATGTGCGTCAAAGTCGGGGCCGTCAACGCAGGCAAACTTCGTCTCGCCGCCGACGATAACGCGGCAGCCGCCGCACATACCTGTGCCGTCGACCATGATCGGGTCGAGGGAGATGATGGTCTTGATGCCGTAGGGGCGGGTAACGTCGGCGAGGAACTTCATCATGATGTCGGGGCCGATGGCGATGACGCGGTCAAACTGGGGCTTGCCCTCGTTGATGTTGGCGTCGATCTCCTGCTGGAGATACTGGGTGGTGAAGCCCTTCTCGCCGTAGGTGCCGTCGTCGGTGCACATGATGAGCTTATCGGAAGCGGCCTTGAGCTCGTCCTTGAGGATGACGATGTCTGCGCTTCTGAAACCGGCGATAAACGTAACGTCTATGCCCTTCTCGTGCATTTCCTTGGCGATGGGGTAGGCGATTGCGCAGCCGACGCCGCCGCCGACAACACAGACCTTCTTCAGACCGTCCATCTCGGTTGCCTTGCCGAGAGGACCCACGAAGTCGGTGATGTAGTCGCCTTCCTCGACGGTGTGCAGCATCTTGGTGGTGCGTCCGGCAGCCTGAACCATAACGGTGACGGTGCCTTTTTCGCGGTCGTAGCCTGCTACGGAAACAGGAGTGCGCTCTCCCTGCTCATCAAGACGGAAGATGACGAACTGACCTGCCTGCGCGTGTCTTGCGACCAGCGGAGCCTCGATCTCGAACAGGCAAATGGTTTTTGCATCGTTCAGAAATCTCTTTTGTACGACTTTAAACATCTCAATACCTCTTATCATTATAAAATTATTGTTCAAGCCATTAGTTACGATTTTCATTCTAATTCAATTGCTTTTGATTGTCAACAGACGAAATTTGAGCAAAACCGGAAAAGTGTTGATATTACAATGCTTTTCGAGGATTTGTGATTATATTTTAACTAAGAAATGCACAAAAATATGCTCCGTTGCGGCACATGAGAGCCCATGTCTTGAACGGTGGCGGCTTTTGCTGTATAATTTCGTGGTAATGATAAAGGCGGTGGCTTTAATGTCGGTAACAAAATGCGGCTTCGGCGCATATGAAATGTACGTTATAAAAAACAAAAACGGTGCCCATGTGAGCGTGCTCACCCTCGGCGCCGCGATTCAGAGCATCGTCGTGCCGGACAGGAACGGAGCCATGCGCGACGTCGTGCTCGGCTACGATACGCCGCAGGAATATCTTATAAATGACGGCTACTTCGGCGCCTTTGTCGGGCGCTACGCAAACCGCATATCCGGCGCGTCGTTCACTCTCGGCGGGAAAAAATACGCCGTGAGCGCAAACGAGGGCAGAAACACTCTGCACGGCGGCGTCGGTCTGAGTAAGCGCAGATTTGCCCTTGCCGGCGAGAGCGAAAGCTCCGTGACGCTGACCGTGAGCGACCCCGACGGCGGAGACGGATTTCCCGGGAATTTAAACATCGAGGTGAAATACGAATTGTCCGACGATAACGAGCTTGTGATCTCATACACAGCCGTGAGCGACGCCGACACACCGCTCAGCCTAACGAACCATAGCTATTTTAATCTCTCCGGTGCAGGCGACATACTCGATCATGAGCTCATGATAAATTCGCGCTCGTACCTTCCTGTGGATTCCGAGCTTATCCCGACAGGCGAAATTCGCCTCGTTTCGGGCACTGAATTTGATTTTCTGAGCCCAAGACCTATTGCGCAGGGCTTTTATGACCACTGCTTCATCCGATCCGGCACACCGTGCGCGCAGCTTTATTCGAGGGAAAGCGGCATAAAAATGACCGTTTTCACAGACCTTCCCGCCGTGCAGCTATACGTCGGCAGCGGTATTTCACCGCGGCTCGGCAAGGGAGGCGCAAGCTACGGCAAAAATTCCGCACTGTGCCTTGAAACGCAGTTTTACCCCGACAGCCCCAATCACCCCGAGTTTCCGAGCACCATACTCCGTGCGGGCGAGCTGTTCCGCTCAAAAACATCGTATAAATTCGAAACAGAATGAAAAAAGCACCCTCTGGGTGCTTTTTTCATGTTCGGTTATTGTTTTCAGCTTGCGAGAGCCTGTGCGATAAGATCCTGAAGCATTTTTGCCTGCTCGGGAGCGGTAATTGCGCCGACAATGGGGGAGCCTACGATATTGCCGTTTTTGTCAACGACGTAGGTGGTGGGGTAGGAGTACAGACCGGAGGTGAATTTGCCTGCGTCGGAGTTGCCGTCGAACCAAATGTTTTTATAGGTGACGCCCTTCTTGGCGAGGAGGTCCTTTGCCTCGGTTATCGCGGCCTTGTCGCCGTCGATGGTAAAGGAGTTGATGCCTATGACTGCGCCGCCCTTTGCGGCAAGGTCCTTATTGAGCGCTTCAAGACTCTCAAGCTCTTCTACGCAGGGCTTGCAGGTGGTGAACCAGAAGTTAACGACTGTCACGGAGTTGCCGGAGAAGAGCTCACTGCTCTTAACGTCGTTGCCGTCAAGATCCTTGCCGTTGAAGCTCGGGAACTTGGTCAGCTCGCTGCTGCTGCCGGCGGGCATGCCTGCCTCGCCTGCGCCGACGCTGTCGCCGTTGCCGGGAGTGCTGCCGCAGCCGGGGTATTTCTGCTCGAGAATGGTGAGCTTGCCTTCGATCTCCTTGATCTGCTCCGCGCCGGCCTTGAGTGTCTTGAGCTCATCCGCGGTGAAGTTATCCTTTGCGCCTTCAATGGTCTTGAGCAGGAACTCGCCGTAGTTGGTGCCGTCCTCTATCATGGGGCTGTTCTTGTCGCCTGCCATGAATACCTTCTCCCAAAGTGCGGAGTTGCTTGCGAGAATGTCGTTTTCCTTCTGCATGAGCTGGGAATAGAGCTTTGCAGCTTCGTCTGCGGTTTTGGGCTCGCTTGCGAGAAGCGTCGCAATGTCGCCGCCGGAAGCATTGTCCTTGTTGTCCTTACCTGTCGAGCACGCCGCGAGAGCGAAAACGAGCACCAGAATCAAAACAATGCTCAGAACTCTTGATAATTTTGTCATTTTCATGATCATTCCTCCGTTTTCTTATTGTTATTGTTGTTATTATCTTTTCTGCCTGTCAAGCCGAAGCCGTAGCTGAAGCGTAGAGCCTCGGTGGGGCAGGAGCTTATGCACTTGCCGCAGCGGATACATTCGCTGCTGTTCGGGTTTTTGAGTATCTCCACGTCCATCTTGCAGACTCTTGTGCATTTTCCGCAGGAGACGCACTTGTGTCCGTCGACCTTTATGCCGAGCAGAGATACCTTGTTCATCAGTCCGTAAAACGCGCCGAGCGGGCATATCCATTTGCAGAACGGACGGAAGAACAGGATGCTCAGGACAACTACAACGATGAGAATAATGAGCTTTCTCGTAAACAACGTGCCGAGCGCGGCACGTATGCCCTCGTTAACTGCGGACAGGGGAATAGCCCCCTCAAGCACGCCCTGCGGGCATATGTACTTGCAGAAATACGGGTCGCCCATACCTACGTCGTTGACAACGAGCGCGGGCAGCAGAACCACCGTCAGCAGCAGTATAACATATTTGAGATATGTGAGCGGCTTGAGCTTTTTCGTAGACAGCTTTTTCGTCGGTATCTTATGCAGCAGCTCCTGAAGCCAGCCGAACGGGCAGAGAAAACCGCAGATAAATCTTCCGAGCAGCACGCCCAGCAGGATCAAAAAGCCGGTGATATAATATGAAAAACCGAACTTTGACGAGCCTACGACCGCCTGAAACGAGCCGATCGGGCACGCACCCGAGGCGGCGGGGCAGGAATAGCAGTTAAGCCCCGGCACACAGACTGCCTTGCCGCCGCCCTGATATATGCCGCCCTTTAAGAAATTCGGCAGATGTATATTCGTCAGCAGCGTTGCCAGCGCCTGTATCCAACCGCGAAAACGGCTCAAAAGCTGTGAGACGCTATTTTTCCTTTTATCCAATTCCGACACACTCCAAGCACAGTCTTATTGCTTTGCTCAGCACGGAGTCCGCCTCGCCGCGCATTATTCCGAAGCACAGCATTGCCGCTCCCGCTATTAAAAACAGCACCTGAATAACGGCCTTTTTTGCCTTGAACAATTTGACCACTCCCTTCGTCACGCCCTCATTATAGCGCACCGAGTGTAAAATCCTTGTTAAGAACAGAAATTTAACATAGATTTTATCAGTATATGTTATAATACAATAAAATTACCGTTTAATAAATAGTATGGGGAGATTTTTTATGCGAATTCTTGTTGTTGAAGACGAAAGAGCACTGTGCGACGCCGTTGTGCGCAGCCTCAAGCGCCTTGCTTACAGCGTTGATTGGTGCAATGACGGAAAAAGCGCGATGGAACTACTTGCAGTCGAGAGCTTTGACCTTGTCGTTCTTGATTTAAATCTTCCCGGCGAGGACGGCATGACGGTGCTCAGACAGCTCAGGAAAACCGATTTTGACACGAAGGTGCTTATCCTGTCCGCGCGCTGCGACGTTGCCGATAAGGTCGCAGGTTTGGACGCGGGCGCTAACGACTACCTGACAAAGCCGTTTCATTTGGACGAGCTTGCAGCGAGAATACGCAGCCTCACGCTCCGCCGCTTTACGCAAAACGACGTCGTCTTGACCTGTGCAGAGCTGTCGTTTAACACGAAAGAGCGCAAAGCGGAGGTCGGAGGGGAGGCACTGTCGCTGACCCGCAAGGAAACGGGGATACTCGAATACCTCATGCTCAATCAGAGTCGCCCCGTAAGTCAGGAGGAGCTTCTCGAGCACGTTTGGGACAGCAGCGTGGATAATTTCAGCAACTCCATTCGCGTGCATATTTCCGCCCTCAGAAAAAAGCTGCGCACGGCGTTGGGCTATGACCCCATACATAATCGCATAGGCGAGGGCTATGTGATGGAGGCGAAAAAATGAAAAAGCTATCTTTGCAGTGGCGGATAACCCTGATGACGGTCGTCCTCGTCGGCGTGACCTGCGTGCTGATGAATTGCCTGATAAGCTACTCCGGCAAGCGATATATGGACTCCATCGGCAGCGGCATATCGGCTTACAGCGAGATCGAAAAAGGCGAGCCGGACTCGTTTGACCCGCAGAGTAAGGATCTGGACCGCGAGCTGACCATAATCGTGAGCGGTGCGCAGGCGTCGTTCAACACGACAAACTGGTACATAACCGCCGTCGTCACCCTGCTCGGCGGTGCGCTTGCGTATTTCATGAGCGGGCGCGCGCTGTTGCCCCTGCGCAGCTTTGCCTCGCAGGTGGAAAACGTGCAGCCGGATAACCTTACGGATATGAAGGTCAGCGAGGACGTGCTGCCGGAATTTAAGCGGTTCAGTAAATCGTTTAACGGCATGATAGACCGCCTTGACGAGGGCTTCTCGGCGCAGCGGCAGTTCACCGGAAACGCCGCGCACGAATTGCGCACGCCCCTTGCCCTGATGCAGGCGCAGATAGAGCTTTTTAACGTCGAGCACAGCGACGTTGAGCCCGAAACGGCGGAATTTCTGGGGCTTTTGCAGGAGCAGACGGAGCGAATGTCGCAGATGACAAAAACGCTGCTTGAAATGAGCGAGCTCAACACAGTGCCCTGCAACGACGAAATCGAATTAGAGCCCATGCTCGAGGAGATAGTGACAGACCTCGCTCCGCTTGCCGATAAAAAGGGTATAAGCCTCGAATACGACGGAAATGCTCAGATCACAGGCAGCGACACGCTTATTTATCGTATGATATTCAACCTTACCGAAAACGCGATACGCTACGGCAGGGATGATTCACGGGTGTGCCTGTCCGTGAGCGAGGACGAAAGCAACGTTCTCATCCGTGTAAAGGATCAGGGCTTCGGGATAGCCGAGCAGTACAGGGACAGTATTTTCCGCCCCTTCTTCCGCGTTGATAAATCCCGCAGCAGAGAGCACGGCGGCGTAGGTCTTGGGCTTTCGCTCGTTTGGGAGATCGCGGTTCTTCACGGCGGCACGGTGAAAATCGAGGAAAGCAGCGAAAACGGCACGACCATGCTCGTCACTCTCCCGAAAGAAAAGTCTTGAATATAGCAAAAAACGGCAGCCAAAGGGCTGCCGTTTTTCAGTCTGAAGTTAGTCTAAGGTTAAATCCCAAACCGTGTCGGGCGGGTACTCGGCCTTTAAATATGCCGCAACGTATCGCTCGCCGCAGTCTGAGGCTTTGCGCACGACGGCCTTTTCGGCTCCCAGCGTGGTGCACAGCGCCGCAATAAAATCATTGCCGCAGCCGAGCGCTTCTTTGACTTGCAGGACACCGTCCTCAACGTAGCCGCAGGCGATGCCGCCATTGCAGGCGAAAAAGCCGCCGCCGTACTCGTCAAAAATAGTCTCCTGAAAGCTCAGATAGCCGTAGTAAAAGCCGATGTGCGGCTTTCCGCGGAGCATATCCTCACGCAAAAAGGCATATTCGTCGGCGTGTAAGCGCGTGATGCTGCCGTCGTTTTCTCCTGCGGGGACGGTTTCATAGCTGCAAAAGCTTGCGTTTTCAAAGCCGCAGCGGGTTTTGTACCAATCATACAGTGACTCCTCGGCGGGCAGTGTACAGCACACGTCAGTGCCGCACTCCCATGCGTGTCTCATGCACGCGCGTGTAAGCTCTGCGCCTGTTCCGCTGCCGCGCGCCGCGTTATCCACAGCCACGGCGTAGATATATGCCGCCTTTTTCGTCGAGCCGTCAGGCAGGTGCAAAAATACGTCTAAAACGTATGCACCGCCGAAAACCTCGCCGTCCCGCACCGCGGCAAAGCCCGTGCCCATTGACGGCAGCAGCTCGAAAAAGCTGTCCGTAACGCGCTCGCCGTCACCGAAAACCTCGCGCCAAAGCGCCTTTAGCGCGCAGATTTCGTCCTGTCTGTATTCGTGAATGTCATATATCATTCGTACACCTCGGGGCAAAGCCTGCGTATTTCGCTTCGGATCTCCCGAAGGTCGGTGAAGGTGTCGGGACGCTTTGCGATGTCGCGCAAAAGGGCGGAGGGGTGGTAGAGGGCAAGCGCGCGCCTGCCGTCTACGTCAAACCACTGCCCGTGCTGACGCGTGATGCGAAAATCCTCGTCAATGACAGAGGTCGCGGCAATTCTGCCGAGGCATATAATTATTTTCGGGTCAATTATCTCGATCTGCCGCTTGAGCCAGTGCGCACAGGCCGTCTTTTCCTCCGGCAGCGGGTCGCGGTTTTTCGGCGGGCGGCATTTTACGACGTTTGCTATATAGACCTTGCCGCGGTCGAGATCGATCATCTTGAGCATATCGTCCAAAAGCTGACCTGCTCTGCCGACAAACGGTACACCCTGAATATCCTCCTGCTCGCCGGGGCCCTCGCCGATAAGCATTATCTTCGCCCGATCGTTTCCGACTCCGAAAACGAGATTGGTGCGGCTTTTGCCGAGCTCGCAGCCGCAGCACTTCATGCACTCAAGCCCGAGCTGTCTCATTTCGTTAGTCATCAGCTCTCCTCCGAATATTTTGCAAGCTCAAGCAAAATTTCCCGTTTATTATTATCGGGGTATTCCATAACGTATTCAAGCAGAAATTTGAGCATCTCGCCGAGCTCCGGGCCCTTTAAGCCGAGCGCGAGCAGGTCGTCGCCCGTGACGGCAAGGTGCTTGAGCGAGAAGCATTCGCCGCTTTTGAGAATGTTTTTGAGCTCCTTTTCGCGGTCTATGCCGTAGATGACCGCATATGTCTGCACCGCGCAGGTGACCGTGTCAACGCCGTAGCGGTTGAGCATCTTTTTCCAGCCGAGATCGTCGCGCGGCGGCTCCTGACTGAGCAGCACCTCAGCGTCCGCGCAGCAGCGTATTGTGCGCCCGTCAAGCCTGAGCTGCATAAGAAAATCGCGCGCGGAGGGGATGTAGCCGTATTTTCTCAGCATGATGGCAAACGCCACCCATCTTGTGAGCGCCTTACGCGGCATATCGGCAATGTCGGCAAAATTGGGCGTTTTCCAGCCCGCGCCGCTTATGTATTTCTTCATGAGTCCGAAACTGATCGCGGCGCTCATGGTTTCGGGTCGGGTGGTGAGGAGTATCTTTTCGATCTCGTCCCTTACACGCTCCGGCGCAAGCTCTGCGGCAAGCGGTGCGCATTGCTCGATAGCCTGCATCGTTTCATATTCGATGGTAAAGCCGAGCCTTGCGGAAAAGCGCAGGGCGCGGAACATTCTCAGCGCGTCCTCTGTAAAGCGAAGCTTGGGCTCACCCACGCAGTGGATAGTGCGCTTTGCAATATCGCTCACGCCGTCGAACGGGTCGGCGATCATGCCGTCGGCGGACAGCGCGATGGCGTTCATCGTGAAGTCGCGGCGGCTGAGATCGGTTATGAGATCGGACACAAAGGTGACGGAATCGGGTCTGCGATGGTCACGGTAGTCGCCCTCCGTGCGGAAGGTCGTGACCTCGGAGCTTTTGCTTCCGATAATCACGGTCACCGTGCCGTGCCGGATACCCGTAGGCATCGAGCCGGGGAAGAGCTCAAGCACTTCTTCGGGCAGGGCGCTCGTGCAAATGTCCCAGTCCTGCGGTGTTATCTCCATTATAACGTCGCGCACGCAGCCGCCCACAAGATAGGCAAGATGCCCTCTTGCCTGGAGCGTGAACAGTATCTGCCTGACGTATTTTGGCGGGTTTATTTGAGGCATAATAGTCATATCCCTAAATCTGTGATTATATTTAGCCTTGTAAAGTTGACTTCACAGTATTATAATATCATTTGCTATAAGCAACATCAACATGTAAATGTAAATAATATATCTTACGCGCCAGCGTGATTGGAGTATTTATGCCTGATTTCAGTGAATTTTTAAGCCGTGGCAAGCGCGGTCACCTCGTCGGCATAGGCGGCGTTTCCATGTCGCCTTTGGCGGAGGTGCTGTGCGATGCGGGGCTCGTTATAAGCGGCTCGGACATCGCGGAGAGTGAGCGCACATCGCATCTCAGAGAAAAGGGAATTAAGATATTCATCGGCCACGATGCCGAAAACATTACGAGCAACATTGACTTCGTTGTCCGCACCGCAGCCGCTCACGACGATAACCCGGAGATAGTCCGCGCAAAAGAGCTCGGTATTCCCGTGTTTGAGCGCACTCAGGCGTGGGGAGCTATAATGCGCGGCTATAAAAACGCTCTGTGCATATCCGGCACACACGGCAAGACCACGACGACCTCCATGTGCACCCATATCCTCATGGCGGCCGAAAAGGACCCCACTGTCATGATAGGCGGCACGCTGCCGCTTTTGAAGGCGGGACACAGAGTCGGAGCGGGGGACACCATCGTTATGGAGTCCTGCGAGTATTATAACTCGTTCCTCTCGTTTTTTCCGACCGTTGCGGTCATTCTGAACATTGAGGAGGATCACCTCGACTTCTTCTCGGGGATCGAGGAAATAAAGCAGAGCTTCCGCGAGTTTGCAAGCCACGTTCCGGAGGACGGCTATGTTGTTGTTAACCACGATGACGAGAACACCATGGACGCGGTGCGCGATCTTGATCGCAATATTGTGACCTTCGGCCTGACCGCAAAGGCCGACGTGTACGCAAAAAACGTCATTCGCATCGGCTCACTTACAAAGTTTGATATAATGTATAAGGGTAAGCTGCTCGACACTGTCGCCATACACGTACCGGGAGTGCACAACCTTAAAAACGCGCTTGCCGCGGCTGCTGCGTCAATATGTCTCGGCATTAAGCCCACCGCGATAAAATACGGCCTTGCCGGCTTCTCCGGAGCGGGCAGAAGATTTGAATTCAAGGGCAAGTTTAACGGTGCGGACGTTTATGACGACTATGCCCACCATCCGGGCGAGCTCAAGGCGCTGTTAGACGCGGTCGAATCGCTCGGCTACAAGCGCACCATCGTCATTTTCCAGCCCCACACCTATACGCGCACGATGGCGCTGTTTTACGATTTCGTCCGCCAGCTCAAGCGCCCCGACATCGTCTACCTTGCCGAGATATTCGCCGCGCGCGAAAAGAATCTGCTCGGCATATCCTCGGCCGACCTTGCCGAAAAGATAGAGGGCGCGCGCTTCTTCAAGACCTTTGAGGAGATCGAAAACGACCTGCGCAAGACCGCGCAGCCGGGCGATCTCATATTGACGGTCGGAGCGGGCAACGTGTATAAAATAGGCGAGCACCTTCTTGCCGACGATTACGAAACGTAAAAAGAGGAAACGCTATGGAGATAAGCTGGCTGGGACATTCCTGCTTTAAAATAAGCCACGACGGCTACAGCGTCGTTATTGACCCGTATGACCTGACAAACGCCAACTACCCCGTGCTGTCCGCAAGCGCCGATGCAGTTTTGTGCAGCCACGAGCACCGCGGCCACAGCTACCGCGCCGGAGTTAAGCTTTCCGGAACGCAGCGGCCTTGCCCGTACACCGTCGAGACGATAGACACCTTCCACGACACGAGCTACGGCACTCTGCGCGGCAAAAACAAGGTACATATAATTAAATGGGACGGATATAAAATCGTACATTTGGGCGACCTCGGCAGCGTCCTCAGCGATTCGGAAAAAGCCGAGATATTCGGTGCGGACGTTCTGATGATAAATGCCGGCGGCTTCAGAGCCATGCCCAGCGACAAAACGAAGCCCCTTGCCGACGAGCTCGGAGCGCGGGTAGTCATACCCATGCACTACGCCCATGACGGCTGCGGCAACCGCCGTATGGAGCGCGTAAATGCGTTTACCGACCAGTATATGCCTCTGCCTATCGTTCATTTTTACGACACGAACACGATACGGATAGACGCCGATACGCCCGAGCAAGTCGCCGTTTTAAAGTATGTCCGCTGAAATTTGCTTATAAATCAAGGGAATTAACATATTTCCCTTGATTTATTTGCGCTTATAGTATATATTTCTAAAGCTGTATTAAAGCATATGAGATCGAATGGAGGCTGTTCAGTGGCAAAAGCTAAAGAACAAAACTATTTGCACGGCGCGGCAATAATGACCGCGGGCGTTATAATAATGAAGATACTCGGAGCCCTGTATAAGATCCCGCTGGGAAATATGCTCGGCGACGACGGTTATGCTCTGTTTTTGCAGGCATACTATGTTTACAGCGTGTTCCTGACCCTTGCAACGGCGGGCTTCCCCGTGGCGCTGTCGCGTATGATAAGCGCGGCGCAGACGAAGGGACTGCAAATGCAGGCAAGGCGCACATACCATGTCGCGTGGTGGACGTTCTTCGCCCTCGGCGTTTTTAGCTCGACCATCATGTTCGTGTTCCCGGATTGGCTTGCGACGACGCTTATCCACAGCCCGGATGCCGCACTGAGCATTCAGGCTCTCTCTCCGGCGGTGCTGCTGTGCTGCATAACGGCTACCTACCGTGGACTCACGCAGGGCTATGAGAACATGACACCCACAACGGTGAGCCAGATACTCGAGGTGCTCGCCAAGGTGGCGGCGGGACTTGCGCTTGCGGCATATCTAATAAAGACAGGTGCAGAGCAGCCCGTTGCTGTGGCAGGCGCCATTTTCGGTGTCACCGTCGGCTCGCTTGCAGCGCTGCTGTACATGATAGTGTACAAAATGCGCAATTACAGCTTTGATACCGTTTCCGAGCCCGACGTTCCCGAGAGCGCAGGCACGATATTCAAAAACCTGCTGCGTATCGGCATCCCCATCGCGCTCGGCTCGGTGGTGCTCTCGCTTATAAACCTCGTCGATGCAGGTTTGTGCATGACCCGGCTTCAGAATGCCGTCGGCTTCAGCTACTCTCACGCAAACACCCTCTACGGCGTGTACGGCAAGGCGCAGACTCTCTTTAACCTGCCCGCGGCATTCATAACGCCGCTGACCATATCCGTCGTGCCTGCTATATCGGCAAAGCTCGTCGTGGGCAACAAGAGCGAGGCGGGCAAGATTTCCGAGGACTCCCTGCGCATTTCCATGGCGCTCGCGCTGCCCATGGGCATAGGTCTTGCCGTCCTGAGCGAGCCCATCATGAAGATAATCTACCCCGGCGCAAACGAAGCCGGCCCCGCGCTGCTTGGCATACTCGGCATTGCGTCCGTGTTCGTGTGCTTCTCACTCATAAGCACCGCCATTCTTCAGGCGACCGGCAACGAAAAGCTCACTCTTTGCTCCATCATCGCCGGAGGCCTTGTCAAGATAAGCGTCAACTGGTTTATCGTAGCAATCCCGTCTGTCAATATTTTCGGCGCTGCCATCGGCACGGTCTGCTGCTATCTGACGATGTGCGTTCTCAACGTCATTTTCATAAACCGCAGATTTGAAAAGGGAATGTCGATGAAAAACATCGTTATCCGTCCCGCGGTACCGAGCATCGCAATGGGCGTCATTGCGTATGCCGTCTATGCCGCAGGAATGGCGTTCACCTCGGGCGGAAAGCTCATGATGGCTGCATTCATGTGCGCGGCAATTCTTGCCGCCGTCATCGTTTACGCCGTTGCCGTCATCAAGCTGCGCGTCATAACCGCAGAGGATATGAAGCTCATTCCCAAAGGCGAAAAAGTGGCAAAGCTCCTGCATATGAGCTGATTTATCAAGAAAATGTCTATATTTCCGTCTTTTTATGAAAAAATACTTGATAATCGGCGTGATATATGATAGATTACTTTGGCGGAAAAAATTTAAGTGAATAACCCGTGAAGCGCAATTGCCGCTGAGGGTTGTATACAAAGGCTAAACAGCCGTTTAAATTTAGGAGGATTACACATGAATAAGGCAGAACTTATTGCAGCCGTAGCAGAAAAGACCGGTCTTTCCAAGAAGGATTCCGAGAAGGCTGTTAACGCCGCGTTTGATACCATCACCGAGACTCTGGTATCCGGCGAGAAGGTTCAGATGGTCGGCTTCGGCGTATTTGACGTAAAAGAGCGCGGCGTTCGCATCGGCCGCAACCCCAAGACCCTCGAGGCTATCGAGATCCCCGCAAGCAAGGTTCCTTTCTTCAAAGCGGGAAAGGCACTCAAGGACGCAGTAGCAAAGTAATTGTCCCGACTGTTTAAATATTAAAGTAATTCCCGCGATACAATTGTATTGCGGGAATTTTACCATCATGCCGCGAGCAGCGAGGAGGTAAGCTATGAGACTGGATAAGTATCTCAAGGTATCGCGCCTTATAAAGCGCCGCAGCGTCGCAAACGACGCCTGTGACGCGGAGCGCGTGAGCGTAAACGGCAGACAGGTCAAGGCAAGCTATCAGGTCAAGGTGGGCGACGTCATTGAGGTCGCCTTCGGACAGAGAAGGCTCAAGGTCGAGGTACTGTCTGTTAACGAGACAGTCAAAAAAGAGGAAGCCCCCGCAATGTATCGGGAGCTTGAGAATTAAAAAACTCACCGTTCATACGAACGGTGAGTTTTTATATGTGCTTGATTATTTCCAGTCGGGAGCGTCGGTGCGAATCTTAGTCCACTGCTCGGTGATGACGAACTCGCCGCTGACAACATTCTTGACGTTGAGCGTCCAGGTGTAATCGTGGGAGTTGGTCGCCTCAAGAACGTCCGCGTAGTACCAAGCGCCGTTGGAAACGTCGGGCCAAGAGGTGATGGGATCCTTGCAGCTGTTGAGGCTGCTGTTAGTGGAGTTGCGGCCTACGAGGCGGTTGCACATTGCGGCAGCCTCGGCGCGGGTGAGGTTAGCGTCGGGGTTTGCATTGCCATTGTCGTCACCCTTGAGGATGCCGAGCTTTGCAAGAATGTTCATGTAGCTCTGAGCCCAGTGACCGTTAATATCCTCGAATGCGTTGTTTCCGACATAGGAAACGGAGAACATACGAGCGATCATGGAGGAGAACTCTGCACGGGTGATGCTCCGGTCGGGCTTGAAGGTGCCGTCGGGATAGCCGTTGATGATACCGGCCTTAACGAGGGTGCATACCTCGGTGTTGAACCACATTCCTGCCTGTACATCGCTGAACATGCAGTCGGCGGAGCTGAACTTTGCGCGGGATTCGGGAGTCATAAGACGGTAGATGATGGCTGCGACCTCGGCACGGGTGATGTTAGCCTGAGGCATAAAGGTGCCTTCGGGGTAGCCGATCATGTAGGCAAAGTGATCGGTATAGTTAAGACCGATGTTGAGGACGGGATAAAGCAAGAGCTTGTCGTGGTCGATCTTGCCGTCCATGGTCCACTTGATGCCGGGCAGGGTGCTGTACTTAAGACCGCTCAGGGGGCCGTCGCAGGTAGCCGCAACGGAGTAAACGTGCTTAAGCGGGCTGAAGACCGTGGTCTTGATGAAAGCGATACCGAGAGCGTTTGCGGTGTGGGTGGTGGACTCGCCGGTCAGGTTATCGGTCAGGGTGATAACCGCGTAAGATGCGGGCAGCTTGTTAAGCAGCGAGCAGTACACGGTGTAGGTGGGGAACTGGAATCCGTTAACGGATGCAAGAACCTCGCCGGTTTCGCTGACGGCAGCGACGTCGTCATCGTCAGCCAGTGCCAGAGTCGGCAGCAGGGTGACTACCATCAGGACTGCAAGAAGCAGGCTGATAAGTTTCTTGGACATTTTCATTTTGTTTCTCCTTCTCAAAAAAACGTTGACACATCGGCTATGATATATAGCTTGAATATAATTTACACCGAAGGTAACAGTTTGTCAATAAATTGTGATTAGTATAAACAGCATTTTTAAAAACTAACGATTTTTTTATGATTATTGTCACTGAAGCTGCTTGAGCATCTCCCTGCGCAGCCTCACGATTATGCGCTTTTCGAGCCTGCTTATGTAGCTTTGAGAGATACCCATCATGTCCGCCACCTCCTTTTGCGTAAGCTCCGTACCGCCGCCGAGTCCGAAGCGAAGAGTGATGATGCTTTTCTCGCGCTCGGCAAGGGAATCGACCGCGTTTTTGAGCATTTGACGGTCGGCGTCATCCTCAAGCGGTCGGCAGACCTCATCGTCGTCCGTACCGAGAATGTCGGATAAAAGAAGCTCGTTTCCGTCCCAATCCGTGTTTAGCGGCTCATCGAAGCTGACCTCGCTGCGCTGGTTGCTTATCTTGCGAAGATACATGAGTATTTCGTTTTCGATGCAGCGCGAGGCATAGGTGGCAAGCTTGATGTTCTTGTCGCTGCGGAAGGTGTTTATTGCCTTCATGAGCCCGATCGTTCCGATAGAAATGAGGTCTTCAAGATTTACCCCGGTGTTTTCGAACCTTCTTGATATGTAGACGACAAGGCGCAGATTATGTTCCGTAAGCGTGTTCCTAGCTTGCTCGTCGCCGCGCTCCATCGCCCGTATCGCAGCTTCCTCCGCGCTGCGCTCAAGCGGGGGCGGGAGAGTGTCGCTGCCGCCTATGTAAAATATGCCCCTGTCGGGCAGAAGATGTTCCTCCAGCCATCTTTTGATCACGTTCAGCAGATTCATGCGCCGTCCTCCTTAATATTAAGCAGTCCTGTTAAATTGATGCAGACAAAATGAAATGGTTACATGGGTTTTGAAAAAAATAATCAGAAAACGCAGTCAAACCCCGCGCCGCCGACCGGAGTTGGGGAGATCGCAACGAGTATGTCGTCTCGAATAACGCCGTCGAGTGATATTTCGTCGGGCCTGAAGGCGGCGAGCAGTCCCGACTGCGTTCCGACGGCGCTGTATGGCAAAAGCCTCAGTTTCCCCTCAAGGCCCGGCTCGGTTATCAGTCTTGTGCAGTCCGGGTCACGGAGCTTATCCTCAAGCCTCGGGAAAAGCGGCGCGAGTGACACTGCCGAGGCAATGAGCACGCCCGAGCCCGTCACCGCGTCAAACAGAGCGTTTCCGCTGTCGTGAAGGCAGCGCAGCTCGATGCTTTTGCCCATAAACTCGATCTTTACGCTTGAGATGCACTCATCTGCCGTTTTGACGCTGCGTCTGAAAACAAAGCTCAGCACGGCGTAAATTATCCCGAATGAAATAACGAGCACGGGCACGGATACGGGGATGTACAGTCCGTTTGCGGGAGAAATGCCGTTTTGCATGGATATGGCCCAAACTGCGCCGCCGAACAGCACCGATACCGCGAAAAACACAAGGCAGCAGCGCCAGAGCTTTTCCTCACCGCCGAACGCTATGAGCGCCATTGCCGCTCCCGCGCAGAGCTTTACGGGCGCCGCTGTGAGAAATCCGCACCCCGGCAGCAGACCGGCAGCCGCGTATGCCGCGCCGAGCAGGGCGGAGAAAAAATATCTTTTTCGCCGAAGTCTCACGCCGCAAAGCCTTGCCGAGCACAGCACGAGAAGATAATCAAGTATAAGATTGAGAGCAAACAGCCGGTCTATGTAGATTATGTCCATGCGGAAATTATAAATGCTTTCCCGCGCATAATTTGTCATTTGTTAATTGTCAAATGCGCGGAAGTATGATAGAATGCATTAGTTAAAATTTAAATAGTTTGGAGAATAGAAAAAGTATATGTGGTTTTGGTTTGCACTGATAGCACTTTTATGTTGGAGCGGCTCCGATCTTTTTTCCAAGATCGGCTGTCAGGACGCCGATGACAAGTACAGCCATTATAAGATGGTCATGGCAGTCGGCGTGGTCATGGGACTTCATGCAGCGTATGAGGTTTTTGTCGGCGGGGTCGAGATCAATCTCGAGATCATCCTTCAGTATCTGCCCGTTTCGTTGCTGTACATCTCGTCCATGGCAATAGGCTATATCGGTCTGAGATATATCGAGCTTTCGATATCCTCACCGATCTGCAACTCCTCCGGCGCTATCGTTGCAATTTTGATCTTTGCAACTCAGGGCTTTGGCGAGCTGCCTCCCATGGCTCTTGCGGCCGTTGCGCTCGTGTGCGCGGGCGTTATCGCGCTCGGCTTCACCGAGGCAAACGAGGACGAGGAGCTGCGCCGCGCAAGACAGGATGCGAGCAATCATCATTATGCAAAGAGCTGGCTTGCCATCGCGCTGCCGGTCATCTACTGCCTGCTTGACGCGCTGGGCACCTTTGCCGACAGCCGCGTGCTCGAGACCCTCAATGAGGATTCGGCAAACGTCGCATATGAGCTGACCTTCCTGTTTGCCGCCATCGTCAGCGCCGTGTACGTTCTCGGCATAAAAAAGCAGAAGCTCATCCCCAAGCGCGAGGTACCCAAGTACACCGGCGCCATATTCGAAACTGCCGGTCAGTTTGCATATATCTATGCCCTTGCCGACACTGCCCACGCAGCTCTTGCCGCACCCATGATCTCGGCCTACTGCGTCGCCTCCGTCGTGTGGAGCCGCCTGTTCTTGAAGGAAAAGCTTTCGCTAAAGCACTATGCGTCTGTTTTCCTCGTGGTCGTGGGTATAGTTATTCTGGGAATACTTGATATTTAATAAAGGAGAGAGCATATGTCAGATCCTGTTTATAAGAGAGTGCTTATCAAGATAAGCGGAGAGGCTCTTGCCGGCGATAACAAGACCGGCTTTGATTTTGAATTCATGTCCAAGGTCGGTGAGACCGTGAAAAGCTGCGTTGAGATGGGCGTCGAGGTCGGCATCGTTGTCGGCGGCGGCAACTTCTGGCGCGGCGTAAAGGACGGAGCGGGCCATATCGAGCGCGTTTCGGCCGATCGCATGGGAATGCTCGCAACGGCGATGAACTGCCTTGCGTTTGCGGACGTGCTGCATCAGTGCGGCGGCGATGCCAAGGTGCTCACGGCTGTCGATATTCAGGGCGTGGGCGAGAGATACAGCACCGATAACGCCGTCAGCTATCTCGAGCAGGGCAAGGTCGTCATGTTCGGCTGCGGCACGGGCAGCCCGTTTTTCTCCACCGATACGGCGGCGGTGCTTCGTGCGGCAGAGATAGGGGCGGACGCCATTCTCCTTGCAAAGAACATCGACGGTGTGTATTCCGCAGATCCCAGGGTCGATGAAAGCGCCGTCAAGTACGACGCCATTAGCTATGACGACGTTCTTGCGCAGCACCTTGCGGTCATGGACAGCACCGCGACGAGCCTTGCAATGGATAACGATATTCCCGTCATAGTCTTTGCTCTTGCAGAGCCCGAAAATATCCTGTGCGTCCTTCGCGGCGAGGCCATCGGCACCGTAGTAAGCAAATAATTTAAAACGAGTATAAATATTCAGGAGGTAATATTATGTCTAAATATCCCGAAATCGAAAGCAAAATGAAAAAGACCACCGAGGTACTCAAGACTCAGCTTGCGTCCGTTCGCGCGGGCAGAGCAAACGCGGCGGTGCTCGATCAGATCACGGTTGATTATTATGGCGTAGCCACCCCCATTCAGCAGGTCGCGTCCATTTCCGTTCCCGACCCGCGCTCTCTGATGATCCAGCCATGGGACGGCTCCGTGCTCAAGGGCATTGAGAAGGCGATCCTCGCATCCGACCTCGGCATCAATCCTCAGAATGACGGCAGATGCATCCGCCTTGTCTTCCCGCAGCTTACCGAGGAGCGCCGTAAGGAGCTTGCAAAGCAGGTCAAGAAGTACAGCGAGGAGTCCAAGGTCGCGGTGCGCAACGTTCGCCGCGATGCAATTGAAAAGTTCAAGAAGCAGCAGAAGGCCTCCGAGATAACCGAGGACGATTACAAGGATATTGAAAAGGACGTTCAGAAGCTCACCGATGATTATATTAAGGAAGTAGAAAGCATAGCGGACGCCAAGGAAAAGGAACTTTTCGAGATCTGATATGAGTGATAATAAGCTTACAAATGCGGCGGGGGAGCAGGCAAAATGCCTTCCCCGCCATATTGCCATCATACTCGACGGAAACGGACGCTGGGCCAAAAAGCGCCTCATGCCGCGCAATGCCGGTCATCTTGCGGGCTCCGAGACCTTCCGCAATATTGCGACCTACTGCAAGGAGATAGGCGTTGAGTATCTGACGGTTTATGCATTTTCCACGGAAAACTGGAAGCGCCCCGAGGACGAGGTCGGCGGCATAATGAAGCTGCTTGACAAGTACCTGCACGAGGCGATACGCGATATGCGCAAGAAGAATATCCGCATGAAGGTGTTCGGCGACATTTCCCGCCTGTCGCCCGAGCTTCAGCGGCTCATTGCCGAAACCGACGAAATATCCGAGGATATTGACGGCTTTCAGGCAAATATCTGCATAAATTACGGCGGCAGAGCGGAAATAATACGCGCTGCCGAGGCTTACGCGCGCGATTTTGCCGAGGGCAAGGCAGCGGGCGAGCTGACCGAGGAGAAGTTTTCGGGCTATATGTACTCTGCCGGAATACCCGACCCCGACCTTCTTATCCGTCCGGGCGGGGAGCAGCGCATATCCAACTTCCTTCTCTGGCAGTGCGCGTATTCCGAGTTTTATTTCACCGATGTCCTGTGGCCGGATTTCACGCCGCAGGAGCTTGATAAGGCGATAGCGGCCTATAACAGCCGCGACCGTCGCTTCGGAGGTGTCAAAGGATGATCAAAGCAGTTTCGATTTTAGGCTCGACCGGCTCAATTGGCCGTCAGAGCATCGCTGCTGCGCAGCATTTGGGCGTGCCCGTTGCGGCAATAAGCGTTAACAGAAAAATTGACCTTGCAGAGCAGCAGGCGAGACTTTTAAAGCCCAAATTCGTCGCCGTGTATGACGAAGCGGCGGCTCGCGACCTGAAAACAAAGCTCTCCGACACGGATATCAAGGTCGGCAGCGGCATGAGCGGACTCGTAGATGCGGCAACAATTGATGCTGCCGACTGCGTCGTGACAGCAGTCTCTGGCTCTGTCGGCTTAAAGCCCACGCTCGCCGCCATTGAGGCGAAAAAGCGCATAGCTCTCGCAAACAAGGAGACCCTCGTGTGCGCTGGCGAGATTGTCATGCCCGAGGCAGCACGCTGCGGCGCAGAGATAGTGCCCGTCGATTCCGAGCATTCTGCCATCTTCCAGTGCCTTATGGGCAGAGAAAAGGGCGAATTGAGAAAGATCCTTCTCACCGGCTCCGGCGGCCCGTTCAGGGGCAAAAGCCGTACCGAGCTTGAGAACGTGACTCCCGAGCAGGCGGTAAAGCACCCGAATTGGTCGATGGGTGCAAAAATATCCATCGATTCGGCTACAATGATGAACAAGGGGCTTGAGTTCGTCGAGGCGATGCATCTTTTCGGCGTCACTCCCGACGATATCCGGGTCGTTGTTCACCCGCAGAGCATAGTGCACTCCATGGTAGAGCTTGTTGACGGAACGGTCATCGCGCAGCTCGGCGTGCCCGATATGGGGCTGCCCATCCAGCTTGCCATGACCTATCCCGAGCGCAAGGTCTCGCCGTTTAAGCACCTTGATTTTTACGACATGAAGGACATGACCTTCGAGGAGCCCGACTATGAAAAAACGCCGTGTCTGAAGCTCGCGATGGACTGTGCGCGCATTGGCGGCACAGCGCCGTGCATAATGAGCGCGGCAAACGAGGTCGCAGTGTCCATGTTTCTTAACCACCGCCTTGGCTATAATCAGATATTCGATTGTGCTCAGCAGGCGGTCGAGAGCATAGAAATAGTAAAAGAGCCCGACCTTGAGGCCATACTTGAAGCCGACGAGCGGGCCAGAGTTTTTGTCAGGGAGCATTTTTCCTAATGTATATAATTATCGCGATACTGATGTTCGGCGTGCTTATCGCCATTCACGAATTCGGTCACTTCATAACCGCAAAGGCGTGTAAGGTGCGAGTCGATGAATTTGCGATCGGCATGGGGCCGGCAATATTCAAAAAGCGCAGGGGAGAGACCCTCTACGCTCTGCGCATCCTGCCGCTCGGCGGCTTTTGCGCAATGGGCGAGGACGAGGAATCCGATGATCCGCGAGCCTTTGTAAATCAAGGCTTTTGGAAGAAGTTTCTCATTCTGTGCGCAGGCTCGTTCATGAACTTCCTGCTGGGTGTTATACTCATAGTCATCATGTATTCTCCCGCGCAGGGTTTTATTGATCCCGTCATTGCGGAGTTTCACGAGGACTGCCCGTATCAGGGCGAGGACGCTCTTCAGGTTGGCGACAGGTTTTACAGCATCGACGGCCACCGCATTTATCTCAACAGCGATGTTTCCATGTTCTTGGAGCGCGGCAAGGGCGTTTATGACGTTGTTATTGTCCGTGACGGTGAGAAGATAGAGTTCAAGTCGATGGAGCTTGCGCGCACCGTTAAGACCGAGCAAGGCATGAAATACGGCTTTACATGGCAGGTGAGCGAGGCAACGCCCGGCGCAAAGCTTCACTACACGTGGAACACCGCCATGGAATTTTCGCGCCTTGTCTGGCTGGGACTGGGCGACCTTATCCACGGCGCTGTGGGCGTTGACGAAATGGCAGGACCCGTCGGCATCGTCGACATGATGAATCAGGTCGGCTCAAGCGCGGAAAGCGCGGCAGATGCGGCATACGGTATTTTGTATTTCTCGGCATTTATCGCAATAAACCTTGCCATTATGAACATGCTGCCGATACCGGCGCTTGACGGCGGCAGAGTGTTTCTCATGATAGTCACTATCATCATCGAAGCCATGACGCGCCGCAGACTCGACCCGAAATACGAGGGTTATATCCATGCCGGAGGCATGGTGCTTCTGCTCATTCTCATGGCGTTTATCATGTATAACGACATATCAAAACTCATAACGGGGTGAGATCATGTACGAAAGAAAGATAACTAAAAGAATATCCGTCGGCTCGGTCGCCGTCGGCGGCGGAGAGAGCGTTTCCGTCCAGTCCATGTGCAACACGAAGACTCATGACGTTGACGCAACGGCTGCGCAAATAAACGCTCTTGCCTCGGCGGGAGCGCAGATTGTGCGCGTTGCCGTACCCGATATGGCGGCAGCCGAGGCAATATCCGCAATAAAGGAGCGCACGAGTGTCCCGCTTGTAGCCGACATTCATTTTGACTATCGGCTCGCACTGGCCGCAGCGGAGCGGGGGATAGACAAAATACGCATTAACCCCGGCAATATCGGCAGCGCCGAGAACGTCCGCAAGGTGGCCGAGGCGTGCAAGGCGCGCAATATCCCCATCCGTATCGGCGTCAACAGCGGCAGCCTTGAAAAGGAGCTGCTTGAAAAATACGGCCATCCCTGCCCCGAGGCAATGCTCGAGAGCGCGAAAAAGCATATCGAGCTTTTAAACCGCTATGATTTTGATGACATCTGCGTTTCGATGAAGTCCTCGTCCGTACCGCTCACCGTGGCGGCTTACCGTCTTGCCTCGAGCGAGCTTCCGTATCCGCTTCACGTCGGCGTTACCGAGACCGGAACGGCGTGGAACGGCACGGTGCAGTCGGCCGTCGGCATCGGAACGCTCATGTGCGAGGGCATAGGCGACACCATCCGCGTATCTCTCACGGCTGACCCCATCGAGGAGGCCGCGGCAGGTCTTGCGATACTCAAGGCTGCCGGACTTCGCGGCGGAGTGCGTCTCGTGTCCTGCCCGACCTGCGGCAGAACGAATATTGACCTCATCGGGCTTGCCAAGGAGGTCGAAAAGCGTATTGCGGGCATAGACCGCGACATCACGGTCGCCGTCATGGGCTGCGTCGTAAACGGCCCGGGCGAAGCGCGCGAAGCAGACTACGGTGTTGCCGGCGGCAAGGACTGCGGACTGCTGTTTAAGCACGGACAGGTGCTCGGAACTTATCCCTATGAGCAGCTGTGCGACGCTCTTTTAGATCTCATCGAAAAGGATAGCTGAAGTGAACGAACATACACCATTTCTTGATATATTTCCCGGCGCTGCAGTCCATAAGGACAGCTGCGGCGGGCTTGAAAAAGCATATGTGACGGACGTGGAGATAAGCATCGAGGCGAAAACAATGAGCATTAGGGCGTGGTTCGTGCGCACTCCCGCTCCGGCGGAGCTCGATATGCTCGCGCACATCCTGCAAGGCGATTACGGCCTTGACAGGGTGCTTATAACGCCCGACAGTCCTGAGGCCGCAAGGGCGGCGAAGATATCGGCATCGGCGCCCGCCTCGGGCGGCTCCGACGGCAAGGTTTTAATGGGACGCAGCATCAAAAAAGCTCCGACCAACATGAACGAATTAAATCAGGATTCGGGCAGGGTAGTCGTCGAGGGAGATGTCTTCGAGGTCACGAGCCGCAAGCTCAAAAAGCGCGACGGCGCAATGCTTTGCTTCGATATGACAGACCTCACGGGCTCCATCAGAGTCGTCAAATTTCTCCACCCCGAGGATGATCAGTCGCTTATAAACAAGGTAAACGTCGGCGACCATTTAAAGGTCAACGGCTATGTGTCCTTCAGCCGCTATGAGGAGGATATCGTCCTTGAGCCGAAGGACATCGTTCTCGGCAAGAAGAAGATCCGTCCGGACGAGGCGGAGGAAAAGCGCGTTGAGCTTCATGTCCATACCCGCTTTTCCACCCTTGACGCTCTCACGGATCCCGCCGAGATAGTCAAGCGCGCAGCGTATTGGGGTCACCCCGCCATCGCCGTCACCGACCACGGCGGACTCCAAGCCTTCCCGGATATGTGGAAGGCGGGAAGAAAGCACGGCGTGAAGATAATCTACGGCTGCGAGGGCTATCTGGTAAACGATGTTGACGGCAGTCTTGCCGTGCACGGCGAGAGCGAGCGAAATATGCTTGACGAGATGGTCGCGTTCGATATAGAAACGACCGGCCTTAATGCCGGCTCTGACCGCATGACCGAGATCGGCGCCGTTATTTTTGCCGGAAACGAGATAAAGGCGACGTTCAACACCTTTGTTGACCCCGAAATGCATATTCCCGCCGAGATAACCCAGCTCACCGGCATAACCGACCGCGATGTTAAGGGCGCGCCAAAGGAAGCGGAGGCGTTGCGCAGCTTCCTTGAGTTTGCAGGCGGCAGACCGCTTGTCGCGCATAACGCGGACTTCGATACCGGCTTCATGTCGGCTGCCGCAGCGCGAAGCGGGATAGAGTTTGAGCCTGTATATATCGACACGCTTGCGCTGTCACGAGCACTGCTGCCCGACCTTAAAAAGCATAAGCTCGACATAGTTTCAAACCGCCTCAGTCTGCCCGATTTTAACCACCACCGCGCAAGCGACGACGCTCTTGTCTGCGCGCGTATCATGGGCAGATTTCTCGATATGCTCCAAAAGCATGATGCCGCGACGCTCAATGACATTCAAGGCGTCTATATGCGCATTAAGCCGGCCGAGCACAACCGCTCGAGGCATATGATAATCCTTGTCAAGAACAAGACCGGACTTAAAAACCTTTACGAGCTTGTTTCGCAGTCGTATCTTAAATATTTCTACAAGACCCCGACTATGCCCAAGAGTATTCTCATGAAGTACCGCGAAGGGCTTATCTTCGGCTCTGCGTGCGGCATGGGAGAGCTGTACGGCGCTGTGATGCACGGTGCGAGCGACTCCGAGCTTCGGAGAATAGCGTCATTCTACGACTATCTTGAGATCCAGCCGCTCGGCAATAACGGCTTTCTCGTAGATAACGGCGCCGTGAGCGACATAAGCGTCCTTCAGGACTACAACCGCAGAATAATCGAGATCGGCCGCCAGCTCAATAAGCCCGTTGTCGCGGCAAGCGACGTGCATTTTCTCGATGCAGAGGACGAGCAGTACCGCAAGATACTTCAGGCGGCGAAGAAATTCTCCGATGCCGACCGCGGCTGCCCGATATATTTCCGCACGACGGACGAAATGCTCGCGGAGTTTGATTACCTCGGCGAGGAAACGGCAAGACAGGTCGTCATCGAAAACCCGCGCGCCATTGCCGACTCTGTCGATGACATTGAGCTTCTGCCGAAGGATCTGTACCCGCCGAAGATCGAAAACTCCGCGCGCGACCTGCGCGATCTCGTCTACGGCAAAATGACCGATATTTACGGCGAAAACCCGCCGGAGATAGTAAAATCGCGTGTCGATACGGAGCTTACGACGATACTTGACCACAACTACGACGTCATTTATATGTCCGCTCAGAAGCTCGTTCAGAACTCACTTGAGCACGGCTATCTCGTCGGCTCGCGCGGCTCCGTCGGCTCGTCCATCGTTGCGTATATGTCCGGCATCACCGAGGTCAACTCTCTGCCGCCGCACTACGTCTGCCCCAAGTGCAAGCACTCGGAGTTCATAACCGACGGCTCGTTCGGCTGCGGTGCGGATATGCCGCCGAAAAACTGCCCCGACTGCGGAACGCTTATGCGTCAGGACGGCTTTGACATTCCGTTTGAGACCTTCCTCGGATTCCCCGGCAACGAAAAAACGCCCGATATCGACCTCAACTTCTCCGGAGAATATCAGGCGCAGGCGCATAAATATACAGAAGAGCTGTTCGGCTCGGATCACGTTTTCCGCGCGGGCACCATCGGTACGCTTGCGGAAAAAACGGCATACGGATACGTTAAAAAATACCTTGAGGAGCGCGGTATCACTGTCACGAAGGTCGAGGAAAACCGTCTTGCCAAGGGCCTTGTCGGCGTAAAGCGCACAACAGGCCAGCACCCGGGCGGCCTCGTCGTTATCCCGCAGGACATGGACGTTACGGACTTCTGCCCCGTGCAGCATCCTGCCGACGATCCCAAGAGCGGCATAGTCACGACGCATTTTGAATATCACTGCATGGAGTCCAACCTCCTGAAGCTTGACGAGCTCGGTCACGATGATCCGACTATGATCCGTATGCTTGAGGACGCAACGGGCGTTAATGCGCGCGAGATACTGCTCTCGGATCCGGACACGATGAAAATATTCACGACTCCGACGGTGCTCGGCCTTCCCGAGGACGACGAAATAATCGGCAAGACCGGCAGCATCGGTATCCCCGAATTCGGTACGGGCTTTACCCGGCAAATGCTCGTGGATACGCAGCCGACGCAGTTTGACACTCTCGTCAGGCTTTCCGGCTTCTCCCACGGCACCGACGTTTGGGCGGGCAACATCCGCGACCTCATCGTAAACGGCATTGCTACTGTTAACGAGACCGTCGGCTGCCGAGACGATATTATGCTCTATCTTATTCAAAAGGGAATGGAGCCCTCGCTTGCGTTCAAAACCATGGAGGCCGTGCGTAAGGGCAAGGTCAAGAAAAGCGGCGAATTTCCGGGCGATGCCGAGGCGCAGATGCGCTCTCTCGACGTTCCCGAGTGGTATATCGAATCCTGCCGCAAGATAGCCTACCTCTTTCCGAAAGCGCACGCTGTTGCGTACGTTATGATGGCGTTCCGCATTGCGTGGTTCAAGGTTCATGAGCCCCTTGCGTTTTACAGCGCGTATTTCTATCGCCGCAGTCAGAAAAACAGCTTTGACGCCGAGATGATGACGGCGGGAGTGGACGAGGTGCGCCGCAGGATAAACGACCTTCGGCAGAAGGACGACGCCACCGCGAACGAGGACAGTATACTCACGACGCTTGAATCGGTCTATGAATTTTATATGCGCGGCTTCGACTTTGCGCCCATCGACCTTTACGAGTCTAGCGCGACGAAGTTCAAGATAACCGACGACGGCAAGCTCCGCCCGCCCTTCGTGGCGATAGCCGGTCTCGGCGAAACGGCGGCAATAGACCTTGAAAACTGCACCAAGCGCGGTCAAAGCTATATCTCCGTCGAGGAGGTCAGCGCCGCCTGCCCCAAGGTCAGTACCACCCACCTTGAAACGCTGCGCCGTATGGGAGCGTTCGGCGATATGCCCGAAAGCTCTCAGATAAATCTGTTTGAGGGGCTTTAATAAAAAAATGTTAAGTTTTTCGGAACAGTAGTGACATTTTAAACGTCTTGTTGTATTATAGCCCCCTAAGCTTTTAATGCTGTCCGAAAGAAGTGAACTCAAATTAAAGTTTTCAGCTCAAAATCCACACGGCACACCCAAGGCGGCGGCGAATATAAGGTCAAGCCGCAGCCCGTTGAGGAGCCCAAGATAAAAAGCACCGTGTCCGTGAGCAGCTCCGAGCGTGTGCGCAATATCCAAAAGAAAAAGAAAGCAAAAAAGCGCGGTAAGGTGTTTATTGTCCTTGCCTGCGTACTTGCCATACTCGTCGGGCTTTACTTTTTTGTTGTCTATACGCAGCTTCCGTTTGTGAAAAACCTGCGCGATATTTACATTGAAACGGCTATGCAGACGATGAGCCATCATTGGCTTGCGGAGCTTATATTTCCCGATGACGTCATTGCCGAGGTAATGGATAACGTAAATGCTGCCGCGGACGCTCAAAAAGGCATAGAAAGTAATTGGGCTCATCTCTTTGATAAGAAGGACACGAGGGATTTCTATGAGCTGTTTGACGAGCTGGACAGGCCCTCGCTTGAGGCGTATCTCGAGGAGCATCCGGAGTATGCGAAAAAATCGCTGATGGAGCTTGACATAAACGAAGCGGGGCTTGATGACAAGGGAACGACCATCAAGACCAAGCAGGGCGATCAGGTGCTTGCCATCAACGCGCAAAAGGGAGTGCTTCTCGTGCGCGTAAAGGGCAGCGACTACATGGGCGTGCTTGCAATACTCAAGGACGCATCCAAAATGCGCTGCTGTGCCGCCGCTCATATCGGCAGCTTCGGCGAGCTGCTTGAGGACTTCGTCCCGCGCTGCAAGGGCATTATCGGAGTAAATGCCAGCGGCTTTTATGATCCCGAGGGTGTCGGAAACGGTGGCACGGTAGACGGCTATGCCATCTGTAACGGCAAGGAATACGGGGCTCATGTCACCCATGGCAGAAAGCGCGTCGAATTCAGAACGGACGACAAGATGTACATCGTCGATGCCGAAACAAGCGTAGGAAGCGGAGTGCGTGATGCCGTGGAATTCACCCCCGCGCTCATAATCGACGGCAAGGCGCTCATTGATGCGCAGTCGGCGTTCCGCTCTATCCAGCCGCGCACTGTTATCGCCCAGTCAAAGGACGGCGACGTTATGATGCTCGTCGTGGAGGGGCGTCTTATAGGCCGCTCGCTCGGCATCGGGCTTCCCGACTGCACGGAGATACTGCTCGGCTATGATGCGTATCAGGCAATGAATATGGACGGCGGCACGAGCTCAGTCATGTGGTATGACGGCGAGTATATCACCAAGTGTTCAAACTCCGCCATAAGCTGCCGCTATCTTCCCAACGCATGGATATACGGATAACAAAACCGCCCTTTGGGCGGTTTTGTTATACATTTTACAGTTTATTTCATGTATTATTTAATGTATAGGTTTGACAAAGTGCGAATTTGTGATATAAATTATTGCTTATGGAAAAGATAAGCTCAAGAAAAAACAGAATAATATGCCATATGCGCTCGGTCGCCTCCGACGCACAGTACAGAAACGACTGCCGTCAATTTATCTGTGACGGCGAAAAAACGCTCAGAGAAGCCATCGCATTCGGCGCGGATATCAAGCAGGTGCTCTGGCGCGAGGGAGTACCGACGGTCGAGCTGCCGGACAGCGTCGAGCAGTTTTGCGCACCGGCAGACCTCGTCGAGCATGCTTCGCCCCTAAAGGCGGGACCGGGACCGGTTTTCACGGTCGCAATGCCGGAACAGGACGAGGAAGCCAAGGTCATGCGCGCCATCGTCATCGAAAATCTTCAGGACCCCGGCAATGTCGGCACGATAATCCGCAGCGCAAACGCCTTCGGGATAGACGCCGTCATCATGGTCGGAGCCTGTGCGGATCTGTATAACCCAAAAACCGTGCGTGCAAGCATGGGGGCGATATTTCGCCAGAAGGTGATGAAAATGAGCATCGGGCAGCTTGATGACTTCACTCAGCGCCAAAGCCTGCCGCTTTTCGGCGCGGCCTTGAGCGAGAAGGCTGCCGATATACGCTATTTGGAGCTGCACCGCAGCGCCGTTGCCATCGGAAGCGAGGGAAGGGGACTGTCAAGGGAGCTGCTTGACATTTGCGGCGGGGAGATAATAATCCCCATGGACCCGGATTCCGAGTCCCTTAACGCAGCGGTCGCGGCGTCCGTGGTCATGTGGGAAATGTCGAGGTAGCCTATGAACGAGGTCATTTACTGGCTGTGGTTGTCAACGTCGCCGCGCATAGGCCCGCGAGCGATAACGGAGCTTCTGCGCTATTACGGCAGTCCGGAGAAAATGTTCTTTTCGCCTGTGGGCGAGATAACGCGCCTGCTCCCGCGTAATATCCAAGGTGCGGAGGAGCTGGAAAAGCGCGATCTTGACGCGGCAAAGCGCATATTCGAGCGCTGCGACTCAAACGGCATCGACGTTGTGACGCTCAACGAGGAGCTTTATCCGGAGCGCCTGCGGAATATCCACCAGCCGCCTGCCGTAATATACGTCAGGGGCAAGCTGGGCGACGTGGACAGTGACCCCGCAGTCGCAATTATCGGCACGCGCAAGTCCACGCCCTACGGCTTTAAGATGGCCGTGCGCATGGGCTATGAGATATCAAAATGCGGCGGCACCGTGGTTTCGGGGCTGACGCAGGGCATTGACGCCGCCGGAGCGGAGGGGGCATTGCGTGCGGACGGCCGCGTCATCGCGGTGCTCGGCACTCCGCACGAGCTTGACCGCAGCCGTTTTTCCGATGATATCGTCATGAAGGGGGCCATCGTCAGCGAATACCCGCCCGGCACGAAGCCCTATGGCTCGTTTTTCCGCGCACGAAACAGGATAACGAGCGGGCTGTCTCTCGGCACGGTCGTCATTGAAGCTCCGATAAAGAGCGGAACGAGGCTTTTCGTTACAGAGGCCGCCGATCAGGGCAAGGAGATATTCGCCGTGCCCGGACGCGCCGATATGCGCAGCAGCGAGGGCAACAATCTGCTGCTCAAGGAGGGCGCAAAGCCCGTTACGGACGGCTGGGACGTCATGAGCGAGTTCGCCGGGTTTTACCCGGATAAGCTGAGAAGAGTCGTGTTTGAGCACACCGACGGCTTGTTTCCGGTCACAGAAAAAGCATATCCCAAGCCGAGCGTCAGCGAAGAGCCGGAGAAAAAAGTTGTTGACAAGGCTCCCGACGCGGCTTATATTGACTTGAAGAAACAGCTCGAGGGCTTAAGTCCCGACCAACTCAGGATAATCCAGGCAATGGACGGAGGCAGCGTCCATGTGGACAGCATAATCGACAAATGCTCGCTTGCGCCGGCGAAGGTGCTTGCCGAGCTCACGCTGCTCCAGATAAAAGGCTATGTCCGGCAGGAGTCCGGCAAACGCTTTACATTGAATATTAAAATGAAATGAGGATACCGAATGCCCGCCGCAAAGAAAAATCTTGTTATCGTCGAGTCGCCGGCAAAGGCGAAGACGATAGAAAAATATCTCGGCAGCGATTATAAAGTCGTGGCGTCTATGGGTCACCTGCGTGATCTGCCCAAGAGCACACTCGGCATAGACGTCGATAACGATTTCGAGCCGAAGTACATTCCCGTCAAGGATCATAAGGATATAATCGACGAGCTAAAAAAGCTCAGCAAGAACGCCAAGACCGTCTACCTCGCGACCGACCCTGACCGCGAGGGTGAAGCCATTTCGTGGCATCTCAAGGAGCTTTTGGCGCTGCCCGATGAGCGCGCAAGACGAGTCACGTTCAACGAGATAACCAAAAAGGTCGTTACCGAGAGTATAGAAAAGCCCAGAGACATCGACAACAATCTCGTCGATGCTCAGCAGGCGAGACGACTTCTCGACCGTCTTGTCGGCTACAAGCTCTCGCCGCTGCTTTGGAAGAAGATCCGCCGCGGTCTTTCCGCAGGCAGAGTTCAGTCCGTCGCAACGCGCATGGTGGTCGACCGCGAGAACGAGATACGCAGCTTCGTGAGCGAGGAGTATTGGCTGCTCGACGCCGTCTTCGGCAGCGGCAGCGATGCTAAGTTCACCGCGCGCTTTTTCGGCAAGGACGATAAAAAGCTCGAGCTCCGCTCCGAGGAGGAGGTCAACACGGTCATAAACGCGACCAAGGACGAGCCGTTCAAGGTCAAGACCGTCAAGCGCGGCAAAAAGCACCGCAGCCCCTCGCCTCCGTTTATAACCTCGACCCTCCAGCAGGAGGCAAGCCGCCGTCTCGGCATGACGCCGCGCCGTACCATGTCCATCGCCCAGCAGCTTTACGAGGGCGTTGACATCGCAGGCTACGGCACGGTCGGTCTTATAACCTACATGAGAACCGACTCTCTGCGCCTTTCCGACGAGGCGCTCATGGCGGCGAAAAATTATATCATCGACCACTACGGCAAGGAGTATTACCACGGCTCGTTCCGTGTTTACAAGACCAAATCCGGCGCTCAGGACGCGCACGAGGCCATAAGACCGACAAACGTCGACCTCAGCCCCGACGTCGTTCGCAAGGATCTCACCCCCGAGCAGTACAGACTTTACCGTCTTATTTGGGGCAGATTTACCGCCTGCCAGATGGCAAACGCCGTATACGATAACGTCGTTGTTGACGTTGACTCCGCCGGTTATGTTTTCCGTGCAAACTACTCCGAGATGCGCTTTGCCGGCTACACCGCCGTGTACGAGGAGGGCAAGGACGAGGAGAGCGATGAGCCGCGCAGCAAGCTGCCCACGCTCGAGGAGGGCGAGCAGGTGTTCCTTGAGAAGATGCTGCCCGAGCAGCAGTTTACACAGCCGCCCGCACGCTACACCGAGGCAACGCTCATCCGCGCAATGGAGGAAAAGGGCATAGGCCGCCCGTCCACCTACGCGCCGACAATATCCACCATCACCGCCCATGAGTACGTTGTCAAGGACGGCAAGTATTTAAAGCCCACAAACCTCGGCGAAATAGTAACGCAACTCATGGAGGAGCGCTTCCCCGACATTGTCAATCTCAAGTTCACCAACCACATGGAAGAAGAGCTTGACGAGGTCGAGAGCGGAAAGCTCTACTGGAAGCAGCTTCTGCGCGATTTCTACGGCGACTTCAGCGCCGAGCTTGAGAACGCGGAGAAGGCGCTCGACGGCGTGAGAATAAAGGTTCCGGACGAGCTGAGCGACGAATACTGCGATGTCTGCGGACGGCAGATGGTCGTCAAATCCGGACGCTTCGGGAGATTTCTCGCCTGCCCGGCTTATCCCGAGTGCAGCTTTACCAAGCCCATCGTCATCGAGATGCCCGGCAAGTGCCCCAAGTGCGGCAGCCGCATACTCAAACGCACCTCGAAAAAAGGCAACACCTACTATGCCTGTGAGCGCGGTGCGGATTGCCCGTGGCGAGGAACGGCGGCGGACGGCAGCGAGATCAAAGGCTTCATGACGTGGTACGTCCCGACAAAGGACAACTGCCCGAGCTGCGGAAAAACGCTCTTTAAGCCCAGCGGCAGAGGCCGACTGAAGGCATTCTGCATAAACGAGGATTGCCCCGAGTTCGTGCCCGAGGATAAGCGCGGCTATAAGAAAAAGCCCGCGGCCGAGGCCACGGAGGACAAGAAGGACGAAAAGAAGTCCGATAAGAAAACCGAGAAGAAGTCATCGGCAAAGAAGCCCGCAGCAAAGAAGACTGCGGCGAAAAAGACCAAGGAAAAATAATTTATGTGTAATGTTACTGTCCTCGGAGCGGGGCTCGCCGGCAGCGAATGCGCATGGCAGCTCGCTCGCAGGGGAATAAAGGTGCGGCTCGTCGAAATGAAGCCGAATAAGATGTCCCCGGCGCACAAATCGGAGTTTTTTTCCGAGCTCGTGTGCTCAAATTCGCTGCGCAGCGATGAGCTTTCAAACGCTGTCGGACTTCTCAAGGCGGAAATGCGGAAAATGGGCTCGCTCATTATGGAAAGCGCGGACGCAAACCGCGTTGCCGCGGGCGGCGCTCTTGCCGTTGACCGCGACGGCTTTGCGCGGTATGTAACCGAAAAGCTCCGCGCCTGCGAGAATATCGAGATCGTTGCCGAGGAGGCAGCGGACTTTCCCGAGGGCGAGGTAGTAGTTGCCACGGGACCTCTCACGAGCGATGCGCTCGCCGATAAGATCGTCGCCTTGTGCGGCGGCGAGGGACTGCATTTTTACGATGCCGTCGCACCGATCGTGACGCTTGAGAGCGTTGACATGGACAGTGCGTTTTTCGCCTCGCGCTACGACAAGGGAACGGCGGATTATGTAAACTGCCCCATGAACGAGGACGAGTACAAGGCGTTTATCCGCGAGCTTTGCGGCGCGAAGGAGGCGGTGGTACACGGCTTTGACGACGGCGGCGTATTTGAAGGCTGCATGCCGGTCGAGGTCATGGCGCGGCGCGGGGAGGATACCCTGCGCTACGGCCCGATGAAGCCCGTCGGACTGCGCGACCCGAGGACGGGACGCGAAAACTATGCCGTCGTGCAGCTCAGACGAGATAACGCCGACGGAACGCTCTATAATATAGTCGGTTTCCAGACACATCTGACATGGGGCGAGCAGAAGCGCGTATTTTCAATGATTCCTGCGCTCAAAGACGCAAACTTCGTGCGCTACGGAGTCATGCACCGCAATACGTATCTTAACAGCCCCACGCTGCTGGATCGCTATTATCGCCTTAAAGAGCAGCCGCGCCTGAGCTTTGCCGGGCAGATGACCGGCGTTGAGGGCTATGTTGAGTCCGCAGCATCGGGAATGCTCGTCGGCATCGAGACCGCGGCGCGAATTCTCGGACTTGAGCCGGTCGATTTCCCGCAGGAGACCGCGATGGGCGCACTGAGCCTTTACATATCCGGCGGCAGCGTCGGCGATTTCCAGCCCATGAATATTAACTTCGGCATCATTTCGCCTCTGGGCTACCGAGTCAAGGGCAAGCGCAACAAAAACGCCGAGATATCTGCAAGGAGTCTGGCTATTATAGATGAACTTATGAAAAAGGAGATTTTCGGCAGTGAAGATAATCGTTGACGCAATGGGCGGCGACAACGCCCCCGAGGCCATAGTAAAGGGCTCCGTTTATGCCCGCGACAGGCTCGGTGCAGAGCTCGTGCTCGTCGGAAGGCAGGAAGAAATAGAAAAGTATCTCGGCGATGACAGACACGGCATCGAGGTAGTTGATGCGCGCGAGGTCGTCAGTATGGAGGACGATCCGAGCACTGCCACCCGCCGCAAGAAGGATTCGTCCATGACCGTCGCACTCAATCTTCTCAAAAACGGCGGCGGCGACGCAATGGTATCCGCAGGCTCCACCGGCGCTTTGCTCACTGGTGCAACGCTTATCGTCAAGCGCGTCAAGGGCGTTCGCCGTGCTGCGATGGCACCCGTGCTCCCGAGCAGCGAAAACGGCATCATGCTCATCGACTGCGGCGCAAATGCCGAGTGCACTCCCGAGTACCTGCTGCAATTTGCGTATATGGGAAGCTTCTATGCCCGCCGCATGATGGGACTTTCCGACCCCAGAGTCGGACTTTTAAACATAGGCGTCGAGCCCACCAAGGGCGGTGCGCTGCAGCACGAGACCTATAAGCTCCTCACCAAGGCTAAGGAAGACGGGCGTATAAACTTTGTCGGAAACGTCGAAGCGAGCACCATGCTTCTCGGCGGCGTTGACGTCGTCGTGACCGACGGCTTTTCCGGCAACATCGCGCTCAAGACCGCGGAGGGCGTCGCAAAGTGGCTCTTCGGCGAGCTCAAGGGCGTTTTCATGTCCGGCACGAAGAATAAGCTCGCAGCAGCCGTTGTCAAAAAGGACGTCAAGGGCCTCGCAAAGCGCATAGACCCCAACGAGGTCGGAGGCACGGCATTCCTTGGTATATCCAAGCCTGTCATCAAGGCTCACGGCTCGTCCGGCGACGAGGCGTTTTTCGCCGCGATACGCCAGGCAATGGCGTTTGCCGAGGCGGACATAGTCGGCGATATTGAGAAGAATATAGACTATATGAAGATTTCGGAAGAAGTGTAAGCAAGTGAAACAGCTTGAAGAAAAACTGGGCTATGAGTTCAAAAACAAGGAGCTTCTCAAAAACGCTCTGACTCACAGCTCGTATGCAAACGAAAACAGAGCCGAGGGCATACCCAGCAACGAGCGCCTTGAGTTTTTGGGTGACTCGGTGCTCGGCTTTGTAACGGCAAAGCACCTGTATGCTATGACCCCTGCGCTGCCCGAGGGCAAGATGACGAGGGTGCGCGCGGAGCTCGTGTGTGAGCACAGCCTTTATGAGGTCGCGCGTGAGCTCTGTCTCGGCGACTGCCTGCGCATGGGCAACGGTGAGGAAAAAAGCGGCGGCAGAGCCCGCGCATCCATTCTTGCCGACGCGGTGGAGGCCGTTATCGCCGCAATGTTTCTTGACGGCGGCATCGAGCCTGCCGCAAGCTTTATAAAGCGGATGGTTCTCAGCCCCGAGAGCATTAAGGCTCATCACGCAACGGACTACAAGACCGAGCTTCAGGAGCTTGTCCAGCAAAAGCCCGGTCATGTTCTTCAGTATAAGGCCGCCGGTGAATCCGGCCCCGACCACGACAAGGTGTTCATGGCGGAGGTATATCTCGACGAAAAGCTCGTCGGCTCCGGAAGCGGAAGAACGAAGAAAGAAGCCGAGCAGGCTGCCGCCTGCCGCGCACTTGAGAGACTGAGCAAATGACAGCAAGAAACAGTATTATCCCTGTGTTTGTGCCGCATTTGGGCTGCCCGAATGACTGCGTTTTCTGCAATCAGCGCAGAATATCCGGTCATACCCGGCCCGCTACGGCGCAGACCGTCAAAAATGCGATAGAAGAAGCAGCCGCCTTGACCCCGCAGGGGACAAAGCGGCAATTGGCGTTTTATGGAGGCAGCTTCACGGCGATAGCCGAAGGCGCGCAGACGGAGCTTCTTGAGGCTGCGCAGCCCTATCTTGAGTGCGGAGTCATAAGCTCAATAAGGCTCTCCACCCGTCCGGACGCCATCGACGAGACCGTGCTGAAAAGACTAAAAAAATACGGTGTCGAGGTCATTGAACTCGGCGCGCAGTCCATGTGCGATAAGGTCCTGCTGCTGACAGGGCGCGGTCACGACAGCGCCGACGTTGAAAATGCGTCGCGGCTTATAAAGAGCCGCGGCTTCGGGCTTATCCTGCAAATGATGACGGGCCTTCCGGGCGATACGGACGAAAGCTGCATCGAGACCGCGAAAAAAATAATAGCCCTTGCACCCGACGGCGTGCGCATATATCCGACCGTCATCGTGCGCGACACGATGCTGTGCGATATGTGGCGCGCGGGGACGTATAAGGAGCACAACGTAGAGGACGCCGTGCGCGTGTGCGCCAAGATAGTGCCGCTGTTTGACGAGGCGGGGATACCCATAATCCGCATGGGGCTCAATCCCACGGAGGATCTTTCCGGCGGCGACGCTCTCGGCGGGGCGTATCATCCTGCCCTCGGTGAGCTCGTGCGCTCGCGCATGATGCTCGAAAAAGCGCGCGCAGGTCTTGCCGGCATCGCCCGCGGCAGCAGAGTTACCATCGGCGTAAACCGCTCCGACGTTTCCAAAATGACGGGGCAGCACCGATGCAATATTGCATCGCTGACCGAGGAATTCGGTCTGGCATCGCTGAAAATTCATGAAGCAAATGTAAAAAGTGGTCAAATCATCGTCGGTACTATTGATTAAGACCGCCGTTTATTATAAAATAATCTGAAACATTAATTTTTTGAGGTAGAGCATTTGTATCTTAAAGCTTTGGAACTTCAGGGGTTCAAGTCCTTTCCGGACAAGACCCGCATAACGTTTGAAAAAGATGTAACGGCAATAGTCGGGCCAAACGGCTCGGGAAAATCAAATATATCCGACGCGATACTTTGGGTCATGGGCGAGCAGCGCTCCAAGACCCTGCGCGGCGGCAAAATGGAAGACGTCATCTTCGGCGGCACGGAAAAGCGCGGCGCGCTCGGCTTTGCGCAGGTCACGCTTATTATTGACAACACCGAGCACATTTTCGATTGCGACAACACCGAGCTCATGCTTACCCGCCGCTATTACCGCAGCGGCGACAGCGAGTATTACATAAACCGCGAGGCGGTGCGCCTTAAGGACATAAACAGCCTTCTTATGGACACGGGACTCGGCCGCGACGGCTACTCCATCATAGGTCAGGGCAAGATAGCGGAGATCGTGTCGAATAAGAGCACCGACCGCCGCGAGGTCTTTGAGGAGGCCGCCGGCATATCGCGCTACCGCAGCCGCAAGGAGGAATCCGAGCGCAAGCTTGCGAAAACCGAGGAAAACCTTCTGCGCATAAACGACAAGATAGACGAGCTTGAGCTTCAGGTCGAGCCGCTGCGAAAGCAGTCGGAGACGGCGAAGAAATTCCTCGTTCTGCGCGATGAGCTGCGTGTGCGCGAGATCTCCGTTTGGATGGCGACGCTCGACAAGCTGCGCGCACAGGCTCAGGTGATAGGCGCGGACTACGAGAATGCAAAGGCGGAGCTTGACGAGGCTCACCGCAGCCTTGAAGCCCTCTATGCCTCAACGGACAGTATTTCCGAGCGTATGCACGAAAAGGAGATAGAGGCGGACAAGGCCCGTGAGCGTCTTTCGCAGACGGAGGGCAGGGCCGCCGAATGTGACTCCCGCGCCGCCGTTCTGAGAGCGAATATAAAAAGCAGCGAGGAATCCGTCGAGCGCATGAAAAGCGACATCGCCGGAGCCCAAAGCCGTCTGCTTGAGATAGAAAAGCAGATAAATGAAAACGACGAGAAGGCAAAGAGCCTTTCCGATACGATAGCGGAGCTTGAGCGCAAGCAGAGTAGCAGCGATAACGTTATCGAGGGCTGCCGTATGAAGCTGCAAAGCCGCGAAAACGCAGCCGCCGCGCTCAGAGAAAAGGTCAACCGCCTGTCGGTAGACTGCCGCAGCATGGACGCGCGCATACATATGCTCGCGGAAATGGAAAAGGAGTACGAGGGCTTTTCCAAGGCGGTCAAGACCGTCATGCGCGAATCGGGCAGGGGAAACCTGCGCGGAGTGCACGGCCCCGTCGCCAATCTTATAAAGACGGATAACGAATATGCGCTTGCCGTTGAAACGGCGCTTGGCGCGGCAATGCAGAATATAGTCATCGACACGCAAAACGACGGCCGCAGCGCCATCGAGATGCTAAAGCGCTCCGACTCCGGACGCGCGACCTTCCTGCCGGTGGACACCGTGCGCGGAAGCGTGATGCGTGATGCTCCCGTCAACGACCCGGGCTTTGTCGGCGTTGCGTATGACCTTGTGAGCTTTGACAAAAAATATGACGGCATATTCGCAAATCTTCTCGGCAGAACGGTCGTGGCCGAAACTCTTGCCGATGCCGTGCGTATGTCCAAGGCAAACGGCAACCGTCTGCGCATAGTGAGCCTTGACGGTCAGCTTATAAATGCCGGCGGCTCGATGACAGGCGGCAGCGCCGCCCGCGGCACCGGCATACTGTCCAGAGCAAACGAACTGGAGAATCTCAAGAAGCGCAGAGTCGGTCTCGGCAGGGAATACGATAACTCCGAGCGTGAGCTCGAAAGAGCCGTAAACGCGCTTTCGGGTCTGAGATACGAGCTTGACGCCGCAATTGAGGAGCGTGGGGAGATACTGCGCGATAAGGCGTCGGCAGATGCGGAGAGACGCGCGACTCTCGCCTCCGTTGAGCAGCTCAAGGTGCTTGCACAGAGCCTTTCCGGCGACAGTGAGCTTCGCGCGGCAGCGATCGAGCGGGCGCAGAGCGCCTGCGGCGATATCGCAAAGCAGCTTGATGCCGTTTTGAAGCAGCGCGATGATATTCTCGCCCAAGCGGAAAAGATCAAAGCCGAGATAGCCGAGATAAACGCAAAGCGGCTTGAGCTTGAGGGGCGCAGAACGAAGGCCGACAAGGACAGTCAGGAGTCAAACCGCCGCCTGCTTGAGCTTGAGCGAAGCTGCGCAAGGCTCGAGCAGAAGAAGCTTGCCGCCGATATGGAGGAAAAGCAGATACTCGATAAGCTCTGGGATAACTACGAGCTGAGCTTCACCGCTGCCGAGTCCGTGCGCCAGCCAATTGAAAATCTCCAGAAGGAGACCCGCGGCATTAACGACCTGCGCCGCCGGATATCTGCCCTTGGCACGCCGAATATCGGCGCTATCGATGAATTTGAGCGCGTTAACACCCGCTATGAATATCTCACCGGCCAGCGCAGCGATATAGAGAAGGCGAAAAATGACCTGCTGGGCATAATAAACGACGTCACAAACGAGATGAAGGAAGTGTTCCTCGGCCAGTTTAAGTTAATTGACGAGAACTTCCGCGAGACCTTTCTTGAGCTTTTCGGCGGCGGTAAGGCGTCGGTCATGCTCGAGGACGAGTCCGACCCGCTTGAGTGCGGCATAGAGATAAAGGTCCAGCCGCCCGGAAAGGCAGTTTCGAATATAAGCCTGCTGTCCGGCGGTGAGAAGGCGTTCGTTGCGATCGCGCTGTATTTTGCGATACTCAAGGTGCGCCCGACCCCGTTCTGCGTCATGGACGAGATAGAGGCGGCGCTGGACGAGGCAAACGTTATTCGCTACGCCGATTATATGCGCAAGATGTGCGACAAGACGCAGTTTATAGTCATAACCCACCGCCGCGGCACCATGGAGGAGGCAGACCACCTGTACGGCGTCACCATGCAGGAAAAGGGCGTTTCCAAGGTCATAGAGCTTGACCTTGACCAGGCACAGCGCACCATCGAAAACGACTGAGGAGTGTAACTATGGGCTTTTTTGATAAAATGTTCTCCGGTCTGACCAAGACCCGCAAAAATATCGAGGACCTCGAGGAGATATTCCGAAATTACGACATCGACAGCGAGGACTTTTACGATGAGCTTGAGGAAATGCTCATCATGGCCGACATCGGCGGCGAGACCACGGAGCAGATAATGAAGGATTATAAGCGTCTGCTCTATCGCGGCAGAGTAAACCGCGGCAGGGACGCGAAGGCAGCTTTCGTCTCTTATATGCAGGATATGCTCGGCGGTCTGGATACGAGCCTGAAGCTTGAGACGAAGCCGTCCGTTGTCCTCATGGTCGGCGTAAACGGCGTCGGCAAGACCACGACCATCGGCAAGCTCGCGGCGAGCATGAAGGCGGAGGACAAGAAGGTCCTGCTGTGCGCGGGAGATACCTTCCGCGCCGCCGCCGCGGAGCAGCTCGGCATATGGGCCGAGCGCTCGGGCTCGGACATTGTCCGCCACGAGGAGGGCAGCGACCCTGCCTCCGTCGTGTATGACGGTATCTGCGCTGCAAAGTCGAGGCAGGCGGACGTTATCATCATTGACACCGCCGGCAGACTGCACAATAAGGCAAATCTCATGAACGAGCTGAACAAGATAACCCGCGTTGTTAAGCGCGAGCTGCCCGATGCGGACATCGAAACGCTCATGGTGCTCGATGCTACCACCGGACAGAACGGACTCATTCAGGCAAAGCAGTTTCTCGAAACTGCCGGAATTACCGGCATAGTCCTCACAAAGCTTGACGGCACGGCAAAGGGCGGCATCGTTTTCGCCATTGAGCACGAGCTGGGTCTGCCCGTTAAATACATCGGCGTCGGTGAGGGCATCGATGACCTCATTCCGTTTAACTCGAAGGAATTTGTGGAGGCACTGTTCAAATGATGAAGCTCATACTTGCAAGCAACAACGCCAAAAAGCTCAAGGAGCTCAAGGCGATACTCTCCGACATGGACGTCGAGATCCTTTCCCAGCGCGAGGCAGGTTGTGATTTCGAGGTCGATGAGACCGGCACCACATTTGCTGAAAATGCCTATCTCAAGGCAAAGGCAGTTTTCGACGCGACCGGCGAGGCGACCGTTGCCGACGATTCGGGACTCATGGTCGAGGCGCTCGGAGGTGAGCCGGGCGTTTACTCGGCGCGTTACGCCCCCGGCGGTCACGATGCCACCGATAAGGAGCGTTATGAGTATCTGCTCAAAAAAATGGGCAATGCCGAAAACAGAAAGGCAAAATTCGTTTCGAGCATATGCTGTATGCTGCCCGACGGAGTCGTAATTCGCACAGAGGGCGAATGCGGCGGCAGCATTCTCCCCGAGCCGCGCGGCGAGGGCGGCTTCGGCTACGATCCCGTATTCATGCCCGACGGTTATGACAAGAGCATGGCACAGCTCGGCACCGATTTTAAAAACACCATATCTCACAGAGCAAGGGCGCTCGCAAAATTTAAGGAAGAACTGAGGATACACAATGGCACTGACAAGTAAGCAGCGGGCACAGCTTCGCGGCATAGCAATGAACGAGGATACGATAATCCAGATAGGCAAGGGCGGCATAACCGAAAACACCGTCGTGCAGGTGAAGGACGCTCTCAAGGCGCGCGAGCTCATAAAGGGCAGAGTGCTGGAGAACAGCCTGCTTTCCGCGCGTGAGGCCGCCGACGAGCTTGCGGAAAAATGCGCGGCTGAGACCGTGCAGACGATAGGAAGTAAGTTCGTTCTGTATAAGCGTAACGAAAAAGAGCCGAAAATAGCTCTTGTGAAAGAAAAGAAGAAATGAAAATTGCCATATACGGCGGCAGCTTCAACCCTCCGCACTGCGGTCATGTCGAGGCCGCGCGCACGGCGCAGGAGTTTTTGCAGCCGGATAAATTTCTGATAATACCCGCGAGCATACCTCCGCATAAGGAGCTTGCCGACGGAAGCCCCGACGCTCGGGAGCGCTTGGAGCTCGTTCGTCTTGCCTTTGCCGATATTCCCGGCGCGGAGGTCTCGGATATCGAGATAACGCGCGAGGGCAAGAGCTATTCTGCGGACACCCTCGAAAGACTCATGGGGTTGTATCCCGGCGCGGAATTTACCTTCGTCATGGGCAGCGACATGCTTTTGAGCTTTGAGGAATGGTATAGATTTCGCTTCCTCTTGGAGAATATGACGCTCGGCGTTTTCAGCCGCAACGAGGGCGAGGATGCGAGCATCATGCAGCACGCGGAGTACCTTGCCAAGACCTACGGCGCGCGGTGCGTGTTTATTAACCATGAGCCCAAGCCCATGTCCTCATCGGATATCCGTCAAATGCTGCCGGAGCGCCGCGGAGCCTCGTATATTCCGGAGGAGGTCTATGCACGGATAATTAGAGACGGCGACTATGACGCAAGGCCGGAGCTGTATTGGCTGCGCGAAAAGGCGTATGCCATGCTCAAGCCCAATCGAGTCGCGCATGTTGTCGGCTGCGAAGCGGAGGCGGTGAGCCTTGCCATGAAATGGGGCGAGGACCCCGAAAATGCCGCGGAAGCCGGAATTCTGCATGATATTACAAAAAAACTTGTGTTATCCGACCAATTGATATTGTGCAGAAAGTATGGTATCATAAACGATACTTCGGAAGAAGAAAATGTAAAACTCCTGCACGCAAAAACGGGCGCGGCCCTCGCGAGAGACTTATTTAATATAAGCGACGAGGTCTACGACGCCATACGGTGGCACACCACCGGCAAGCCCGACATGAATCTTTTGGAAAAAATAATCTACATGGCTGATTACATCGAGCCGAACCGCGACTTTGACGGCGTTGACAAGCTCAGAAGGCTTGCCTATGAAGACCTTGACAAGGCGATGCTGCTCGGCCTTGAAATGAGCCTTGAAGATATAAAAAGCTACGGTCAGGAACCATATTATGCGACAAAAGATGCGTATGAATGGTATTCGCGCTACGCATCGCAGCAGCAATAACGGCAGGGTGCCGACAGAGAAGGGAAAATGATATGCAGCTATTCGGAGGTAAAAAGGGCGGGAAGCACAGCAGCTCGCACAAGGCAAAGAGCGACACTCGCAACGACGATTACGAGTATTCCAAAAAGAGCAGCGCACCCGCTAAAACGGCGAGCGCACCTGAGACTCAGAGCAAGAAGCCAAAAAAGAAGGGCAAGGCGGGAAAGGTAATTGTAATTATTCTTTTGTGCCTGGTGGTGCTGCTTGCAGCGGCGTATGTTTACGTTGAATTTTTCATGGCGCCGCCGTCTCAGAATAACGGCGGACTTGTAAATGGCGGCGATGATACACCCACGCCGACTGCGGCCGTAGAGGGCAGAAAGCCGGGAGTATATACGGTGCTCGTTGCGGGCGTTGACGTTGTCAGTAATAATACAGACACCATCATGATAGGTAAGCTCGACACCGTAAACCACACGCTTGACGTTGTCAGTATCCCCCGCGATACGCTTACGAACCTCAAGCACGAGGTCAAGAAGGCTAACTCCGCATATCACTATGCCGAGTATTATTCCAAAATTAAGAGCAGCTCGTATTACGAATGTGACCCGATCGCGAAAATGCGCGAGGAGCTTATTCAGGCCTTCCTCGGCTTCGACGTTGACGGATATATCCTCGTCAATATGGAGGCGGCCGAGAAGGTCGTTGATACGATAGGCGGCGTGCAGTTTGACGTGCCCCCCGGAATGGACTACGACGATCCGACTCAGGATCTGCATATCCACATTGCGGAAGGTCAGCAGAAGCTCAACGGCGAGCAGTTTGTGCAGCTCATGCGCTTCAGAAGCGGCTATGCCGGCGGCGATATCCAGCGCATTGATATGCAGCACGAGCTTCTTATGGCGGTTGCGAGCCAGATGCTCAGCCTCAAGAACATTCCCAATCTTACCGAGGTCATCAGCATAGTCACCGGCAACATGAAAACGAACCTTTCCACCGAGGATATGCTCTTCTACGCAAAGGAGTTCATGAAGCTCAATAAGGACGGCATAAAGTTCATGACTATGCCCGGCAATACCAACGGAAGCATATTCGGCGCAAGCTATGTTTTCTGCGATATTGATGCGTGGCTTGACATGGTAAACGAGCATCTTAATCCGTGGGAGACCGATGTCACAAGCAAGAACGTCGATATCGTCACCTACAAGGACGGCAGCTTCTATTCGACAACGGGCGAACTGAGAGGCGGCGTGAGCTCCTTCCTTAATTACAGCACGTCCTCTGCGATGGCATCTGCCCCTGTTTATAGTTTTAAAAGCAGCAATTTAAGTTAACGATAAGGATGATATAAATTCATGATGACACCCGATGAAGTCGTAAAGATCGCCGCAAAGGCGCTCAGCGACAAAAAAGGCAAGGACATCAAGGTCCTGAAAACCGAAAAACTCACCACTCTGTGCGATTATTTCGTTATCTGCACAGGCACGTCCTCCACGCATATAAAATCTCTTACGGACGCGATCGACAAGGAAATGAGCGAGGCAGGCGAGCCTCCCATCCGCCGCGAGGGCTATCGCAGCGGTAGCTGGGTCCTTCTCGATTTCGGCTGTGTCGTTGCACACGTGTTCACCGAGGAAGCCAGAGAATTCTATAACCTCGAGCACCTGTGGTCCGACGCTCAGGAGGTCGAGCTCTCATCCCTTATAGGCCCCTGCTAAGGGGCATTCCGACAAAAAATATTATCTTAACTATAAGGGAGTTATATAAAAATGAAATACGATTTCACAGCTATTGAAAAGAAGTGGCAGGCCATCTGGGAGGAGAAAAAGCCCTACGCAGCCATCACCGGCGACACGACCCGCCCCAAGTTCTACGGTCTTATCGAGTTCCCGTATCCCTCCGGTCAGGGACTGCACGTCGGTCACCCAAGACCCTTCACCGCGCTGGATATCGTTTGCCGCAAGAAGAGAATGGACGGCTACAACGTTCTGTATCCCATCGGCTTTGACGCCTTCGGTCTGCCGACGGAAAACTACGCCATCAAGACCCACATCCACCCGGCAAAGGTCACCGCGCAGAACATAAGCACCTTCACCTCGCAGCTCAAAATGCTCGGTTACGGCTTTGACTGGGACCGCGTCATAGACACCACCGACCCCAAGTACTACAAGTGGACGCAGTGGATATTCCTTCAGATGTACAAGCACGGTCTTGCGTATAAGACCACCATGCCCGTCAACTGGTGCACCTCCTGCAAGTGCGTTCTTGCAAACGAGGAGGTCGTTGAGGGTGTGTGCGAGCGCTGCGGCAGCGAGGTCATTCGTAAGGAAAAGAGCCAGTGGATGCTCAAGATTACCGAGTATGCACAGCGCCTTATCGACGACCTTGACGACGTTGACTACCTCGAGCGTGTCAAGATACAGCAGCGCAACTGGATAGGCCGCTCCACCGGCGCCGAGGTCACCTTCAAGACCAATATCGGCACCGACATTACCGTATATACGACCCGCGCCGACACGCTCTTCGGCACGACCTACATGGTCATTTCACCCGAGCACCCTCTGCTTGACGAGTGGAAGGACAAGATTGAAAACTGGGACGAGGTCGAGGCATACCGCAAGGAGGCCGCGAAGAAGTCAGATTTCGAGCGCGGCGAGCTTAATAAAGACAAAACCGGCGTGCGTATTGCCGGCGTTGAGGGCGAAAACCCCGTAACGCATAATATGCTGCCGATGTTCGTTTCCGACTACGTCCTCATGGGCTACGGCACCGGCATCGTCATGGGCGTCCCCGGTCATGACCAGCGCGACTGGGAGTTCGCGACCAAGTTCGGTCTGCCCATCGTCGAGGTCGTTGCCGGCGGCGATATAACGAAGGAGGCGTTCGTAGCAAAGGACGACAGTGCCGTCATGGTAAACTCGGGCTTCCTCAACGGCATGACCGTAAAAGAAGCTATCCCCGCGATGAAAAAATACGTTGTGGAGCAGGGCATAGGCAAGGAAAAGGTCAACTACAAGCTGCGCGACTGGGTATTCTCCCGTCAGCGCTATTGGGGCGAGCCCATTCCTATGGTAAACTGCCCGAAGTGCGGCTGGGTGCCCGTACCCGAGGAGGAGCTCCCGCTGCTCCTGCCGGACGTTGAAAATTACGAGCCGACCGATAACGGCGAGTCTCCCATCGCAAAGATGCGCGATTGGGTCGAGACGACCTGCCCGAAGTGCGGCGGCAAGGCCGAGCGCGAGACCGATACGATGCCCAACTGGGCAGGCTCAAGCTGGTATTGGCTCAGATATATGGACCCGCACGACGACAAGACCCTTGTTTCCAAGGAGGCGGTCGATTATTGGGGACCCGTCGATTGGTATAACGGCGGTATGGAGCACACTACGCTGCATCTGCTGTATTCCCGCTTCTGGCACAAGTTCCTGTATGACATCGGCGTCGTTCCGACTAAGGAGCCGTATGCAAAGCGCACGAGCCACGGCATGATCCTCGGCGAGGGCGGCGAAAAAATGTCCAAGTCCCGCGGCAACGTCGTCAACCCCAACGACATCGTAAACCAGTACGGCGCAGACACTCTGCGTATGCACATCATGTTCATCGGCGATTTTGAGAAGGCGGTTTCGTGGTCAAACGAAGCTGTCAAGGGCTCGAAGCGCTTCCTCGACCGCTGCTGGAATCTCATGGATATGGCATCGGACGACGAGAGCTATTCTCCCAAGAACGAATCGACCATTCATAAGACCATTAAAAAGGTCGGCTCGGATATTTACGAGCTCAAGATGAACACCGCGATCGCAGCTCTCATGAGCATGGTCAACGAGTTCTACGCAAACGGCTGCACCAGAGGCGACGTGAAAACGCTCATTCTGCTGCTCAGCCCCTTTGCACCGCACATAACCGAAGAAATGTGGGAGCTGATGGGCTACGCCGAAAAAGAGGGCAAGATGGCGATGCAGATGTCGTGGCCTGAGTATGACGAGGCCAAGACCGTCGACGCAACCCGCGAGATGGCAGTTCAGGTAAACGGCAAGCTCAAGACCACCATCACCGTTCCGTCCGACTCCGAGGACAGCGTTATCATTGATGCAGCCTGTGCCGATGAAAAGGTAAAGCGCCTGATGGAGGGCAAGCAGCTCGTCAAGACCATCGTTGTCAAGAATAAACTTGTTAATCTTATCATAAAGTAATGGTTGACATTGGGCTGATAAATTAGTATAATATCATTCGTTAAGCCATGAATTTGGCCCTTAAAGCGCCGAAAGGTGTTAATGGAGGGAGTGAAATAAATGTCTGAAGTCTATGTCAAGGAGAACGAATCTCTGGACAATGCTCTTAAAAGATTTAAGCGCAGCTGTGCCAAGGCCGGTGTACTTGCCGATCTGAGAAAGAGAGAGTACTACCAGAGCCCCAGCGTTAAGCGCCGCAAGAAGAGCGAGGCAGCACGCAAGAACAAGAATAAGCGTTATTACTAATGCGCAATTAAGATCCCGTATCGTATGATGCGGGATCTTTTTTTGAGTTTTTGCGCAGGTCAACAGAGCGTTTATTGACTTTTATGGTAAAATGAAAATAAACTGGATTTACAAACGAAAGGAGGAAGCAGCATGGAGATGAACAAAACAGGGAGGCTTATCGAGCAAATGAGAAAGGAAAAGAATATGACTCAGTCCGAGCTTGCCGGTGCCGTCGGAGTGTCGAAGCAAGCGGTGTCCAATTGGGAGCGCGGCAAGCGCTTTCCAGACGTTACGCTCATCGAGGACCTTTCGCGCATTCTCGGCGTAAGTCCGGCGGAGATAATCCGCGGCGAAAGAGCGCCGGATTCGAGCGTCAACGCTCCTGAGGTCACGCAGCTAGTTTTCGAGGCACTGAGTGTGCAGAGGAAGGAATTAAACCGAAGATGGCGGCTCATATCCCTCATGCTCGTTGCGCTGACGGCGATGCTTTGCCTCGGCTGGGGCTATTCGTTCTTTCTTGACAGGTTTATACTGCTCAACTTTGATTTGCGCAATCTGCCGCCATTCCTTATTGCCGCGGCGTTCGGCTGTGCCGTTCGCTATTTCAGCGCCGACAAGGAGACGTTTTACAGATATTCACTGACAGCCATGACGGTGTGGATAGTCTGCGAGGCATTTGCCGCGATCGGCTTTAAAAACGAGGCGGTCGCAGAAGCGGCTTTCGGTCTTGTTTATGCCTGTGCCGTCGCCGCGATTTATATTCTCTGCGGGCTTATCGGTGCATGGCTTACACACACCGTGCTCCTGCTTGTTAAGCGGAAGAAAAAATGATCTGACGATAAAAATGACCCACCCTGCGTGAATTTACACAGGGTGGGTCATTTTATAGCTTTGCCAGCAGCAAAGGCAACCACTAGCTATGCTAGTGGAAGAGGAGAGCTTATAGCGAGGAAAGAAGTAGACAA
>CAKTOX010000004.1 GCA_934590355.1 uncultured Oscillospiraceae bacterium
GGGGCATACCAAATCCAACTGAATATAAGCGTCTGCATGGCTTGCGGTATCAGCAGCCGAAAACAAAGAACAGCACCTTATGGAAATACTTTGCTATTTCCGATATGCTGATAAATGAAATCTATATTGGTAATATGGTGCAGGGCAAATATGGCAGCGTTTCTTATAAGACAAAGCAAAATAAACCGCGTCCAAAAAGTGAGTGGTACATTGTCGAGGGGACGCATGAGCCGATCATAGACCGCGAGTTATGGGACAGAGTGCAGGCATTGGTAGAACAGAAAGCGAAACCTTTTGACGTTGGTACAATCGGCTTATTTGCAAGAAAAGCCCGTTGTGCTAATTGTGGTTACACTATGCGTTCTTCCAAAAATCGCGGCAGACACTATTTGCAATGCTCAAACCGCCATGTGGCAAAAGACGCTTGTATCGGTTCTTTTATCTCTGTTGATAAATTGGAGGGGCTTGTCATTGACGAGCTGAACCGTTTAGCAGCCGAGTATCTTGACAAAGACGAGTTAGAACAGAACATTGAGTTTTGCGACAACTTACAGGCACAAAAATCCCGCCTACTCTCCGACATAGCAATCTACGAAAAAAAGGTTGCAGAGTATTCAAAGGGTATTCGGGAGCTTTACATGGATAAGGTCAAGGGCTTAATTTCCGAAAGTGATTATTTGGAAATGTCAAAGGATTTTACCACAGACCGCGACCGTTTAGAGCGCGTGATCGCTGACGGACAAAAGCAGTTATCCGAAATCGAAGAAAAACAAGCGGCGGGTGACAATCGCCGCGAACTGATTGAACAATATACCAACTTGGAGCATCTTACCCGTGAAATCGTGGAAACGCTGATTGACTATATATCCGTTGGCAAGCGCATTCCGGGAACAAAGGACGTTCCGATTGAAATTCACTGGAACTTTTAATCAAAAGTTGTTCTTATATGATTGCAGCAGAGCAGAAGGCGCGCACGACTTATGACAATATTTTGCGCTTATCCGATGATCAGGATGTGAATAACGTCATAAAATTCCTGCGTGAGCGCGAGGTAGTTCATTATCAGCGCTTCGGAGAGGGCCTCAGAATTGCAACGGAGAAGATAGATTCGAAAAACTTTTATGCGGTAAATCCAGCGTTCGACAAGTAAAACCGGCATGAAAAAACCGGCACGGTGATTGCACCGTGCCGGGCATATTTATAATTACTGTGCTGCTTTTGCAGCCTTCTTTTTGCGCTCGACCTTGGACACCCACATTGCTGCGGTAGCGTCGCCGGTAATATTGAGCGTAGTACGACCCATGTCGAAAAGCTTATCGACACCGGCAATAATTGCAATACCTTCAACAGGAAGTCCTACGGACATAAGCACCATCGACAGCATTATCATTCCTGCACCGGAAACGCCGGCAGTACCTATAGATGCAAGCGTTGCAGTGAGAACGATCATTGCCATCTGGCCGAGGGTCAGGTCTATACCGTAGCAGCAGGCGATAAACACCGCACACACCGCCTGATATATAGCCGTGCCGTCCATATTAATAGTTGCACCGAGAGGGAGAACAAACGAGCTTATCTCCGGCTCTGCGCCCATATCGTTGCAGCACTCGATATTTATGGGCAGGGTAGCATTAGACGAGGTGGTAGTAAATGCGGTGAGCATTGCAGGTGCGAGACCCTTGAAAAACTTCACCGGGCTCATGCCGGACAGGAACTTGATGCTGCACCCATAAACGATAAGAACGTGCAGAATATAGCCGATATAGGCAACGCCTACAACGAGCGCGAGCGATCCCACGATTTTCGGACCGTTAACGGCAACAACGTCCGCCATGAGGCAGAAAACGCCGATGGGTGTGAGCTTAATGACCATCATGAGTATTTTCATGGTGACATCGTTCATGCAGTTGATCAGATCGCCGATTTTCTTGCCCTTATCACCGGCAGCGAGAATACCTGCGCCGAAGAATATTGCAATACATATTACGGGCAGCATATTTGCCTCAACAAGAGGCTTAAATAGATTGTCGGGGAATATGCCGACGATGACATCCATGACCTTGGGAGCTTCCGTTGCCGTATATTCAAGAGAATCTCGGACAGCGGAATCCAGAACAGGGAACAGATCCTTAAAGCAGTTTACGACCGCAAGACCGATAACAACGGCGATCGCAGTCGTGCAAATGTAATAAATGAAGGTCCTCAAACCAACACTTCCGACACGCTTGAGGTCGTTGAGGGAAACAACACCGTCTGTTATGGAAAACAGGACAACGGGAACGACCATGAATTTAAGCAGGTTTATGTATATCGTTCCTATGGGCTTTAGGTATTCGCTAGTGAAAGTGCTTTTCGGGGCCACCATAAGAAACAGCAGCCCGACAAGTATGCCGGCAAACATACATATGATTATCCACCCGGCAAGATTGATCTTACGTTTTTTCTGCATCACTATTCCTCCTTTGAAGTGATATTTATATTAACATATCGAAATTCGATTTTCCATAGAACCATACATCTTTAACACATTCTTTATGTGCTATTATCACAAGTGATACTGCGTTTTATAAAAATTACAGCCTGAGGTTTGACATATGTGTCAAACCTCAGGCTGTTTTGCCGTTATAATTATTCGCAAACAGGCGCTTCTATTTCCACCTTTGCCTTGACCTTTTTGAGGCGGGCATAGCGTGGCAGGGCATTGCTGCGCGGGATTTTCGGCTCGCCCTGAATGAGGGGAAGAACATAGTTTATAAATTCGTTCGTAACATAGTTTCCATCCTTGGTTATCCAATTGACTGGCACCTTTTTCTCATAGTTTGCAACGCTGTTGAGAGAAAGGAGAGTAGGCTTGCAGGAATAAAGCCCCGTGCTGTCATCGCGCTCGAGAGCGACCATCTGACCGGTAGCGCCGGCCACAGCCGCTTCAACGGCAGCTTTTCCGACGGCTTCGGCTTCCTCGACGTCAACCAAGGAGGCGATATGTGCCGCGCTGCGCTGCAAAAGGCTGAGCTCAATGCCGCGAACCTTCTTGAGTCCAAGACGCTCTTTAAGATAGTTTGCAAGCTTGACGGCAAGGCCGCCGAGCTGCGCATGACCGAAGCCGTCGGTGCCGGAGACTTCGGCTTCGGAAACGAAAGAGCCGTCAGAATAGTGCAGACCCTCGGAAACGGCAACAAGCACGTTGCGCTTCTGCTTCATAATCTTGGTAACATCTTCTGTAAATTGGTCAAGGTTAAAATCTATCTCAGGGAGGTAAATGAGGTCGGGGCCGCAGCCGTTGCCGTATTCAGTCGCAAGAGCGGCACTCGCCGTGAGCCAACCTGCGTGACGACCCATTATCTCAACAACGGTGACCATATCGGTGTTGTAGACGTCGGTGTCCTTGCCGATCTCCATACAGGTCGTTGCAATAAATTTTGCGGCGCTGCCGTAGCCGGGGCAGTGATCGGTGCCGAAAAGGTCGTTATCAATCGTTTTCGGAACGCCGATAACGCGGCATTCATAGCCGACCTTCTCCATGTACCTGCTGATCTTATTGCAGGTGTCCATGGAATCGTTGCCGCCGTTATAGAAAAAGTATCTTACATCGTATTTTTTGAATATCTCAAGGACTCTCTTATAGTCGGTATCATCGACATCGGGATCCGCCATTTTATATCTGCATGAGCCGAGCTCGGAAGACGGCGTGTTGAGCAGGAGCTTGAGTTCATAGTCTTCCTCTTCTCCCATATCATAGAGTTCGTCTTCAAGGACGCCCTTGATACCGTATGCCGCACCGTAGACCTTTGTTATCGCATCACAATCGAGTGCCGTTCTGATAACACCGTATGCACTTGCGTTAATAACTGCCGTGGGACCTCCGGATTGACCGAAAATACAGGCACCGATAAGCGGCTCGTCAAAAATTTTATTCAAAACTACGCCTCCATTTATGTAATGATTATTGATTATAACATCTTTTAGGTTTATAATAAATATGATTTTGAAAAAAATTGTGCATTTTAACTATTTTCTTTTAGGAGGATCTATTATGCCACTCGTGACAACAACAGAAATGTTTGAAAAAGCCTATAAGGGCGGCTACGCCATCGGCGCGTTCAACGTTAACAATATGGAAATCGTTCAGGGCATCACCGAGGCAGCGGCGGAGCTTAACGCACCGCTCATCCTTCAGGTATCCAAAGGCGCGCGTGCATACGCAAATCACACCTATCTTATGAAGCTCGTTGAGGCGGCAGTTGAAGAAACCGGACTTCCCATTGCGCTGCATCTTGACCACGGCGACAGCTTTGAGCTTTGCAAATCCTGCATAGACGGCGGCTTTACCTCCGTCATGATCGATGCCTCCTCCAAATCCCTTGAAGAGAACATCGAGATTACCCGCAGTGTAGTCGAGTATGCTCACGACCACGGTGTTGTCGTTGAAGCAGAGCTCGGAACTCTTGCCGGCATTGAGGACGAGGTAAAGGTCAAGGCAGAGGATTCGTCCTACACCCGTCCCGAGGACGTCCAGGAGTTTGTTGAGCGCACAGGCTGTGACTCTCTTGCAATCGCCATCGGAACCTCTCACGGCGCATACAAGTTTAAGCCCGGCACCAAGCCCCAGCTTCGCTTTGACATTCTTGAGGACGTAGAACGCCGTCTGCCCGGCTTCCCGATAGTCCTGCACGGCTCATCCTCCGTACCTCAGGAGTTTGTTAAGCTCATAAACGAAAACGGCGGCAATATGCCCGGCGCGATCGGCGTTCCCGAGGATCAGCTCCGCAAGGCAGCTTCCATGGCAGTGTGCAAAATAAACATCGACTCCGATCTTCGCCTTGCAATGACCGCTACCATCCGCAAGTATTTCAACGATCATCCCGATCATTTCGATCCGAGACAGTATCTCAAACCCGCCCGTGCCGCCATCAAGGACATGGTCGCGCACAAAATAGTCGACGTTCTCGGCTGTGACGGCAAGGCTTGATATAGTCATTCAGAGGCAATCTGTTTAGCAGGGAGGTGCTGTTGTGGCAAATAAATCTAAACCGAAAAAGCGCAGCAAGGGTGTCAAGCCGGATGTTTTTGCGCTGTCAAGGGCTATAGTGTCCACGCTACTGCTTGTGCTCGCATATAATGTCGGCGCAGCGCCTTTCGTTGCGATGCTTATACTTATTTTCGCAGCACTCATCTCCGGCTTTGATCTCATTTTTGCTGCGATAGATAACGCGCTCAGGAAAAAGAACTATTTCAGCAGCCAATGCCTTATCGTCATTTGTGCCGTTGCGTCGTTTTGCGCCGGATGCTATATTGAGTCAGTCGTGATGCTCATTGTCTATCAAGTTTCGTCGGCGCTTTTGACCTTTGCCGTCAAGAAAACGCGGGCCGGACTGTACACTGCTGTGCCCGAATCCTATGGGGAGGAGCACACGCGCCTGAAAAGCATACTAAACACCCCGGCTGCATCGTTTAATTCGGCAAAAGACATATGTATGCCGTATTTTGACCTGTTTTCAAAGGCAGCGCTCATTGTAGGTATACTCTTTGCTGCTGCCGTACCGTTTTTGACGGACATGACTTATGTTATGAGTATCCGCCGCGGATGTATGCTCATAGTGGCTGCGGTACCTGCATCTGCTCTTGCAGCTCTCCCGCTGTATTCTCTTGCGGGATTGAGCCACTCTGCCGAATATGGAGTCTTTGTAAAAAATGCAAAAACGCTTGAAAATATTGGTTCTATGTCGGCGGTCGTATATGATAAAAACGGAGTTTTCACGGAAGGCGAGCCCAAGCTCATTTCTATCAATTCTCCGGTGCTGGATAACGAGAATTTTCTCAGACTTGCGGCATATGCGGCGTGTAATTCCTCGCAGAAATTTTCTTCGCCTATCGTCAGCGCGTACAGCGGAGATATTATTTCGGACTACATCACAAGCTTTCAGGATATTTACGGCTGCGGTATGGAGGCCGTACTTCGCGGGGGCAGACATTTGCTGCTCGGAACAGAGGAGCTTTTTGGGGCGAGGGGTATAAGCATACCCGAAGGCGAAAAGAAAAACGGATATGTTCTGTATATGGCGATAGAACATAGCTACGCCGGCAGTCTGACTCTCAAAGAAAATGTTAATCCCTATGCCGAAAGCGTCATCTCAGACCTTGCCGCAATAGGCAACGTCAAAAGCATTATGCTGTCGGACGATGGGGAAGCGGTAAGCGAAAGGCTGTCACGCATTTTGGGCATAGATGAACTGCATTGTGAGTGCGAGCCCTCGGAAAAGGCCGGTATTATCCAAGATTGCAAGACGCAGCTCGGTGATGACAAAATTCTGATGTATGTCAGCGCAGATGAGCGTCAAGCTCACACGGACGCCGATATTGACGCAAAGGTTGGCGACTCATTTGACGGAGTTGACGTACTCATGAGCAGCATCGGACTATTCGGCCTGCCCGTTGCATACACTACGGCACGCAAGCTAAAGCGCTTATCGCGAGAAAATATCATTTTTACGGCAATAATCAAGCTCGTTTTGATAGTTTTGGCGCTGACCGGTAATGCAACGCTGTGGTTTATCATACTCGCGGATTTTACTGCTTCTATCATAGGCGTGCTGAACACCCTGCGTATGAGCTCCGAAATTCAAAAAGAAGAAAATGCGGAATAAAAAATATCTCTTAATCGCAAATAATATATTCGGAGGATGTTTGCCGTGGACTTGGCCGTATTAAGCACAGCTGAAATCGTATCACTCTACTGCGAGACTATTAAAGAGCTAAAAGCGAGAAGTGTAATTCGTACAAATAATGTCATCGGTGATTTGGGCGAATACCTTGCTATTGAGCACTACAACAACACAGCTGGATTGCCTACATTAGCCGCCGCTCCAATTGGAACAGAAAATATTGATGCTATCAGCCGTAAAGGAGATCGCTACAGCATTAAATCTACAAGTGGGAATGTAACTGGCGTATTTTATGGTTTGGAGCCAAATGGTTCTTCAGTGAAAGACAAGCAAAAATTCGAATATGTTATTATATGCAAATTTTCAGGTGACTACGAATTAGAAGAAATACTTGAGATGGATTGGGATACATTCTTGCGACATAAAAGATGGCATAGCAGAATGAAAGCGTGGAATTTATCTTTAACAAAAGAAGTTTGCGCTGATTGTAAAGTGGTATTCAAAAAGTAAACCAATAACTTAATAAAAAATAACGGTCCGACAGGACCGTTATTTTTTATCATCAGGCTCAAAGTGGGAGAGGGGATTTGCCTCTGCCGCGATTCTGAGCTCGGAATTGTCAATGTGAGTATAGATCTGCGTCGTATTCAGATTTTCATGCCCGAGCAGTTCTTGAAGCGTCCTGACATCGACTCCGTTTTGAAGCATAAGCGTTGCCGCTGTATGCCGCAGCTTATGAGATGAGTACTTTTCAGCATCTAAGCCGGCTCTTTTCAGTGAGTTTTTGACCATACTATGTACTGCTTCACGGCTAATTCTGGTGCGGCGATTGGATAAAAACAGTGCATTTCTGTCAACAGCAGCGATGCTTTTACGCACGTTGAGATACGAATTTATCGCTTGTGCGCAGGCATCGTTAATATAAATTATCCGCTCCTTGCTGCCTTTACCGAACACTCGTATATGATCTTCGCGAATATCCGACAGATTCAAACCGACGATCTCCGAGATACGAAGCCCACAGTTGAGAAAAATACACAAAATGCAGTAATCGCGCTCTTTATTTTTCCCATCAACAGAGGAAAGGAGAGTCTGCGCCTCCGGGAGAGTGAGATAGCGGGGGAGCTTACTCGGAATTTTCGGGACATCAAGATCTTGGAGCGGATTTACGTCAATCAGTTTGGCCTTGACCATCAGATATTTATAAAAGCTGCGAAGGGTAGAGACCTTGCGAGCGCGAGTGGAAGCCGATGTGCCGTATTCCGCTTCACGGCTGCGCTGGTTCTTGATGCGATCTCGGGAAAGATAGGCTAGATACTCGTAGGCATCAGAAACGGTGATGCTCTTTACAAAATCAAGGTCAATATCCTTAATACTTATATCGTCCAGCTCGGTTGAGCGCGGTACAATACCGCGAACTGTTTTCATATACCTGAAAAAAGTCCTTAGATCGAGATAGTATTCCTCAACGGTCTTCGGTGAATGTCCCTTAATGGTTTCATGATATATAAGAAAGCCCCTGATAATATCGGGCGCTTCGCTGCGGTAATCCATATTTCACACTCCGTTTATATCAGCTTGCTATGTAATTATAGCAGGGCATCGGCATTGCTGTCCATTGACAAATTGACTAATAATTAAGCAAAATATATCATATTTTGTTCAACTTCCGCGGAAATTATCTTGTGCAGACAATTTGAGCACGCGGCGTATCGATAGCAGATACGCTCGCCTTATAAACAACAACGGCGCAGCCGCGCCGGAAAAACCCCAAGCACGCGACCGAAGCGAAACAGAACGGCGCAGCAGCGCCGCCGCCGCAGCGGCGGCAGCACCACCCCAAACCCCGGGGGGGCGCACGAGCGCACAAAGAGGCGCGGCGCAGCCGCGCCCGGAAGCCCCCCCGGGGGAGCGGGAGCGCACGAACCCCCGTAGGGGGCGGGGCAAGGGGGAACCGGCGCCCCCGCCCGAAGCGAGCGCGAGCCCAAGGCGGAGGGGCGCGAGGACGCCCCACAGCGCCCCGGAGCCCCGCGCGGAGCGAGGGGAGGGGCGAGGCGAGGGGGGAGCAGCGGAGCGAGCGCAAGGGCGGGCACAGCCCGCAGCGGGAACCCCTTGCGCGGAGACGGAGCGGCGACCACCCGGAGCCGAGGGGCAAGCGCCGGGGGAACGCCCCGGGGCGCGGGAGCGGGCGCGGCCGCCCACCCGAGCCGCAGCGAGGGGCGGGCATGGCGAGCCGGAAAAGGCGGGGCGACAGAACGAGCCCCGCCCCGGCGAGAGCGCATACATTTTTTTCTTCCGGAGCCCATCAAGGGCGGAGGAAGAGCGGCATGCAAGGGGGCGCTCCCCCCGCAGCACGCCGCCCGGTACGCGCCCTAAAATCTGCACGAGGCTATACTTGATATAGGGACAGTATTCCGTCAGGAATGAAAACTACGCAATCAAAATCACTTCCGGAAATCATGCATAATTGCCGGGTAAAAGTATATCCGAACGGCACTCAGGAGCTGCTTGCCGCTCCTGCGGCAATATTCCGCGAAAAGGGATGGGAGCTCTCTGACAAGTGGATGCCGGAGAGCAAAGGCTCCGGCGACGGCGGCAGCCCAGCGGATAATCTCGCACGAGCGAAAAGGAGAGCAAGGGCGGCTGTAAGAGACATTGCGTTAAGCAATGAATTTTCTCATTTCGTTACATTCACTTTGGACGCTTCCAAGATAGACAGATACGATATTAACGCTGTTGTAAAAAAGCTCAATTATTGGCTCGACAATCGCGTAAGGCGAAACGGCTTGAAATATGTCCTTGTGCCGGAGCTTCACAAGGACGGAGCTATCCATTTTCACGGCTTCGTTAATGATTGTTTGGGATTGGTCGATAGCGGCACTATAACAGGAGGTGAGCTTAAAAAGCCGCGAAAGCCAAAAAGCAGCCGGGAGAGGGAGAGGCTTCTCTCTTCCGGCTCGCATATAGTTTATAATGTAAAAGACTGGAAACTTGGCTTTTCTACCGCGATAGAGCTTTATGGAGACTATCACGCCGCTGTTGGATATGTCTGTAAGTACATAAGCAAAGAGCAACAGAAAATCGGCGGGCGCTGGTATTACTCCGGCGGCGCTCTGAGCAAGCCGGAAATTCTTCTTTTTGATGTTGACTATGACCAGTTTTTAAGCGATAATATGGGAGAGCTTCAAACATTTTCTTGCGGCGGTTTGGAGTTCGCCACAATGACGCTGGGAGCTGATTAAATGATTACTGAAAAGGACAAGCGCGACTATGCTATGACCGGTAATTTGCTCGACGCATTCGACTGCGACGATAGAAAAAAGGGCTACTATGACTTTGTTGACCTTGTTTATAGAATACGCCTTAAAATGCGCGAAAACCCCCAAAAAGAGCCCACAACGAGCGATATTGTAGAGGAAATGTGCAAAGAACGGCGGCAGCCCCGGCGCGGTTTTTATGGCAATATCAGGCGGGCTATAAAGCCATTGCTGGACGCCGACGAGGATTTTTTTATTTCCCTCGGCGGGAAAATGCCGGAAAAAATGACGGTTGGCGAGCTCGCAAAATACCTCGCGCGAATTTTTGAGAATGAGGGGCTGAGTTGACAATTTCAGGAATGACAACCGCGCCCGGAACGCTCTGCGCCGCAAGGCGGGGCGGCGGGCGCGGCTGCGTTTATAAAGGTAAATTTTTCTTTATAGGAGGGAATGAATACGAGGACAGAGTATCTTATGGACAGAGAGCTTGAGCACGTTTTGGCGGTGCTCACGCCGTCAAACGCGCTTGTTTGTCAGGTCTGTTTACATACCGGGCTGCGCGTCAGTGATGTGCTGAACCTGAAAACGGAGCAGATAAGACCCCGGTTTTGGATAACCGAGCAAAAGACCGGGAAGCGGCGAATGGTGGGCTTGCCCGCGCCGCTGCGTGATGCAATTCTCGAACAGGCGGGCGAGGTGTGGGCGTTTCCCGGTAGGGGAAAGACCGGGCACAGAACACGGCAAGCGGTATGGAAGGATGTCAAACGCGCTGCGAAGATGTTCCGGCTTGACCAGAATGTCGCGCCGCACAGCTTCCGCAAGGTTTATGCGGTCGACTTGTTCGAGCAGTACGGCGACTTGAAAACGGTGCAAAGGGCGCTCAATCACAGCAGCGAAACGACCACCATTCTTTATGCGTGCGCGGCGCAGATGCTCAAGGCAAAGCGGCTTAAGAAAGCTTCTCGGCGTGGGCGGCGGCTTGAGCGGTGGAATGTGAAAGGCTGTTGACGCTTATGCAATTGCCGATGCGTAAACTTTCGGTTGACAGCCGCGCGGCGTTTTGATAAGATGGAGCAAAAGGGGGTGCGGTGTCCTTAGCGGAAAATGGTTGTTTTGATTAGCGATTTGCAGCGAGCAAATCGCGTATTTCCTCGAAGAGGAATTAAGCAAAATAAAGATTTTGTTTAATATAGGGGAGGCAAAAACAGCGAGATAGCGGTTAAATGGAGCAATTGAGACTGTTCGACCTCATATTGAACGTAAACCGGATCCTCGCTATATTTCTTCGGTTATCGGTATTGCGCTGCCTATATCAAATAGTGTGCGCTCTGTCAGATAGACTGCACTGATGCCGCGTTCATTTAAGAAGCTCTCTATGCGCAGCTTCTGAGCTGCGTCTTTTATAACTCCCGTGAATGCAATTTCATTTCTGTTTATTTTAAATGATGCTCCGCCTATGAAGCCGTATTCAAATCCCTCCAGAGCCGTGATTTTCTCGTCAACAAGCAGCACGCCGATTCCGACACCTTCGGCGATCCGCGCAATGCCGGCATCGGCCGTTATAATTGAGCTTTCGTCAACGACGCATACCGAGCATTTCGTGTAACCCTGTTTGCAAGCTGCGGGCACTTTATTTAAGCGTGCCACCGCAGTTTCGTCTGCGATTTTGGGATTGTATATAAGCTTACTTCCGACTATGCAGAAATTGAGCTTTGCGTCATACGGATAAACAGTCTTCTCTGGCACTTTGATTTTAAGAAGCTGTATATTGTTAATTCGTTCACATTGTGCTGCTTTATCTTCAAGCACAGCCAAATACTTACCACCGAGATGTGCAGCCATCAGGTCGCAGTGACCCGAAAGACGCTCGTCCACATTCTCATTACATTTTAACCATAATGGCTGCAAATCATGCGTTAAAAGCGCATTTTCAAGCACTTTTCTGTACTTTTCACCGAGTATAATTTTGCGCACTTTTCCTTGCGGCAGGTGCGGAATATCTAAAAATCTCTCCATTTTTCAGCCGAGCGTTGCGTTTATTGCCTCACGGATATCCTTGACCGAGATAAGCTCAAGACCGTCGGGCTTTCTGATATCATCTTTTATGTGCGCAGGTACCACGCAGCGCTTAAATCCCAGGCGCGCTATCTCCGAAAGGCGCGAATTGAGGTTATTTACGCTTCTTATTTCGCCCGAGAGCCCGACCTCGCCGACGGCCGCCAAATCACGGCCGAGCGGTAAGTCCCTGAAGCTGCTTGCAATGGCAAGAAGCGTTGCAAGGTCGGCTGCGGGCTCTTCGAGCTCGAGTCCGCCAATCACGTTTATATACGCATCGCAGCTCGAAACCGACATACCGCCGCGCTTTTCCAGAACGGCAAGCAGCAGAGTTGCCCTGTTATAATCAATGCCGTTTGAACTGCGTCTGCCTGAATTATACGCCGAGGGCGCGATTAAAGCCTGAATTTCAGCTAAAATCGGACGCGAGCCCTCGATAACACAGGTGACGCAAGTTCCGGGCGCATTTTGCGGGCGACCCGAGAGCAATATCTCAGAGGGGTTTTTGAGTTCCTTCAGTCCCCTGTCGTTCATTTCGAAAACGCCAATCTCGTTAGTTGAGCCGAAGCGGTTCTTCCCCGCTCTGAGTATTCTGAACGAGGTGCTGCGCTCACCCTCAAAGTAAAGCACGCAGTCGACCATGTGCTCCAGCACCTTCGGCCCGGCGATACTACCTTCTTTATTTATGTGGCCTATGACAAATGTCGTAAATCCGTTTTCCTTAGTAAGGCGCATTATAGACATAGTGCACTCGCGCACCTGGCTTACGCTGCCGGGAGCCGAGCTTATATCCGCGTCAAACATTGTCTGAATGGAGTCGATTATCACAATATCGGGCGAAAGAGCCTCGATATTCTCCATTACCTCCGCAAGCCCCGTCTCGGCAAGTACATATATTTCGCCCTTGTCAACTCCGAGTCGCTGTGCACGCATTTTGAGCTGCCTTTCGCTTTCCTCGCCCGTGACATAGAGAATTTTTTGACCGGCTTCGGTGAGCCCGCAAAGCTGCAAAAGCAGGGTCGATTTTCCTATTCCCGGTGCACCTCCCACAAGGACGAGCGAACCTCTTACGGCACCGCCGCCGAGCACTCTGTCAAATTCACCTATGCCTGTCGAAAAGCGCATTTCGGACTGCGTATCAAGCTCGGATATGAGTTTCGGCTTCTTTACAGAGGCAGAGCGCGTGCTTTTTGAGCTACCCCTCCCCTTTATGTCTGCTTTGACCTCAACGAGGCTGTCCCATGCGCCGCAGGCAAGGCAGCGTCCGCTCCATTTTACAGTTTCATTTCCGCATTCCGAGCAGCAGAAAACCATCTTTTGTTTCATATTTGATCCTCATTTCATCCTTAAATGTTCTCCGTTTCGAAGGAAAACCGTATGTATGAGCCGACGAGTGCAGCCGCAATCTTCAGCTGATATTCATCGCTTATAAGGAGTTTTACCTCGTCGGGATTGGACATAAAACCGCATTCGGCAAGTATTGTGGGACACTCCACTCTGGCCGTGAGCAGAAGCTCCTTTGGCGCAGGGCGCGCAACCCGCCTGTTCTCCGGGTCGAGCATATTGACCATGTTTTCCTGCGCTATTTCCGCAAGCTGTCTGCTGCCCTGTATCGGTGCATACATTACCTCTGAGCCGCTGACGACCTCGCTCGGGAATTTGTTTTGATGCACGCTTATCAGCACGGCGTTTTGCGCAGAATTTGCTATTTGAGCGCGTGTAACAAGGCTGTCGTGCTCGCTGTAGCTGCCGTCTTCGGAGTTATCGCTGTCGCCGGTGCGAGTGAGAACGCTGTCAATTCCTAAAAAGTCGCACAGTGAGGACATTTTCAGTGCTATCGCAAGGTTGATGTCGCTCTCCTTGTAACCGTCTGCGGATACCGCACCTCCGTCGATACCACCGTGCCCGGGATCAATAACGAGAGCGTGGTCCTCGTATGGATTGAATGCAGCGGTCATTTTACTACTCGGTAGTGCGTATATCACGACCGCAACCAATATAACGGCAAGCGCGATTGCTTCCGCTTTTTTCACAGCGTCCCTGAGTTTTATGATAACAAACACAAAATCACCCCATTAACAAGCTATGTTGACGGGGTGATTTTTATATCATTTATTGCGCCAATGTAGTGCCTGTTTAAGGCATTATATCATTCGGTCACGAATTTTTCAAGGCGGTCAAGTCCCTTCTGAATGTTCTCCATGGAAGCGGCATAGGACCAGCGCACAAAGTTCTTCATACCGAAGCCGGAGCACGGTACTACAGCAACGAGCGCTTTTTCAAGCAGTGCAACGGCAAAATCGTCGTCATTTTCAATGAGCTTGCCGCCGAGAGTTTTTCCGACGAGCTTTTCGATGTTCATCATGACATAAAATGCGCCGTTAGGGACGATGCAGCTCACACCCGGAATTTCGTTAATGCGTCTGACGATGTAGTCGCGGCGCTTGAGGAATTCCTTGCGCATGGCTTCGATGCCGTCCTGAGGGCCTGTGAGAGCCTCAACAGAAGCCCACTGGCTTATCGTGGACGGAGCGCCGGTGGAATGGCTCAGGTAGTTGGACATGATTTTTGCAAGAGTCTTGTTTGCGGCACAGTAGCCGACACGCCAGCCTGTCATTGCGTAGGACTTTGAAACGCCGTTGATGAGCAGAGTGCGCTCCTTGACTTCCTCGCCGAGGCTCGCTATGCTTGTAAACTCAACTCCATCGTAAATAAGCTGGTAGTAGATTTCGTCCGCGAGAATATACAGATCGTGCTTAATGCAAACGTCCGCAATGGCACGCAGTTCATCTGCCGAGTAGATCATACCGGTGGGGTTCGAGGGGTTATTGAGCATAAGGCACTTGGTCTTATCGGTAATTGCCGCCTCAAGCTGCCGTGCGGTGATCTTAAAGCCCTGTTCCTCGCCTGCTTCAACGATGACCGGAGTGCCGCCCGTCATGCGAACCATCTCGAAATAACTGACCCAGAAAGGTGCGGGGATGATTATCTCGTCGCCGGGGTTGGTTATTGCCGCAAGCGCGATGTAAACACTGTGCTTTGCACCGCTGGCAACGACTATCTGAGTGTAGTCATAATCAAGGCCGCAGTCTTCTTTTAGGCGCTGCGCGATTGCCTTTCTCAGAGGGATTATGCCGGCTGCCGGAGTGTACTTGGTCTTGCCGTCGCAAATCGCCTTAATACCTGCCATATTGATATTATCGGGAGTGTTAAAATCTGGTTCACCCGTGCCGAAGCCTACAACATCAAGTCCGTCTGCCTTCATCTGCTTTGCAAGGCTGTCAACCGCAAGAGTGGTCGAGGCGCGGACTGCTTCTGCTACTTTAGATACTGGTTTCATATTACCCACCTCCGTTGTTGATGAAAACATTATAACTTCAAATAAATGCTTTTTCAATAATTATAATACAAAAAATTTTGAACTTTTTTCATCTAATTGTGAGCAATTGTATTAAAAAAAGCGAAGTACTCATTTTTTGTACTTCGCCAATACCGTTATATTATTTTAAATCAGAATACATATGAGCGTTCCCCTACCCTCGTTAACTATGCGCTGTAAGGTTTCCTGAAGCTTTGCTCTCGTATTTCCGGGGAGACTCTCGAGGCGGCGGGATATTGCGCTGTGGGCAATTTCGTAAATAGGCTGCCCGAATATGTTTGATTCCCAAAGCCTGCTCATATCGCCATCAAAGCCTTGAAGGAGGAAGCTTATTATCTCATCTGATGCTCCCGCTCCTCCTATTGACGGAGTAACCACCGCTTCAACCCCTGTTTTTAGCATGTGTATTGCAGGCGCGCGCGCCTTGAGCTTAACGGAGTACTTTCCGTTCTGTTTCACAAGCTGCGGCTCTTCGATTTGAAGATCCTCGGTGCTCGGCATGACTACTCCGTATCCGGTCTGACGCACGGAGTTGAGCGCGTCCTTTATTTTATCGTACTCGTGTTTTGTCTCACTCAGGTTACGAAGTGCTCCGATGAGCTCGCCGTCGTTTTCGATCTCCATGCCCGCCTGTGCGCTTATGAGCTTATAATACAGAGCTCTCGGAACGTCAATCGCAACGTTTATCATACCACTGCCGAGGTCGCTGCTGTCTATATAAGCAGCCTCGACAATGTCATGCTCGGATATCTTGCCGAGCATACCGCTTATATCGCTTACTCGCTTTACATTTTCAGATGCAGCCGTAAGTGCTTCAAAAAGCTCGCATTTAAGCTCGCTGTCGCAGTCCATTGCGCCGAGCCAATCGGGAAAGTGTATCGCTATCTCGCTTATGGGGAACTGCCCCAAAACCTTACGCATCACTTCGGCTATGTCGCTCTCTCGAAGCTCCTGGCAGTTTACGCGAATACACGCAGCACCGTATTTTTCGGAAAGCTCGTGTTCTATGGCTATTGCCGCATCACTGTCGGGGTGAGTGCTGTTTAAAAGTATCACAAATGGCTTACCGATACTTTGAAGTTCGGTTATGACGCGTTCTTCCGCTTCTAAATATGCCTCACGGTCTATGTCGCATATGCTACCGTCGGTCGTTACGACTATACCTATCGTTGAATGGTCGCATATAACCTTGCTCGTTCCGAATTCGGCAGCTTCGGTCATTGTGACCTCATGGTCAAACCACGGCGTGGTAACAAGTCTTTCGCCGCCGTCCTCAAAGCGTCCAGATGCACCGGGTATCATATAGCCCACGCAGTCAACAAGGCGCACATTGCATATAACGCCGTCCCCGAGGCTTACCTGCACAGCGTCCTCCGGGACAAATTTCGGCTCAGCGGTCATTATCGTGCGGCCTGACCCGCTCTGCGGCAGCTCGTCGCGAGCTCTTGCGCGGGCAAATTCGTCGCTTATATTGGGAATTACGAGCATTTCCATGAAGCGCTTTATGAACGTTGATTTTCCGGTCCTGACAGGCCCCACAACACCGAGCATGACTGCTCCGTTCGTGCGCGCGGCAATATCTTTGTAAATATCGGTGTTTGTCATAGAAAAACCTCCGCAGCATTCTCGTTTGTACGAGTCTATGAGCTGCGGAGGTCTAATATGTCAATAAAACTGCGCCGTCTGTCCGTGTACCTTGGAAATCTTGAAGCCTACATCGGAAAATGCCTGTGAAAGACTGCGTTCAAGTGCCGGGACTATCACATTTTCCGTGCAGAAATGATCGGCGTCTATAAGATTTATGCCGAGCTCCTTGGCGTCAAGAAAGCTGTTGTACTTAATGTCAGACGTGACATACGTATCACATCCCGCGTCCACGGCGTACATGAGCGCTGAGCCGCCCGAGCCGCCCATAACTGCAAGCTTTTTGACCGGCCTTCCCGCATAATGATACCTAAGTCCGTTTGCGCCGAGTTTGTCCTTACACAGGGACAGGAATCTCTCAAATTCCATCGCGTCCTCATACTCGCCTATTCTGCCGCAGCCCTCATCCGGAGCGTCGGCAGGCTCTAAGTACGAGCTTGCCATAACTCCGAGCGCGGAGATCAGTGCATCGTTTACTCCGCCGCGGGCTATATCGAGGTTTGTATGCATGCATATTGCGGATATTCCGCCGCTCAGCAACGCGATTATCTTTCTGCCTACAAGGTCATCCGCCGTCACACTTTTAATGCCGCCGAAAATTATGGGATGGTGAGAAACGATAAGCTGCGCACTCATATCCGACGCTTCTTTTATAACGTCGTCCGTTATATCGAGTGCGATAAGACACTTATACACCGTCTTATTCTTATCTCCGACAAGCAGCCCCACATTGTCAAAGTCCATTTTAAGCGCAGTCGGGGCCATTTCTTCAAGCTTCTGCAATATCTGTCCGACGCTCGTCATAGTATCATCCTTTCATTTCGATAAGCTCGCGCTCCATGCTTACGAGTATTGCTCTCCATGCCTTGAGCGAGGCATCGTCTGATGATTCAAGGCTTTCGGCTGCCGTGTGAAAGCGCCTTATGTGCCTGTCGAGATTGGCTTTGAAATACTCTCCGCCTCTCACCTGCTCATATTTGCCCACAAAAAGCTCGCAATCCTTGTATCTGACGCTCTCACCCTGAGAGGCGCTGATTATCTGACACAGTACGCCGTTATCCTCTATTTGATCCTCGTGCGTTATAACAAAGCCGTTATTTATAAGCCAATAGCGAAGTATTTCGGGCTTCGTAACTGGGTGAAGAATGAGCCTATAATCGGTCTTTTCCGCCCACTCGGGAGTATCATAAAGGCCACGGTCGAGTATGCCGGTTATGGTATCTCCGCCCATTCCGGCCACAACTATCGTATCAATTCCGTCGCTGCCTATACCGGCAAGACCGTCGCTTAAAACGAGCTCAACGTCATCTATGTCTGCCTGCTCAAGCGCAAGTCGAGCCTTCGCAAGCGGACCATCGTTAATATCTCCCGCGACAATTCTTCCCGCAAAACCGCTGCGGCGAAGCATTATAGGCAGTATTGCGTGGTCTGTTCCGACGTCCGCAACTCCGCTTCCGCCTTGGGCAAGCCGTGCCATCAGTTCAAGTCTGCTGCTCATAATTTATCTCCATATACGCAGAAAAGCCGGAGTGACCGGCTTTTCATTCGTTGCTTACTGTGTTTTTACAGGGCCAGCAGATATGCCTTGAGCTCGACGATGAATTCGTCGGGATCTACGCCGTGTGCGGCGCAAGCCTGCTCGAGGCTTTCAGAGGTAGCCAGCGCGCAGCCGAGGCAGTGCATTCCAAGCTCCTGGAACTTGGGCATTGCTTCCGGGAAGTTCTCGAGGATCTCAGAAATAATACTGTCTCTGCCGATGTCCATAATCTTCAGCATTTCCATGATTTTAATCTCCAATCCTAAGATTTATGAATAAGAACGGGACGCCGAAAGGACGTCCCACTCTATTCCTGCAGTTTTAACCTCAGGCCTGTTCCTTCATCTTTGCAAAGCACTCGCTGCAGTAAACAGGACGATCGGACTTGGGCTCAAAGGGAACCTTTGCCTCGCCGCCGCAAGCTGCGCAAACTGCGGTGAAGAACTCACGGGGACCACGTGCTGCGTTCTTGCGAGCGTCGCGGCACGCCTTGCAGCGCTGGGGCTCATTCTGGAATCCGCGCTCTGCGTAAAACTCCTGCTCGCCTGCGGAGAACACGAACTCCTGGCCACATTCCTTGCAAACTAAGGTCTTGTCTTCGTACATTGTAAATCCTCTCTTTTGAAAAACTCGCCTGTCGGCTTTTATATGCGTCAGCTTCTGCTGATATCGCCTGATTTAAGCATTTGCGCAGTTTTGCGCCTTATCCGCTGTATCGCATTATCGACTGCCTTGTCGCTTTTTTCGGTCAACTTCGCTATTTCCTTATAGCTCAAACCGTCCAAATAATGCGTCAACACCGCCTTCTCATATTTGGAAAGCATATTGATCAGGGATAAATATAACTGTTCTGTGTATTTCTTGTTCTCTCTTGCCAGAACCTGCTCCTCAGGAGATTTCTGAAAAAATTCAGCGCATGCTGCCGGGGTCTGGGATTCATCTGAGAGTATTTGCTCCAACGGCAAGCCGTTGTTAAGTGGGTCGTGCTTGAGGCTGGAAGCAGATCGGATTGCCGATTTGAGTCTGTTTCTGATGCACCATTCCGCAAAGGTCTTGAACGAAGCGTTATGCCCCTGCTCATACTGCCTTATGGCAGAAAGCAGTCCGAACATACCCTCCTGTATTAGATCCTCGCTCTCGCCGCCCGCAAGAAACAACGGACGGGCACAGATCCTAACAAGACGCATATAGCGCGAAACGAGTGCTTCTTCTGCGTACCTGTCGCCCTCTGTCGAGAGCCTCTGCAATTCATTATCTTCTAAATCAGCGTATTTAATCATAGAAACCACTGTTACTTCCAACAATACTATTATAGTATAGCTCAAATTTGTTGAAAGTCAATAGAAACTTGCTTGAAAATAACAGTATTTTCATAAAAATAATTGTTTAAAGGTCAATTTCCTGCTGACCGAGCTGACGGATGCCGAGGTGCTCATATGCTTTGCGTGTAACGCAGCGGCCGCGAGGGGTCCTGGTCAGAAAGCCCTGCTGAAGAAGGTACGGCTCATACACGTCCTCAAGTGTGACGGAGTCCTCGTTTATGGTCGCTGCAAGCGTTTCAAGTCCGACGGGACCGCCGTTATAAAACTCTATTATGCTGCGCAGCATTCTGCGGTCAAGCGAATCAAGACCGCTCTTATCGACCTCAAGCCTTGAAAGCGACATATCCGCGACTTCCTTGGTTATGACGCCATCCGCCCTCACCTGCGCAAAATCTCGCACACGGCGCAGCATGCGGTTGGCTATTCTCGGAGTGCCGCGGGAGCGGGATGCGATCTCAACGGCGCCGCCGCTGTCAATATCAATACCCAGTATGTTAGCAGAACGCTCAACTATTTTTTTGAGCTCATCGACAGTGTACAGCTCAAGCCTAAGCGTTACTCCGAAGCGGTCGCGCAAGGGCGCTGTGAGCTGACCCGAACGTGTGGTCGCTCCGATGAGCGTGAATTTCGGAAGCTCAAGATGCAGAGAGTTTGCCGAGGGGCCCTTGCCGAGGATTATATCTATTGCATAGTCCTCCATGGCGGGGTACAGGATTTCCTCATAGGCGCGGTTTAGCCTATGTATCTCGTCAACGAAAAGAATATCGCCCTCATTGAGGTTTGTAAGCATCGCAACGAGATCACCCGGACGCTCGATCGCGGGGCCGGAGGTTATGCGCATATTGACGCCCATTTCGTTTGCGATAACGGCAGCGAGCGTGGTCTTGCCGAGTCCCGGAGGGCCATGCAGCAAAACATGGTCAAGCGGCTCGTTGCGGAGTCTTGCTGCGTCAATAAAAACACCGAGGTTGTCCTTTGCCTTTTCCTGACCGATATATTCGGTCAAAGTTCTCGGTCGAAGGCTTCCCTCGCCCGCGTCCTCGGGCAGCACGGACGAGCTGGTCACTACGGGAACATCCTCAAGTCCGTCAGCGAAATTTATGCTCATCTTTTGCCTCCTTACATAAGGTTCTTGAGCGCGATCTTTACGATCTGCTCCGTGCTCATGCCGCTTGTATCCATTCTCCGCAGAACGGAGTTGATCTCAGCAGCACCGTAGCCGAGCACCATGAGCGCAGCGACTGCGTCGCTTCTACCGGTGCCTGCGTCAGCGTCTGCTTGTGTGAGCACTGTGGGCATTTCGGGAGCATCGGCAGCGCCCAGCTGTTTTGCGATCTTGTCCTTGAGCTCAAGAATAACTCTCTGCGCTATCTTCTTTCCCACGCCTTGGGCTGCCGTGATGACCTTATCGTCGCCGTTCATTATGGCAAGAGCCAGTCCCTCGGGAGTCACCGCACACAAAATAGCCTGCGCCGCCTTGGGACCTATGCCGGAAACGGTCAGCAGCATCTCGAAGCATCGCTTCTCGCTGACAGTCGCAAAGCCGTATAGCTCAAAGCTGTCCTCTTTTATGCACTCGGATATATAAACCTTGCTCTTCTCTCCGACTTTGAGCCGAGAGAGCGTATTCGTCGTGGTATTGACCGCGTATCCGACACCGGAGCAGTCGATAACGGCGAGGTTTATATCAATGTCGGTAACAATTCCGCTTAAATGGTAGAACATAAGCCTTCGCTGTCCTTTCGGGAAAGTAAAGATGTAGAGCTGCGGGCATGGCAAATCGCCAACGCAACGGCGTCCGCGGCATCGTCCGGCTTCGGGGCTGCCGTGAGATTTAAAATCCGCCTGACCATGTCGATGACCTGCCGCTTCTCTGCCCTGCCATAACCGACAACAGCCTGCTTGACCTGAAGCGGCGTATATTCAAATACAGCGACTCCCGCGCGATACGCTGCAAGTAAAATGACACCTCTCGCGTGTGCAACAGATATGCCGGTAGTAATGTTTGTATTGAAAAACAGCTCCTCAATCGACATCACATCGGGGGAAAACGTGCTTAAAAGTTCGTTCATATCGGCAAATATTCTGTCAAGGCGACTCGACAGAGAGGTATGTGCCGGTGTGCTTATGATGCCGCAGGTTACGAGCTTCATTTTTGACTTATCGATATCAACGACCGAAAAGCCCACCGTAGCAAGCCCCGGGTCAATGCCTAAAATACGCAAGTAAATCACATCCTATCTGATAATTTTACCACATTCCAGCCATTATTACAACACAAAACCGAGCGGTGCTTACGTGTGAAACAAATGTAAATTTTTTTGCACGGCGTTGCGATGCCGTCGGGGATATAATATACTAAATTCAAAGCTCGTGATTGGAGGCAAGCATGAAATATTCCATTAAAGACAAGTTATATAACTATATGTTTGAGACATTGTGCAAAAATCGATGCGAGGATCTGATCCGTTCCGTGAACGCTATGTGCAGCGGTGAAAAGCGCGCCGTCAAAACAGCCGCATTGAGAACGTGGTTCAAGAAAATGACCGGCGAAACTACGGAGCTTAGCGCGCAGCAGCTTAATGAAATCAAAGCGGCGTGGAACGATATATGGGATACCGGGCTTGTAGATCCGCTTTGGGTGCAGGTTTACAGTGATAAAACCGGAGTGTTCAGTCCGGAATATGTAGGCAGCGACATACACTACTACAATGTCGAGTGGAGTAAAATTGATTTTGATTATCTGCGCGCTTTTCTTGACAAGAATTACATGGACGTGCTTCTTCCGTGCGTAAAACACCCCGTTACGCTGATACGCAAGATACACGGAATATATCTTGACACTGACTTTTCGCCTCTTTCGAAGCAGGATGCCGTTAACAAGCTCTATGGCTCTCTTGACCCGGGTATCGTCGTTAAAATAAGCCGCGCCAGCAGCGGAGGCAAGGGCGTTCGCTTCTTCGGCACAGGAAATACCAAAAGCGAAATATCCGAGGCTCTTGACGCAGATCCCGACATTGCCGTCCAGCTCGTCATGAAGCAGCATCCTGAAATGGCAAAAATGAATCCGTCGTCGGTCAACACGATCCGCATAATATGCATAATGCTTGACGGTGAGTCCATTCCCCTATCCGCAGTTGTCAGGATCGGTAACAGCGGCAGCCATGTTGATAACTTCAGCAGCGGCGGAGTCGGATGCGGAGTTAAACCGGACGGCCATCTCAACAGCTGCGGCTATACCCAAAAAGGCGAACGCTATGATGTTCATCCTAACGGTTTTGTATTCAGTGAAGGCTTTGTCCCAAATTTCGATAAAGCATTGGAGGCAGTGAAGCGGTGCCATATGCACGTGCCGATGTTTGGCGTTGCTTCATGGGATATTGCCATAGACGAAGACGGTGAGCCGGTGCTCATAGAGTACAACGTCGGCGGTGCGGGAATAGACATACATCAGTATAATAACGGGCCGCTCTACGGAAAGTACAGGCGGCGAATAATCGACGATGCATTCAAAAACTACGCCGAAAAAGGTGCAACGCTCGACTTTGACTACTCCTGCTCACATGGCACCGTTAAGCTTTCAAACGGCAGCAGGAAGGTTTCGTATCTCCATATACCAGCCGAAATCAACGGCAGACCCGTGAGAGCAATTGCCGACAACTCATTTAAAAATAACGACAATTTAACGGAGCTTATCGTCGAAGCGGAGCTTGACGAAATAGGATATCTGGCATTTTACAATAGCCCTAATCTAAAAAGAGCTGAATTTAAGGCTCCGGTAAAAACAATAGCGCGCTCCGCATTCAATCGCTGCATATCGCTGGAAAGTGTGCACATACCGTTTGGCTGCGAAAAAATATGCACATTTGCTTTCCGCTCCTGCTCATCTCTTTGTTCGGTTGCTATTCCCGAGTCCGTAAAAATAATTGAACCTGACGCATTTCTTGAGTCGCCTAAGGTGGTGATACACTGTAAAAGAGGCAGTGCCGCGGAAAATTACGCGAAGGCAAACGGCTTGAATTTCAGGATCTGCTAAATCGAAAAAATAAATAGGCTGACACTATTGACAATAGTCGAAGGTGTCAGCCTTTTGTTATATCAGCCGTTATGCGCACGCGGGTGCGCTTTGTTGTACACATCCTTGAGCTGCTTTTTTACAAGCTGAGAATATATCTGCGTCGAGGAAATATCGGCATGGCCGAGCATTTCCTGTATGGAATGGAGGTCTGCGCCGTTTTCAAGCAGATGAGCTGCAAACGAATGGCGCAGCGTATGCGGTGTGATCGTTTTTTCGATGTGCGCCTTCTGCTGATAGGATTTGATTATCTTCCAGAAGCCCTGACGCGACATTCTGTCTCCGCTCACGTTAACGAACAGCGCCTGCTCATTCGGCAATGCGATCATCTGCGGACGGACAAATTCAATATACTCCGTCAGCGCTTTGACGGCGGTCGAATACAAAGGTATAAGTCTTTCTTTATCCTTACTCACGCAGCGGATAACGCCCGCCGTGGTATTAACATCGCTTATGTTCAGTGCTATTAGCTCACTTACGCGAATTCCTGTCGCATACAGAAGCTCAAGCATCGCTCTGTCTCTGTACCCCTTTGCGTCTGTGCAGGAGGGCTGCTCAAGCAGCAGCTCAACCTCCTTGCTGGTCAGTATCTGCGGCAGCTTATGAGTCGTTTTATCGGGCGTCAGCTTACCTGTCGGATTTTCGCTCACAACGCCGTTTTCAACAAGAACGCCGTACATGCATTTAATTGAAGCAATGGCTCTCGAAACCGTTGCAACAGACTTGCCGTTACCCTTGAGCCACTGTATGTACTCATGAAGCTCATCTCCGTCCGCCTCCGCAATAGAAGCGTCGGAATGTGTTTCAAGGTAGTCGCTAAGCTGACGGACGTCACGCATGTAAGAGCTGAGGGTATTCTGCGAACACTTTTTCACCTCGACAAGGTACTTATTAAAAATTTCAAGACATTCCGAGTTGAGCATTCGCACACCCCTTTCAAAAAGATTTATCTAAAATAGCAAAGCGCCGCCGAAAAAATCAGAAACAAAACCGCCGCAATATAAACGCTCATGAGAGCCGTGCGCAGACGACTGTCGCTTCTCACGAGCGCTCTCAGCCGCGTCGAAAATATAAACACGCTGCACGAGATATAGAGCATCGCCGTGACGAACGCGAGCTCAACAAGCGCAGGCTTTATGAAGTCCGCCGACAATATCGCACGCTGAAATGACAGGCAGGCTAAAAGCGCAGCCGCCGATCCTCCGAGCAGAGAACAAAGCACCGCGGCAAACGGAGCCGCAGGCAAGATGATCGACGCGGCAGCGGCAAACAGCGCGGCGGCGCAGACAGCGCACGGAAGCACCGCTCCGCTGCTTTCAAGGCTATACATAATATCTGCGCGGCAATCCGCAGCGATCAACCAAAAGAGCAGAGCGCCGAGAAGAAAAGCCACGCATACAAGCCAAAAAGCTGAGCCAAAGCCTGATGATCTAACGGTTTTCCGACACAGAAAATTATTATCCATAAGTTCTCCTCACATATGACGCGAATATGTTAAATAACTAATGGATTTACATAATTACTGCGTAAACACAATATAATACAAATTTTCATTGTAAGCAAGAGGTTTTGAAAAATTACATCAATTTTGTTAATTATGTCGATATATTATGTAAACAGCGTTATGTAAACCAAGATACTTAATAGCTCCGTTTCAAGCGCTATATGCACCTGTAAACGCAATATTTGGGTTATCATAAGCATCAATCTGACTATATATAGGTTATCACTTGATGTTATGTTAACCGCAATTGATGTATACAATCAGTAATCGCAGAGGGGCTATTTGCGGCCTTTATGAAAACTTTTGTTACTTTTGCATAAATTGAGTGCTCCTCCAAGAAATCCTCCGGCTGCCGATATTAAAAAAATGCGGAGTATTTTGAGCCAATTTACATTATCTGAGTAGGCAGCAAGCGGCACAGCGCATAAAATTGCGGCAAAAATACAGCCGATAATAAGCCCGACGCCCCCTCCCCTATTGCGTCCGACAGTTGCTATCAGGCCGCCCAATGCAGCGCTTATCGCTATGCTTGCACTTATTATGATATCCGCGCTGCTCTCGGGAAGCTTTTCATTCTTCACAAGCAGGGCATACGCTCCGCACAGAATCGCACATACAGCAAGCGCTGCCAAAACGCCCGTCGTCACTCTTCCCTTTTCTGCATTTTTGCTTTTGGACATAAAAATACCTCCGGATACAGATGTTTGTACATCTTATTTATCCGAAGGTATTTTAATGCCGGAAATTACTTTTTCTCTTTTTCCTTAGCCTCAGCTGCCTCAGCTCTGACATTGGTGCTGACTGCCCACTTCTTGAACTGGAGGCGAACCTTGTCCTCGCTGGTCTCGATGGTGATATCGTCCTCGGTGACATGAACGATAGTGCCCATGATACCGCCAATGGTAACTATTTCGTCGCCGACGCTCAGCGCATTGCGCATGGCTTCAACTTTCTTCTGCTTTTTCTTCTCGGGTCTGATCATGAAGAACCACATCAGAACAAAGAAGAGAAGAAGCATGATGATCATGGAACCGGAACCTGCTGCTCCGGTGGGTGCTGCTAAAAACATAGTTTGCTCCTTTGTAATCGTATATTTATTGTTGCACAATATTCTAACTAATTATACATAGTAATGCGCACGATTTCAAGTATTTTATATGCGCGTATCCAACAATTTTGAATACTTTCCTCTGAACTGTTCAAAATTGCCCTCATCAAGGCTAAGTCGGATTTTTTCCGTGAGCTTGTTGTAGAAATACAAATTATGCATTACGGCAAAGCGCATTGCAAGCATTTCATTTGCCTTGAACAGGTGGCGAACGTATGCCTTGGAATATCTGCGGCACACGGGGCAGTCACATTCCGGGTCAATGGGCAGTTCGTCACGAAAATACTTTTCGTTTTTTATATTTATAATGCCGTTCCAAGTGAAGAGATGGCCGTGTCTTCCGTTTCGGGCCGGCATGACGCAGTCGAAGAAGTCAACGCCTCTGGCAACGCCCTCGATGATATTGCCGGGAGTACCGACACCCATTAGATAGCGTGGCTTGTCCTTGGGCATATACTCCTCGACAGCCTGTATCGTATCGTACATCTCCTGATGGGTCTCCCCCACTGCCAAACCGCCGATGGCATATCCGGGCAAATCGAGCTCAGAGATTTTTTTCATGTGCTCAATGCGTATGTCGGCAAAGGTCGCACCTTGATTAATTCCGAAAAGCATCTGACCGGGATTGACCGCATCTTCGCGGCTGTTATACTCAGTGAGCGCAGCTTTGCAGCGTGTAAGCCAGCGATAAGTTCTGTCGCACGATTTCTGAACATAGTCGCGCGGTGAGGGTATCTTTATACACTCGTCAAATGCCATCGCAATATCCGAGCCGAGGTTTGACTGAATACGCATGCTCTCCTCTGGTCCCATGAATATATGCCGGCCGTCGATGTGAGAATTAAACTTCACACCCTCTTCGGTGATTTTTCTCAGGCTCGCAAGGGAAAATATCTGAAACCCGCCGCTGTCGGTGAGTATCGGGCCGTCCCAGGTCATGAATTTATGCAGTCCGCCCATATCGCGCACGAGCTCGTCGCCCGGACGCAGGTGCAGATGATACGTGTTCGACAGCTCGACCTGACAGCCGATATTTTTAAGATCCTCCGCAGAGAGCGCACCTTTGATCGCCGCCGCAGTTCCGACATTCATAAAAACCGGAGTCTGGACCGTACCGTGCGGAGTGACAAGCTCGCCGCGTCTTGCGCTGCCTTCCTGTTTTTTAAGTGTGTACATTACATCTCCCCTATTCTATGATCATTGCATCGCCAAACGAGAAAAATCTGTACTCCTCCTCGACCGCGACAGCGTAAGCGTGCAGGATGTTTTCCCTACCGGCAAGAGCAGAAACAAGCATGATGAGCGTGCTCTCCGGCAGATGGAAATTCGTTATGAGCGCATCTATGCACTTGAATTTATATCCCGGATAGATAAAGATGCTCGTCCAGCCCGATGTAGCCTCAAGCTCGCCGTTTTCCTTGGCAAAGCTCTCAAGGGTGCGGCACGACGTCGTTCCGACCGCGATGACTCTGCCGCCGGCGCGCTTTGTTTCGTTTACGATACGAGCCGTTTCCTCCGACACGATGCAAAACTCGGAGTGCATCTCGTGCTCTTCAATTTTTTCAGCCTTTACGGGTCTGAATGTACCAAGTCCGACATGGAGCGTCACATAGCATATTTTTACGCCCATATCCTCGATTTCGCGCAGGAGCTCTTTCGTGAAATGCAGTCCAGCAGTCGGTGCGGCCGCGCTGCCGAGCTCGCGTGAGTAAACGGTCTGATAGCGCTCGGAGTCCTGAAGCTCCTCTTTAATATACGGGGGAAGCGGCATTTTGCCGAGTCTTTCGAGCTTTTCGAGAAAAACGCCCTCATAGTGGAATTTCACTATCCTGTTTCCGCCCTCAGCAACGCTCTCGACCGTAGCCGTGAGCTCACCGTCGCCGAAAAACAGCTCCGTGCCGGGCTTGGTTTTTCTGCCCGGCCGGCTCAGACATTCCCAGCATCCCTCGCCGAGATCACGCAGCAAAACGAGTTCTACCGCTCCGCCGCTGCGCCGCGAGCCGATGAGCCTCGCCGGCAAAACGCGTGAGTCGTTTAAAACAAGGCAGTCACCTTTTTTTAGATACCGAGTTATATCTCGAAAATGCTTGTGCTCAATCTCGCCTGTTCTCTTATCAAGATGCAATAGGCGCGAGGAGTCTCGCTTTTCAAGCGGAGTCTGCGCAATAAGCCGCTCCGGCAAGTAAAAATCAAAATCAGATTTGTTCATCCTATATATGCTCCGTTAAAATAAAAATCTATTATATCTTCGGCGGAGGCTGCGTGGTTGTATGCCATTGAGTAGGCGCCCCACTGGCTCATTCCGCAGTTATGACCCCAACCACCGCCTTCGAATGTAAAAACGGTCTCGCCGTCGTCGTTTTCGGTTTGGCTTATCGTATAGTGAAGGCTGCTCAGTCCCAAGGCGCGAAAGCAATATTCCCCCGCCAGCTCAAGCACCATGCCGTCCTCGTCAGTTATTTTCAGCGCGATGACATTTCCGAAGGGTGAAAGCGTGGGCTCTATCTGCGTTACAAGTCCCAGCTCATAGCCGCGGTTATTGAGACGATAGCTCACATTTTCGGGCAGCAGCTCACTTTTCCACTCTTTATTATAAAAATCAAGCTCCGACTCATACGGGTCGCGCACTCCCGAAAGATATGCCCGACGCTGCGAAAACACGTTCTCTCCGCTGTCGGTCGCGCCGCCCGAGGCCGACATATAGTAGATCCTGCAAGCGGCGGAATTATACCGCACGAGCCTGCCCTCGGTCTGACCAACGGCACTGTCGGTTTCGCTTGTTGTACCCAATGTGCCGTTATAGACCTGACTGTATGTATCATCACGCAGGTCAAATCCGTACTTTGCATATGAATTTATGTTATTTATCGCATATGTTCTCGCGCATAGCGCCTGTGCCTTGAGTGCCTCCGCAGGCCACAGCGCGTTCATTTCATACGGCAGGACTCCCGCAACATAGCTTTCGATGTTCACATAATTTATTACGTTAAGCGCATTGCCGCAGCGTGAAAACTCAAAATCGCCGAGATACGAGCGACCGTTAAACAATGTTTCTGTATCCGAGCTGACGGCAAGCTTTGTGAGCGATCCGACATCATACAAGAATTGCAGCTCCGAGGAACCGCTGAGCGCGGCAAGCACGGAATACTCGCTGCCGGTGAAAGGCTGTGCGTCTAAACCGCGACGGTTTATTTCCGATGCGGCTTTTTCGTAGTTTTTATACGCGCCGACAAGGACTCTGTATTCTCCGTTTATATAAGCAGGAAAACCTCCCCACAGTCCCGACGCCACGCTTTCTGCCGCATCAAAACTGTCAAATACGCTTCCAAGCAGCGCATGATACGGCCCTACGATCGTATCGTCATCGAGCATAAAGCCCGTGTCGGCTCTGAGCGTCAGCTCCGTAAGCTCGGTATTTCCAAGCTCGTGAAACCTTCTCAGGTAGTCAAAATACCCGAATTTAAAGCCGTTTTCATTCCCGAGTATCGGCTCGTATAGAGCTTCGTTATTATAATTGAGCCCGACCTTTATCGTTTCAACACTCTGCGGAATGTCAAAGCTCGCGGGCTCCGGCGCGTCATCGGCATTTGCCGAGCTCGGCGCAAGCGTAATAAGGGCGGCAGCGACAAAAAGCTGCGCAAGCGCAGTTTTACTAAGCTTCAGTATCGTTCCCTCCCGTCAAGAATATCAGATCGATACATTATAATATAAACGGCATTCAAATTCAACCGTTATGTCATATATCCGCGCATATGCGCATAGCATATTAAGCAGCAATGTGATGGGAGGTATACTATGTTCAAAACTCCGATATTCAAGGGCTCCTGCACGGCGATAGTTACGCCCTTCGGGGAAAGCGGCATCGACTTTGACCGCATGGCGGAGCTTATCGACTATCAGTATGATAACGGCACAGCGGCTGTCGTTGTGTGCGGCACGACCGGAGAAAATGCAACAATGAGCCGCTATGAGCATGAGGAGCTTATCGAATTTGTCTGCCGCTACAACAATAAGCGCATGAAAATAATAGCCGGCATTGGCAGCAACGACACCGCAAAGGCTCTGGGCTTTGCAAAATGCGCGCTGCGCTGTGACGCCGACGGCATACTCATGGTAACGCCCTATTATAACAAGGCAACGCAGGAGGGGCTTATTAAGCACTTTACATACGTTGCCGACAGGATCGATCTCCCGATGATAGTCTATAATGTTCCCTCCAGAACGAGCGTCGGAATTAAGCTTCAAACATACAAGGAGCTTTCAAAGCACCCGAATATAAACGGCGTCAAGGAAGCATCGGCGGATTTCAGCTTATTTGCCGCAACAAGAGCGGAGTGCGGCAACGATCTGTTCATATGGAGCGGAAACGACGACAACACTGTTCCGATGATGGCTCTTGGTGCGCTCGGCGTCATATCCGTTGCATCAAACGTAGTTCCCGCCGCGGTAGCAAAGCTGTGCTCACTCTGCCTTGACGGTGATTTTGAGCAGGCGCAGCAGTTATATTTTAAATACTCCCGCCTGTTCTCCGACCTTTTCATCGAAACCAATCCCATACCCGTGAAGGCCGCAATGAAGCTCATCGGGCTTGATTGCGGGGCTCTCCGCCTGCCGCTCACGGAAATATCGCCGCAAAACCTCGTGCGGCTTTCCGAGACGATGCGCAGCTGCGGCATCGGCATAAAAAGCCCCTGACAATTCTATTGAAGGCATTGGAGCCCCAATGCCTTCAATAATTTTCGTTATTCGGGATAATGTGCGCGCACGCCGCCGATAAGCTTGGGCCTTGTGTACGCAGCATTTACGAGTGCGCTGCCGATAGTCATAACGGATAGTCTGAGCGGGACGGCAACGTCTTTTAGATGCATTCCTATAAGAGTGCAGCCGATGTCAATTCCCGCATGAGCCTTGACGTGTTCGACCATGACCGGATCGTCCATTTTGTCATAAACCGCAGTCGCGAACGAACCGCCCGCTTTCGGCATGGGCCTTACGCAGACCTCCTCGAGCATATACTTTTCCGCTGCGGTGCGCTCTATGACGAGAGCTCTGTTTAAATGCTCACAGCACTGTGCGGCAAGAAATATTCCGCTTTCACCGAGAACCTTCAAAACAGTTTCCGCAACCGAGGCCCCTGTTTCAGGGGACGAGCCCTTGCCAATATGCTCGCCGAGAATTTCGCTTGAGGAGCAGCCGACAACGACTATTGAGCCCTTTTTCAAATTTGTTTTTTCAAGAAGCTCGCGAATTGCTTTTTCAGTTTCGGTTTTAATCTGTTCATACATAATAGATCATCTCCTGCATGTGAGTTTACCACATTTACTGGCGTTTGACAATAAGGTCAGCAAAGAGTATAATAATGTAGCGCAAAAGCAAATCTACAAAATGTGAGGTGTTTCAATTTGAAACGACTAATTGCACTTGTTCTTTCCGTTCTGATGATACTTTGCCTGTTTGCAGGCTGCAGCAAAGACGAAAAAGACCCCAGCGCACCGACGGTTAACGGCAATGGCCTTAATGAGCATGAGACTGCCGAAGGTCCTGTAAACCCGCTCACCGGCGAACCGGTCAGTGAGGATATCAGCGCAAACCGTCCGTATTGCGTTATGATAAATAACCACCCCGAAGCACGCCCCTCTGTCGGCCTTTCCAAGGCTTCTATCATTTATGAGGCTCTCGCAGAAGGCGGTATCACCCGCATGATGGCGGTATTTAACGATGTTGACGGCATCACCGTCGGCACCATCCGCTCCTCCAGACCGTACTACATCAGCGCCGCTCAGGCATATGACGCGATCTACGTTCATGCCGGCGGCAGCGAGCAGGCTTATTCCGATATTAAATCCCTCGGTATCAACAACATCGACGGCGTGCGCGGCTCCCGCTCCGGCGAGGCAAGCAGCTACTACCGCGATAAGACCCGCCTGAGCATGGGCAAGAACCTCGAACACACCCTGTTTGCAGACGGCGCAAAGCTCGCCGCCTTCGCAGCAAACAATTATGACCTCAAGCACGCCTCCGGCTACGATACCACCTACGGTCTGCATTTTGCCGCAGATGCTGTCAGCCAGTGCACCACCGCCGCGGCAGACTTCACCGTCTACTACTCCGGCTACTGCACCAACTTTAAGTACAACGCCGAAAAGAAGTGCTACAACGCTTACATAAGCGGCGAGGAATACATCGACGGCACGGATAACACCTCAATTGATCTTGCAAACGTCATCGTTCTCAACATCCCCACCAAGACCATTGATAACTACGGCCGTCAGGCTATGGAGCTCACCGGCTCCGGCAGCGGCTATTTCTTCACCGGCGGCAAGTATGTTGAAATCAATTGGACCCGCGCCGACCGTGCGGATAATTTCCACTACACGCTCAAGGACGGCACCCCCCTTAACCTGAGCGTCGGCAAGACCTTTATCAGCATCGCTCCTCTGGATAACACCAAGGGCATTGCATTCAACGGATAATATGATGAAATAAATATTGCACCGCATGGAAAACCATGCGGTGCGTTTTTTGTGGCGCATTAAGTTATTTCAGATACATTTTTTGCGGTAGCCCGGTATCGAAACACCGGCGGAAGCCATAACGTTTTTCGCTTCTCGCGCGGTATAATATTGTATATTTTTATATTAAAATTCAATTTTGTACTATAGTACAAAATTGAACGACAATCTATTTATGCATTGCATTTCGCTTAACAAACTGCTATAATATAGTCAACATGCCAAACTGTGTGACAAAACTCACGCGGTTTTGTTGCTCCGTTTGGTGAAACTGCAAAATACGCGGAGGTAAAAATCGGAAATGAAACAAACAAACAAACAGTTTTAGCGGCGTAGCCCGTCTTATCGCGTGCATGCTTGCAGTGCTGATGCTCACCCAGGCAGCGGCATTCTCCCCCGCCGTTTTCGCTGATGGCGACGACAGCATCGCTGTGATGGCGGCTAAAAATGACAGCGTCGTTGTGCTCAAGGAAGGCAGCTTCTCTATCGACTACACCAGCGACGGCAATTCCATCAATCAGTATTTATTTGATGAAGTTATCGATTGGGATAATTCAACTCTACCTCCAAAAGATACTCTGAAGCTTAGCAATTTTTATTTCAAATTTGTAAGCGGCGGCAAGGATACCGACATAGCAAACCGTAAGGGCGTATCCCAGATCACCGCCGGTGAAGATCAGACGATCAAGATCACTTTTAAGGCAACAAAAGAATACAGCAAAAGCAATACTGCCGAATGCAAATTGACTGTGAATGCCCTCGACGTAAGAATCAAAGTCAATTCTCAGAGCGTATTCGTCGGCGATCAGCTCGGCAATGATTTTATATCATACAACGTCGATGATAATAATCTTCAGTATATTACCGTTTATGCGGCTCTGACAAGCGGCAAAAACGAGACTACCGGCGCAACGAAGGGCGTTACCTCCAGCATATATATTCAGCCCTCTGCCGGTTTTGATTCATCGACCACCATGTCAGGCATAAAGTCCGGCCTCTTATTGGTCTTTATGAAGCACCCCGAGCTCGGTCTTAAGAACTATAACGATCTTGCGACCAAAGGTATGAGCGTTGCTCAGCTTAAGGTCATCGCTCCCGATCTCTCCGGTCTTGCCGAAAAGGTCGGTATGGATCTTACCCAGGTCATTGATATTATCACCGGTCTGCCTAACTTCACCGACGATATTATGATCTATGCCGGCACCTCACCTACTCACGCCGGCGTTTACACCACGATCGCTTATGTCCTCGATAAGGGCTACAACTCCGACCTGGCAATGGGCACGCTAACGGTAAAGATGCGCACAAAGGATATGAAGATCGACCTCAATGAGATCCTCAGCCGCAGAGTTATCAGCGCCGAGCAGGCAAGTATCCTCGCAAGCGGCGAAAAGAGCGCTGTTGCAACGCTGCGCTATAACGGTCAGGACGTCGATCAGGCAAACCTGCACTATCTGTACTCCGGCGTTACAAAGAGCCTTAAGCCTTACTCGAGCACCACTGAATTCCCGACCGAGCCGGGACGTTACACCGTGACGGTCGTTACCCTCGGCGGAGATTATCTGGCATCTCCCGTGACCCGCAGCTTCCAGATAAAATAACAAATTCAAATTTTACAGCCCCGTGGAAACGGGGCTGTTTTTGGATGCAAAAGCCGGCAGAGCATCCTCTGCCGGCTTGAGATTATATTTATTTCAAGCTTTCAAAATACTCCCTCGTGCTTACCGCATCGTGCTTTATCTGCGCCGCAAGCTCGTCAATGTCGTCAAATTTGCGTTCCGGACGCATGAATTTATAAAAATCAAGCCTCACAAGGCGTCCGTAGAGATTGCCGTTGAAATCAAGCAGATAGCTCTCAACATTAACGCCGCCGTCCTCGCTTACGGTAGGACGAACGCCGACGTTCGTGACTGACATATACTCCTCGCCGTCAACATAGGCTTTTGCGGCATAGACGCCGTGGCGCGGTATGATAACCCCATCGGGAAAACGCATATTGATGGTCGGAGTACCCATTTGGGTGCCGAGATGATAACCGCTACGTACAACATCGATTAGAGTGTGCGGCCTACCGAGGTATTCATTAGCTTTTTCGACCTCTCCGTTTTCGATAAGACCGCGGATAAGCGTTGAACTGACAATAACACCGTCCTTACACACCGGAGGAATTATATCACAGCCCACGCCGCGCTGCGCGCAGTATTCCTTGAGCTTTTCTGCTGTACCGAGACCCTTGTAGCCGAATTTGAAGTCGTGCCCTACGACGATCCAGCACAAATTCATCTCATCTATGAGCTCGTTGATAAACACTTTCCAGTCCATATGCATGACGCTCTGATTAAAATGGACTACGACGACGTCATTTATGCCGAAGCAGCGGCGGAGTATGCGCTCTCTGTCGTCAGCGCTGTTTATAAGTGGAACGTTCTTCTTGAAAACAAGACTGTCCGGGTGAACATCAAAGGTAAGCACCGCTGGTTCCGCCTCGTTTTCTTGCGCTCTTTTTATTATCATATTCATCAGTGCCGCGTGACCGATATGTATGCCGTCGAAAAATCCGAGCGCCATTACTTTTTTCTTTGCCATTATCAGTTGACCTCAAAAAAGTTTTTTATAGTTTTGAGCTTGCCGTCGAAAACCTCACCGAGCAGCAAAAATTCGCCGTTTTCGGAGTAAACTCTGTACTTTCCGTTTAGGGCGTTAAGGTTGATGATATTGCCGGTTTTAAGCCGTTTCGTGCGATTTTCACTGACTATAAGCTCCGGATATTGAGCAAACAATGTGTCGATCGGCAGCAGAGATTTCTGTGCATTGCCGCTTGCAGCGGCCGCTTCTATCTCCTCGATGCTGTGTGCGTTTTCGATAGAAAATATGCCCGCAGCGGTGCGGCGCAGACTGCTCATGCAGGCTCCGCAGCCGAGCTTTTGCCCTATATCATGGCAAAGAGTCCTGATATACGTACCCTTGGAGCAGTTCACTTTAAGCAAAATATCCTCGCCGTCCTTGCCGATAACATCGATGGAATTGATGCTTATCCTGCGGCTTTTACGCTCGACACTCTCTCCCCGGCGTGCAAGCTCATAGAGCCTTTTTCCACCGACCTTGATCGCCGAATACATGGGCGGTATCTGCTCAATTTCGCCTGCAAAGCTGTTGACGGCGCAAACCACGACCTCATGGGCAGGTATTGCATCGCACTGCGAAATGATGTTGCCGCTTATGTCCTGCGTATCGGTAGTTATGCCGAGGCGCAAACCTGCAATATATTCTTTGCTGTCTGCTTCCGCAAATTCAACAGCACGAGTCGCTCTGCCTACAAACACGACAAGAAGTCCCGTTGCAAGAGGATCAAGCGTCCCGGAGTGACCGATACGCCGCTCATGCAGAACGCCGCGAAGCTTTGCAACAACGTCATGGCTCGTCCAGTCCTGCGGCTTGTCTACGAGAATGATGCCGTTCATTCAATTACCTCGGAAATTGCGTCAATAAGAAGGCGCAGCGTTTCGTCGGGGTCTGCCGCTATCGTGCAGCCGGAAGCTAATTTATGACCGCCGCCGCCGAAGCGTGCGCACAGCGCGCTGCTGTCAAAGCCGTCGCGCGAGCGGACGGAAACTTTGCATTTATTGACGTCAAGTTGACGGATAAGAAGGCTTACCAAGCAGCCCTCGACCTTACCGGGGATACCCGCAATGTCGTCGCAGTCGTTTTCGCTTGCGCCTGTCTCATCCATCGTTTTCAGGGTTATGGTGGCAGCAACGACCTTGCCGTCAAAGAAATACTTCAATCCATAAAGTATCGAGCCCTCGAGAGTCATTCTCGCTCTGGACATTTGCCTGAACAGGTCAAAATTGAGATTTTTGATGTCTGCGCCGTAGTGCAGCAACTCGCTTGCGGCAGCAAAGGTCTCTTCGGTTACGTTGGCATAGCGGAAGCAGCCGCAGTCAGTGGAAACCGCCATATAAAGAAGGCTTGCCTCCTCGGAAGTTACGTCAGAACACAGCTCTTTTATTACCTCAAGCACTATTTCTCCGCAGGACGCCTTGGCGGAATTGAGTAAAAGCTTTCCGGCATAGTGCGAATTTGAGGAATGATGATCGATACATAGCTCGACCTCACCTTCAAAGCCGACGGCAAGCATCTGAGTTTCCGCAACATCTACGGCAACCGTGTGCTTATACTCGAAATCGCGGGTAATATACGCATCAACATACTTTGCATATTTCTTTGTTATGTCCGGATTATTATAAAGCGCGGCGTTTTTTCCGAGCCTTCTGAGCGCGGAGCACAGGGCCGCCGCACTTCCGAGCGTGTCGCCGTCGGGTCTTATATGGGTCAATATGAGTATATCATCATGCTCCTTGAGCCATACGGCACATTCTTTAACGTTCATTCTTCTTCCTCATTGCGCTTTATATCAAGGCTGTTTATTATCTCGTTTATGTGAGCGCCGTATTCGATGCTGTGGTCAAGCTCAAAAACAGGCTCCGGTGTGTTTCTCAGCTTGAGAGAATTGCCCAATTCTCTTCTGATCCAGCCCGACGCGGATTTGAGTCCCTTTTTGAATTCCTTCTCGTTCTGAAGCCCCATAACGGAAATCCAAACTTTGCAATAGCGCATATCGCCTGTCGTTTCAACGCGCGTTACGCTGATCATGCCCTGATTTACGCGTGGATCCTTGATCTCGCGCAGGAGCTTGCTCATGACAAGCTGTATATCATCATTTGTTCTTGCCAGTTTATTTGAAGGCATAATTTTCCTCCTTATTGCGCATTGGGCGGTCAAAAGACCGCCCATGCTTAATATACAAATCAGACCTTTATCTGCTCCATAACGAAGCACTCGATAATGTCGCCGACCTTAACATCATTGAACTTTTCGACCTGCATACCGCACTCATAGCCGCTTGCGACTTCCTTAACGTCGTCCTTGAAGCGGCGCAGCGATGCAAGCTCACCCTCGTGGATAACGATATTATCGCGCAGTACGCGCACAGAACAACCGCGCTGGATCTTGCCGTCGAGGACATAGCAGCCGGTAACGGTGCCGACCTTGGAGACCTTGTAGGTCTCTCGGACCTCCGCGTGACCGATGATGACCTCCTCGAACTTCGGTGCGAGCATGCCCTTCATTGCGGCTTCGATCTCATTAATGCAGTCGTAGATGACGCGGTACATACGCATATCGACGTTCGCTCTCGCCGCGCTGTCGCGCGCGGCATTGTCCGGACGAACGTTGAAGCCGACTATGATAGCACCGGAGGTGGCGGCGAGCATGACGTCAGACTCATTTATTGCGCCGACACCGCTGTGGATGACCTTAACGCGAACCTCATCGTTGGTGATCTTTTCAAGAGACGCCTTGACCGCCTCGGCAGAGCCCTGAACATCCGCCTTAACGATGATGTTGAGGGTCTTCATTTCGCCCGCCTGTATCTGGCTGAACAGATCCTCGAGGCTGACCTTCTTGCCGAGTCCGAAGGCCGCATTCTTCTGCTGAGTCTTGCGCTCCTCAACGAGCTCGCGAGCCATGCGCTCGTCATCGACTGCGTTGAAGGTATCGCCCGCGCTCGGAACCTCGGACATGCCGGAAATCTCGACCGGAACGGAAGGGCCTGCCTCGCTGATGCGCTGACCCTTGTCGTTTATCATGGTGCGGACACGGCCAACTGCGGTGCCTGCAATGATTATATCGCCGAGCTTCAGAGTTCCGTTCTGAACAAGGACTGTCATTATCGGGCCGCGGCCCTTGTCGAGTCTTGCTTCGATAACGGCACCCTTTGCAGCGCGGTTGGGGTTGGCCTTGAGCTCCTGGATCTCAGCCAGAACTACGAGGTTTTCAAGCAGATTATCGATGCCCTCACCGGTCTTGGCGGAAATCGGGCAAATGATAGTATCGCCGCCCCACTCCTCGGGAACGATGTCGTACTCGGTGAGCTGCTGCTTAATGCGCTCGGGATTGGCGCCGATGGTGTCCATTTTGTTTATTGCAACGACGAGCGGGATACCTGCCGCCTTTGCGTGGTTAATGCTCTCGATGGTCTGCGGCATGATGCCGTCGTCCGCTGCGACAACAAGGATCGCAATATCCGTGACCATTGCGCCGCGGGCACGCATGGAGGTGAATGCCTCATGGCCCGGGGTATCGAGGAAGGTTATCGGGCTGCCGTTAATTTCAACGGTATATGCGCCGATGTGCTGAGTTATGCCGCCTGCCTCGCCCGATGCAACATTTGCATGGCGGATATAGTCGAGCAGCGAGGTCTTACCGTGGTCAACATGACCCATAACGACAACGACGGGCGCTCTGCCGACGAGCTCGCTTTCGCTGTCCTCGTGATCGTCGATAAGACGCTCCTCAACGGATACAACGACTTCCTTTTCGACCTTGCAGCCGAACTCCATCGCAACAAGCGCTGCGGTATCGTAATCGACGACATCGGAAACAGACGCAAACACTCCGAGTTTTATGAGGCGCTTTATGACCTCGCCGGCGGACTTCTTCATTCTCGCGGCGAGCTCACCGACGTTAATTTCATCGGGGATCATGACCTTGAGCTGCTGCTTCTTGGCAATTTCAAGCTGAAGCTTCTGCATCTTGTCGCGCTCTTCCTGACGGCGCTTTGCAGATGCTGCCTGACCCTGCTGGCGCTGCTTGACCTTGTTGACGATCTTCTCCTTGCCGCCCTTGCGGTCACGGTCGCGGCCGCGGCTCTTGTCGCCGGCGAGCTTGTCGAACTTCTCATCATACTTGGATATATTGACCGCTGCGCTGCCGCGGGTATCGACAACGCGCTTCTCCGCGACCTGGCGGGGAACGTGCGGCTTATTTTCCTTCTCGGTCTTCTGCTGTGCAGGCTCTACCGTAGACTGAGTCTCCTGAGTCTGCGCCTCGGGCTTCTTCTCGGTCTTTTTGGGCTCCGCAGCCTTGGGTGCGGGGACGTTGAAGATATCCTCGAGGCTTGCGACCTGATTATGCTGGGTCATGTACTCGAATATGACGTCAAGCTCATCGTTTTCAAGAACCTGCATATGGTTTTTCGGAGTAGTTGCATAATCAGTCAATATCTGAGTTATTACCTTGGACGTTGTGTTAAAATCCTTTGCTACCTCGTGTACTCTGTATTTCATCATGCTCATGCATTTTTCCTCCTCTTGCCTATTCTCTTGTTTTTCTGCTGCTCGGTGGTGCGTGGTCTGCGTTTTTTGGCTTCCTCGGCGCGATTACCGATTATCTGCGCCGCTTCTTTGTATTCCGTCGGAGACAGCTGCGCCAAGAGCTTCACGAAAGCATCCGCAAAGCCTATGTCGCAAACAGCAGCCATTGAACAGCCCGGCTTGCCGACGTGCTCGGATATTTCCCTCTTTGTAAACGGAACGGTAATGAGAACCGCTTTGCTGCCGTGCATATATCCGGCAGCGCGCTTTTGCGCATTTTCCGAAGCATCCGACGCGACAATAACGAGCTTTGCCGAATGCTCTCTCACGGCCGAGCCGGTGTTCTCCTCGCCTATCTCAATAGCGTTTGCTCTGCGCATAAGCCCAAGCAGTGTAAGCGCTTTTTCCTTCATTGCTCCGCCTCCATCTGCTTTTGAAGCTGCTCATATATCTCATCGGGTATCTGCGACGAGAACGCCCTTTCGAGCGCCTTGGCCTTGACAGCTTTCTTGAGACATTCCGGATTCGGGCACAAATATGCGCCTCTGCCGGGCAGCTTGCCTTTAAAATCAAGGCTTATTTCGCCCTCGGGCGACCTTACCGCGCGTATCAGTTCACGCTTCGGTTTCATTTCTCGGCAGCCAAGGCACTGCCTCATCGGTATCTTCTTCTGCACTTCGGCCGCCTCCTTTCAATTAAGCCTCTGATTCGGGCTTGATGTCGATTTTGTATCCGGTCAGTCTTGCCGCGAGTCGGGCATTCTGGCCTTCCTTGCCGATCGCCAGAGAAAGCTGGCTGTCGGGCACGATAACGCGGCAGCTCTTGCCATCCTCGAGCATAGTCACGCTTATGACCTCGGACGGAGCAAGTGCGGCGGCAATATACTCCTCCGGAGTTTCGCTGTATTTAATAATGTCTATCTTCTCGCCGCCGAGCTCGTCAACGATGCTGGCAACACGGCCGCCCTTGGGACCTACGCAGGAGCCGATGGGATCGACATCGGGGTCGACAGACCACACTGCCATTTTGGTGCGGCTGCCGGCCTCGCGGGCGATGGACTTTATTTCGACGGTGCCGTCGAATATTTCGGGGACCTCAAGCTCAAACAGGCGCTTTACAAGGCCGGGGTGGGTGCGGCTTATGAGCACCTGCGGGCCCTTGGTGGAATTTCTGACCTCGACGACATAGACCTTGATGCGGTCGCCCTCCGTGAGGGGCTCGGTCTTGATCCTCTCATTGGGAGCGAGCATCGCCTCGGTGTACTCGCTGTTGGAGCTTATGCGGATGGACACGCTGCCTGTGCGCGGCTCTATGCGCGATACGATACCTGTGAGTATCTCGTGCTCCTTGGAGGTGAACTCCTCATACACGATGCCGCGCTCTGCCTCGCGGATGCCCTGAATGATGACCTGCTTTGCAGCCTGCGCGGCAATGCGGCCGAACTTCTTTGTCTCGACGGGAATTTTAACAGTATCGCCGACCTTTGCACGCTTGGAGATCTTCTTTGCGGACTCGGGGTCGATCTCAAGATTGGGATCCTCGACCTGCTCGACCACGACCTTATCGACGTACATTTCAATGCGCTTTCTGCTCTCATCAAGCAAAATATCGACGTTATCCGCACACTCGGGATTATCGCGGCGGAAGGCGGCAAGCATCGCCTGCTTTATTTTGTCGTACATATACTCTCTGGGAATTCCCTTTTCTTTTTCAAGATCTTCTATTGCAGAGAAAAATTCAGCATTCATTTCAATATACCTCTTCTTTTTATATGCTTACGTGCAGCTTGACCTGCGCGACTTGTTCCTTTTTAAGCTCCGTACCGGACACCGTGACGGCGCCGTTATCGTAGCCCTCGAGTTTTCCGGTGACGGTCTTTTTGCCGTTAACGGGCTGATAGAGCTTGACCTCAACATCGCTGCCCATGAATTTCTCGAAATCCGACGGGCGCTTGAGTTCACGCTCGGCTCCGGCAGAGCCGACCTCGAACACATAGCTGTCGGGGATGGGATCGGCCTCGTCAAGAATGGGGTCGAGTGCACGGCTCACGGCCTCGCAATCGGCAATCCCGACGCCGCCCTCTTTATCAATGAAAACGCGCAGATACCACGTTCCCGCTTCCTTTATATATTCTACCGACCACAGCTCGCATCCGGCCGCCTCAACGACAGGCTTTGCAAGCGTTTCGACTTTTTCACTGATCTTACTCATATGCCTCTCCTCAATTTTACTTTCGGGAAAATGCTCAACAAAAAGAGTGGGCTTTGACCCACTCTTGAGAACTTACTTACTAACAATCATATAATAACACCTATATATCGTTATTGCAAGCATTTTTTGCTTTGCCGCACACAAATTGTTGCCCCTCGGAGGGTGTTATGCATAGTGCGCGACAAATTCTTCTAAGCAAAGACCGTTTTCCGTAATAAACTCCGCCGCTTCCTTGCCTACGTAACGGTAATGCCACGGTTCATCCCAACCGGTAATGGCCTTTTTACTGCTCGGATAGCGCTTAATAAAGCCGAACTTAGCGCAGTTTTCGTCAAGCCAAGCGAAAAACTCGGCATTCATCTTGGAATAATCAAGCACGTCGTACTTCATATCCATGATGTCGATGGCAAGCCCTGTCTGATGATCGCTCGTTCCGGGCTTTGCAACCAGCTCCTCGGTTATCTTCTGCGCTTGCTCGTATGTATAAGCGCCGCTTTTGGACAGCTCGGAGGCTTTTTCGTTAAACATCTGCTGCTGCGATGTATACGAAACATAGCCCGCCGCAATATACGGATCGTAACCTGCTTCCTTTGCGGCAGATACGAGCTCCGTCAGCGCGTTAATAATGCGCTTGTCAACGGGAGTTCCGTAGAATTTTTTGAGATTGGGTGTATATGCCTTGAGCGCGTTGTCTTTATTTATAAGCATATACTGCCAATCACTTATCTTAACGATTGGAAATTCAAGATCGTCATATTTGTTTGCGGATGCCTCACTTGAGCTCGTGTAGCCATGCATTGCGTTTTCAAGCCCATTTGTTTTTACGAACACTCCATCCGCGCCGCCGACAACAATCTCGGATGTGAGCTGAATGCGGGAGTTGACAATGAGGACGAGCATCGCCGCCATTATTATCATGAAAAATGTCCACACCGTTTTTTTAACGCGCACCTTGCCCACCTCCTTTTTGTGTTTCATGTTATTGTAACACAAAGCGGCGGCATATACAAGAGTGTCTTTATTTGTCGACTCTGCTGCCTTCAAGCGCGGCACGGAGCTTTTCAAGCGCCTTTTTCTCTATGCGGCTGACGTAAGAGCGGCTTATTCCGCATTCCTTTGCCGCCTCGCGCTGCGTCAGCGGGGCTTTGCCGTTCAGACCATAGCGCAGCGTTATAATTTTGCCCTCGCGCTCACTGAGTACGCTGTCTATGAGGCCGCTAAGTCTACCGCACAGCTCAAGCTCACCGATGCGCTCGCTCATTTCATCATCCTGAGCGAGAACGTCCATAAACGACAGACTGTTCCCCTCCCCGTCAGTTTCGATAACGTCGGATAGACTCACGTCACCCATGGTTTTCTTCTGACTGCGAAAATACATCAGTATTTCATTCTCACAACACCGGCTTGCATAAGTTGCGAGGCGGACGCCTTTGTCGGGCTTATATGTGTTTATTCCCTTGATAAGTCCGATGGTGCCGATGGATATCAGGTCTTCGATATCATTAGTCTGCGTATAATACTTCTTGATAATGTGTGCAACAAGGCGCAGATTGTGCTCGACAAGGATATTCCTCGCCTGCACGTCCCCTTCCTGCCACATAAGCAGATATTTTTTCTCTTCCTGCGCCGTGAGCGGGCTCGGAAACGAGCCTCCCGGGCTTATTCTCAGCATCAGCAGCATGCCGCCGAGCAGCATCGCAAGAGTTGTTCCAAGCATAAGATCACCTCAAAAAGAGTATATTAGAACATTGCCTGTACAAATTATATAAATTTCGAACACTTGCAGCACTAATTGTTGACATTTTTGCGAAAAGTGATATTCTGTTATCAGGATTGTTTATACATCGGGATTAAAAAGTAAAAGAAAGGGGAAACACTATGGCATTCAGACCCAAAATCCTTGCGCTTGCCAACAAGATCACATTTGAGGCTCGAACCGGCATTCCGAACGTGCCGTCAGACCCGGAGTATAGGATACTCAACGAGGTCGTGACGGACGAACAGGCCGATGTCGCGCTTGCGTGTAAGGTGCGTCAGGCACTCACGCTCGAGGAGATAGCAAAGAAATGCGGCAAGCCGCTGGACGTTACGAGAAAGCTCCTTTGGGAGCTTGGCGATGAGGGCGTGATCGTCTTTTACACAGACCCTGCCGACGGCGTTGAGTACTACTATATGCCCTGCTGGGTACCGGGCATAATGGAAATGATGGTAGGCAACAAGGCGCAGGTCGAGGCACACCCGGAGATAGCGCGATGCTTTGATGAGTACACGCTCAAAAACATGAAGCTTATGGCGCCTAACCTTCCGCGCGGCATGGGCGTTATGCGCGTAATCCCCGTACAGAAGGCCATTGATCTCAACCGTCAGTCCGTGTCCTCGGATCAACTGAGCAAATACATAGAAGGCGCGTGGAAGATCGTTGTTACCGACTGCTCCTGCCGCCGCACCCGCAGGATCATGGGCGAGGGCTGCGGACACCTTGAAGAGGATATGTGCATTATGCTCAACAAGGCGGCCGACTTCCATGTCAAAACCGGCCACGGACGTGAGATAACTAAGGAAGAGGCCTATGAGATATTGCAGCGCGCCGAAGATAACGGTCTTATCCACGAGCTGTCGAACACCGACGGCACGGGCGAGGTGTCCGGTATCTGCAACTGCTGCGAGTGCTCCTGCCTGTCTCTTCGCGGCGGCCGTCTGTTTAATGACCCCACGCTTATGAAATCAAACTACCGCGCGCAGGTCGACAAGGATAAGTGCGTTGCGTGCGGACAGTGTGTTGAAAACTGCCAGATGAACGCCCTCCGCCTCGGTCAGAAGCTGTGCTCAACGGAGCCGCTGAAGATAAGGCAGTCCGAGACTCCTGCCGATAAAATCTGGACGAGTGAGCACTGGAATATAGACTGGCGCGAAAATCGTGAGGACGTTGTTGAGACCGGCACCTCGCCGTGTAAGACCAACTGCCCGGCACACATTGCTGTTCAGGGCTACATAAAGCTCGCGGCAATGGGCAAATATCAGGACGCACTTGAGCTTATCAAGAAGGAGAACCCCTTCCCCGCCGTCTGCGGCCGCGTATGTCCTAAGTTCTGCGAGGACGCCTGCACTCGCGGCGATATTGACGATCCTATTGCGATCGACGATATTAAGAAATTCATTGCCGAGCAGGACATGAAGGCAGAGCATCGCTTCGTGCCGAAGATGCTCAACCAGATCGGCAAAATGTATCCGCAGAAGATCGCCGTCATAGGCGCGGGGCCTGCGGGACTCAGCTGTGCATACTATCTCGCCGTTAAGGGCTACCCCGTCACAGTGTTTGAAAAAGAGGACACTCTCGGCGGCATGATGACCATGGGCATACCGACGTTCAGACTTGAAAAGGACGTTGTTCTCTCCGAGATCGAGGTTCTGCGTGAACTCGGCGTTAAGTTCAAAACAGGCGTTGAGGTCGGCAAGGACGTCACTCTCGACGAGCTGCGCTCTCAGGGCTACAAGGCGTTTTATATGGCGATCGGTGCTCAGAAGAGCTCCCCCATCGGCATCCCCGGCGAGGAGCTTGACGGTGTGTACGGCGGCATCGACTTCCTTCGTGCCTCGCTCACCGGCAAGGCTCCGAAAATCGGTAGCAGCGTTGCGGTCATAGGCGGCGGCAACGTATCCGTTGACGTTGCGAGAACGGCGGTCAGGCTCGGCACCGAGAACGTAATGCTCGTATACCGCCGCGGACGCGATGAGCTCAAGGCTGACGATGAAGAAGTCGAAGACGCTTTGAGCGAAGGCGTAAAGCTGATGCTTCTGCGCGCACCTGTTGAGATAATCGGCGAGAACGGCGCTGTCAAGGCGCTCAAGCTCGAAATCATGAAGCTCGGCGAGCCCGACGCAAGCGGACGCCGCTCCCCTGTCGGCACCGGAGAATTTGAGACGATCGAGGTCGATAACGTCATCGGTGCTATCGGTCAGCATATCGATTGGAGCGGCATCGAGCTCGGCGCAATGAAGCTCGACAAGAAGGGCTGCGTCAAGGTCGATGAGCTGTCGTATCAGACCGGCGAGCCCGACGTCTTTGCCGGCGGCGACGTCGTTACCGGACCGTCGTTTGTTATCCACGCGATCGCGGCAGGCAAAGAGGGCGCTGTCTCCATCCACAGATACGTCCACCCCGGACAGACGCAGAATCTCGGCCGCGACAGACGCGTCTTTACCTCGCTCGATAAGAGCCGCGCAGCAGTCGCTCTCGGCGGATATGACGCAACGCCGCGTCAGAAGGCCGCGAACGCGGGAGCCGAGAAGGCTAAAAAGACCATGAAGGATCTGCGCGGAACGTTCACGGAGGAGCAGATGAAGGCAGAGACCGAGCGCTGCCTCGGCTGCGGCGCCGTCGTTCTTGACGAGTATCGCTGCGTCGGCTGCGGAATATGCACGACAAAGTGCAAGTTTGATGCCATAAAGCTCGTTTGGGTCGATGAATTTGTTTCACCCAGAGTCGAGAAGCTCGCGCCGCACATCATCGCCGGCATGGCAAAGCGCGGCGGCAAAATTGCGATAAAGGCAATTAAGGACACCGCCGGCAAGATAAGCAAATAAAACCACACGGCAGACACCGGAGTCATTTGGCTCCGGTGTTTTGACGCTATTGATTTTTTGCCGCCGTTCGAGTATTATATATGCATATTATTTTTTCGGAGGCATAGTATGCACAGACCTGACGACGGCTTTTATCATGATCACGGCGACGGCATAATCCACTGTCATGAGAAAGTCCCCTGTAAAGATATAACGGAGCACGAGGAGCATGAGCACCCACACCATAATCACTCTCACTCACACACGCAGAGCAAAGCAGTCATTAACAGGCTCGCCCGCGCTATCGGCCATCTTGAGTCGGTGAAGCGCATGGTCGAGGACGAGCGCGACTGCACCGATGTTCTCATTCAGCTCGCCGCCGTTCGTTCTGCGCTCAGCAGCACTGCGCGCGTCATTCTCAAGGACCACCTTGAGCACTGCATCACCGACGCCGTTGAGACCGGCGACAATGCATTTATCGAGGAACTCAACGCCGCGATCGATAAGTATATCAACTGATATTTCGGTATAAAAAACGAGGAGCCACATGACTCCTCGTTTTTTATTTCAATTAGTTGTTGGCGTTAAAAATTTTGAAAATGCTGTCAAACGGATCTTCCTCGCCGGGTGCCTTTGCAGTGGGCTCTTCCGCTTTCTTTTCGGCTGCCTTCTCGGAAGCTGCGGTGTACATACCCTGCTTCTCAAAGACGGGCTCTGCCTTCTTTGCCGCAGGCTGAGCGCTCTGCTTCGCAGTGGGAGCCTCCTCAAAGCCGGTGGCAATAACGGTGACTCGAATTTCGTCCTGCATGGACTCATCGAAGGTTGCACCAAAGATGATGTTTGCATCAGGGTGTGCTGCCTCCTGAACGAGATTTGCCGCTGCCTCAACATCCTCAAGACCCATGTCCTCGGAGCCGGTGATATTTATGAGCACGCCGTGAGCGCCGTTGATGGAGGTCTCCATGAGCGGGCTGGCAACTGCCATGCGCGCTGCGTCCTCTGCCTTGCCCTTGCCTGCCGCACGACCGACACCCATGTGGGCAAAGCCGGCATTTTTCATGATGCAGGTGACATCCGCAAAGTCGAGGTTAATAAAGCCGGTATTCTTAATAAGGTCGGAAATGCTGGTGACTGCCTGACGAAGAACGTCGTCGGCAATCTCAAACGCGTTTGCGAGGGTGACCTTCTGGTCGGTGGCATATTTGAGGCGGTCATTGGGGATTATGAGCAGAGAATCTACCTTGCCCAGCATCTCCTTGATGCCCTCGTTTGCCTGATCCATGCGGCGCTTACCCTCGAACTTGAAGGGCTTGGTCACAACGCCGACGGTCAGTATACCTGCCTCGCGTGCAATGTCTGCAACGGTGGGAGCTGCGCCGGTACCTGTGCCGCCGCCCATGCCGGCGGTGATGAACACCATGTCGGCGTCCTCAACGGACTTTGCAATATTGTTGCGGCTCTCCTCGGCGCTTTTCTTACCGATCTCGGGGTCGGAGCCTGCGCCCTGACCGTGAGTCAGCTTCTCGCCGATCTGGATCTTCTGATCGGCATTGGAAACGGCAAGAGCCTGCTTATCGGTGTTGACAGCGATAAACTCAACGCCCTGAGTTCCCGACTTGACCATTCTGTTAACGACATTATTACCGGCACCGCCGATACCAACTACTTTTATAGTAACGACATTTTCAGGGCCTACTTCGGCTTTGAAATCCATTTTATTTCCTCCAGTACAGTTATTTAGAAGTCGTGGCATCTGCCACGATCATTTTTCGCGATATGTAACATTTTATAACTTTTTCGATGATAGGTCAATAGATTTTTATACCGCTTTGTAAATAAAGTATTAATTCGGGTTGAAAATGACCTTTTCACCTGTCGAAACGTCGAGCGTTCCGGAGTCGTCGGCAGAAAGCTGAGAAACCGCAGAAAGCAGCTTTCCGAATTTATATTCGGTGTTATCGCTCGCTCCGAGCTTCACGAGAAAACGGTTATCGTACTCGAAGGTCGGGTTTGCAACATCGGAAACGTCAATTGCCGTGACCTTATCGACAAGCCCGCGCGCCTGGATTTGATACAGAATATCAAGCAGGTACGAAAGCTTTTCGCGCTCGCCCTCCCCTGCCGTTATCTGATCACCGACGGCGGCCTCGCTCACGCTCAGGCCGCTTACAAGGGCAAGATGCGCACTTTCCGATTCGCTGATGCTGCCGAGAAACTTGCCGCCGCTGCTTATGCTCCAAAGCTTAGTGCCTACATGGATGCAAGCGGTCGCGTTACTCTCTTCAACCTCGATTATGACGAGATTCGGCAGACCTCTGCTTATCTGCACAGAGTCAACATACGGCAGCTTAACCGCGATTCGGCTTCCGGCAGCGATCCCGTTAATGAAAAACAGGTTATCTCCGTCTTCGATGCCGGACGCCCTTATTATCTCCTCCGCCGAGTAGCGCGAGTTGCCCCTGACCTCGATTTTCGAGACCTTGAAGAAAAGGCTCATGATGAAGATTATCGCCACGATAACGAGGAAAAAGGTCAGCGGGCCGTTGACCTGCCCATTCACCCTCGGTCTATCCGGGTCTTCGCGTTTTTTGTAATAATCATTAGTGTTGGACATATTACAACTCCAAAAATATATCTGCTCCGAGATATCGAAGCTTCTGGTCGAAATGCTCGTAGCCCCGCATGATGTGCCCGCTGTCAACGACGAGGCTTTGCCCCTCGGCAGACAGCGCCGCTATTACCATTGCCGCCGCACCGCGCAGATCGCCCGCGTTCACAACGGCGCCCGTGAGCGTTCTCACTCCCCAAACCTCGGCACATCTGCCCTCAACGGAAATATCCGCTCCGAAGCGGGCAAGCTCCCTTGTATGCCCGAAGCGCGAGTCAAACACATTCTCGACGAAATCCGTTTTACCTGATGCTTTGAGCAGGGCAGCCATGAGAAGCGGCTGCATATCCGTCGGAAATTCGGGGTACGGCCCCGTTTCCACTCTGCCGACGCTGCCGAGCTTACCGTCGGAAATAAGCCGCAAGCTGCGGTTGGAGGCTATTATATCACATCCGGCCTGTTTTAGGAAGTGCTGTAAACGGTAAAAATGTCTGAAATCAACGCCGCGCAGCTCGATATCGCCGCCTGCCGCCGCGGCTGCGCACAAAAAAGTTGCCGCCGCTATTCTGTCGGGCATTATCCTGTGGCCGATATGACTGTCGGCGTCAAAGCCCGAGATCGTGATATTAGCCGTACCCGCGCCCGAGACATACGCCCCCGCCTTGCGCAGGTATTCCTGAAGATCCTCTATCTCCGGCTCGCGCGCAGCTCCGGTTATGACGGTCTCGCCCTCGGCGGCGCAGGCTGCAAGCATCGCGTTTTCGGTCGCGCCGACGCTCGGATACGGCAGAGCTATCCTCGCTCCCTTGAGCCTGTGCGCCCTGCAAACTATCTCGCAGCCGCATTCTTTCACCTCCGCGCCGAGTGCCTTCATTGCTGATATATGCATATCAATCGGTCTCGCTCCGAGCTTACAGCCGCCCGGCGCCGTGAGGTGCACCTCGCCGCAGCGCGCAAGCAGCGCTCCCATGAACAGCACCGACGATCGCATACATTCCATCATGCTGCGCGGGATAACATTTGAACTTATGCTGCGCGAGTCTATGTAAACGTCGTTAGCCTCCCGCACGGCGGTGCAGCCGAGCTGCCGCAAAATGCTCAGCGAAGCCTCGACATCGCTCAGGCACGGCACGTTCATCAGCTCTGTTTCCGTCGGGCATACGATCGAAGCCGCCAAAATCGGCAGGACCGCATTTTTCGAGCCCTGTACAAAGCAAGCCCCCTCAAGGCGATTTCCTCCGTTAATATGCCATATTGCCATAAAAAAACCTCGCAGAAAGAACTAAGATCATGCCATTCTATGCCGCGAGGTCTGTTTGTGTTATTTACTTTCGCACAAGGAGAATATCCTGTCGCATATCATATCGGTCGCTTCCGGCATTGCAAGCTTTTCCATGGCAGCGGACATTTTTTCGCGCTCGGGTTCGGAGGAAAGTATCTTCTTGACTGCGTCCAGCAGCTCCTTCGGCTCAAACCAGCCCTCCTCAAAGATAAGTGCGCCTCCCGCGTCCTCAACCACCTTGGCGTTTTTAAACTGATGATTATTCGTGACGAACGGCGACGGGACGAATATCGTGGGCTTATGCATATATGTAAGCTCGGATATGGTCGAGGCTCCCGCTCGGCAAAGCACAAGGTCTGCCGCTGCCATCACGCGGGGCATATCGTAGATATACTCTCTGACATCCATGCCGTTTTTCTCGTAATCGGGCGCGGTTTTGCGAAGCTGAGTTACCATTTCCTCATAGCCCTCGCTTCCCGCGGAATGAATAAGCGTGAAGCCGGGGTCCTTGCCGGCAAGCTTAATAAAGCCGCACATAACGGCGTTCATATTTGCCGCTCCGAGCGAACCCCACACCGAAACCACAAGCGGCTTATCCATTGGTATGCCGAGCTCCGCCTTTGCCGCGTTTTTTGTATATCGGGCGAACTCACCGCGCACGGGAGTGCCCGTAACGACGGTTTTTTCGGGGTTTTTATAGTACTTCCTGCTGTCCTCAAAGCCAAGCATTATCGTATCGACTATGCCGGAGAGCATTTTTGTGGTAAGCCCCGGGACTGCGTTACTCTCGTGCACGGCCGTGGGAATTCCGAGCAGTGAGGCAGCCTTTAAAACGGGAAAGCATACGTAGCCGCCCGTGCCGACGACAACGTCTGGCTTAAATCTCTTTATGATCTTTTTTGCTATTATGGTCGAGCGCACAAGATGCCACGCAGCGCTTATGTTGTGGAAAAGTCCGCCGAGAGTTTTTTCGCGGCTCAAGGCTCTGACTCTCACGGTTTCGATTTTATAGCCCGCACGTGGAACAAGGTCGGTTTCCATCTGTCCTTTTGCGCCTATGAACAGAAACTCACTGTCCGGCATAAGCTCTTTAATCCGACCCGCAACCGCAAGCGCCGGATTTATATGCCCGGCAGTACCGCCGCAGGCAAATACTATTCTCATATCTTACCCTCCGTCACCCGCGGTATCCTGCGGGTATGTCTCTTGAAATGCTCAGCACTATCCCCATTTCTGCCATCTGCATCAAAAGCGCCGTGCCTCCGTAGCTGAAAAACGGCAGCGATATTCCCGTGCACGGCACAAGATTGGTAACGACGGCAACATTTAAAATCACCTGCACGGCCAGCAGCGTCGTTATTCCTGCGCAAACAAGAAAGCTGTATCTGTCGGCAGCATGCATGGCTATTCGGTAGCCGCGAATAATCAGCATTGCAAAAAGCATCAGTATAAGCAGCGCGCCTATAAAGCCAAGCTCCTCACAAACCACGGAAAATATGAAGTCATTATGCTCCTCGGGCAGATACAGGTACTTCTGTCTGCTTTGACCGAGGCCGAGCCCCGTAAGCCCTCCGGAGCCTATGGAATAAAGCGACTGAACTATCTGATAGCCCTCGTCCGAGGTCGAGGCAAAGGGGTCGCGCCACGTGCTTATGCGTGTTGAAGCATACGGAAACAGCGTCAGAAGTACGGCTATGCCGCCGCCCGCCGCCAATGCCGCGGATATAAACCATATAAGCCGCGCTCCGCCCAGAAAGAGCATAACTCCGCCTATTGCGATAATTATTATTGATGCGGAAAAGTGCGGCTCCAAAACAAGCAGAGCGACTATAACGGCAAGAATTGCAGCAAACGGCAGTATCCCATAGCGAAAGCTCTTCATTTTGCCCCTGTTGCGGCAGATAAGCACCGAAAAGGCTAAGATAATCCCGATCTTAGCTATCTCCGAGGGCTGCACGGTGAATAGTCCGAAGCCTATCCAGCGCCTTGCTCCGTTTGCGTTAACGCCGATTATGGGCACAAGTGCAAGCAGCACTATCGCCGCTATGAGCACAGGAACGGAAAACCGCTTATAAAATCCCACCGGCAGACGCGAGCACAGGAGCATCGCGCCGACTCCGAGCCCCGCAAAAACAAACTGCCTTACAAAATAGTACGTCGGGTCTCCCTTTGTCACTCCACCGGGATCGTAATACGCCCTGGCAAAGCTCGAAGAGAGTACCATCGTGACTCCGATAATGAGAAGTATCATGACAAGCGCGAGGAATGAAATATCCATCCCCGCGCGCTTTGCCGTATCCTTCGTTTCCCTTATTTCGAGCTCGGCGCCGCCGTACCGCATAGGCTTCTCCTCCGTTATCAGAGCTGGAAACGATTATATATGCCTATGAATGAAATTATTGCAAAAACAAGGGAGATGGACGTAAAAAGTATGAAAAGTTCTTTTTCCTTCCACTTCTTGCCCGTCCAGCCGCCCATTTCAAGGTGATGATGAAACGGAGCCATCTTGAAAACGCGCTTGCCGTGGCTGATCTTGAAGTAAGTCACCTGAATAATATCGGAAAGTGTTTCAATTATATAGACTATACCAAGGGTCACGAGAATGAGCGGCATATCGTACGCAAATGCAAGTGCCGCTATCGCTCCGCCGAGAAACAGCGAGCCTGTGTCGCCCATAAATACCTTTGCGGGGTTAAAGTTATACACGAGAAAACCCATAAGGCCGCCGAGAAGCGCGGATGCAAATATCCCCAGCGCGAGATATTTTTCGCCCCAGAGGAAGGTCACGGCGACGAAAAACAGGCACACGGGGAGCGATGTTCCGCTTGAAAGTCCGTCAACCCCATCGGTAATATTAACCGCATTGACCGTTCCGACAATGATAAACGCCGCGAGGATAAAATACAGAACCTCCGGAATATGCACTTCGACGTTCCAGAACGGGATATACAGCCGTGTTGAAATATATCCCATTTTGCGCAGCAGGAGCACGAAAACAAGCGCAGCCACGAGCTGGAGCAGAAACTTTGCCTTTGCGCTCAGACCGAGATTCTGCTTCTTTCGCAGCTTCTCCCAGTCGTCCAAAAAGCCGATTGCACCGAAAACAAGCGCAAACAGCAGGACGAATATATGTGTATAGTCGCCGTTTCTCATAGATTCAAAGCCTACGGTGAGGCAGACTATTATGCAGGCGCTTATGAATATCACGCCGCCCATTGTCGGAGTACCTGCCTTGGCCATATGCCAGGCAGGGCCGTTTTGCTTGATTTCCTGACCTGCTTTTATCTTCACGAGCCAAGGTACATAAAATTTTCCCACTACCACTGCGATAATAAACGCAAGTACCAGTGCAAGCGTCAGCTTCAGAGTCATTTTTTATTCCTCATCTCTATGTGTTCTGCGACTATCTCGCGTTCGTCCATGTGATGCTTTTCATGTCCTACGACCTGATAGTCCTCATGGCCTTTGCCGGCAAGCAATATTACATCATTCGGCCTATGGTTGTCAATCGCCCATTTTATCGCCTCAACTCGGTCGCATATCGCGATATGCGGTGTGTTTCTGCCTTCAAGACCGCAAAGGATTTCGTCTATTATAGCCTGCGGCTCCTCCGTGCGGGGGTTATCGCTCGTAACGATGACAAAATCTGCATTATCAGCGGCAATACCACCCATTATCGGGCGCTTAGTCCTGTCACGGTCGCCTCCGCAGCCGAAAAGAACGACTACACGCTCCTTTGTGACTACTTTGAGCGCTTTAAGAGCGTTTTCAAGCGCGTCGGGCGTGTGGGCATAGTCAATGAGAATGGTGTAGTCTCCGTCAGTCGGCACGATCTCCATTCTGCCCTTTACTCCGTGTGCGCTCTTCATCGCCTCGGCGCAGTCTGCAAGGCTTACGCCGAGGGCAAGCCCGATGGCAATCGTGTTAAGCGCGTTGTAAACGGAGAATTTCCCGGGTATCGCAAGCCTTACATCGGCGCTCTCCCCTTTAAACTGCGCATGAAATTCAACGGCGCTCGGCATGAACTTAATGCTGCTTGCAGTAAGCTCCGCCTCTTTGCCGTCTGCCGAGTAACGGAGAAGCTTACACTCGGCATCCTTCATCATGACGCCCGACCACGCATCATCGGCGTTTATGCAGCCGACACCGCACACGGTAAACAGCTTTGACTTTGCCTCGGCGTAAGCCTGCATGGTATGGTGGAAATCCAAGTGATCCTGCGTGAGATTCGTGAAGGCGCCGACGGCAAAGTGTATACCTGCAACGCGGTTCAAAACGAGAGAATGCGACGACACCTCCATCACGACGTGAGTGCAGCCCGCATCGGCCATTTCACGGAAAAGCCGCTGGAGCTCGAAGCTCTCGGGAGTCGTGCGCTCGGTATGGATAAACTCATCGCCTATCATATTTCCGTTCGTGCCGACAAGACCGACATTCGCTCCGAGCGTATGCTCAAGCAAGTGCTTCAAAAGATAGGTCGTGGTGGTCTTGCCGTTTGTGCCGGTTATGCCGATGACCTTCATGGACTCGGCAGGTGCGCCGAAATAATTTTTACTCATGATGGCAAGGGCATAGCGGCAGTCCTCAACGAGAACATACGGAATATCCTCCTGCGGCTCTCTGTCGCATATTATGACGGCGGCACCGTTAGCGATGGCGGAAGGAATAAACTTATAGCCGTCCGTCTCAAAGCCTGAGATCGCGACAAATGCATCACCCTGCTTTGTCTTCCTCGAATCGTAGCTAATCCCGCTCACATCAAGATCAGGGTCTGCTTCGAGCCGCACAATATTTATATCTTCTGTTAGCCGTGACAGTTTCATTCGTTTAACCTCGTTTTTTCAGTATCTGCCGAGCATCTTTTCATCGTCGGAAAGCAGCGTCACCTCGATAACTGTGCCGTGCTTTACGTAAGCACCGGCATCGATGCTCTGTGAATGTATTCGTTGGGAAGCGGCGTCGGTTATTGCCGTGCTGCTTTTTATAAAAAGTCCGTAGCCGCTCAAAAGCCGAGCAGCCTCGGCATAGCTCATGCCGTCAAGCCGCGGCATCGTTTCAAGCTCCGCAGACGGGCTTGCGCCGGCATAGACGATCACCGTGCTCCCGTCGGCAATAACGGCATTTGCAGCCGGAAGCTGCGCCGTCACGCTCACTCCCTCGCCTATGACGCGGCAGGCAAAGCCGCCCTCGGAGAGTTTTTGCTTTGCATCCTCGAGCAAAAGCCCTTTGACAGAGGGCACAGTCTTATCCGCTGCGCGGGCCGACTCATCGTCATATTGCGGCTCGATGCCCATATACGGCAGAATATCCGCAAACATCTTGCCGACCGTGGGCGCTGCCATCTGTCCGCCCGACACATAAACTCCCGAATCGGGTCCGGGCGAATCGAGCAGAACGAGTATCGCTATCTGCGGATCGTCCGCCGGAGCAAAGCCTATAAAGGACACGATGTATTCCTTCTTGCCCGTTTGAGCCTCATAGCTGACCTTTTCCGACGTGCCGGTCTTGCCGCCTATGCGGTATCCCGCAACGGCAGCATTTCTGCCGGTACCCTCGTTCGGATCACCGACGACCTGCTCAAGAATATTGCAGACAGTCTTGCTCGTTTCCCCGCTTATGACCCTGCGGACAACTTTTGGCATATTATTATACACCGTTTTACCGTCGGAGTCCAGTAAACTTTCTACGACGTACGGCTGCATGAGATATCCGCCGTTAACGCAGGCGCTCACAGCTGTTATGAGCTGAAGCGGCGTTATCGTAAAGGTTTGCCCGAATGAAGCCGCGGCAAGCTGAGATTTATTCTTCTCGCTGTAAAATGTGTCCTCATTCCACCATATGCTCCCGCTCTCGCCGCCGAGGTCAATGCCCGTCTTGGCTGTGAGCTGCTCGGAACGGTTTCCCGTAAGCGTGAGGAAGCCGAATGCATCACAGTATTTATAAAATGTCTGCGCTCCCACGCGCATACCTATATTGACGAAAGCGGCATTGCATGAGTGCTGCACCGCCTGCGTGAGGCTTTGCGAGCCGTGTCCCGTGGTTTTCCAGCACCTTACGGGACTTGTTCTGCCCGGCACCTGTATGCTTCCGCCGCAGAAAAAGCTGTCGGAAAGCCCCACCTTGCCCTCTTCAAGCGCCATGGACAGCGTTATTATCTTGAATGTAGAGCCGGGCTCGTAGGTGTCCGATAGCATTTTGTTTCGCCACTGAAGCCGCTGGGCATCGGCAAGAAGCTGATTTTTTTCTTCCTCACCTTGTGCCTCGTCGATAGCACTTTTTGCTTCGTCGCTTACGTCGAGAAAATTGTTGAGGTCATAGCCTCCGATAGACGCCATCGCGAGTATCTTCCCTGTATTAACGTCCATCGCTATTGCGCCCGCGCCGTTTCGGATATCGTAATCCTCAACTGCCTGATACAGCGACTTTTCAATATAATACTGTATCGTCATGTCTATGGTCGTTACGAGGTCAAGGCCGTTTTCCGCGCCCTCATAGCCCTCATAGCGCTCAAAAAGCAGGTCCGTGCCATAGGCGTTGGTTGCGCGCATATATCTCCCCGCCTTGCCGCATAGGGCGGAATTATACTGTGCCTCCACTCCGTCAAGCCCGAAATTATCCGTCCCCACAAAGCCGATGACATGGCAGGCAAGCGATGAATGGGGATAATATCGCTTCGTATCATTCTCAAGACGGACACCCTTGAGCGAGTGTTCTTTTTTAAATTCACGCACCTTATCGGCAGTTTCTTTCTCGACCTTTTTGGCAAGTGTAACATACCATGAGCCGCTGTTTTCGGTTTTCTTTAGAATATCCTCGCGGTCAAGGCCGAGTATTTCGGAAAGACCGTCGGCGATCAGCTTAGGGTCTTCCTTGTACATTTCTATCTCCGCCGGACTGAGATATACGTTTTCGACATTTGCGCTCATTGCGAGAATGTTCATGTTGCAGTCATATATGGTACCGCGCTGAGCCGAGCTGCCTGTCTCGCGCAGCTGTTGGCTTATTGCAAGCTGCTCATACTTATCGTGGTCTTTTATCTGAAGCACATAGAGCCTTGCAGCAAGCACCAGAAAAGAAACTATGCCGCACACTGCCATTAAGAATAGTGTGCGGCGAAGCATGGTTCTGTTAATACTGCTGCTCAAATTTTTGTTAACGGATCTGCGCATAGCTGCTCCTTCGCAATATATATTGGTAAATACTATATTGCAGTAAATAAAATTATGCAGCTTATCACTTATTAAGGCTCAGCGCTTTATCCTGTGTTTCGACTTCTATCTTTTCGGGCACTATTTGAGCAATGCTCAGCATTCCCAGTTCGTTTTTCGCGTATTTCTCAAGCTCCGGCATATTAACGGCAGATTCGTATTGAACTGCGAGATGACGGTTTTCCTCGCGCAGCTCTTGAAGTTCGGTTCTGAGCTCAAGGTTCACATCGTTTTGCCGTATAAGCTCCACCCGCTCGAGCAGCGAGAATATAAGCAGCGCCGCGCTCACTCCTGCAAGGATAAACAGCACCGTCGCCGTTATGAGCCTTTGAAAGCCTGCCGATGTTTTTTCGCGCTTATCGTGCCGCTTAATTTTACCGCCGTATTCGCATTGTGAGCCGAGTCTTGCCATAATGAGCCTACACCTTCTCCGCAACGCGCAGCTTTGCGCTTCTGGCGCGCGGGTTTTCGTTCAGCTCATCCTCGCCCGGTACTATCGGTTTTCTGTGTACGCTTTTTAATGTCTGTTTAAAGCCGCAGACGCATATGGGCGCTTCACGCGGACAGGTGCATCCGTTTTCGCGCGCGGCAATTCCGGTCTTGACTATGCGGTCCTCAAGCGAATGGAAGCTGATAACGCACAGTCTGCCATGGGGCTTGAGCTTGTCCGGTGCTGTTTTCATCATCTGATCCACTGCGCCGAGCTCATCGTTAACAGCGATCCTTATAGCCTGAAAGCTGCGCTTTGCGGGGTGCTGCTTTTCACGAAGAGCGGCTGCCGGCATTGCGCTTCTTATTATATCTACAAGCTCAAGCGTCGTTTCTATGGGCTTTTCGGCACGGCGCTCGACAATTCTCGACGCGATCCTGCGCGCATAACGCTCCTCGCCGAAATCGCGCAGTATTCTCACGAGCTCGGCTTCGTCCCAATCGTTTACGACGCTCCAAGCCGTCAGCGCACTTGTATTATCCATTCTCATGTCAAGCGGCGCGTCGTTCATATACGAAAAGCCGCGCTCGGATTCGTCAAGCTGCGGCGACGATACGCCAAGGTCAAACAGCATACCGTCAACTGCGTCAATGCCCAGCTCATCGAGGATCTGCGCAACATCGCAGAAGTTCCCGTGAACCAGTGTCATCTTGTCGGAATAAGCCTTGAGCCTTTCTCCGGTACGGCGTATGGCGCTCTCGTCGCGGTCTATGCCGATAAGCCGTCCCGTCGTGAGGCGCTTTAATATCTGCTCGGAATGACCTCCGAGACCGAGTGTGCCGTCTACGTATATTCCGTCGGGCTTAATATTCAGATTTTCGATGCACTCCTCGAGCAGCACCGAAATATGTATAGGTTCCTGAGACATATCAAAACTCCAGTTCTTCCATTACGGCGGCAATATTCTCGGGCGTAATCTCCGCCCTGCTCTGCTGTGCCCACTGCTCCTCGTCCCATATCTCCGCATGGTTGTTGCAGCCGACAACGGTCACGTTTTTGCTCAAGCGGGCATACTCGCGCAGATGCGCGGGAATGAGTGTCCGCCCCTGACTGTCAAGCTCGCATTTTGCCGCGTATGCAAAGAGCGGGCGCATTTTCCGCTGTTTTATATAACTCATCGCATTGACCTTGTCGGAAAACTCCTTCCAGCTTTGCGAGCTGTAAATCGAAAGGCAGTTATCCATCGACAGAGTCAGATAGAATACGTCGCCAAGCTCATCGCGCAGCTTAGCCGGTATGAAAAGACGTCCCTTGCTGTCGATACTGTGTCTGTATTCGCCTGTCAATGCTCTCACCTCCGCAGTTCCCGCTTTTTCGATGCACTTTCCACCACTTTGCACCACTTACATTTGATTATAGAGAGTGCGGCATGAAAAAGCAAGAACATTTTGGTGACAGACAAAATTTACCCGGAGGCGGTGTTCCGTCTCCGGGTCTATAATTTAAATCATTGCTTCGTTCGCACAGTTTGTTACGTAGTTTGAAATGACGATCTTGCAAATCTCGGACGTGCCCTCGGCGATGGTGAGCATCTGCGCATCTCGGAAGCAGCGATCGACCTCAAAATCGGAGGAGAGACCGTTTGCGCCGTGGATCTGGCGCGCGCTTTTGCATATCTCACACGCGAGCTCCGTGCTCATGAGCTTTGCCGCAGCTATATCTGCGGACACTCCGCTTACATTTGCGTCATACTGCGCGGCGGCGCAATACAGCATACTCCGTGAGGCGGAGAGCTTTGCGTACATTTCCGCGAGCATGAACGATATGCCCTGATACGACGAAAGGCTGCGTCCGTATTTTCCGGTCACGGTGGCATAATTGTTCGCAAGCTCAAGCGCTCTTGACGATATGCCGGCCGCTATTGCCGAAACAGCAAGCCGTCCCAGTTGAAGCGAGGGCTTGAGCAAAGCGTAGCCCTTGTCCTCCTCGCCTATCATATTGCCACGAGGAATATGACAGTTTTCAAGAGTTATTTTGCCCGTCGGGCAAGCATTAAGACCGATCGTGTTGCTGCCGACCTCGGCAGTCAGTCCGGCCGTCGAGGCGTCAACATAGAAAAGGCTTATGTTTCGGCTGCGGCCTGTAAGCGCAGTGCGGGCGGCTATAAGATATCCGTCGGCCTTTCCAGCAGAGGTTATCCATGCTTTTCCTCCGTTGAGCACCCATTCGTCATCAAGGCGGATGGCAGTCGTGTCGATACCGAGCACGTCCGAGCCGCCGCATTCCTCGCTTATCGCATATGCCAGAAGCTTTTCAAGCGAAATCGCGGGCTCAAGGACGTTTTTCCCGATATCGGGCGACGCGGCCGCATTCATAATGTCGCAAACCAAATAGTGCGGCAGCAGCGCCAATGCCAGCGATGCGCTGCCGCGCGCAAGCTCCTCAAGGATCATGCACAGCTCCAGCGCCTTATATTTTCCGTCTCGCCTAAGCTCATCACCCGTAAAGCCGAGCTCTCCGCAGCGCTTTATAAGATGCGACGGGAAAACGCGGTTCTTATCGAGCTGCTGCGCCTCCGGCATTACCTCAGCCTCCACGAAGGCTCTCACCTTTTTCTTCAGCTTTAACTGTTCATCATTAAATATATACATTATTTACTCTCCCTGCTTTGCCGTGAACATGAGTATTGCCTTGGTGTAAGAGCAGCTGTCGTCGAATATCTCCTCCTCGAGCGTACAGCCTTCTTCACCGCGCCGGGTCAGCTTGCTTGAAAGCATGAGGCTCTCATGTCTGTCAAGCGATTTGGACACGAAAAACGTTCCGCTTTCTATAACGCAGTCCTCGCCGAGCAGTGCCTCCGCATGGCGCAGTGCCGCAGTCAGCACGACCGGCAGCGTAAACTCCGAGGGATCTGCGCGTCCGCTCTTGGGGATACGGATATTGTAGTATTTCTCCTCTTTTTTATCTTCAATATCCGCTCTTTCGAGAAACGATTCAAACGTCGGTACGCTCCCGCCTCCGCCGGAAAACATGAAATAGCGTAGGACGTCGTTTGCGTCTATAACTCCCGTCATTCTGTCGCCGTCCGTTACCGCGGCTATTCCGGAGCATGAAAGCACCATTTCCTCGGCTATGCGGTGCATTGAGGTTTCACCGTCAAAACGCAGACATTCCTCGCCGGGACGAAGGATGCCGGCTATGCGCTGCGACGGATTTGCAGCAAAAGCCTTCGCCATGTCTAATGCGCCGCATATCCGCAAATTCTCGTCAACAACGGGATATTCCAAAATAGACGGCGTGATGTTCTCGCGCAGATTATGCCAATCGGCCACAACGTCGTTAGCATAAAGATATGCCGGCATTTTCATCCACGCCTGCGCCTCGTCCGTATCGCGCCTGACCGGCACGCCCGCCTTATCCATAAGCATCATGACCGTGCAGGTGTCCTGAAGCGCGCTTATTACGCAAAGCCCTTTGCGCTCCGCACGGATGAGCACGAGCGGCTCGGCATTTGCTCCGCTTGTCAAAAGCAGGTTGGCACCCATCTCCGCAACAAGCTCGTGAACATCGCGCCTGTCACCGACCATGCACAAAACGCCGCCGTTATCCTTCGTACCGGACAGCGCCTGCCGTATCTGTTCGCAGCTTCCGTCACAAACTATAATGCGTTCTATCCCTCTCGCGGCATCGGACGGCTCTACTATAACTGTAAGCCCGAGCAGCTTTGCGATACGCTTGAGATTCATGGGCTCCGTTTCTCCCGCAACCGCTGCGTCAACTCGGAACGTTCCTGATTTCGGTTTAGTAACGACAAGACCCTGGGCTTCGGCAGTCTTGATCGCTTTGTAAACGGTTCCGACGCTCACGTCGAGAATGTCCGAAAGCCGCCTGACAGATATTTTGGTTCCGGGCTCAAGATCTTTAATATACGACAGTATAAGCTCATTTTTAATTGACATACATTCTTCCCGCTCTCTGCCTCCTGATTATAAGAAGCCTTATTTCTGTTAAGACATTATACATAACTGATAATCATCCATCAAGTCAAATACGAAAAATATTAAAAATTTAGCAATAATTATTGTGACAGACCGAAACAGTTTTGAAACAGGCACTTGATTCGCAGCCGATCTATCATAGAATAATAATTTAAGATAAGTACAAAAAAGTAAGCGATATGTTAAAAATGTCGAAATTGATTTTCGCTTCCGCTTTTGTGTTGACTCTCTGTTGCATTCATGTTATTCTTTTCACAGTTAAAGCAGTAATTCAACTCAAACAAGATCTTGTTCCACAGGCACAGTTTGCAACAGTTTTGCGTGTGTAACAGTGTCCATTATAACTGTTGCGCAACACTTAGTCAACAGAATAATTTAGAAAAGGAGCCGAAAAAATGTTTAAGTTTACCGAAGAGCAGATCATGGTTCGTGACATGGTCAGAGAGTTTACCAAAAACGAGGTCGAGCCTCTCGACAAGTGGATGGATGAAAACGGTTTCAGCTGGGACGTTCACAAGAAGCTGTGTGAGGCGGGTCTTATGGGTATCCACCTCCCCGAGCAGTACGGCGGCGGCGGCGGTGACGCGGTTATGAGCGAAATCGTCATTAACGAGATCGCAAAGGGCAGCGCATCTGTTGCACTGTTTCTCGACGCAAACTGGCTCGCAGCCGATATGATCCTCGTTCACGGCAGTGAGGAGCAGAAGAATCACTACCTTCCCCTCGCGGCTGAGGGCAAGATCTTCGCATTCGGTCTGACCGAATCCAACGCGGGCTCCGACGCCGCGTCCATCAAGTCCGTTGTAGCAAAGCAGCCCGACGGCAGCTACGTCCTCAACGGCGGCAAAGCATGGATCACAAACTCCGGCGTTGCTGACTACTACCTCATCATGGCAAAGACCGATCCCGCCGCAGGAAACCGCGGAATCTCCGTTTTCATCGTCCCCAAGGACGCAGAGGGTCTGACAGTCGGCAAGTTTGAGCACAAAATGGGTATGTGCGGCAGCGCTACCTGTGAGCTGAGCTTTGACAACATTAAGCTGCCCGCAGAGGCTCTCGTCGGCAAGGAGGGCGCAGGCTTCAAGATCGCAATGATGGCTCTTGACGGTGCGCGCATCTCGATAGGCGCAATTGCCTCCGGTCTTTCGCAGCACGCAATGGAGATCGCCAAGAATTACGCCAACGAGCGCACGACCTTCGGCAAGCCTATCGCAAAGTACCAGGGTGTTGCATTTAAGTTTGCAGACATGGCGGCAAAGATCCGCGCAATGGACCTCATGATCTGGGATACCGCTCAGATGAAAACTAACGGCGAGCGTCATACCGTTGAAGCGGCAGAGCTTAAGCTCCTGAGCGCAAGATGGGCGTGCGAGATCTGCGATGAGTGCATCCAAGTCCTCGGCGGCAACGGCTACAGCCGCGAATTCCACGTTGAGCGCTTCTACCGCGACGCAAAGCTTCTTGAGATCGGCGAAGGCACGAGCGAGATCCTGCGTATGCTCATAAGCGGCACGGTCCTTGCGCAGTAATAAACGAATTCGGAGAGATGGAATATGAAAATTTTGGTTTTTGTTAAGCAGGTTCCCGATACGGACGACGTTAAGCTCGATCCCGAGACCGGCAACCTCAAGCGCGAGGGCGTGCAAAGCATGATAAACCCCCTCGACGCAAACGCGATCGAGGCCGCGGTGCAGCTCAAGGAAAAGTACGGTGCTACGGTCACGGCGGTCAGCATGGGGCCCCCGCAGGCGGAGGATATGCTCAAAAAGGCTCTTGCTCTGGGCTGCGATGAAGCATATCTGTTGTCAGACCGCGCATTCGGCGGCGCCGATACACTTGCGACTGCTTACACTTTGGCAAAGGCGGCCGAGAAGATCGGAGGCTATGACCTGCTGCTGTTCGGACGCCACGCAGTTGACGGTGATACGGCGCAGACCGGCCCCGCGACCGCGGCATACCTCGGCGTTCCGCAGATCACCCTCGCAAGCAGCATTGATATTCAGGACGGCTGGGTCGTGTGCGACCGCACTCTTGAGGACTGCACCCAGCGCGTCAGGGCAAAGCTCCCCGCACTCGTTACCGTGTGCGCAGAGATAAACAGCCCGAGATATGCAACGCCGCTTAATATCATGAAGGCGCTCAAAAAGCCGCGCACCGTATGGAACGCGCAGGAGCTTGACGCCGACACCGCGTGCACCGGTATCCCCGGCTCGCCGTCCTCGACCAAGAAGGTATTCGAGCCGCCCAAGCGCAACACCGACACGAGCTATTTCACCGGAACAGCGGAGGAAATGGCCGTCCAATTCGTAGACATGCTCGCAAACGAGCATCTTATCTGAGGAGGTGCTGAAATGGCAAAGGAAGATTACAAAGGCATATGGATTTTTGCCGAGCAGCAGAACGGGAAACTCAACCCTGTTTCTCTCGAACTCCTCGCAAAGGCTCAGGAGCTTAAAGCCCACAACGGTGAAGAGATCGCCGCAGTGCTTCTCGGAAACGGTGTGAGTGCACTTGCTCCGACTCTTATTGCGCACGGTGCGGACAAGGTCATCATCGCAGAGGACAATGCTCTTGAAAGCTACAGTGCCCGCCCCTATCAGCAGGCAATGACTCAGCTGGCCGAAAAGTACAAGCCGTCTATCATCTTATACGGTGCCACGAGCCTCGGACGCGATTTAGCACCGCGCGTGATGGTTTCGCTCAAGACCGGTCTTACTGCGGACGCCATCGACCTCGGCTACGACGAGGACGACGTGTTCTATCAGACGACTCCCGCATACGGCGGCAGCATCCTTGCGCATATTGTTATTCTCGAGTGCCGTCCGCAAATGGCAACCGTTCGTCCCAAGATGTTTACGCCTCTTGAGGCCGACGACAGCCGTACGGGTGAAATTATCACCGAAGCTGTGAGCATAGAGCCCGAGGACGGCTATGAAGTCCTGAGCGTTGAGAAAAAGGTCAGCGACCGCGAGCCCATCGACAAGGCTGCCTTGCTCGTCTGCGGCGGACGCGGCATAAAGGACGAGAAGGATCTTGATATGCTGCGTGAGCTGGCACAGCTTCTCGGCGGTCAGGTCGCAGCCTCTCGCCCCCTCGTGGATAACGGCTGGCTATCGCATGACGATCAGATCGGTCAGTCCGGTGCGACCGTTAAGCCCGACTATATCATCAATATCGCTATCTCGGGCTCTGTCCAGTATCAGGTCGGTATGCAAAACTCCAAGTGCATAATCAGCATTAACCATACCTCCGGCGTCCCCATCTTCGATATTTCCCACTATGGTGCAATTATCGACTACCGCACCATCGTTCCGGCAATAATCGAAGAGCTTAAGAAAAGAAAATAGTCATTCATAACAACATTTTTAAAAAGGAGCAATTTAAAATGAGCGAACGTAAATCTCTTATCCCCCAGTACGGTCCTTTTGCAGGAATGCGCATAATCGATACAGGTTCTCTTATTGCTATGCCCTTTGCAGCGACCCTGCTTGCCGATTTCGGCGCAGAGGTCATACACATAGAGCGTCCGGGCGTAGGCGATACACTCAGAGTGCTCGCCCCCTTTGCTCAGGAGGACGGCAAGACCGTCAGCACCTCTTGGGCTCAGGACGGCCGCAACAAGCTCTCCCTCTCGCTTGAGCTCAACCTCAAGCACCCCGAGGTAAAAGAGCTGTTCTTCGGTCTTATCAAGGAAGCCGACGTGTTCATGGAGAACATGGTATGGCTCGAAAAGCTCGGTATCCGCGACGAGGAGCTGCTTGAAGTCAATCCCAAGCTCATAATCGCCCACATAAGCGGCTACGGCAACCCCGCATTCGGCGGTCTGCCCGAGTATTGCGACAGAGCCTCTTACGATATGATCGGTCAGGCATTCTCCGGCTGGATGGGGCTCAACGGCGAAAAAGGCGGCGAGCCTGTCGTCGGCAAGCCCTGGCTCAATGACTTCACCTCCGCATACGCCGCCGTGTTCGGCATCCTCGCAGCTTACGTTAATGTTCTCAAGACCGGCAAGGGTCAGGTCGTAGACGTTGCACAGTTCGAGGTACAGGCAAGCTACTGCTGTGATCTGTACACCAGCTACACCATGTCCGGCCGCGAGAACACCCGCTCCGGCAACAAATCTGCCGCCTTCCAGCCCTATGGTCTGTTCAAATCCAAGGACGGCTATGACGTTGCTGTCGGCGCATTCGGCCCCGGCGTCTACAAGAGGGCAATTCAGGCACTCGGCTTTGATCTTGATTACTTCAACTACAAGGATTGCTCCTCCGGCTTGGAGGCCGTTGCTTCCGAAAAGGGCCGCGAGCTCGATGCAAAGGTCATCGAATGGTGCGCCGCACACACCGCACAGGAAATCGAGGACGCTATGGCTAAGTTCAAGGTCCCCTGCAGCCGCGTAATGGGCGCAAAGGACTGTCTGGCCAATCCTCACTATCAGAGCCGCGGAGACTTCATCGAATACCGCGACCAGACTCTCGACAAGGATATCACCGCGTTCGGCATTGTTCCCAAGCTGTCCGGCACTCCCGGTCAGGTATGGCGCGGCGCTCCGAGACTCGGTCAGGATACCAACGATATCCTCAAGGGTATTTTGGGCTACGACGATACCAAGATAGCAGATCTCAAGGCCAAAGGTCTTATCTGATACATCCCCCTTCCTTTCTTCCCCCCCATATGTCCGGGAGCTCGGTTTACAGATGCACCGAGCTTCCGGAGAAATAACCGTCATTACTTCTCCTTCCCATTTCCATAAAAAATATCCTGAGCCCCGTCTGGGGTTCAGGATATTTTCAGTTATACTGTTTATATCACTCGGTATCGGTATCCGCTTCGGACTCCGGCTGAGCAGGCGCCTTATTGGGCACGGCGCCGGCAAGACTGCGGAAGCTAGCACGGGACTGGTTGATTGATTTGAGTGCGCTGCCGACGGTCTCCTCAGTGCGGCGTAGTATCTCATCGACATACTCATTTGCAACACGTCTGAGCTCCTTGGACTTATACTCGGCATCGGCGACAAGCTTAGCGCTCTGAGCCTTTGCAACGCGCACGACCTCCTGCTCCTCTATCATTGCTCTCGCTTTATCCTCGGCGTTTTTGCGGATGGACTCAGCCTCGCGCTTTGCGTTTCCGATAAACTCATCGCGTGCGGACACAAGGCGCTTTGCCTCGGCAAGCTCTACGGGTATGCGTGTCTTGATCTCATTGAGAAGCTCGAGGACGTTTTCGCGCTCGACGATGCACTTATCCTGTCCGAGCGGCACGCCCCATGCTTCGGATACCATGGTATATAAATTCTCGATAAGCTCCATTACTTCTACATTGTTGTCACTCATATTACTTCCTCCATAACTTTGCCTTTTCTTCTACCGTATCAATGATCTCATACGGAATAAAATCCGTGAGATCTGCGCCGTATGACGCCATCTCGCGCGCAACCGAGGAGCTGAGAAAAGTGTATTTTTCACTTGCCGTGAGGAACATGGTTTCAAGCGAGGGATTTATCTTTTTGTTTATAAGATCCATCTGGAACTCGTATTCGTAATCGGAAACTGCTCTTATTCCCTTGACCACTACCGCTTTGTCATATTTTTTCGCATATTCCGCAAGCAGTCCGTCCCACGTATCAACCTCGACATTGTGGAAGCGCTCAACGACCTTGCGCACCATCTCGACGCGCTCGTTCACGGTAAACATCGGGTTGGTTTTCGTAGAATTAAACATTATGCAGACAATGACCTTATCAAATATCTGCGCCGATCGTCTGATTATGTTCAGATGCCCGAGAGTTATGGGATCGAAGCTGCCGGGGCATATCGCAACGCTCATGTTGATTTACTCCCTGTTGTAAGTTGTCAATTTAACTTTGCCGTAATTATATTCCTTACACTTAAAGTAGGGCATATTCATGTCCGGCATGGGCTTTTCGCGCCCACTTTCGCACATAATTATACCACCTTCCGTCAATATGTCAACGGAATTGATGATTTCCAGGGCTTTATCGACGAGATTTGTTGCATACGGGGGGTCTATGAGAATGACGTCGAATTTTTCGCCGCGTCCGAGAAAGGCGATAGAGTCGCTCTGCACTACTCTCGCTTCAAAGCCACATCTTTTGAGATTATCCTTAACTATTGTGACCGCTTCCCTGCTTTGATCGACAAACGTGACCTCCGCAGCGCCGCGGCTTAGGCATTCGATACCGAGCTGACCGGTGCCGGCAAAAAGGTCGAGCACCCGCCTGCCCTCGATGTCAAACTGAATTATGTTGAAAAGCGACTCCTTGACCATATCGGTCGTGGGGCGAATATCGTAATTATCCGGTTCTCTGAGCTTTTTGCCGCGCTTTGTTCCGCTTATTACTCTCATTGTTTTTCCTCTTTTGCATGATAAAAATCGTACACCGACCTTGCGGTGTTTTTGGGTACAGCCTCGCATAGCTGCTCATAGCTCGCGCTTTTTATTGCCTTGAGCGTCTTGAAATGCCGCAGAAGCTCGTTTTTACGCACGCTGCCCACTCCGGGTATGCCGCTGAGCTCCGAGCCGAAGCTCTCGTTTCGCAGCGAGCGCTGATATTCAATGGCAAAGCGGTGCGTCTCCTCCTGAATATTGCCAATGAGCGAAAACACCGCCGGATTTGCGTTAATGCATATTTCCCTGCCCTCGGAGGTCACGAGAGCGCGGGTGCGGTGGCGGTCGTCCTTGACCATGCCGAAAACGGGCACCTGCGTAAGTCCGAGCCCGCGCAGAGCGCTTTCCGCCGCTGCCGCGTGAGTAGTTCCGCCGTCTATGAGAAGAAGCTGCGGAGCGTTTTCAAAGCCCTCGTCGCCTGCTTTAAGATGGGCAAAGCGCCTGTAAACCGCTTGGGTCATGCTGGCGTAGTCGTCGCGTATATTGAGCTCCTTGATGCGGAACTTTCGGTAATCCTTTTTATACGGCTTGCCGTCCTTATGCACGGTCATCGCCGCAACGATGCCGCTGTCACCGAGGTTAGATACGTCAAATGCCTCGATACGCGCAGGGTACTCGGGAAGCTCAAGCGCCGACTGAAGCCACGAAAGCGTCTTTGTGCGCCGCTGCTGCGCCGTGGTGGAGCGAAGTATTTCCTCGGCAGCATTCATTTCCGCGCGCTCAACGAGCTTGAGACGCTCTCCGCGCTGCGGTATCTCGATCGTCACCTTCCTGCCGGCAGACTGCGCAAACAGCTCTCTGAGCGCGTCGCCGTCCTCGGGCTCTTCACGCAGAAGTATGCTCTTTGGTAAAACGCCGCGGGCTGCATAATACTGCCGCATATACGCCGATATGGCCTCGGCGTCACTCTCAATCGGCTCCGGCATAAGCTCAAAGTCCTTGCCCGTGAGCGAGCCGTCATTAAAATGCAGAACAACGAAGCAGCTTTTTGCTCCGCGTCTGAAGCCGATGGCATCGGTATCCGAAAATGCCGTGGCAATGACTCTCTGACGATTTGAAACGCTCTGCACCGCGCGTATCCTGTCGCGCAGCTCGGCCGCCGCTTCAAATTGCAGCTCGTCCGCAGCCTTGAGCATTTTTTCATTCAGCTCATCGAGAAGCTCGCGTGTGTGTCCGTCGAGGATAAGGCACATTTGCTCCACGGCGAGGCGATATTCCTCCTGTGTGAGCTCTCCCGTGCACCAGCCTCGGCAATTACCCATGTGATAATTAAGGCATGGCCTTCCGCTCCCGATGTCGCGCGGAAAGCGCCTTGAGCAGGTGTTAAGCCCCACCGCCTTTGATGCTGCCGATATGATCTCATGCGTAACGTTTCGCCCGCCAAACGGCCCGTAATACGCTGCGCCGTCTTTTTTTGCAGTATTCGTAACTGTAAAGCGCGGATACGGGGCTTTTTTGTCCACTCTGATAAACGGATAGCCTTTATCGTCCTTTAGAAGAATATTATAATGTGGCTGATGCTGCTTTATGAGCGAGTTTTCAAGGACAAGCGACTCGAATTCGGAGTTTACGACGATTACATTAAAGTCGTGCACCTTTTCGACCATTGCTTCTACCTTGGGAAGGTGCGAGCCGCGAAAATAACTTGTGACGCGGTTTTTAAGCTTTTTGGCCTTTCCGACATAAATTACCTGTCCTGCCTCGTCAAGCATGATATACACTCCGGGCAGGAGCGGCAGTTTATTCGCTTTTTCAAGCAGTTTTTCTCGCATAATCATTTTCACCGTTTTAAGCTTACCGCAAATTATGAGCGCATCAGTGCAGCTTATAAATAGCGAATAAGGGCGTGCTTTCAACACGCCCTTAGTTCCTTTTGTTAAAATTACTCGGTAAAATCGGAAGCGATAAGCTCTGCGAGCGTATCGATTGCCGTCGCCTCGTCAGCGCCGTCGGCAATAAGATTGACTGCGGTGCCTTTGACGATGCCCAGAGAGAGAACGCCGAGCAGGCTCTTGGCATTTACGCGCCTGTCTTCCTTCTCGATCCAGATGCTGCTCTTGAATTCGTTTGCTTTCTGAATGAAGAAAGTCGCAGGTCTGGCGTGGAGTCCTACCTGATTATTAATAACAACTTCTTTGGTTACCATTCTCGCCACTCCTCTAAAAGATTATCACTACTTTAGCAAATTATTTAAAAAAGGTCAACTGATTTTGTCTATTTCGTAGTTTTACACATTATTCACATTTTTTCTTGTTTGCTTTTATTTCAATTCGACTATTGTTACGCCGCTTTCACCCTCGCCGAATCGACCGAGTCTGAAGCTTTTGACCGCTTTGTTGCGCCTGAGCATCTGCTGCACGGCGGCGCGAAGTGCACCCGTTCCCTTGCCGTGGATTATCGTCACGGTCTTGAGCTTACCCATAACGGCAGAGTCAATATACTGCTCGGCGGCGTTTACGGCTTCGATGCTCTCCATGCCGCGCAGGTCGATCTCGGGGCTGACCGAGGCTCTCGGCACACTGCTTCCGGCGAGAGTCACGCTCTGCTTTTTCTGCTTTGCCGCATGGCCCTCAATGAGATACACCTCATCGGGCTTTGCCTTGACGGTCATAATGCCCGCCTTGAGATTAAGCGTACCGTCGGGATTTACCTCTATGACCTCCGCCTTGATGCCCATGGACTTAATCTCGACCGTATCTCCCGCACGGACGTCACGAGCAGATTTTTTATCCTCCGCGGGTTTTTCCTGAGCCTTTGCCTTGACCTTGTTCTGCTTTTCGTTGAGCTTTCGGCGCAGCTCGCTGCGTGCTTCGTTTATCTCCTGCGCCTGCTGCTCCTCGTTTAGCTGCCTGCGCATATCGTCAAGCTCCGCAAAGGTGCTTTCGGCGGTCTCGCGTGCCTCGGCGATAATTCGCTCAGCCTCCCGCCTTGCCTTTTCGTCGGCTTTTTCCAGTCGCACGCTGAGCTCGGCGCGCAAAAACGCCGCCTTTTTAGCGCTCTCCTCTGCCTCACGCAGCTTTTGAGCCGCCTGCGCTCTGTCGCGCTCAAGCATGAGCCGCGTTTTTTCAAGCTTCTCGATGGTCGCTTCAAAGCTCGCATTCTGCACGCCTATGCGCGCCTTGGCATCGTCTATGATGTCCTTACCGAGCCCCAAGCGCTCGGATATTGCAAAGGCATTGGATTTGCCCGGTATGCCGACGAGCAGGCGGTAAGTCGGGCTAAGTGTTTCTACGTCAAATTCGCACGAGGCGTTTTGGATTCCCTCCTCCGTGGTCGCGTAGACCTTCAGTTCCGCATAGTGAGTAGTTGCCGCAACGTTCGCTCCGAGCCTTCTGGCGTGCTCTATCACGGCTATGGCAAGCGCCGCGCCCTCGGTAGGATCCGTGCCCGCTCCGAGCTCGTCAAACAGCAGCAGCGAATCATCGTCGCACTCGTCCAAAATATGCACTATATTCGTCATATGCGCAGAAAAAGTAGACAAATTCTGCTCAATGGACTGCTCATCTCCGATGTCGGCGAGAATGTGTCTGTAAACTGGTACGCCGCTGCCGTCGTCGGCGGGGATGTGCAGACCGCACTGAGCCATAAGATTTAAAAGTCCGATAGTCTTGAGCGTGACGGTCTTGCCGCCGGTGTTGGGGCCGGTTATTATGAGCGTGTCAAAATCCTCGCCGAGCTCAAGGCTAATGGGGACTGCCTTATCCTTCGGCAGCAAAGGGTGGCGCGCACGGCGCAGGATTATCCCCTTGTCTCGCAGCTCGGGCTCCATTGCGTTCAGTTTATACGAGAGCTTTGCCTTGGCGAAGATGGTGTCAAGCATGACAAGGTAGGAATAGTCGGACGCTATATCCTCCGCATGAGCGGCGCACTCCGCCGAAAGCTCCGCGAGAATACGCTCGATCTCCGCCTTTTCCTTTGCCGCAAGCTCGCGCAGCTCGTTATTTGCCTTGACCGCCGCCATAGGCTCTATGAAAAGTGTCGCTCCCGAGGCGGATATATCGTGAACAAGCCCTTGGATAGCTCCCTTGCACTCGGCTTTTACGGGCACGACGAAGCGGTCGGAGCGCATGGTGATTATGGGCTCCTGCAGCACCTTGGCATAAGACGGTGAGGATATTATTTTTTGCAGACATTCGCGCACCCGCGCACCCGCAGCGCGTATTTTGCGGCGGATATTGGCAAGCTCCGAGGAGGCACTGTCGGCGATCTCGTCCTCGCCTACAATGGAGCTGCTGATCTTTTCCTCAAGGAATCGGTTTGCGTGCAGTGCGGCAAAAAGATGGTCAATGCTCGTTTTCCCTACCTTGTCGTCGGAAACGTAGCCCTTAACGAGCCGTGCGCACTGAAGCACACGCGCGATATTCAGAAGCTCCGTCGTGTTAAGGCTGCCGCCGAGATCCGCGCGGCTGAGCGACGGTCGAATATCCTTTATTCCCGACAGCGACGGGCTTCCGCGCACGACCATCATTTCCTTGGCAGCGCTAGTTTCGCAAAGTCTGGTCTTGACTTCGAGCTTATCTCCGCTCGGGCGCAGCGCAAGACAAGCCTCCTTGCCGCCCTCGGTCACGGCTTCCGCCGCGAGCATTTCGAGCACTATGGGAAGCTCAAGCGTATTGAGTGATTTTTCGTAGAAATCCATTTATTTTATTTGTCTCCAGTAATCAAGTGTGGAAAATTTTCTTTCCGTCTGTGTCAAAAGATACGCCTCGGTGGCTTTCGAAACCCGCTCAAGAGCACCTTCGCCAAGCGTAAACGCAAGCATTTTGCGCGCGGGAGAATAGACGATATATCGCATCGCCTGAAGTGAATCGCCGCACAACGGATAATTGGCCTGTAAGGCGGAGTCATTGCACGCTTTGCAGCAAATTATGCCGTTTCGCGGGCTGAAGCGCGGCTCCTTCGGCTCACTTTTTCCGCACACGCAGCAGGAAACGAGGTTGGGCTCATAGCCTGCGAGCGCCATCAGACGCAGCTCGAAAGCAGCTTTGATATGCGCCTGCGGGTACAAATCGTTTGACAGGGCGAAAAGGCAGTTTAAAATCAGCTGTAAGACGAGTGGGTCGGGGTTATTCTCGTCGGAGAGTGCCTCAACACACTCGGCAAAATAGCTTGCCAACGCAAGCGCCGTAATGTCGCGGCGAAGCCCCTTGAATTCTTCTATCGTTGAGCCCTCGGACACGGTCCAATAGCCGCCGCGCTCAAACATTGTGAGCTCGGAGAAGGCCAAGAACTGCGTTGCAGCCGCGGTCTTGCTGCCCTTGCGCAGTGCTCCGCGCGCCTTCACGGTCATTTTGCCCATGTCCTGCGTGAGTACCGTAAGAATTCTGTCGGCTTCTTTATAATGCACCTCACGCAAAACGAGTCCTCTTGTCGTTTTAAACATATGTACCCTGCTCAGTCCGCAGGCCGGGGAGTCTCCCCCACCCACTTTTTCCTGTCTTTATTCTTCTCCGCCGCGCGGCAATACAGCCAGCACACGGGGTCGCCCGTTTCGGTGAAAAGCTTCCACAGCATTTCATTTTTCATTTTGCATCCTCCGGTAATAGTATCCGGTCATGACGCAGTCTATATGAGTGGTTAATTATTCCGAGAAGCCGAAGTTTCGAAGCTGCGCCATGCTGTCGCGCCAGTTTTCCTTGACCTTTACCCATGTCTGGAGGTAGACCTTCGTGCCCATGAAGGCTTCGATGTCGCTTCGTGCAAGCTCTCCTATCTTCTTGAGCATCGCGCCCTGCTTGCCGATAATTATGCCCTTGTGGCTGGCCTTTTCGCAGTATATGGTGACGTCAAGGTCAATGATGCCGTTATCCCTTTCGGAAAATCTCGTGACCTCGACGGCAGTGCCGTGGGGTATCTCCTTTTCAAGGCACAGCAGCAGCTTTTCGCGCACGAGCTCCGCGCAGATCTGCTTTTCCGGCTGGTCACAAATCATGTCGTCCGGGAACAGCTGCGGTCCCTCCACCGCGTAGCTTTCAAGCTGTGAAACGAGCTCCTCTATGCCCTCGCCGTTTTTTGCCGACATGGGGATTATGGCGTCAAAATCATACGCCTGAGAATACAGCGCCATCACTTCAAGAAGCTGAGTCTTTTCAACGGTGTCGATCTTATTTATAACAAGCACCGCCGGACAGCCCGTCTCCTTTATGCGCGCTATGAGCTCCTGCTCCTGACGGCCGATATTGGCAATGGGCTCGACGAGCAGCATCACCGCATCAACATCGGCAACGCTTTCCTTGACGATATTGACCATATAGTCGCCCAGGCGCGTTCTCGGCTTATGGAAGCCCGGGGTGTCGATTATCACAAACTGCGTATCGCCGCGGTTTACGATGGCGCTTATGCGGTTGCGCGTCGTCTGCGGTTTGTTGGACACGATGGCGATCTTTTCGCCCACAAGAGCGTTGGTGAGCGTGGATTTTCCGACGTTGGGTCTGCCGCATATGGTTATCATTGCTGTTTTCGTTATCATATCAAATGTCTCCCATTATTTCTTTTTCTCTTGCACGCATCTGCTTTTTCATCTCGCCCTCGTCAACGTGGTCATAGCCGAGAAGATGCAAAACACTGTGCACCGTTAAATAGCTTATCTCCCGCTCAAAGCCGTGACCGAATTCCTCACCCTGCTCCGCGCAGCGCTCAAGCGATATCATCATGTCGCCGAGCATGAGTGCGCTGGTGTAGGGATCCGTGTCGCAAATATCCGGATCAAATGCTCCCGGTGTCAGTTCGTTGAGCGGGAAAGAGAGCACGTCTGTTGCCGCGTCAATGCTTCTGAAATCTCTGTTTATTTCTCTTATACCCTCGTTATCCGTGAGCATAACGCTTATAAGGCATGGCCTGTCCACGCCCTCGGCGTCCAAAGCTCGTGCCGCAGCCTTTTTTATTATCTGCGCGGCATTATTATGCCCCATGCCGCTTTTTTCGCGGCTTATATATACTTCATGCTTTATCATACTTTTTCCTCTTATACTGTCCCGCCTTTTTAACTGTCTCGGGCGGGTTTTTCTTATCATAGACCTCGTATGCCTCGATTATCTTCTGAACGAGCTGATGGCGAACGACGTCGGCTCCCGTGAGCTTGCATATTGCAATATCGTCAATGCCGTCAAGTACCTTCATTGCGACCTTGAGACCGCTGACCTTGTCCTCGGGGAGGTCAATCTGAGTTACGTCGCCCGTTATAACGACCTTCGAGCCGAAGCCTATTCGGGTCAGGAACATTTTCATCTGCTCGCGCGAGGTGTTCTGCGCCTCGTCGAGAATAATGAAGCTGTCGTCAAGAGTTCTGCCGCGCATATAGGCAAGCGGTGCGACCTCGATATTGCCGCGCTCGAGATATTTCTGATAGGTATCCGCGCCGAGCATATCAAAAAGCGCGTCATACAGCGGCCTCAAGTACGGATCGACCTTGCTCTGAAGATCTCCCGGCAGAAATCCGAGCCGCTCGCCCGCTTCCACCGCGGGGCGGGTCAGGATTATGCGGTTGACCTGCTCGGCTCTGAATGCCGCGACCGCCGCCGCGACCGCAAGATAGGTCTTGCCCGTGCCCGCAGGGCCGATGCCGAGAGTCACGGTATTGTCGGCAATGGCGTCGCAATAGGTCTTCTGACCTATGGTCTTAGCCTTGACGGGCTTGCCCTTTGCCGTTATGCACACGACGTCGCTTGCAAGCTCGTTGATTTTCGACTCCCTGCCCTCCGCGACGAGCTTTAATATATATCGCACGCTCTGTGCGTCAATATTCTCACCGCGTGCGGCAAGAGTGAGCAGGCCGTTGATCGCCTTTTCGGCAAGCATGACGCTTTCTTCCTCGCCGCAAATGTGTATCTGGTTTTCGCGGTCGAGCACCTTAACGCCGAGCTCGGACTCGATTATGCTCAGATTGCGGTCAAAAGACCCGAACACGCTGATAACGTGCTCCATTCTTTCAACTTCTATCGTTCTCTCTATCATGTACTGCCTCCTTGGCGATGTTTTCCGTGCACTGCGCCCGCAGCGTGACCGTAAGAAGCTCCTCGCTCTCGGAAACAGAGTATTCCTCCGAGATGATCTCACCGCCGTTTATGCGGGATATGAGCTCGTTTTTAAGGCTCTCGCTGAGTCTCGAAACGGCTGCCGCCTTGTCGATAGGCCGCAGCTCGGTTTCGAAGCCGCTGCTTTTGCACACGGCATATCCGAGCGGGAGGACGAATATATCACCCGCCGATATGTACCTTAATTTATTTATTTTATCACAACTTGTACTTTTATTTCTACTGTCACTGAAGAAATTTATCCGCTTTTTGCCGATAATTATTGAAAAGCTGGTATTGCCGCCGCTTTTTTTCACTTTTTTCTCCTCGTAAAGCGGCACGCAGGCGCTAATTTCATACCAAGTATCCGCCTGCACCTGCGCCATTGCGTGCACATAGCGGTCGTCTCCCGTGTCGCTCGGCATAAGCGCCGTCACAAGCACATCTCCCTTTGCAACCGTGTCACCCGGATTTACCAACCTATCCCCCTCGAGGACGAACATCCGCTTGATGACTCCGTTTTTTGCGGCAATTATGTCGCATGGGGCTTTTTCGTTAACAATTTCGGGCTTTTCGATACGCTCATGCACGATTATCCGAGCGCACGAGGAGCGTATATTAAGGCTGAGCCAAGCTATTTCCGGCACGGTGCTCACGACGGAGTCCTTGACGGCGTCGGACGATATTGCAGGCCAAAACGCTCCATAGCACACTCCGCTGTCATCGAGAGCGCGCAGCAAACTGTCCGTGCTTATCATGTCATTCCCTTCAACATCAATTCGCCATATGAACAGCGAGGAGATCGCGGAAAGAATTAAACATACGCATAGGAGCACAAGCAGCACAACGCGGCTTTTCATGCTTTTTGTGAGCCGCCTTCCGCCGCGGGAGCACATAAGCGTTACTTCAACGCCGTTTTTGCCGCTGCGTGAACTCACTGCGGGATAATCCGCCGCGTGCAGTGTGAAGAAAAGCTCAAAATCACTGCACGGACTTGCATCCCAAAATTCTATTCCGTTTTCGGCGCAAAGGTTTAAAATGCTCTCGGCATTTGCGCCGACGGCTTTAACACGCACGGTGCCGCGCGCAAGGTCATACAGCTTCTTCATCCTTCAAACTCCAGTGCAAGTATTCTTCCGCTTATCAGCATATCGTGCTTATCCATCGCCGCAAGTCGCAGACCGTCGCCGCGCACAATAAGCTTTGCGCCGCCGCAGGCAATCTCCGTGACATTTTCGCCGTAGGATATTATGCCGCGGTGGTTTTCAATGAGCAGTCTGCTTCTGCCGCACAGGCTCAGTTTCGTGCTGCCCAAGGCGTCCGACGGAAGCCCAAGCCTGTCGGCGAGAAGCTCCGCCCTATCGTTTTTTTTGCTCAAAACGCGCTCACCTCCGCAGTCTAAACCTATGCGCGGCGGCATAGCTTAATACACGGACAGGGGGTGCGGGCGTGAAAAGGCTCTTGCAAATTTCGGCGGCGGTCGGGATATTCACAGCGCTGCTTATTTTTCCGCAGGAGGCGGCGGAATCGGTGAAGGCCGCTCTTAAAATGTGCGTCGAAGTGATAATCCCCTCTCTGTTTCCGTTTTTCGCTGCGACAAATCTCATTAACGATCTCGGCGCTTCAAAAATATTCGCCAATGCGCTCGCTCCGCTCGGCTCAAGGCTGCTCGGCTTATCGGGTTACGCAATCACGGCGTTTATCATAGGCGTTACGGGCGGATACCCGCTCGGCGCATCGTATATAGCGGGGCTGCGAAGTCACGCTCAAATCAGCAGCGAAGAAGCATCGAGATTGCTCATTTTCTGCAACAACTCAGGTCCCGCGTTTATCATAGGCGCTGTCGGCGTGGGTGTTTTCGGCTCTGCCGCCGCGGGATTTTTTCTATACGCCGTGCATATAGCTTCGGCTATCGCAGCAGCGGTGATTTTCAGTCCTAAACACGCGTGCGATATATGCTACGACGAGGACATTTTCAATGGAGCATCATTTTCCTCAGCCGTAACTTTCGCAATAAAGCGCTCGGCGGAGGGGATAATAAGCGTCTGCGCGTTCATAACGGCGTTTTCCGTGCTCGGCGGCATATTGGAGAGCTTTAACCTCATATCAGCGCTCGCCGGCAGGCTTTCCGTCGTAAGCGGCGAGGAGCTTTCCTTATGCAGGGCACTTCTGTTCGGGCTTCTTGAGCTCGGAAACGGCATCGGCTGTATGCAAGGGCTCGCGCTAAGTCCGAAAAGCCTTGCGCTGGCTGCTTTTATTCTCGGCTGGGGCGGGCTGTCGGTGCATTTTCAGACCTTCGCAGCAGTCGCGCAGACGGATATAAAAACCGCCCGATACATGATCGGACGGTTTTTAACGGCGCTGTTGGCCGCAGCTATTGCTTTGTTGGGGGCAGCGGCGGTGCTTTAGGCTAAAATGCCGCTATGCCCACGAGCGCGGAAAGCGCTATGAACACGATCGGGTGCAGCTTTTTGGTCGGCTTAACGACGTTCGTAAGAAGCCATATTACCACGGCAAGCAGCAAGCCCTTCCATGAAAACAGGTCAACTATATTCCCGCTTGCCTTGAATGCGTCTGCATTTACAAGCGCGAGCATCACGACCGAAAATCCTGCGGCGGCAATAAGCCCCGTGGAGGCCGGTCTAAGCCCGTAAAACGCATGGTCAACAAATCTGTTCTCGCGGAATTTTTTGAGGCAGGTGGCGATGATGAGAATAATGATGACTGCCGGGGTAACAAGTCCGAGCGTAGCAATGATCGAACCGGGCACTCCGCCGGTTATATATCCGACATAAGTCGCCGTGTTGACGCCGATGGGACCGGGGGTGGATTCCGACACTGCGATCATATCGGCTATCTGCTGATAGGTAAACCAGCCCGTGCGGTCGGACATATCGTAAATGAACGGGAGCGTTGCAAGGCCGCCGCCTACGGCAAACAGACCGGTTTTGAAAAACTCCCAGAAAAGGCGCAGATATATCATGCTCTCTTCGCCTCCAGTTCCTTAACGACGATGCCGGCAAGAGCGGCTATGATGACGTAGACAATGGGAGACACGGAAAGAAACACGCTTCCGGCAAAAACGGCAATGAATATAATAAGCGTTTTCCAATCTACGACCGACTTTTTCCACAGCTTCACTACGGCATTGAGGATAAGCACGCAAACGCAGACGCGAATTCCCGCAAATGCCTTTTGTACCACCGCGAGATGGGCAAAGTTCTGGATAAAAGCAGCTATAATAGTGATTATCACGAGCGACGGGAACACCACTCCGAGCGTTGCAAATATCCCGCCGATGACACCCGCCTGCTTTTGCCCGACGAAGGTCGCCGTGTTGACCGCGATTACGCCGGGAGTGCACTGACCGATGGCGTACCAGTCCATGACCTCCTCGTCGCTTGCCCATTTGCGCTTATCCACGACCTCGCGCTGCAGCGCCGGCAGCATAGCGTAGCCGCCGCCGAAGGTCGTCACTCCGACAATGGCGAAGGTCACGAAAAGCTGCCAAAGCTGCTTAAATTTTTCTTTCATCGATCACACCTCGGGAAAAACCGATCACCTTCTGAGGCTCTCTGCAAATTCGGTGTATTTTGCGATCTTCTCGTCGCAATCGGCCTTGTTCTCGCCCTTGCAGAGGATGTAGACCTTGACCTTGGGCTCGGTACCGGAGGGGCGAACAATAAAGCTCGTGCCGTCGGCAAGCTCGAAATACAGAACGTTTGAGCCCTTGATGGAGGTCTGCCCCATTACACCGAGTTCGGGTACGGTTATGCTGCCGTCGGAATAGTCACGAAGCTGGAAAACGACGGTGCCTGCGATCTCCTTGGGCGGATTGCCGCGCAGATCGTCCATGAGCTTCTTCATCTTCGCAATGCCGTCAAGGCCGGGCATAACAAGGTTGAGGGTCTTTTCGGCATAGCGGCCGTATTTCTCAAACAGGCTCTCGAGCGCCTGGCTGAGATTCATACCTTTCTCGTGATAGTACGCTGCCATTTCTGCGACCATCATGGACGCAGTGACCGCGTCTTTATCGCGGACATAGTCGCCCATCATGTAGCCGTAGCTTTCCTCGTAGGCAAAGATATACTGATAGCTTCCCGCCTTTTCCCACTCTGCGACGCGCTCGGCCATGAACTTGAAGCCCGTAAAGGTATCCTCAAAGTGGACGCCGTTAGTCTCGGCTACGACCTTCGCCATCTCGGTGGTGACGATGCTCTTGACAGCGCCGGCATTCTCTGGCAGAGTTCCCGCTGCCTTGCGCGCGGTGATGATATAGTCAAGAAGAAGGACGCCGAGCTGGTTGCCGGTGATGGAGATATACTCATCGCCGGAGCGCACCATGACGCCTATACGGTCAGAGTCGGGGTCAGTGCCGATTATAAGATCGCTGCCGACCTTTTTTGCGAGGTCTACCGCAAGGTAGAAGCCCTCGGGGTTTTCCGGGTTGGGGCTCTCAACGGTAGAGAAGTTGCCGTCGAGCACCATCTGCTCGGGCACGGGGTAGAGCTCGGTTATGCCGAGTCTGTGCAGAGCCTCGGGCACGAGCTTATAACCCGCGCCGTGGAAGGGCGTGTAAACTATTTTAAGCTCCGGTGCAACTTTGGCAACAACGCTCTTGTTTATAGCCTGACCGAGTACCTTGGCAAGATATGCCTCGTCGGTCTCGGCGCCAATAAGTTCTATTTTGCCCTGAGCCACTGCCTCGTCAAAATCGCAGGTGACAAAATCATCGAAAATGTCGATCTTGTCCATCTGCTCGGCAATAGCCGCCGCGTGCTGCGGGGGAAGCTGCGCACCGTCGGACCAATAGACCTTGTAGCCGTTATATTCCTTGGGGTTGTGCGACGCGGTTATATTAAGACCCGCGGTCGTGCCGTAATGGCGAACGGCAAAGCTAAGCTCCGGCGTAGGACGCAGTGCGTCGAAAATGCGGACATGGATGCCGTTTGCCGCCATAACGCTTGCGGCCTCGCGAGCGAAAAGCTCGCTGTTGTTGCGGCAGTCAAAGCAGATGGCAATACCCTTTGCCATAGCCTGCTCGCCCTCGGCTTTGATGACGTTTGCAAACGCCTGAGTCGCATGACGGATAACATGAACGTTCATCTGGTGCAGACCGAGCTTCATGGTTCCGCGCAATCCGGCAGTGCCGAACTCAAGCGGAGCAAAAAAGCGGCTCTCGATCTCTTTTTCATCATCTGCAATGGAGTTGAGCTCCTCCCACTCGGATTCGCTCAGTGCGGGGCTGTCCAGCCAGCGCTGGTACTCTTCCTTATAATTCCTGATCATAATCTGCGCTCCCTTCGCTTAAATTGACAGCGTCTTCGTACATGCTGCGGGGTACATATATATCAACACCCGTGCCGCTCGTTCCTAAGATCAGGCGGCCGAAATCTCCGTCGTTCGGGTATTGTCTCACACAGGGTATGCCGTAGGCCTCAAGCAGGTTGACGATCATTTCGTCCCTGATATCGAGGCAATCGCAATGGGTCAGAAAAACGGGCTCAATAAGCTCGCCCTTTTCATCTCTGGGCCAGCGCTCATAAAGCTGTCCGGTTATGCGTCTCCCCCATTCAAGCTTTGCGGTCTCGTCCATATCCTTCCTCCGTTACTTATGATATTTTGATCCTTCGATGATTTTGAAGGCGCGGTAAATCTGCTCGGCGAGCATAACCCGCGCAAGATGATGCGGAAAAGTCATTTCGCTCATACCAAGGCGCAAATCTGCGCGCTGCTTTATCTTGAGCGATATCCCGTATGAGCCGCCTATAACAAAGCATATTCTCCCCCGCCCAGATACGGCAAGGGAATTTATTCTCTCGGCAAAGGCTTCGCTTTTGAGCTGCTTTGCCTCAACGCACATGACGACGGTGAACGCGTCCTTTCCTATGGCGCGCTCAATATCGGCAGCCTCCTTATCCAAGGCTGCGGCTATCTCCTTTTCAGACGGCGCTGAGCCGAGCTTTGTTTCATTAAGCTCAACACATTCAAACTTGCAATACGCACCGAGACGCTTTGAATACTCGTTAAAGGCGTCAATATAAAACTGCTCTCTGAGCTTTCCGACGCAAATGAGCTTTATACTAAGCATTTTAACCTCTCATGTGCCTCCACTGCAAGCAAATTATTTGGCGAAGCGACACTAATTTCGGTGTTTTCGCCCGAAACCGCGGCTCTGACGGTGCCCAGGGCGAGCTCAGGAGTATTATTATCGCGGCTCAGATGCCCTAATATTATATTACTTGTGCCCGATTTTGCAAGATGTAAAGCAAGTTTTCCGCTGTCATCATTGGATAAATGCCCCGTGGGTGCAAGAATTCGCTGCTTCAGGAAGTAGGGATATCGTCCGTTTCGAAGCATAGCAAGGTCGTGATTAGCCTCGATGAGCGCAAGGTCTGCTCCCTCAAGGCCGCCTATGAGCGTGTCGTTAATGCAGCCGACGTCGGTCGCAAACGCCGCCGTCTGCTCTCCCTCAAAGCGGTAGCCGACGCTGTAAACGGCGTCGTGCATCGTTCTGAAGCAGCTCACATCGATCCCTCCAAGGTCGAATTCTTCGCCCTCTGGGATCGCATTTAATGAATTTTTCGTTTCCGGTTTCAGCCGTGCAAGCTCCTCGCAAAGGGGTCTCGGTGCGAATATGCTCATTTCGTAGTGCTTTAAAAGCATCGAAAGTCCGGAAATATGATCGGAGTGCTCATGTGTAATGAGCACTCCGCACAGATCCTGCGGTGCAAGTCCAAGCTCCGACAGGGCCGCAAGCGTCCTGCGCATGGAAATACCCGCGTCTATGAGTATATTCGCTTTGCCCTCAGATATGAGGCTGCAATTGCCTGACGAACCGCTGGCAAAAGTTACTATACGCATTGAATTATCCTATTGAAATTACTTTTTCGTGCATCTCCGACTCATCGGGGTAGTTAACGATGCTGATATCCGCGCCGAGGCTTCTGAGCTTGCCGACGAAATTCTCGTAGCCGCGCTCAATAAAGTGTATGTCCTCGATCTCGGTCTTGCCGCTCGCGCACAGTCCCGCAATGACCATGGCTGCACCCGCACGCAGGTCGCACGCCATGACCGGCGCTCCGGTGAGTCTGGCGTTGCCCTCAAAAATGGCAATGCGCCCGTCCACCTGAATATCCGCGCCCATCTTGCGCAGCTCGTTTACATATTTAAAGCGGTTGTCGTAAATGCCCTCGGTTATGACGCTCGTGCCGTTTGCCATGCAAAGCAGTGCGCCCATCTGCGGCTGCATATCCGTGGGAAATCCGGGATACGGCAGAGTCTTGACATTCGCCTTGCGCAGATGACCGTTGCCCTTGACGAGGACGGAGTCCTCATACTCCTGAACTATCGTTCCGGTTTCGCGCAGCTTTGCGGAAATGCACTCAAGGTGCTTGGGAATGACGTTCTTAACAAGGACCTCACCGCCGGTAGCTGCCGCGGCGACCATGTATGTGCCCGCCTCTATCTGGTCGGGAATGATGGAATACGAACCGCCGTGGAGCTTTTCCACGCCGTTTATCTTTATGGTATCCGTACCTGCTCCGCGCACATCCGCACCCATGGAGTTGAGGAAGTTGGCAAGGTCAACAATATGAGGCTCACGAGCGGCGTTTTCGATAATGGTCCTGCCGCTTGCCATCGCTGCCGCAAGAATAATGTTCATAGTTGCGCCGACCGAAACCTTATCAAGGTAAATCTTTGCGCCGTGCAGCTTGCCGTCAATTGCATCGGCATACACGAAACCGTTTCTGACATCAACGTCGGCGCCGAGTGCAGTCATTCCTTTAATATGCTGGTCAATGGGTCTGACTCCGAAGTTGCAGCCGCCGGGCATCGTGGTCTTTGCAGTTCCGAATCTTGCCAGCATCGCACCGATAAGATAATACGATGCGCGGATCTTGCGCATAAGGTCAAACGGAGCGTCGCAAAATCTAACATTGCGGCTGTCTATCTCTATCGTGCCGGGGTTTATCATACGAACCTCGGAACCGAGCTGGGTCAGTATCGTCAGGAGCATATCCGTATCGCTTATCTGCGGCATATTTTCAATGCGGCAAACACCGTCTACCATAAGAGCAGCCGGAATGATAGCGACCGCTGCGTTCTTTGCTCCGCTTATATCAACTTCGCCCTGAAGCGGCTTACCGCCGTTTATGACGTATTTTTCCATATGTTGCACCTTTCATCGGCCGTTTTTTAACGCCGGTTTGTTATTATAGCATAGCGCATATGCCTTGGCAATCAGCAATGTAAACAAATCGTAACTATTATTCACTCTTTAATAGGCGTTTTGCTTTCAAAACCGCGATGACCGTCTTGCCGTCGGCAATATCACCGTCCATGACGAGCCGGACAAGCTCATCAATATGGTGCTTCTCAACGCTCAGAAATTCGCCGTCGTCAAGATGCTTCTTACCTCTGTGCAGGCCGCGCGCCAAATAAATGTGCAGCGTCTCGGTCGAAAAACCGGGCGAGGTGTAATCCTCGCCGAGGTAGATTATCTTGTCGGCGGTAAAGCCCGTTTCCTCGGACAGCTCGCGCACGGCACACTCTCTCGGGTCTTCACCGTATTCGAGCTTTCCCGCAGGAGCCTCAAGAAGCTCTTTCTGAAGAGGATAACGGTACTGCCGCACACAGTAGCAGTAGCCCTCATCATCGATCGGAAGAATGGTCGCACCTCCCGGATGCTCAACGACCTCGCGCTTTACAACTCTCCCGTCGCACAATTCGGCTCGGTCAAGGCGGACATTGACGATCACGCCCTTGTATTTCTCCTCACCGTCTATTCTCTTCTCAAAATAGCTCATGATACGCCTCGGACAAAATAATTATTCGCTTTACATAATGCGATAACAGTATACCACCTTGCTGATAATATTTCCATAATTTTTGCATGGAAAATCAAATTTTTTTCCGCTATCATGTGATTTGTTAACGATTTTTAGCGGCGTCTTATCCATTTTGCCCTTAATTCGTTACGCTTATGTAAAAATGTTATTTTATGGAGTGATGTATTATGTTATCCTGCAAATGCTGTATGGCTGCTGCAATAGTGCTCAAAGACGCGGTATCGTCGAACGGCGAACTCATAGCTTTGCTGCGCGATGCGTTGTCCTGCCGGACTGTGGAAGCCGATGTTTTTACATATGAAGGCAGAACACTCGTTATAGCCCGCCACGCTCCCCCGCTGCAAAGCCGCTTTTCACCCATGCTCAGAATACGCAGAGCAAATAAAAACTGACACCAAACGGTGTCAGTTTTTAGCTATTTTAATTATACCGCAGACAGGTCAACGGTCCTCGTTGCGATGCGCTCGGCAAGATGCTTATTGTGAGTGACGGCGATGATGCCCATGTTGCGCTTTTCCGCCTCCTCCAAGACCACGTTCCATATCTGCGCCTGCGTGATGACATCGAGCATGGTGCTTATCTCATCGCAGATGAGATAGTCCGCTCCGCTCATAAGGGCTCGCGCAACGCAGAATCTTTGCAGCTCGCCGCCGGAAAGCTCGCGCGGGAAGCGGTCGAGCCATGCGCTCTCAATACCGAACGCCGCGAGCACGTCCTCGCGCAGCTCGCCGCTTTCCTCAAGCACTCTCTTAAGGCGCCAGCGGGGGTTTATCGCCTTTTCGGGGTGCTGATAGATAAGCTGCACGGGGCATACGCCGTTTTTCGGCAGGGGCTTGCCGTCGAGAAGTATCTCACCCTTTGTTGGCTCAAGGTAGCCCGCGAGCATCATGGCAAGGGTGGTCTTGCCGTAGCCGCTGGGGGCGAATATCGCAAGCCGCTCGCCTTTTTCGACCTTGATGCTTCTGTCCTCAAGTATCCACGGCTGCTTACGCTCGTATTTAAAATAGACGTTTTTCGCTTCAAGAGCCATGATAGCACCTCACCTCTCCGCCTCTTATCTCGCGCACAGGCGGGACCTCTTTTTCGCACTCCTCCGTTTTATACGGGCAGCGCGGCGCAAACAGGCAGCCCTTCGGCAGGCGTCCTGCATAGGGCTGGAAGCCCTCGATCGGCTGAAATCCGTTTTGCGGGAGCGCTCTCCAAAGCGCCTTGGAATACGGATGTCTGAGCGCATCGGGACCGGCTTTGAAATCCGCGGCGGGCGCGGTCTCAACGGTGGTTCCTGCGTAAAACACGGCTACACGGTCGGCAAACTCGAACGCAAGGTCAATGTCATGCGTTATCAGTATGACCGCCTTACCCTCGTCCGCCATCTCGCGGAACATTTTCAGCGCCTCAAGCGCCTGATCGAGGCTCATGCCGGGCGTGGGCTCGTCCGCGATTATGAGCTGGGCATCCGTAATAAGCGCCGTTGACACCAGAACTCGTCTTGCCATACCGCCGGAGAGCTGAAACGGATAAAGCTTCTCCGTGCGCTCGGGCAGATTAAGGCGCTCAAAGAGCTTTTTTCTTTTTTCGGTGGGCTTTGGCTTACTGTGCCCGTCCGCCTGCTCACCTATTTTCATGAGGGGATCGAGATAGGCGACCGACTGCGGCACCAAGGCAATCTCTGTGCCGCGCAGCTTCTTTTGGCGCTGCGGCGTGAGCTCGCTGCCCTTATAGTGCAGGTGTCCCCTGACCGTTGCATTCTCGGGAAGAATGCCCAAAATTGCCGAGGCGAGCAGGCTTTTTCCGGAGCCGGAGGAGCCGGCTATTGCGACTATCTCGCCCGGACGCACCGTAAGATGCAGATCCGAGATGACCGTTAGCTCCTTCTGCTCCAAGCCGCTTTCATACATACGAAAGCTCACGGACAGGTTATGTATTTCAAGTATCGTTTCGCTTTTTTGTATCATTGCAAACTCCTTATTCCTGTGCGCTGTACGGGTCGATTATCATGCGCAGATAATCTCCGAGCTTATCGACGAGCAGCACTATAAGTACAAGCGTCAGGCCGGGCAGCACCGCAGTCCACCACATTCCGGTGGAAAGATAGCGCATACTCTCGGACAGAATGATGCCGATAGCCGCCTGCTCCGGAGGAAGTCCGAAGCCCAAAAACGAAACAGACGCTTCATGCAGGATCGCATGAGGGAAGAGCAATATAAGTCCGACAATGAACTGCGGAACGAGATGCGGCAGCAGATGGTGAGTGAGTATCCAGCCGCTGGACTTGCCGAGCTTGCGGGAAACGGCAACATACTGCTGGGAGCGAAGCTGCAAGACCTCGCCTCTTATAAGTCGCGCAAGGAAGCACCAGTGAGTTGATGCAATGCCTATGAGAAGTCCCTTGAGTCCTCTGCCGAGAGAGAACGAAATGAGGATTATGAGTATCGTATGCGGTACGCCCATGACGAGGTCGATGACCCAGTTTATGACGGCGTCTATGCGCTTGGAGCCGGTAGCTGCCACGATGCCGACCAAAACGGCGACCACGGCGCTGATGACAGATGCGGCAAGACCCACCGTGATGCTCACGGACAGACCCTTGAGCGTGCGCAGGAACAGATCGCGTCCCAAGGCATCAGTGCCGAAGGGGTGCTTAAAGCCGGGCGCCTGCTTTGCATTGAGAAAGCTGCCGGTTATGGTGTCGTCGGGGATAAGTATGCCGCAGGTGTAGATAGCCACGAGCAGGAGGAAGATGACGGCGGTCAGAATGACAACTTTGGTTCTGTGGTTTAATTTCTTCATTCTCCGACCTCCTTTACCTGCGGGTCAATTACGCCGTAAAGCAGATTCGCTATCATATTGCCCACGCAGACAAACAGCGCGGAGAAGAGGGTTATTCCGAGAAGCAAAGGCACGTCGCCGCGAAGTCCGGCCGCGGATACCGCGCTTCCGAGACCGGGGTAGCTGAACACGTTCTCCGCCATGACAGAGCCGCCGAAAAGCTCGGCAAAGGACGCAAACTGAAGCGTCAGCGCCGGGAAGAGAATGTTTCTCAGACCGTGACGGCGCAGTATCGTCCAGTTGCTCTCGCCTCTTGCCTTGGCAAAGAGCACGTACTCGCTGTTGAGAACGTCAACGAGCTTCTGGCGGGTATGCAGAGCGATATTGGCAAAGGACATGAGACTGAGAGTGAATGCGGGCAGGATAAGATGGTATATCTTCTGCCAAACGGTGACCTCGGAGCTGAGCACCCCGATGGGCGAGGAAAAGCCTATCGGGAACCACTTGAGCCAAACGCCGAAAACAAGCAGGAACAGCAAGCCGAGCCAGAAGGTCGGCACGGAGCTGAGGATATAACACACCTTTTTCAGTATCTTGTCCGGCCACTTGTTTCTGTACATTCCCATAACGCAGCCAAGCGCAAAGCCTATCAGCCCCGCCAATAGCCATGCGCACAACATCAATGCAAGCGAATTTACAAATCGCTCTCCTATTACATCCGCTACCGGTCGGCGGAACATCGCAGATTCACCGAGGTTACCGTGCACAAGCTCATTGAGCCACGAGAAAAATCTCTCCACGGGAGGCTTATTAACGCCCCAGTACTCTTCAATTTCCGCGCGCTGCTCCGGAGATACCGCCGTACCGAGCCCCATGATATACTGCTGTACGGGGTCAACCGGCGATGCGGTCACAAGAACAAAGGAAATTACGCTGACAGCAAGCAGCAGCGACAGTATTTTTATACTGTATGTCACAAAGATGCGGGCAAGCCGCTTCGTTGCTCCACTCATTTAAACACCTCTTTCAATCGGCTTTTACAGTCGATTTTGGCAGAGCTGATCTTCGCTCATACTAAGCTATAAACACGCACTGTGCACTGCCACGCCTGAGCAAAAATCAGCTCTGTCAAAACCTCTTACGCAACAAAAAAGCCGAAAGCATTATCGCAAATTCGGCCTGCCGCACCGCATGATGCAGCAAGCCGATACATTATAGAATTTTTGCCGTGTGATGTAAAGGAAATTATTCCGCCCAAGCCCACTCGTTCAGGTTCTGGATGAGGGGCAGACCGTGACCGTGGCCGTGGATGGGCTGATCTCCGATGGAAAGACCGTCGCGGATGTAGGTAACATGGTCAAGGTTTACAAGCCATACCCATGGGCATTCGCCCTGCATGGCGGTACCGGTGGTGCCGTCCCACTGAACGTTCTTCCAGTTCTTGTTGGCTTCGTCAACGGTGAGTGCCGCCATTGCAGCTGCAAGGTAAGCGTCGGTGACGTCGCTCGTGTAGCCTTCGGGGTTGTAGTAGTCAACAAGAGCGCCCTCGGAGCGGTACAGGTAGTAGGTCTCATTCGGGATAGCAGATCCCCAGCCCATGACGACGGCGTCGGTAAACTGACGCAGTTCAATTTCGTCCCAGCTGACGCCTTCGATGTTGATCTTGATGCCGATATTCTTGACCTGCTCCGCAGCAGCCATGCCGACTGCCTGACGCACGGAGTCGCCGGAGGGATAGATGCAGGTGAACTCAGCCTTCAGACCGTCCTTTTCAAGGATGCCGTCGCCGTCGGTGTCTGCCCAGCCGGCATCGGCGAGGAGCTTCTTTGCGTACTCAACGTTGGTGTCGATCTTGACCTCGGGGTTATTCCAAGGCATGCCGTCGTTCTCGGAGTATGCGGGTCTGCCGAAGCCGTTGAGGACGGCGTCCGCTATTGCCTGACGGTCAACGGCGTATGCGATAGCCTGACGGATCTCAAGGTTGCATGTCACGTCATTGCCGTAAGGAATGCCGGCTTCGTTGGTCTTGCCCTCGTTGGGGAGCATCGGCAGAGTGAAGCCGCGGTTATCGGCGGAGGCGATGGCTTCGACATGGTAGCCGTTTACCTTGGTGGTACCGAGGGTCGCGGTGGAGTATGCAACGTCGACGTCGCCCTTCTGGACTGCCGCAAGAGCTGCGTCCTCGGACATGAATACGACGGTGACGTTCTTAATGGCGGGTGCGCCGCCGTAGTAATCTTCGTTTGCGACAAAGACGAGCTTCTCCTGAGACTGCCACTCAACGAACTTGTACGGACCGGAACCGATGGGGTTTCTGCCGTAATCGTCGCCGTAAGCGTGCTTGGGAACGATGCCGACGGAGGCGAGGGTGTTCAGGAATATGGAGGTCGGGGTCGAGAGTGTGATTTCAACGGTGGTGTCGTCCTTTGCAACAGCGCTCTTCATATAGGTAAGGTCAACAGAGCCCTTGGCTGCTTTTGCGGTTTCGAGAGTGAACGCTACGTCCTCGGCGGTCACCTTCTCGCCGTCGGTGAACTTTGCGTCGTCGCGGATCTTGAAGGTCCAGACAAGGCCGTCGGGAGACAGCTCGTAGCCGGTCGCAAGGTCGTTTGCAAAGGTCAGGTCAGACTTGTATCTGACAAGCGTGCTCTGTACGATGGGGGAGTTTCCGTGGCCCCAGCCCTGCGTCGGGTCAAGAGTCTCGGGCTCGGAGCCGATTGCGATGACAACGCTGTCCTTCTTAGCTTCGGGCTGGTCATTTCCCTTTCCGCAGGCAGTCACGCCTATGACCATGAGCACCGCAAGAAGCAGAGCAATGAGTTTTTTTACATTCATTTGGGGTTCTTCCTTTCACGATATCATGGATTTAATCAGATTTCACCGACGGCACACCTGCCGCCTCTGTCAAAACCCGATTTAACATGTCTGATTTTCTCATGAATCTGCCAAACGCGCAAGCTCCCAGGGGGGATAGAATTTTATAATTTTACCAAACAAAAGTTTCGAAATTGTGCAAAATTGCAATTTGCATCTAAAATCGTATCTACATAAATGCAGAAAAAAATCGGCAAGCATCCAATGATACTTGCCGATTTTGTTGGCGTAGAACCGTAATTTTGATAGAAACCGCGTAAGGGAGGTGCAGCTTCGGTTCGCAGCGGGTGCAACCATTACCGATTGAACCACTATTTATGAAAAGAATATGGCTGTGCTAAGCCCGGCAAACCGGAACTTGTCGATCAAATCCGATCACTGATCCGACGTTTGGCAGTATACTCTATCACATTGATTTTATAAACCACTGTGTTGGCAAGGTGAATGGGGTTATATTTTTTTGCTTCGATGCCATAATGTGCAAGAAGGATTGTCAACAGATTTTCTTTTTCTGCATTGTTTGCTTTTACGATGATGCCCTTTCCGATAACACTTTCATAGGCAAAGCTACTGGTACAGGATTCTTCACTAATCGGTTGCATCACCATGTGACCGCAGTCCACCTCAAACGTGACATGAGGATCATTTGCGATGATTTCATGTTTATAGCCTTCTTTGGAGCCATGGAAAAACAACATAAGATGTGTTTCATCCATGATGAATCCATAATTCACCGGCAAAATGTAAGGGTACACTCCATTATTCAGTGAAATTCGAAGAACTTCAGCCTTCGTCAGGATGTCTTTGATTTCATTTCTGTCAGTGACTTCACGTTCTTTTCTTCTCATTTTCATATTCCCCTTTATAAATTCCGATTTATCTATTTAATCCTCCGAAACCCTTGTATTTTCAAGGAAAATCGGCATTTTAATGTTCTTACCTTATGCATTT
>CAKTOX010000005.1 GCA_934590355.1 uncultured Oscillospiraceae bacterium
TGGTATTTACATTCTACCAGAGATTCATATGAACTTCTTTTCTTTTTTGCTGTTGCACTTGATAGTATAATTCACCAGCATAAAAAATTCGGCAGCACCTTGCGTGCTGCCGAAAAAATTATTGCTTTGATGCAGGTCTGTTTTTACGCGAGGAGTGGCCGCGTCCGCGTCTGCGCGAGAGGGCAGCCTTGCTGCGATAGAAGTCTATCATGCCGTCGTCGGCCTCGTAAACGAGTCTGTTTGCCGACCATGTGTTATCCTCGTGCTTGCGGAATTTGAGCCTGAGCAGATAGCTGCCGCAGTCGGGACAGGAGAACAAATTCATATACCGCTGGTCGCCCTGATTTATCCAGCGCTGCGCACTCAACTCGCCGCCGCACTTGGGGCAGAGAGTGTTAACGAGCTGCTCGTCGGCAAAAGCATCGGACTTTGAGATATATCCGGGGAAAACGCGGTGCTCAAGCGCATCGTGAGCGCCGTCACCGGACTCTGATTTGCGCGTCTTGGTGGCAAGAGTGCGCGTCGCCTCATCATATTGGGCAAGTCCGCGTATCATGTCGAGCTTCGTACAAACGAGCGCCGTGTTGTACGCATCGCCGAGAGCGTCATGCGCAACGCGGGTCTGCTCAATTTCAAAATGCTCCATGGCGGTCGCGAGCGACTTCTGATTTTTGTCGCCGTCGGTCTGCATATTGTAAATGAGCTGAAGGTTTATCCAAGAGGAGATCCAGTCCCAGTCAAGATCATGGATAATAATATTCTGCTCCATTATCCCACGGTCATCGCAGCCCCATGTAATAAACGTGACATCGTCGCCGCACCACTGACGAAACTGCTCAAACGCATCGGGGAACATATGCCCGAGAGCAAGACGTTCCTTGTCAAAGCCGGTGAGCTTCTTGACCTTATAATGCATTCTTTTAAAGTACACGGGCTTGACGTCAATGGTGAACTCCTCGCCGGGAGTCATATCTTCATTGAGCTTAACAGCGCCTATTTCGATGATCTCTCCCCTGAGCTTAATGGGGAGCTTGTTAAATACGGAGGATTTTGAGCTCATCGCCTGATTCCACTCTAAATCGACCACTACATAATTCATAACACTACGACCTTACTTTGAGATTACAAAAATGAATTATATCATACCTTGACATCTTTTTTCAATATATATTTGAACACGGACTTTACTTGTGCTATAATCTGCACATACCATCAGCGTTTCGGAGGTAAAACTATGAAAATCGCAGTCGTCTGCGGCGGACTTTCCAACGAAAGAGACGTATCAATAACGAGCGGCACCTGCGTTGCCCGCGCTCTGCGCGAAAAAGGGCACAAGGTCGTGCTTGTCGATCTTTATTACGGTTATTCGGGCAGCTATGACGATCCCGCCGAGCTTTTTGAGCGCGAGCAGGAGGATATGACGTATTCCGTGAAGGAGGAAACGCCCGACATAGAAAAAATGCTTGCACAGGGCGATGGCAGCCGCATAGGTAAAAACGTACTTGAGATATGTAAGGCTGCGGATATATGCTTTCTCGCGCTGCACGGTGAGGACGGTGAGAACGGAAAGCTCCAGGCGACGATGGATATGCACGGCATAAAATACACCGGAAGCGGCTATCTCGGCAGCGCCGTTGCAATGAATAAGGAAGTCACCAAGATCATGCTGCGCAGCAGCGGCATCCCCGTGCCCGAGGGCGTCGTGCTCTCTAAGGGCGAGTATGCCGAGGTCGGATTTCCCTGTGTCGTAAAGCCATGCAGCGGCGGTTCGAGCGTCGGAACGTCTATGGTCGGCAGTAGGAGCGAATATGCCGCGGCTCTCGAGCTTGCGTTTAAATATGAAGACCATGTGCTTGTCGAGCGCTTTATAAAAGGCCGTGAGCTCACGGTCGGGGTCATGGGCGGCAAGGCAATGCCGGTCATCGAAATAATCCCAAAGGCCGGCTGGTATGACTATAAAAACAAGTATCAGGCAGGTCTGACGGAGGAAATTTGCCCCGCGCCTATAAGCGCCGAGGATACCGAGCGCGTTCAGCGTCTTGCCGAGCGTGTCCACACCGCGCTTATGATCGATGTGTACAGCCGCGCCGATTTCCTTATGGATAGCGAGAGCGGCGAGCTGTACTGCCTTGAGGCAAACACGCTCCCCGGCATGACCCCCACGAGCCTTATCCCGCAAATGGGCAGGGAACAGGGGCTCGACTTCGGCGAGGTGTGCGAGAAAATAATAAAGCTTTCCATGGAGAAGTATAAATGAGAGGCATAAGCGTTCAAAAGGCTGCCGAAATCGTCGGCGGTGAGCTTATAGGAAGCGGCGCGGCGGAGATACTCGGTGTCGTCATTGACAGCCGCCTTGTTAAGAAGGACTTTGCGTTTGCGGCCCTCCCGGGCGAACGAGTGGATGGCCACGATTTTGTCGCAAAGGCGTTTGAGCTGGGCGCGGTGTGCTGCATAGTCGAGCACAGAGTCGAGGTCGAGGGTGCGCAGATAGTTGTGCCCAATGTCGCAAAAGCAATGGCGCAGCTTGCCGAGGGGTATAGGGAAATACTCTCGATACCCGTCATCGGAATAACCGGCTCCGTCGGAAAAACGACCGCCAAGGAGATGGTCTCCGCGGTTCTGTCGCAGAAGTTTAACGTCTTAAAGACCGATAAAAATTTCAACAACGAGCTCGGTGTGCCGCTTACGATATTCCGCATTGAGCCGGAGCATGAGCTTGCCGTCATCGAGATGGGCATCTCCGACTTCGGCGAAATGAGCAGGCTTGCCAAGATGGTAAGACCCGCTGCGGCAGTGTACACGCTCATAGGCCACGCACACCTTGAGGCATTGCACGACAGAAACGGAGTATTCAAGGCCAAGACCGAGATGCTCAAATATATGCCGGATAACGGCGTTGTGTTTTTAAATGCCGATGATGATCTGCTCTCTGCCTGCGAATGTGCGCAGAAAAAAGTCCTCTACGGGCTGAGTGACGGCGCCGATGTCCGTGCCGAGAATATCGTAAGCGGCACGGAGAGCATCGACTGCGATATAGTCACTGCATCACGCAGGATCCGCGTGCATATCCCCGCCTACGGCAAGCATATGATATACGCAGCCCTTGAGGGCGCCGCTGTCGGCATTGAATTCGGCCTCGACGATGAGCAGATAGCCGCGGGAATTGCCGCCTATGAAACGGTCGGCCGCCGCGCAAGCGTAAGCAATACCGGGTACCTGACCCTTGTTGACGACTGCTATAACGCAAATCCCGATTCCGTAAAGTGCGCCATAGACTCGCTTTCGCGCCTGCCCGGACGCAAGGTATGCGTGCTCGGCGATATGCTTGAGATGGGCGAGAAGGAGGCGCAGCGCCATGCCGAAATAGGCAGCTACGTCGAGGAAAACGGAGTCGAGCTGCTGCTGTGCGTGGGTGAGCTTTCGAAGAACACCTGCCGTGCCGCGCAGGATATCCGTTCGCTGCACTTTGCGAACAATGCCGAGCTTATTGACGCGCTGCCGAAGCTTATTAAAAGGGGCGACGCAGTGCTTGTAAAAGCGTCTCACAGCATGAAGCTTGAGGAAATATCCGAAGCATTAAAGCTGCTGAAATAAATAAGAAAAACAGCTCCGAGAGGAGCTGTTTTTCATATCACATAAAGAAGTTTTCGATAAGCAGAAGCAAAATTATTCCCGGTATGCCGAGAATTCCGGCAACTATGGCGCTGACCCAGCCGACCGTAATGCTCAGACCGATAAACCCTCCGAGGAAGTTAAAAATAAAGAGCATAACGAAGCCCAAAACCGCATTAAGCAGGAGCTTGAGCGCCCATTTTATCGGAGTTGCGAACAGCTTAATAACGAGCCATATCAGAAATACGGCAATAATAACGGCAAGTATGGTATGTAAGGTATCCATATATCCTCCTATTGGGTAAGATTTTTCACGTTGATGACGGCGCTGTTATAGCGTGCCTTGAGAGCGTTTATCTCATAAATGCACGCATCCATCATATCACAATCTGTCGTATTGTCAAATGCGGCATATGCGCACTTGAGCTGCGAGCGTATATCCGCAAGCTCGGTAAGGCGGCGGTTGTATTCGGCTTTAAGCTTTTTAGCTTCTTTTCTTGTCATCATGGTCGCTCCTTTTTAATTTTTTATATATTATTTTTTATATATTATATTCTGAACGATCGCGTATTAAACAAAAGCAGGCAATATTTACCGTGTCTATTATCCCGTGCCGAGCATATAATACGAACAGACGAAGCGATCCGATAAAGATCGTCTCAAAAGACGGGTCGGATGAGATGCATAAAGGGCTTGTTGCCGGTGGGCGATAAGCGGCATCAGAAGCTATCGTCGAGCCGGATAAGCCGAAAGGCATCTCATCCGACGGCGGAGACGGGCAACCCCCGCCTCCGCTTTGCTTTCTCTTGATTTTTTTTTCTCTGTGTTATATACTATATAATCTGAAAATGTGTGCATTTTGCGCAAGATGTAGTATCTGAGAGGAAATTAGGAAATGAGTAACACCACCGCAGGATACGGTAACGAAAGCATATCGCAGCTCAAGGGCGCCGACAGAGTGCGAAAACGCCCCGGAGTCATCTTCGGTTCGGACGGGCTTGACGGGTGTCAGCACGCCGTATTTGAGATACTGTCCAACTCCATCGACGAGGCCCGCGAGGGTCACGGCAACGTCATAACGCTCACGCGCTATGCGGATAAGTCCATCGAGGTCGAGGACTTCGGACGCGGCTGCCCGGTCGACTGGAATCCAAACGAGAAGCGCTATAACTGGGAGTTGGTCTTCTGCGAGCTTTATGCGGGCGGCAAATATATGAATAACGAGGGCGAAAACTACGAGTATTCGCTCGGTCTTAACGGATTGGGCTCGTGTGCGACGCAGTATGCGTCCGAGTACATGGACGTGACCGTATGGCGCGACGGCAATAAATACGAGCTTCATTTCAAAAAAGGTAAGGTAGTGGGCAAGAAGGGCCAGGAGCTGACCGTAGGCCCTGCCGATCGCAAAAAAACGGGCACCACAATAAGATGGCGACCCGATATTGACGTTTTCACGGATATTGATATTCCCGAGGAATTTTTCAAGGATGTGCTGCACCGTCAGGCGGTCGTAAACGCGGGAATAACCTTCCGCTTCAGAAATCAAAACGGCAACAAGTTCGATGTGACGGAGTACTGCTACGATAACGGCATCCTCGACTATGTCGGCGAGATCGCCCATGAAGCACCGCTCACCTCGCCGTACTTCATATCAGCCGAGCGCCGCGGCAGGGACAGAACGGACAAGCCCGAATATAAGGTCAAGATCTCTGCGGCATTTTGCTTCTCAAACAAGGTGAAGACCATTGAGTATTACCACAACTCGTCTTGGCTCGAGTACGGCGGCGCACCGGATAAGGCTGCACGCAGCGCTTTCGTTTACGCCATCGACGCCTACATAAAAAAGATAGGCAAGTATCAGAAAAACGAGAGCAAAATTAACTTTCAGGACGTGGCGGACTGCCTCGTGCTGGTGACAAACTGCTTCTCGACGCAGACCTCGTATGAAAACCAGACGAAGAAGGCGATAACCAACCGCTTCATTCAGGAGGCGATGACCGACTTCTTCAAGGAAAAGCTTGAGATATATTTCATCGAGAATAAGCCCGAGGCGGACAAGATAGCCGAGCAGGTGCTTGTCAATAAGCGCAGCCGCGAGGCGGCGGAAAAAACACGGCAGGGCATGAAGAAAAAGCTCTCCGGCAGCATAGATATCGCAAACCGCGTACAGAAATTCGTTGACTGCCGCAGCCGCGATCCCCAAAAGCGCGAAATATACATCGTCGAGGGCGACTCGGCTCTGGGCGCCTGTAAGCTCTCGCGCGATGCGGATTTTCAGGGCATAATGCCCGTGCGCGGCAAGATACTCAACTGCCTCAAGGCCGACTACGTCCGCATTTTCAAAAGCGACGTCATAACGGATCTTCTCAAGGTGCTCGGCTGCGGAGTCGAGGTGCAGGTCAAGGGTCAGAAGGATCTCAATGCCTTTGACATCAACAATCTGCGCTGGAATAAGGTCATCATCTGCACCGACGCCGATGTTGACGGCTTCCAGATAAGAACGCTCATCCTCACCATGATCTACCGCCTCGTCCCGACGCTCATACGCGAGGGCTACGTTTATATTGCCGAGTCGCCGCTTTATGAGATCGAGAGCAAGGGTAAGACCTATTTCGCCTATTCCGACAAGGAGAAAGCGGATGTCGTTGCCTCCTTAAACGGCGCAAAGGCGCTAATAAACCGCAGCAAGGGTCTCGGCGAAAACGACCCGGACATGATGTGGATGACGACGATGAACCCGGAAACTCGCAGACTCATAAAGGTCATGCCGGAGGAGGCGGAGCGGATGTCGCAGATGTTCGACCTGCTTCTGGGCGACGACCTTGCCGGAAGAAAAAATCACATTGCGGAAAACGGATATCTGTATCTTGACATGGCAGATATATCATAAGAGGTGTAAAAATGAAATTTGATAAAGCAAAAAACCTTGTTATGTTCATGCTGGTCATGTGCATCATTGCCTGCGTCGGCAGCATCATCGCAAATGACTTCAGCATTGAGCTTGCAAATATGTTCGGGCTTCTGTCGGCGCTGTTTTTTATACTTGCCATCATAGTCATTGCGGTATTCTGCAAGTGCCCGCACTGCGGCAAGCGTATCTTTTTGGGCTTGTTTAAATATAAGACCTGCCCGAATTGCAGACACGACCTTGTCACCGGCGAAAAGACCAAGGGCAAAAAACGCTGAGAGGTAGCATATGGCTAAGAAACAGTCAAACGAGAAAAAACAATTTGATAACCCGAACGTCGTGGGGCTGCGCGCAGAGGTGCTTGAGCAGCCGATAACCGAAACGCTGGAGCAAAACTATATGCCCTACGCGATGAGCGTTATCATCTCCCGTGCGATACCGGAAATAGACGGCTTCAAGCCCTCGCACAGAAAGCTCCTGTATACGATGTATAAGATGGGGCTGCTGTCCGGCGGCAGAACGAAAAGCGCCAACATAGTCGGTCAGACGATGCGCCTAAACCCTCACGGCGACGCCGCAATATACGAAACGATGGTGCGCCTTTCCAAGGGCTATGACGCACTGCTGACCCCCTTTGTTGACTCCAAGGGCAACTTCGGCAAGGTGTATTCGCGCGATATGTCCTACGCCGCATCGCGTTACACCGAGGCAAAGCTCTCCGCAATCTGCGCCGACATCTTCGGCGATATCGACAAGGAAACTGTCGAGTTTAACGATAACTACGACGGCAGCATGAAGGAACCTGCGCTTCTGCCCACTGCATTCCCGAACGTCCTTGTTTCGAGCAACACAGGCATTGCGGTCGGCATGGCAAGCCAGATATGCGGCTTTAACCTCGAGGAGGTCTGCCGCGCGACGATAGAATATCTCCAGGATCCGGAATGCGATTTATTCCTGTCCATGCCCGCACCCGATTTTTCCACGGGCGGTGAGATCATCTATGACCGCACTGAGATGGAGAGCATTTATAACAGCGGCCGCGGCAGCTTCAAGGTCAGGGCAAGATGGCGTCATATTCCCAAGGAAAATATCATTGAGATATATGAAATACCGTATACGACCACCTCAGAAGCGATCGTCGATAAGGTTGCGGAGCTCATAAAGGCCGGCAAGATCAAGGAGATCAACGATATGCGCGATGAGACGGACCTGAGCGGCCTCAAGCTCGCCATCGACCTCAAGCGCGGCACCGATCCCGAAAAGCTCATGCAGAAGCTGTTTAAGCTCACTCCGCTCATGGACAGCTTCCCCTGCAACTTCAACATTCTCGTCGCCGGCAATCCGCGTGTCATGGGTGTGCGCGAGATACTTGACGAGTGGTGCGCGTGGCGTATCGAGTGCGTAAAGCGCAGAGTTTATTTCGACCTTTCGCGCAAAAAGGATAAGCTACACCTGCTCAAGGGCCTTGAGACCATCCTCTTGGACATCGACAAGGCGATATCCATAATCCGCAATACGGAGCTTGAGAGCGAGGTCGTGCCCAACCTGATGATCGGCTTCGGCATCGACAAGATACAGGCGGAATATGTTGCGGAGATAAAGCTGCGCAACATAAACAGGGAGTATATTCTCAAGCGCACCGCGGAAATTGACGAGCTTGAGCGGGCAATAGCCGAGCTTGAGGAAACGCTCAAGAGCCGTCGTAAGATAAAGAGCATAATAATCTCCGAGCTTAAGGCCATCATAAAAAAGTACCCCGCGCCGAGAAAAACAGGTATTGTCTACGCGAGTGAAATCGAGGAATACACCGAGGAGGATACCGTTGAGGACTATCCCGTAAGCGTATTCCTCTCCAATGAGGGGTATTTAAAGAAGATAACGCCGCAGTCTCTGCGTATGAGCAGCGAGCAGAAGTTCAAAGACGGTGACACGCTTAAAATGAGCTTTGAGGCGGCAAACCGCACCGAGCTTCTGGTATTCACCGACCGTCAGCAGGTCTACAAAACGCGCCTTTCCGATTTCGACGACACCAAGGCATCCGCTCTGGGAACCTATCTGCCCACGAAGCTGAGCATGGACGACGGCGAGAGAGTGCTTGAGATCATCTGCCCGGGCGACTACCGAAAGAATCTGCTGCTGTTCTTCGAAAACGGCAAGGTCGCGCGACTTGACCTTGAAAGCTATGAAACGAAGACCAACCGCAAGAAGCTCGTCAATGCTTATTCCGACAAGAGTCCGCTTGCAGCTGTGTATATGATATCCGAGGAGATAGATATGGCGGTGTTTGCAAGCGACGGCCGCGCACTCGTGTTTAACACAACGCTTTTGCAGGTCAAAACGAGCCGCAGCACGCAGGGTGTGGGTGTCATGAGCCTAAAGAAAAACAGCCGCGTCACATCTGCTGCGCCGCTTGCCGACACGGTTATACAAAACGTTTCGCGCTATCGCGTCCGCAGCCTGCCTGCCGCCGGAGCGCTTCTTAAAGAGGACGACAGGGGAGAGACGCAGCTCTCGCTCATGGACGATTAAGGAGGGCAATATGAAAGCAATTAAAACAAAGGACTATGTTTGGCAATATGTGCTCATCATCGTCGGCAGCGCACTGTTCGCTGCGGGATTTCAGTTTTTCCTGTATCCGAACTCAATAATCGTCGGCGGCGTCAGCGGTATTGCAATGATAATTAACTACCTCACAGGCCTTCCCGTCGGCGTTATGAATATCGTTCTCAATATCCCGCTGTTTGTCATCGCGTGGCGTCAGTTCGGAACGAAATTCGTCATCGGTTCGTTTGTGGGAATGATGCTTTCGTCCGTGTTTGTCGATCTGCTTGCACTTATAAGCTACAGCCCGACTAACGATCTGCTTCTCGCCTGTATCATAGGCGGCGCGATCAAGGGACTGGGCATGGGCATCATTTACTATGCCGGAGCCACGACCGGCGGCACGGATATTATTGCAAAGTTCGTGCGCCTGAAGTATCCGTACATTAACTTCGGAACTCTCATTCTTTTGACTGACGCCATCATAATCCTTGCCTTTGCGATCATCTTCCATAAGGTCGAGGGCGCAATGTACGCAGTCATCGCAATGTTCGTCGTTTCCAGAGTTATTGACCTTGTCCTGTACGGCGTTGACAACTCTAACGTGTGCTACATCATAAGTGAAAAGAGCGAGCAGCTCGTCAATGACATCACCGACAGTCTCCACCGCGGCGTCACCATTCTCGAGGGCGAGGGAGCATATTCCCATCAAAACAAGCAGGTGCTCCTGTGCGTGGTGAAGCGTACTCAGGTGGCCGACATCCGCAAAATAATCAAGAGCGTTGACGAGAATGCGTTCTTCATCATAACCGACGCCAAGAACGTTTTCGGCAAGGGCTTTGGCGATATAAGCGATAATCAGTAAAAACTCAGGGAATAAGATAAATTGTGCTTGACAAATTCAAAATCTGTGGTATTATTTATCTTGTTCCGCACGCGGGCATAGCTCATCCGGTAGAGCGCCACCTTGCCAAGGTGGAGGTAGCGAGTTCGAGTCTCGTTGCCCGCTCCATAAGATCTGTCAGAGCATTCTGACAGGTCTTTTTTTTATGCCGTTTTATATCAAGAAGCCAACAAAAAATCCCGTCCATAGGACGGGATTTTTTGCTTATGGAATTTTATTTGCCGCTGATCATGGCATGGTATATGGCGATGATTTTGGCAACCTCGGCGCGATTTGCAGCTGCCTTCGGCAGGAACGTGCCGTCGGGGTAACCATTGACTATCTTGCTCTGCACTGCCCAAAGCACAGCATCATTAGCCCACGCGGAAATGTCCTTGGCGTCGGTGAACGCAACGGTTCCGCTGCAAGCGGGGGAGCTTGCGTAACGGTAGAACATTGTCACAATCTCTTCGCGGGTGATTGAGAGGTCGGGCTCAAACGTCGTCTCGGACGTACCGTTTGTCACCTTGGCATTATATGCCCAAGTGATAGCGTCTGCGGCATAGTGATCCTTGTCAACGTCCGTGAACGGATTGCTCATGCCCTTGACGCTGGGCTGACCGGCAATGCGGTAGAGAACGAGCGCGATCATTGCGCGATCCATGTTTGCATCAGGCTCGAAGGTGGTATCGGACGTGCCGATCATTAGACCGTTGTCCCAAGTGTACTTAACGGAGTCATAGTACCATGCACCGCTGTTAACGTCGGTAAACGGCATGGTGCTTCCGCCGGTGCATACGATGTCGGCTCTGTCACGGATACGGATGCGCGGTGCAACAATGCTGCCGTCAAGCGCGAAGGTGTTGTCATAAGAGGCGAGACCTACTGCGGTGACGGTGCAGCCGACGGAAAGACCGCTTATGGTCTTGTCCTTGGTGATGTAGCCGTCAATGAACAGGCGGCAAACGTCACCCTTTGCGTCCTTGACCATGATGGTCTGAACAAGACCCTCGGACTTTTCAATTCTGGTCACGGTGCCGCTTATCTTGACGAGCGAGCCGAGAACGCTGCCGTCGGTAATCATTTTTGCGGTGACGTCCTTAGGTGCAACGGGAGTTGCCTCGCCGATCTTGACGCAGGACTTGACAGCGATCTGTCTCTCGCCCTGATAGGAGCTCGTGGTGCCGGTTATGCGCACCTTGTCGCCGATTTTGTACTCTCCGGCAACGGGGAATGCGTTGATACCCGCGGTTTCATCCTGAACGTAGATGCAGTCGAAGAATGCGGTGTCCTTATCGTAACCGGAGGCGTTGGAGGTGACGACGCCCTCGATGGTGTAGCGCACGCCCTCTTCCTTTTCCGCCTGAACGTCGGCTATCGGGGTGACCTTAATGGGGTTGATATAGGTTGCGAGGTTCTCGCAGATGGTGTAGTTGGAGTAGTTCTTTTCAGCGCCGCTGTCGGTATCGCCGGCCTTTGCCTGAACCTCAAAGTTTGACATGAATGCTGCGCCGGAAACTACAACGAGGCCCTTGCCAGGGAGCTGCTCGGTAGCGAGGAGCATGACCGCGCTGTCGCCGTTTGTCATCGCGTATTTGTAGCTCGTGCCGCCGCGGCCGTCGTTATCCATGTCCTTGGAAACGGTCGTGGTAAACGAGTAGACGGCGGGGGAGACGGTGCCAGGAAGCGTGGCGATCGGGTTCTCGCTGCTGTCAACGGCATACACCGTGGCGCCGCCGTACTGGCTGAACAGCTGGGTGTACTTGTTGTCGTTCGGATGCTCGGCATCAAACTCGACGCCCTTGAGCAGCATGTTGTCCATGTTATAGTTGGACGGATACAGACGCCACTTGCCGTAGCTGGCGTCGCTCGAGGCACCGTTTACGTCGTCAAATGCGGTATCGTCGCCGATCCTCAGGCTTGAGCCGAGCGCCTTGAGGAGCTTGTTCTGCTGATCGGACATATGCTCGCCGTCGGGGAGCGTGCCGTACTTTTCATACTGGTCGGACCAGCCGGAAACCACGACCGTGCCGCCGTTTGCGTTAAATTCCGCAATAGCCGCTATCTCGTTATCGGCATAGCAAGCATACGGATCCTTGAGAACGGTGCCGTTGCGGCGGGTGGGTGCGGTGAGGATGAGTGCCTTATACTTGGGGTTGGAGCAGGCTGCTACGAGCTCGTCGGAGGTCTTGAGCATAACTGCGCGAACGCCGTACTGAGCGGCGAGGTTCGAGAAGTTGCCCATGCTGTCCTTGTAGTTGCCGTCAACGTACTCGTTGTAGTGCGCGGCGTCTATGCCGACGTAAACGAGATTGTTTGCGTTGAGGACGTCAAGCTCGATCTCCTTGCTGAAGTTGTATTCCTTGCCGTTGTGCTCAAGATAAACGGTTACCTTGATGCTCGTGAGCTTTGCGACCTCGGGAGTGAACTTCCATGTGACGGTCTTGTTCTGGGAAGCCTCGATAGTGCCGGCGGTCTCGTCGGTGTAGAGAACCTTGTCGCCGTTGGTGGAGTAGACGATGGACTTAATGGTTGCCGGCGTTGTCTCGCTGTTAAACAGCGTGGTGGTCAGAGTCAGCTCCTCGCCGGTAACGGGGGTAGCGGTGCCGGACTCGACGGAGGATATGCCGAGCTTGAGGCTGTCGCCGACCCAAACGGGAGCGGTGACCGCGAGGTCGCCGTCTGCCTCGGTGACGCGGATGAAGTAGTAGGTATACTCGGGCTTGAGTTCAACGGACAGCTCGCCCTTAGCAAGCTCCGCTGCGTCATTCCAGGTGTGGATGGTCTTGCCGGAGTTAACAACGACCTCGACCTTGCTGATGGTGTCGGTAGCGTCGGGATCGTTAACGCTGACGCTTAGATTCAGCTTTTCGGGAACCTCGGCGATAGTGCTGCCGAGGGGAAGACCGTTAACGGAGTAGTTGATCTGGAGGTTTTTGTCCTCGGTGGAGTAAACGCGCATATCGCGCAGAGCCTGATAGATGCCCTCCTCGGTGAAGTTATCGGTGAGGATAACGTCGCGCGCGTCGTTTGCGTTGCCCCACTTGCCCTTGTGGTTATCCTGGTTGTTGGTGGGAGCAACGTGCCAGCCCTTGTCGAGCGCCATGATGTACTGCTCGTAGCTGGGGTAGTAGCCGCCTGCGCCTATCTGACCCTCGCCGTTGCCGACCTCAACGAGGAATATACGGCTGTCAACGACTGCATCCCAGTAGGAGAAGTCGGAGAAGTTGCCGAAGGTCTTGCCGGGATGGTTGAACTGGCTGACGGAGCCGTTGCCCTCGGCCTGAGAGAGCAGGGAATAGTATGCCTTCATGCCGGCGTCGGCGGTCTTGTTATTGAGGGTGGAGTTGTTTCTGGAAACGATACCGGGGGTGTTAAAGGTGTTAATATGTCCCGGACCGCCTGACCAGGTCATCTCGAAGCCAGCGAGAGCGACGAGCTTGCCGCTGTGAGTTGCGTTAAACTGCGCAACGGAGCTCTTGTAGGAGTTCCACAGCTCCTGGCTCTTGACGGTTGCCTTGCTCATGTCGTACAGAGCTTCCTCGGGGTTGGCGCTGCCCTTCTCGTCAAAATAGTTGGAGTGATCGGTAAAGGCCACAAAGTCAACGTTTGCGCTGTCGGGAAGCCCCGCAACGTAGCTGAGTGCGGAGTCAAGCGTACCCGCACCGTCGGAGTACTGACCGGTGTGGGAGTGGAGCTGGCCGAAGTAGAGCTGATACTGCGATTCGCCCACGGTGAAGCTCCAGGACTTTTCGCCGACCTTATTGTCGGCACGGGTGACCTTAACGTTAACTACGACCTTGCCGTCGTCCATTGCCGCGGCGGGGGTGTAGCTGATCTTGCCGTTTTCGTACACGGCGTCGACCTTTTCTCCGTTTACGGTCATCTCAACGGTGGGCTTGTCGCCTGCGTTTGCGATGTCGGCGCTTATGGTCGGGGTCTTGTTGTCAAGGGTCTCGCTGCCCTGTGCGGGAGTGAGGTTGGAAATAACGGGCTCGTCCTTTATCTGAACGGTTGCGGAGGCTCTTGCCTCGTTGCCCATGGGATCGTTGAATGCAAAGGTGATGGTGAAGGTGTCGCCGACTGCGGCAGCGTCACGGATATCCGAGTCCCAAACAGTGATGTGAGCAACAACGTCGCCCTTTTCGTAATCTGCCGGACAATCAACATCCGTGTTGCCCTGCTGGACAGTCAGCTGCGGATTTGTCTGCACTTCGGGGATGTAGTTTCCCTTTGCGTCTTTGATGCTGTACTCGGTCCAGGGAGACTCAATGCCGAGGATGGAGCTGATGTTAATATCAAACATGTAGTCGTCGCCAAGATATGCGGGGGGCATGGTCTCGGGGAACTCAATGACGGGCTTGATGACAACGCCGCCGGTGAGCTTGACGTCGGGCGCAACGGGGTAGAAGTAGAACGAATAGATAGTGTAATCCTCTACGTTGTACATGCTGTAGGTCTGGTAGCAGTCGGAGTAATACTCGAGCCACTGGCTGTATCTGTCGTTAAACTTCGCGGTGCGGCTTTCCAGCTCATAGCCGCCGACGCCGCCCGAGCAGGTGCGCACGAGCCAGTCGGCGTCCTCGGCCTTTATCTCAACGTCGTTTACCGTGCCGGTAAAGTCCTTGGAATAGAAGGCGTTTTTGCCGGTGCCGTTGGAGCAGAGATAGCCGTAGGTCTCGTTGTAGAAGCGGTAGTATTCGCCGTTTTTCTGCACCTCGAACACGACTGCGCCGTTAGAAGGAGTTGCAATGCCGTCCTTAACGGTCGTGGGAGCGTTCTTTGCACAGTATGCGTCGTTCTGAATGCCAATCGAGCCCTTAGCGTTCTGGTTATAGATAACGACCTTGCTGCCGACCTCGGGCAGACCGTTATCTTCGGGCGCGTCGGAAACACCCTCACGCACGAGCTTGTAGAAGGTCATGCCGAAATCCTTTTCGGTGACCTTGTCTGCGCTTGTTCCGTAAACAGTAAAACCGGAAACATTATTCTTGTTAGTATACCATTCAAGGTACACCTTTCCGTAAGAGCTTTCGGTTTTTGCGCTGTAGATGACGTTGAAGGTGCTGTTGCCCTTTGTAACGGTGTCAAGCAGCCAACCGGTATTTTTAGAAGCGTCGGTAGAGATGTTAGTGTATTTCTTACCGTTGCTCTCACTTTCATAGCTTGAAAGCACCTTGTCGCCCTGAGTGAAAGTGTAGCTGTTATCGGAATCTACACCGACGACCCACTGAATGGTCTGGCTCTTGGAGGGGAGCACTGTCATGTAGCCGTTGCTGTTTATTTCGGCACTTGCTCCTGCAAGGTAAAAACCGGATGTTTCCGAAGCCATTGCCATGCCGTTGCCTGCGTTATAAATAACAACGGTATCGCCTGCGGAGACGGAATCGACCTTTTCATAGACGGAATACTTCTTGTCTATGCCCGCATAGGGATCGGCTGCGAGAGTGTAGAGAGCAACCGGCTGCTGATTCGTGTATGTTGCGCTCTTATAGAAGCGGAAGCGCATTTGATCATTGCGGTTGTTAAAGCGCATATGGGCATTTTCGCAGACGATGTCAGTCGAACCATCCTCAAGAACGGAGAGAGTAATGGGGTGCTTCGCGGCAGTGTCCTTGTTTGCGGAAGAAGAAAGCATGTTGCCATCGCTTGATGCATAGACATACATGCCGGACGCTGTCTTCATTACATATCCACCCTCGACTTTTTCGAGAGTGACAGAAATGCCTGCCGGTGCAGTAGCCTTGCCGTTATCTAAAGTAACGGTCTTGTAGTCATTTACTGCATCAGGCTTTGCAAGACTGCCGTCGAAAGCAAATCCGCCGTCTTCGTAGACAAGCAGGTACTCGCCCGACCAATCTTGCGGTGCTGCGGTAACCTTGGTTGTGCTAACAGTGTCCGCGTCTGCTGCAAATGCTGCGGTCGGGAGCAGGGTCATTATCATGACCAGCGCCAGAAGCAGTGACAGGGCTCTGTTGAGCTTTGTTGTTCTCATGTGTTCATTACCTCCTTAAAATGTCTGTTGTCTAAAGCTTGCTAACATAATAGTAACATATACGGCAGGTCAATTCCAGCACAACGGAGTCTTTTTACCTCGATTTGACACGGTTTGTGCAATTTGGCTCTTTTGCCGCTTTATAATTTGTGTTTCTTGACAAATCGAATGATAGTTGTTATTCTGAAAAAAACGATTCGGAAGTGGTCTGATGAAGGATTTTTTCAGCAAAAACAAATGGTCGGTTATCATACTTCTTGCCACCGCGCTCATCTTTGCGGCGCTGCGAGTTTGGGCGGCTCCCGCCGATGAAATTCAGCGGGCGGAGGAGTATGCCGAGTATGAAAAGGGCACGGTCACGCAGGTGCTCTCGGATAACACCGAGCCCGACGAAAACGCTGACGGCGCGCTGCGCGGAGAGCAGGCGCTGCTTGTCGAGGTGAAGTCGGGGCAATATAAGGGCGAAACGCTCCAGGTCTCCAATTACGCGGCCCCGCTTTTCGGCGGCGCGGTGCACGAGGGCGACAGCGTTGTTGTGATTATTTCGACCTATTCAGATGGTACGCACCGTGCGACCGTTTTTGAGTATAACAGGATAGCCGCGCTCGTCATCATCGTTTTGCTGTTCGTTGCGGCAACGGTGCTCGTCGGCGGCAAGACCGGAGCAAAATCGCTCGTCGGGCTTGCAATAACCGTCGTGGGCCTGTTTTGGCTGCTCATTCCCATGCTCATGAAGGGCGCGCCCACGCTGCCTGCGGTGTTTTTGATGTGTGCCCTCGTTGCGATAGTTTCGTTCGTCATTCTCGGCGGCGTGAGCAAAAAGATAATCTGCGCCTGCATTGCGACTATTTGCGGCGTTGCCATCGCCATGCTCTTCGGCATCGCGGCGCAGTCGCTTGCGAGGATCGACGGCTTGCGCGCCGCCGATGTCGAGCCGCTTTTGCAGCTTCGGCAGACCGGAACGCCGATTGGACTCAAATATCTTCTCGTCGGCGGAATTATTATAAGCGCCTTGGGCGCTGTGATGGATGTTGCCATGAGTATCGCGTCGGCGCTTTCGGAGATACACGAGGTCGAGCCCAAGCTCGGCGCAAGGGAGCTGTTCCGCTCCGGCATGAACATCGGACGAGACATGGTCGGCACGATGACGAACACGCTCATTCTCGCGTTTATCGGCAGCAGCTTTGTTGTTGTTATCTATCTGTATTCCATAGGGCTTCAGCCGTATCAGCTTTTCAGCTCCGCATATATGGCGATCGAGGTCATAAGCGGTATTGCAAGCAGCATCGGCGTTATCCTTGCTGTGCCGATAACGGCGTTTGTAAGCGCTCAAATAATCGCGGACAAAAAGAGCAATAAAAAAAGCAAGTCCTGAGACTTGCATAAAGAAAAATCCTGCCGACGGTAAGTCAGCAGGATTTTTTTCGTGGTCGGAGTGGGGAGACTTGAACTCCCGGCCTCTTGGTCCCGAACCAAGCGCGCTACCAGCTGCGCTACACCCCGAAACAGCTTTTATATTATAATAAGTCCTGACGCACTTGTCAAGAATAATTTATTCCGAGGCGAACATATGCTAAAACGAGGTGAAGATTGTGAAAAAAGCGAGGCTGTATATTTGCGCGGTGATTTTTATTACGCTGACAGTGATAAGGTTCACTTTTCCCGCGCTTGGGGATAAAATCGTCGACGAGATCGCGCAGGTGCTGCGTTATGAGAACGAGCAGACCGTTGCGGTCATGCGCATAGGCAGGGAGCTTGTGGACTTGAAACGCGGCTGCGCGGCAGACTTTTTTTCGGAGCATTATAACTGATGCGCGGCTTTTCGCTCACGCCCGGCGCGATATTCATTCTCTCGGCAATATATTTTTTCGGCGGGCTTTCCTGCCTTGCGGCGATGCTCGCGTCCGTCAGCGCTCACGAAGCAGGGCACGCGCTGTGCGTGAGGCTCCTCGGCGGAAAAGTGCGCTCTTTGCGCTTTGACTCGTCGGGGCTTTGCATGAACACAAGCGGGCTGCTGACGCCGAAAGCGGAGCTTGCGGCAATACTCGCAGGCCCCTTATTCGGCCTTGTGTCTGCGTTACTGTGCCTGTATTTCGGCAACGCTTCGGGACTGCGCTTTTTTAATCAGACTGCCGCGCTCGGCATTGCACTCAACCTATATAATCTCATTCCCGCTTTGCCTCTTGACGGGGGCAGAGCGCTTCTGTTGCTGCTGTCGGGAAGAGAAAATGCGCAGCGCTCGATCAGACTCTGCGGCATCGTATCGGGGCTGGCCGTTGCTCTTGCAGGACTCATGACGCTTAATAACCCCCTCGGTGCAGCCCTGACACTTGCCGGCGTGTGGATTTTAATTGCGCAAACAGGTATTGTAAAAAGTATGCGCATGATGTAAAATTATAAAGATTTACACTTGTGGAGATATGTTATGGATAAAAGACTTGAACGAATACTGCCCAAGGTGCAGAAGCCCGCGCGCTACACCGGCGGTGAGTATAATCAGATAATAAAGAACAAGGATGATGTTGAGCTGCGAATGGCGTTCTGCTTTCCCGATACCTACGAGATAGGCATGTCCAATCTCGGCATGGGGATACTCTATCATACAATGAATGCGCTGCCGTATGTTTGGGTCGAGCGCGTGTTTGCGCCCTGGGGTGATATGTACGAGCAGATGAAGGCGAACAGCATTCCGCTGTATGCTCTTGAAAGCGGCGACCCCATATCCGAGCACGATATTCTCGCGTTTTCGATAGGCTATGAGATGGCGTACACCACCGTGCTCGATATGATAGACATGGCGGGCGTGCCCATTCACAGCGCCGACAGGAAAGCGCTCTTCCCGCTTGTTATCGCGGGCGGCACGGCGGCACTCAACCCCGAGCCGATGGCTGATTTCATTGACCTTTTCCTTTTGGGCGAGGGCGAGGAGATGAATAACGAGCTGCTTGAGCTTCTGCGCACGGCAAAGCGCGAGGGCTGGGAAAAGACGAAGCTGCTGGAGGCTGCGTCGCATATAGGCGGCGTGCTCGTGCCCTCGTTTTATAAGCCCGTTCTCAATGACGACAATACGATCGATCACTTCGAGGTGCTAAACGGCGCGCCCGAGCGCGTCACGAAGCGCATCGTTGCCGATCTTGACTCCGTGCCTTTTCCGACTAACCCCATCGTGCCGTCCACCGAGGTCGTGCACGACCGAGTCAATCTCGAGCTTTTCCGCGGCTGCGTGCGCGGCTGCCGCTTCTGTCAGGCAGGACATACATACAGACCCATCAGAGCAAAAAAGCCCGAAACGCTTGCGCGTCAGGGCAAAGAGCTGCTCAAAAATACAGGCTGCCAGGATATAACGCTTCTGTCGCTCAGCTCAAGCGACTACCGATGCTTGTCGGAGCTGTGCGATGAGCTTCTTGAATACTGCGAGCCGCGCAGTATCGGTCTGTCGCTGCCGTCGCTGCGAGCGGATAACTTCTCCATGGACATCATGAACCGCATACAAAAGACCCGCAAGAGCGGCCTGACCTTTGCGCCCGAGGCCGGAAGTCAGCGCCTGCGTGACGCAATAAACAAAAATGTCACCGAGGAGGATCTTCTGCACACCTGCCGTCTTGCCTTTGAGGGCGGTTGGAACACGATAAAGCTCTATTTCATGCTGGGTCTGCCCACGGAAACGGATGAGGACATACTCGGCATCGCGGAGCTTGCAAATCAGGTGCTCCACACATGGCGCTTGTACGCGAAGAATAAAAACAGGGGAGTGCGTATAACCGTTTCGACCTCCTGCTTCGTGCCCAAGCCGCACAGTCCCTTCCAGTGGGAAAAGCAGGTCACCATGGATGAGTATATCCGCAAGGTGCACCTTCTGCGCGATAACATCAAGGCAAAAAACGTTGTTTACAATTGGCATGACCCGCAGACAAGCTATATCGAAGCCACACTCTCCCGCGGAGACAGGAGAATGGGCAGCGTCATTGAAAATGTCTGGCGCGACGGCGGCAGACTTGAGGCGTGGAGCGATTATTTCTCGTTTGACCGCTGGATGAAGGCGTTCGACGATGCCGGAGTTGACCCTACCTTCTACGCTCACCGCGAGCGCAAAAAGGACGAGGTCATGCCGTGGGATCTTGCGGACGTGGGAGTGCGCAAGGAGCATTTGTGGCATGAGCGCGAGCAGGCATATAAGTCCGAGCTTTCGCCCGACTGCCGCAAGCAGTGCTCCGCCTGCGGAGCCGCGAAGCTTTTGAAGGGAGGCAAGTGCGATGGATAAGTACAGAATGCTTTTTGCCAAGACGGGACGCGCGGTCTATATATCGCATCTCGACCTTATGCGCACCATAACCCGAGCCTTTCTGCGTGCCGAGTGCCGCCTTAAATACTCCGAGGGCTTTAACCCGCACCCGAACATCTCGATAGCGCTGCCGCTGTCGGTCGGCTGTGAGAGCGTGTGCGAGATAATGGACTTCAAAATGCTTGAGGATATGCCCTGCGAGGAGATAAAAAGCCGCATTTCCAATCAGTTCCCCGAGGGGATCGAGGTCATTGACGTTTATGAAATGCAGCGCAAGGTCAAGGAGATCAAATGGCTGCGCATATCCGGAGTTTTTGAATATGACGAGCGTGATGCGGCGCAAATGACGGAAAAGCTCAACGAGTTTTACGCAGCCGAGAGCATAGTCATCACCAAAAAGACCAAGCGCGGCATGGGGGAGAGCGATATTCGCCCCGCCATTAAGGAAATGTCGTTTGAGGCTTCGGGCAGAGACGTTGTGCTCAGCGCCGTAATATCTGCACAGGAGCCGACGCTCAACCCCGAGCTTATAGCCGATGCGCTGCGTCAGCTTGCGCCGGAATATGCTCCGGACTTTGCAAAGTTCAGGCGGCTTGAGATATTCGACGAAAATATGGAGATTTTCCGCTGAAAATGCTTGCATTGCAATCAGATTTGTGATAACATATCATGGCCTGTGAATTGAGCAGGATATCAAGCGGTCCTCTGCCGAGACCCAAGGGAGTCCTCCGGCACGAACGCCTAAAGTAAAGGAAGGATTAGACTATGGATCTGATCAAAGTTCTCAGCGAACAGTACATGAAGCCCGAGCTGCCCGAGCTCAACGTCGGCGATACCGTCCGTATCACCGTTCGCGTCAAAGAAGGCAGCCGTGAGCGCAACCAGGCTTTCGAAGGCACCATCATTGCCAAGAAGCATGGCGGCATCAACGAGACCATCACCGTCCGCCGCATCTCCTACGGTGTAGGCTGCGAGAAGGTCTTCCCCGTACACTCTCCGTCCATTGTCTCCGTAGAGACAGTTCGCCGCGGCAAGGTTCGCCGTGCAAAGCTGTACTACCTGCGCGAGCGCGTCGGCAAGAGAGCAAAGGTCAAAGAGCGCCTGTAAGCGCCCGACCTGTAATCGGTTCAAAAAAAGCGGCTTATGCCGCTTTTTTTGTTGCCTAAATGAGGGTCAATCGTGTATAATATAGTGATAAACTCAGCAAGAGGTATTGCTTATGAAAAACAAGAATGAAAAAGTGAAGGCTCAGACGAGCGCTCAGAAGGAGACAACGCGCTCCGATATTTACGAATGGCTCCAGTGCCTTGCATATGCGCTTATAATATGCGTCGTGGTGTTTACGTTTTTCTTCCGCGTCGTTGACGTTAAGGGCGACTCGATGAACCCCACGCTGCTCAATGCGGACAAGCTTATAGTGTCCGATCTGTTTTACAGCCCCAAGCAGGGCGATATCGTTATCTTCCGCAAGGATGACTACAAGCCCGAGGCCCTTGTTAAGCGCGTCATCGCAACGGAGGGGCAGACCATTGAAATTGACTTTGACCGCGGCAAGGTATATGTTGACGGTCAGCTTCTTGACGAGCCGTACATCGCCGAGGCAACTAAAAACCAGCTCGACTTTCCCGGTGCGCAGACGGTGCCGGAAGGCTGTGTGTTTGTAATGGGCGATAACCGCAACCAATCGTCCGACAGCCGCCGTGCCGCAATAGGCATGGTCGATGAGCGCCTTATTGTCGGCAAGGTGCTGTTTAAGATATTTCCTCTTGATAGGATAGGCAGCCCCTACGGAGACTGATTATGGATTCTGTGAATTACGAAAAAATGAATATACAGTGGTTTCCCGGCCACATGACCAAGGCGCAGCGCATGATAGAGGACAGCATAAAGCAGGTCGATGCCGTGTGCGAGATACTTGACGCGCGCATACCGTATTCAAGCCGAAATCCGGATATTGACCGCCTTGCAGCCGGAAAGCCGAGGCTCATCATCTTAAACCGCACCGATCTTGCCGACCCTGCGATAACCGCGCAGTGGCGTGCGTATTTCGAAAAAAGCGGGATCAAGATCCTTGAGACGGACGCAAAAACCGGCAAGGGCGTTAACGGCTTTGCTCCTGCTCTGCGCGAGCTTCTTAAGGATAAGATAGCCGATTACGCAGCCAAGGGTCAGGTAAACCGCCCCATGCGCGTCATGATACTCGGCATACCGAACGTCGGTAAATCTACATTTATAAATAAAGTGGCAAAGCGCAAGGCCGCCATTGCCGGCGATAAGCCGGGAGTCACGCGCGGCAAGCAGTGGATAAACATCGACAAGGGACTTGACCTGCTCGACACGCCGGGCATACTCTGGCCTAAGTTTGATTCGCAGGAGGTGGGCGAGATGCTCGCGCTCACGAACGCGATAAAGGCAGATGTCCTTGATAAAGAAACTCTCGCGGCAAACTTCATGCTGCGGTTGCGCGAAATGTATCCGCAGGCGCTCACGGCGAGATATAAATTCGAGCCCGACCCCGACATGAACGGCTTCGAGCTGCTTGAGCAGGCCGCGAAAAAACGCGGCTTTCTCGTCTCGAAAGGCGAGTATGACATTGAGCGCATGGCAAATACTCTGCTGGGCGAGTACCACGACGGAAAGCTCGGCAGGATCAGTCTGGAGAAACCGTGATGCAGGAGCTTTGGGAGCTGGAAAACGAAATATACGACGAGGGCGAACAGCTTTTGTGCGGCGTTGACGAGGCCGGACGCGGCCCGCTTGCGGGGCCTGTGTGCGCGGCAGCCGTCGTGCTTCCGCGCGGACTGTGCATACCGGGGCTCAACGACTCCAAAAAGCTCACGGAAAAGAAAAGGGAAGCATTGTACGACGTTATATGCAGCTCGGCGGTCAGCTACGGGATAGCATTCGCGACCGTGGATGAGATTGAGGAGGTAAATATCCTCAATGCCGCGATGCTCGCCATGAACAGAGCCATCGAAAAGCTCTCCGTGCAGCCCACTCTCGCGCTCATAGACGGAAACCGCAACAGCGCTATCAAGATCGCAAGCAGGTGCGTTGTTAAGGGCGACGCCAAATGTGCGGATATTGCTGCGGCGTCGGTTCTTGCAAAGGTCGCCCGTGACAGATATATGCTCGAAATGGCGGAGAAATATCCGCAGTATAAGTTTGAAAAGCACAAGGGCTACGGTACGAAGGATCACTATGCCGCATTGCGGGAATACGGTCCGTGCGAGATACACCGCCCGAGCTTTTTGAGGAAGATGCACTGATGACGGACGAAAGTTTGGGCGCATTCGGAGAGCGCAAGGCGGCAAACTATCTAAGACTGCACGGCTATAAAATCATTGATACCAATTGGAGATGCCGCAGCGGAGAAATTGATATAATAACAAAAAAACGTGAATACATAGTATTCGTCGAGGTCAAGCTCCGTAAAAACAATGCCTACGGCGAGGCGCGCGAATTCGTAACTCCCGCAAAGCAGCGGCGAGTCATGTCGGCTGCCCAGCTTTGGCTGCAAGCAAACGACACGGAGCTCCAGCCGCGATTTGACGTCATTGAGGTCTACGCGCCCGATGGCGTAAACACAAGAAAAGTTACCATAAATCACATAGAAAATGCATTTTGACCGGAAAGGAAGATCCGCTATGCTGTATTTCAGTACAAGAAACGAGAAAAATAAAGTCACCGCAGCTGAAGCAATATCGCGCGGTCTTGCGCCCGACGGCGGCCTGTTCGTGCCCGAAACGCTGCCTCGGATCACGCTCGACGATATTAAGGAGATTGGCAAAAAGGACTATCGCGGCAGAGCCCTCAATATAATGAAGCTGTTTCTTGACGAGTTCACGGAGGATGAGTTGCGCGGCATGATCGCCGAGGCATACGGCGATAGTTTTGACAGTGCGGATACCGCACCCGTTCATTTTGTCGATGATAAGACCGCTGTGCTCGAGCTGTGGCACGGCCCGACCTGTGCGTTTAAGGATATGGCACTGCAAATGCTGCCGCATCTGCTTACGGCGTCGCTCAAAAAATGCGGCGAGCAGCGCAAGGTTTGCATACTCGTTGCAACGAGCGGCGACACCGGCAAGGCGGCTCTTGAGGGCTTTGCAGATGTCGAGAACACCAAAATACTCGTTTTCTACCCGCATAACGGCGTCTCCGATGTACAGAAGCTGCAAATGATAACCCAGACGGGCGATAACGTCAGCGTAGCCGCCGTAAGGGGCAACTTTGACGATGCGCAGACGGGCGTTAAGAAGATCTTTGCCGACAAGGATTTTGCCGAAAGGCTCAGCGAAAACGGCTGGTTTTTGTCGTCGGCAAACTCCATCAACTGGGGCAGACTTCTGCCGCAGATCGTCTATTATTTCTCGGCATACTGCGACTTCGCAAACTCCGGCCGCGTAAATTACGGCGACAAGGTCGATTTTGCCGTTCCCACCGGAAACTTCGGCAATATCCTTGCCTGCTGGTACGCAAAGAATATGGGGCTGCCCGTTGGTAAGCTCATCTGCGCCTCTAACCGAAATAATGTCCTTGCCGATTTCTTCGATAACGGCGTTTATGACCGCAACAGAACCTTCTATACGACCATTTCACCGTCCATGGATATTCTCGTTTCCAGCAATCTCGAAAGATTGCTGTATTCCGTCTGCAAAAACGACGCCGAGGTCGCGGGCTATATGAAGGAGCTCACCGAGACCGGCAAATATGAGGTCTCCGAAGCAATAAAGAGCGTCGCTAGAGAAAACTTCGTCGGCGGCTACTGCTCCGACGCGGACACAAAGGCCGTCATCGGCAAGGTCTATGCCGAAAACGGTTATCTCATGGACACCCATACCGCGGTCGCGTTCAAGAAGGTTCTTGACTATCGCACGGAAAACGCAGCCGTACCCACGGTCGTCGTATCCACCGCAAGCCCGTACAAGTTCTGCGACAGCGTTCTTGAGGCCCTCTGCCAGGAAACTGCGGGAAGCGGCACGCAGCTTATTGAAAAGCTCTCGGACTTCACGAAAACGAGCGTACCCAAGCCCCTTGCGGGACTTGACAAGCGCGAGAAGCGCTTTAGCCTCGTAACGGATAAGGACGACATGAAAAAGGTCGTTGCGGAGTTTTTGCTGTAAACGGTAAGTGATATGTAGGGGCATAAGCCCCGTTAAGATCAGTCGCAGCAGCCGCGGGGACAGAACGTGGAGCAGAAGGTCTCACTTTTCGTGGTGGCCTTATCGTTCTGCACCTTGATTTGCGAAGCGGAGCACTTGCAGTCGATGGTGTTGTACTTGCAGTTTGAAACATCGCAGCCGACGCCGGTGATCCGGTCGGAGCTCATTTTCTTGTTGCTCATTGTTTTTCACCTCCGGAGCGTATTGTCGTAAGACGGTATTAGTATTGCTCCGGCATCGGAAATTATACGGAGGTAGTATGTCAATATACGCGATCGGCGATCTTCATCTTTCGCTGGGTGTCAATAAGTCAATGGACGTCTTCGGCGGCCGTTGGGAAAACTATGTCGAGAAACTTCTCGGCGGCTTCTCAACGCTCGGAGACGATGACCTGACGGTGCTTTGCGGCGATATAACCTGGGGAATGACCATGGATGAGGCACTGCCCGATTTTAAATTCATAGACGCACTTCCCGGAAAAAAGCTCATCATCAAGGGCAACCATGACTATTGGTGGACAACGGCAACGAAGGCAAGGGGCTTTTTCGAGCAGCACGGCATTGATAGCATTGACGTGCTCCATAACTCCTCGGCGGAATATAACGGCATCTCGATATGCGGAACGCGCGGCTGGTTTTACGAGGAGTCAAAGGGCGTCGAGCACGATAAGAAGATAATGAACAGGGAAGTGATGCGCCTTGAGACCTCTCTCAAGGCAGCGCAGACGGATAATATCTTTGCCTTTATGCATTATCCGCCGAAATATCTCGGCTATGAATGCCCCGAGCTTCTTGAGCTTCTCAATAAATATAATGTAAAGCGCTGCTGCTATGGGCATATCCACGGTGCTGGCTGCAAATTTGCGTTTAACGGTATGCAGTCGGGGACGGAATTCACGCTCGTTTCGGCGGATTTCGTGAATTTTAAACCCGTAAAGCTTATTTAGCAAGTGTTAAAAGAAAATAATTGCTTTTGACAGAATAATCTGCTATTATATCTTAGTCTATGTGAATTATATTAGGAGGAATATATAAATGTTAGTCAAGAACGTAGAAAAGAAAGACTCCAAGACCGCTTCTTTTCAGGTCGAAGTCGATGCAAACGAGTTTGATAAGGCTGTGACCGAAGCATTCAACAAGAATAAGAGCAGCATCTCCATTCCCGGCTTCAGAAAAGGCAAGGCACCCCGCGCAGTAGTCGAGGGTATGTACGGCAGCGATGTGTTCTATCAGGACGCTATCGACGCACTCCTTGCTCCGGCATATGAGCACGGCTATGATAATTGCGGCCTGCGCATCATCGGCAAGCCCGCAGTTTCCAATATGGATCTGTCCGACGACAAGATCCTCACCTTCACCTTTGACGTTGAACTCTACCCCGAGGTCACCCTCGGCGAGTATAAGAACCTCAGCGCCGCAAAGGAGACCTTCATCATCACCGAAGAGGATGTTGACGGTCAGATCAACGGCGTTCGCAAGCGCAACGGCCGCGTTATCGATCTTGAGCGCGAGGCTCAGATGGGCGACACCGCAGACATCGATTTCGTCGGCACTCTCGACGGCGCCGCATTTGACGGTGGAAGCGCAGAGGGCTATGAGCTTGAGCTGGGCTCCAACACCTTTGTTCCCGGTTTCGAGGAGCAGATCGTCGGCATGAACATCGGCGACGTGAAGGACATTAACATCACCTTCCCCGAGGATTACACCCCCGAGATGGCAGGCAAGGACGTCGTATTCAAGGTTACCCTTAACGGTCTTTCCATGACCGAGCTGCCCGAGCTTGACGACGACTTCGTTCAGGATGTTTCCGAGTTCAACACCGTCGAGGAGTACAGAGCAGACACCCGCAAGGATATGGAGCGCGTCATGCAGGAGCAGATGGACGCAAAGTGGCGCACCGCCATCATGACTCAGGCATGCAACAACATGACCGTTGAGATCCCCGAGAGCATGATGGAGGAGAAGATCGACGAGCTCATCCGCAGCTACGCCGCAAACTTCGGCCTCACCGACCCGAAGATGACCACCGACGACATCAAGAACATGATGGGTCTTGACGAGGAGGCTATCAACGCAACCATTCGTCCCGCAGCCGAGTACCAGATCAAGCAGGAGCTCCTTCTCGACGCTATCGTTACTGCCGAGAACATCGAGATCACCGACGAGGAGCTTGAGGATTACATCAAGGGCGCAGCCGAGACCGTCGGCGTGACCGCAGACCAGATCCGTCAGTACTTCGGTGAGGAGTATATCAAGAACGAGTTCAAGAAAGAAAAGGCAAGCAAGATCGTTATCGAGTCTGCTGTCGAAACGGCTCCCGAGGCCGCTCCCGAAGCAGAGGCTGAATAATCTGCCTGATTTTCGGATATGATCTCCTGGATAAGCAGAACAAAACGAAAGGAGACTTTTAAATGAGTTTAGTACCTTATGTAGTAGAGCAGACAAGCCGCGGAGAGCGTTCGTATGACATTTTCTCCAGACTTCTCAACGACCGCATAATTATGCTGTCCGAGGAAGTCAACGACGCTACCGCCAGCCTCATCGTCGCCCAGCTTCTTTATCTTGAAGCGCAGGATCCCGATAAGGATATACAGTTCTACATCAACAGCCCCGGCGGAAGCGTAACCGCAGGCATGGCTATTTATGACACCATGCAGTATATTAAGCCCGACGTATCGACCATTTGCATCGGTATGGCGGCATCAATGGGTGCGTTCCTGCTGTCGAGCGGCGCAAAGGGCAAGCGCCTTGCTCTGCCCAATGCCGAGATAATGATACACCAGCCCTCCGGCGGAAGTCAGGGTCAGTGCACCGATATCCAGATCCAGGCCGAGCAGATCCTTAAGATAAAGAAAAACCTCAACAGGATCCTCGCGGAGAACACTGGCAAGGATATCGCGACCGTTGAAAGGGACTGTGAGCGCGATCACTTTATGTCCGCACAGGAAGCCCTTGAATACGGCCTTATCGACAAGGTTATAACCAAGCGATGACTGTATGGGGGAACTTTGGTTCCCCCATCTTCATACACGAAAACTTGAGGTAAACTAATGGCAAGAACAGACGACAGAAAGAGCATTCGCTGCTCCTTCTGCGGAAAAACTCAGGCGCAGGCCGGCAGACTCATTGCCGGAAACGGCGCTTATATATGCGATGAGTGCATAAATCTCTGCATGAGCATCATTGCCGAGGACGAGCAGCTCCCGGTTCACGATTCTCAGGGCAATCGCCTCAGATTTGAGGAGCTTCCCAAGCCCGCGCAGATAAAGGCAAAGCTTGATGAGTATATCGTCGGGCAGGACAGGGCGAAGGTCATTCTGTCCGTTGCGGTGTACAATCACTATAAGCGTATTCTTTATGCAGCAGATAACGACGTTGAGCTCCAAAAGAGCAATATTCTGCTCATTGGTCCCACCGGCAGCGGCAAGACCCTGTTTGCGCAGTCGCTTGCGAAGATGCTCAACGTGCCCTTTGCGATAGCCGACGCAACGACGCTCACCGAGGCCGGCTATGTCGGAGAGGACGTTGAAAATATCCTGCTGCGCCTTCTTCAGGCGGCGGATTTCGACGTTGAGCGCGCCGAAAAGGGCATAATATACATTGATGAGATAGACAAGATCGCCCGCAAGAGCGAAAATACTTCCATAACCCGCGACGTGTCCGGCGAGGGCGTGCAGCAGGCTCTGCTGAAGCTGCTTGAGGGCACGGTCGCAAACGTGCCGCCTCAGGGTGGACGCAAGCACCCTCATCAGGAGTTTATAAAGGTGGACACCACCAATATCCTCTTTATTTGCGGCGGTGCCTTCGACGGCTTGGATAAGATAATCGAAAAGCGCACCGATAAAAAGAGCATGGGCTTCGGCGCGGAGATAAAAAGCTCGACCGAGCGCGATGTCGGTGAGCTTCTCGGTCAGGCTCAGCAGCACGATCTGCTTAAGTTCGGCATTATCCCCGAGCTCATCGGCCGCCTTCCCGTGATTGCACCGCTCACGTCCTTGAAGCGCGAGGATCTCGTGCGCATACTCACCGAGCCCAAAAACGCCATGACCAAGCAGTACGAGGCGCTGATGGGCTATGACGGCGTGGAGCTTGTATATGAAAAGGATGCTCTTGAAGCCGTGGCGGATAAGGCCATCGAAATGAAGATCGGCGCTCGCGGTCTGCGCAGCGTCATGGAGAACATTATGACCGACATAATGTACACGGTGCCCTCCGAGCACGATATCAAAAAGGTCATCGTGACTGCGGACTGTGTCCGAAACGGCACCGGCCCCGATGTAATACGCAAATAACGTTTATCGCAGCAAGACGGGGCTTGCCTTGTCTTGCTGCGCTTTATTATCCCTCAGAAGGAGGTTAAGCATATGAACGAAAACAGAAAAACGAACGATCGTGCAATGGCTGTTTTGCCTCTGCGCGGACTTAACATATTCCCCGGAATGCTCCTGAGCTTTGATGTAGAGCGCCCGGTGTCGCTTGCCGCTCTTAACTGCGCGGCTTCCGCAGATCAGGAAATATTCCTCGTGCCGCAGAAGGATATATCGACCGACATGCCCCAGAAGGACGACCTGTATAAATACGGCGTTGTCTGCCGTGTGCGTCAGCTCGTGCGCCAGCCCGGCGGCAAGCTTTGCAAGGTAATGGCAGAGGGCGTATACCGCGGAAAGATCAAGGAGATGCTCTCCGAGCAACCGTATTTCTTCGCGGAGATCGAGGCGGTACCCGACAAGCCCGAAAAGCTCTCCGAGGCAAGACGCGACGCGCTTATCCGCACCGTGGTGAGCCTTTTTGACGAGTATATCCAGCTTTCCGGCACTATGCCTCCGGAAATGCTTTTAAATCTTGTCGTGAACCATGACCCGGCGTTTGTCGCTGACTATACAGCACAAAATGTCCGCCTTGACTACCGCCAGAAGCAGGTGCTCTTGGAAGAGCTTCATCCCGGACGCAGACTCGAAATGCTCATCGAAATGCTCAACCACGAGCTTAATGTTATGAACATCGAGCAGGAGCTCAACGACGCCACCAACGAGCAGGTCAACCGCAGCCAGCGCGACTACTACCTGCGCGAGCAGATGAAGATAATCCAGCAGGAGCTCGGCGAGGACGACTCGGCTGACGACATAGGCGAGTACCGCGATAAGATCCGCGCACTTACTCTCCCCAAGGAAATCGAGGAAAAGCTCCTCAAGGAGGTCTCGCATCTTGCAAAGCAGCCCTTCGGCTCGACCGAGGCTACCGTTATCCGTGGCTACCTTGACGTTTGCCTTGAGCTGCCGTGGAATATAAAGACCAAGGAAACGACGGACATTGAAAAGGCGAGAAGGGTGCTCGACGTGGATCATTTCGGACTTGAGAAGGTCAAGGAGCGTGTGATCGAGCATCTTGCCGTAAAAGCTCTTGCGCCTAAGATGAACGGCAGCCTTCTGTGCCTTGTCGGGCCTCCGGGCACAGGTAAAACCAGCATCGCAATGAGTATCGCGCGCGCCACCGACCGCAACTGCGTGCGCATATCCCTCGGCGGCGTGCATGACGAGGCTGAGATACGCGGACACAGAAAAACCTATGTCGGCGCAATGCCCGGCAGGATTATCTCCGGCATTCGTCAGGCAAAGAGCATGAACCCCGTCATGGTGCTTGACGAGATCGACAAGCTCGGCTCGGATTACCGCGGCGACCCGTCGGCAGCGCTGCTTGAGGCGCTTGACCCCGAGCAGAACGCAACCTTCCGCGACAACTTCCTTGAGCTGCCATTTGACCTCTCCGAGGTGTTTTTCATAACGACCGCAAACTCCCTTGACACCATACCCAGAGCGCTTCTCGACCGTATGGAGGTCATTGAGCTCTCAAGCTATACCGATGAGGAAAAGCTCAGCATTGCAAAGCAGTATCTGCTGCCCAAGCAGCGCAAAAAGCACGGTCTTAAGGCGTCGCAGCTCAAGATAAGCGACGATGCGATACGCGAAATGGTGTCGTATTACACGCGCGAATCGGGCGTTCGAAATCTTGAGCGCAGGATAGCCGCAGTGTGCCGCAAGACGGCAGTCGCGATAGCACAAGGAGAGCGAAAGAGCGTTTTCCTGCGCGCAGGTGCGCTTGAGAAGTATCTCGGCGCGCCGAAGTTTAAGTCCGAGCAGCGCCGCCTGAAGGACGAGGTCGGTCTCGTGCGCGGCCTTGCTTGGACGAGCGTAGGCGGCGAGGTGCTTGACGTCGAGGCCGCGGTCGTAGACGGCAGCGGCAAGCTCGAGCTCACCGGCAACCTCGGCAAGGTTATGAAAGAATCCTGCCAGGCGGCAGTGACCTATATAAGAAGCAGAGCATCACAGCTCGGCATCGACGCGGATTTTTACAAGACGAAGGATATTCACATCCACTTCCCCGAAGGCGCGGTACCCAAGGACGGCCCCTCCGCAGGTGTTACCGTCTGCACCGCGATCGCTTCCGCGCTCACCGGAACTCCCGTTCGCCGTGACGTTGCGATGACGGGCGAGATCAGCCTGCGCGGCAGAGTGCTTGCGATAGGCGGGCTTCGTGAAAAGACCATGGCTGCAATGCGCAGCGGTGTCAGCACGGTAATAATCCCCGCGGATAACGAGTCCGACCTCAAGGAGATAGACCCCACCGTCCGCTCGGCCCTGAATTTTGTTCTTGCCGACAGTGCGGACAAGGTGCTTGAAACGGCGCTCGTGCGCAAGGACACGGAGCCAAAGGGAGAGGTAATTCTTCCCGTGCAGGGCAAAAAATCCCGCCCTCGCATCAGACAGTAGGTGAATTATGGCACAGATTAACTTAAATAATGCCGAATTCATAAAAAGCGCGGCTTCATCGTCGGGATTTATCCGCGATGCGCTGCCCAATATCGTATTTTCCGGCAAGTCAAACGTCGGCAAGTCGTCTGTTATTAACAGGCTCTTAAACCGCAAAAACTTCGCAAGAGTGGGTCAGTCGCCCGGCAAGACTATTCATGTCAATTACTTTCTCATTGATAAGAGAGCATATTTCGTTGACCTCCCCGGCTACGGCTACGCAAAGGTCGCCAAATCCGAGCGCGAGCGCTGGGGAAAACTCATGGAGGAGTTTTTTGCTGCCGAGGGTCTTATTGATTTGGGCGTAATGATAGTTGACTCACGTCACAAGCCGACGGCTGACGATATAACGATGGCGCAGTGGTTTAAAAGCACCGGTTGCCCGCTCGTCGTGGTCGCAAATAAGTGCGATAAGCTCAAAAAGAGCGAGGTCGAGCCTAATCTTGAGCTTATCCGCCTCACGCTGGAGCTTGAGCAGAGCGTTCCGCTCATACTCTTTTCGGCAGAGAAGGGGATAGGGCGGGATGAGCTGATGGCGAAGATACTTGAGTATGTTTAAGGACGTGACAAATTGAATTCCTTTGGCGATATAATGCGAAATCTTGACTGGTCGGTACCGGTTCAGATGCTTCTGTCCGTTATTCCGGCTCTGCTGTGCATAACCCTGCACGAGCTAAGCCACGGTTTTGTCGCATATAAGCTCGGCGATAACACGGCAAAAAATATGGGCAGGCTCACGCTCAATCCCATTAAGCACCTCGATATTGTCGGCCTTATAATGATGGTCGTGTTTAAATTCGGCTGGGCAAAGCCCGTGCCTGTCAATATGCGCAACTTCAAGCACCCCAAGCGCGGAATGGCGCTGACCGCTCTGGCGGGTCCAGTCGCGAACGTCATCATCTGCTGCGTGTTCCTGTTTATCTATGGGTTTATCTACATACCCTGCACAGTGGCGGGCGGCTTTTGGACGGACGTGCTTGATATGGTGCAGGTCACCGCGTATTTGAGCATTGCCTTTGCGGTGTTTAACCTCATACCCGTCCCGCCGCTTGACGGCTCGAAGGTGCTGTTTTCGCTGCTGGACGACGAAAAATACTATAAACTCATGTACTACGAGCGCTATGGTATGCTTATCCTTGTTGCGCTTATTGCCACCGATATACTTGCCGATCCGCTCAGAATAGCCACGCAGCTTGCGTATGGCATACTGTTTCCGTTTGCGAGATGGGGGCTCAGCCTCTCAAAACTGTTGTTTTACTGACTATGAACGATCCTACATTTCACCTTGAAAGCATAGTCAAGAATAAAAACGAGCTTCAGGACTTTGACGGTCCGCTCAGTCTTATTCTGATGCTGCTTTCCAAAAATAAAATAGAGATCCGCGACATAAAAATATCCGAGATACTCGACCAGTACCTTGAATACCTTGAGCAGATGGAGCGCATGGATCTTGAGATAGCGAGCGAATTTGTCCAAATGGCATCGCATTTGCTTTATATCAAGACCCGCACTCTGCTTGCGGGTGAGGAAGAGGTCAGCGAGCTTGAAGAACTCATGAGCTCGCTTGAGCAGCTCAAGTGCAAGGATATTTACACTGCCGTGCAGAAGGTCACGCCCGAGCTGAAGGCGGCTTCGGAAAAGGGACTTCTGTACTATGCAAAAATGCCCGAACCTCTGCCTGTTTCATCGCGCGAGTATGAATACCGCCACGAACCGGCGGATCTTTTCAAAGCCCTATATGCTGTCGTGACGCGCGGGGGAAAGCCCGTAGAGCCTGAATTTGCGAGGGCGATAGCTCCGTCGAGAATAGTCTACGAGGTCAGAACAAAAAGCCGCGAGCTCATTGAGCGCCTGCAAAGCGGACCGGCGAAGCTCTCCGAGCTGTATGCCTCCTGCGGCAGCCGTTCGGAGATAGTCGCGACGTTTATATCTATCCTCGAGCTGTGCAGCATGGGCAGCATTGAGCTTAGCGGTGACGAAGCGGATTACACGCTCAGCTTCATAGGCGGAAACGTAAATGAAATTCTTGAAAGAATAGTTGAGTAGGAATAATGGAGAAAGAGAATATAAAAGCCGCCGTTGAGGCAATACTTTTTGCAGCGGGCGAGCCCGTACCGGCGGCAAGAATATCGCTCATTCTGGAAACGGATGAGGACAGCATCTATGCCGCGGCAAAGGAGCTTGCGGACGAATACAGCTTTAACAGACGCGGCGTGCGCATTTTAACGCTTGATAATAAGCTGCAAATGTGCTCGTCGCCGGAATATGCCGGAGTAATCAGCAAGACCCTTGAGCAGCGCAAGCCGCCGATGCTCTCGCAGCCGGCTCTTGAAACGCTTGCCGTCGTTGCGTATTTCCAGCCCGTCACGAGAGCTTATATAGATCAGGTGCGCGGCGTTGACAGCTCGTATACGGTCGGTGTGTTGCTTGACCGCGGGCTCATAGAGCGCTGCGGGAAGCTCGACGTTCCCGGAAGACCCTCGCTTTTGCGCACGACCGATGTTTTCCTGCGCACCATGGGCGTGAGCAAGCTCGTGGAGCTGCCCGAGCTTCCCGATATTTCGAGCGGCGACGGCGTCAAAAAGCTCGAGGACGCAATAGAAAAGCTCGGCACCGTGGGGGATAATCAGATCCAGATCGAGGAGATTAAATAATCACCGAGGTGGTGCATTTGGTCGCGCTTATAATAATTCTAATATTGCTTGCGGCGGTGCTGCTTATTCCGCTCGGTGTGCGTGTAAAGTACGATGATGCGGGCTTCGGCGCGTGGGCAGGCATCTCGGCGTATAAGCTAAGGCTCTATCCGCCCAAGAAGAAAGCCGATGAGCCGCCGACCGAGGCGGACGCGCCGGAGCAGGATAAGCCGAAGCGCCGATTTTCTCCGGGCTTTTCGCTGCAGGATTGGATCACGCTTGCAAGTGCGGGGCTGCGCACTCTGAAGCGATTTAAAAACGGCATCAGCTTCGGGCTCATCCGTATTTACTGTGTCATCTCAGCCGATGACCCATATGACGCCGTCATGCGATATAATCGTCTGAACGGAATTATCGGCTCCGCGATACCGTTTTTTGAAAACGGGTTCAAGGTGAGAAAAAAGGACATTTTCATCGACCTTGACCTTGATGGCGAAAAAAGCAGACTTCAATTTGAAATAACGGCGCGTGTGAGAGTCGGAAGACTTCTCGCAATAGCGCTTGCAGCAGGCTTCAGCTTCTTGAAGCTGCTGATAAAAAACAGGGTACAGCGTATCCGTGAAAGGAAGGCACGCAATGGAAAACAACAAATTGAGCGAAATGATGCAGTCGACCATGCAGAATATCAAGAACCTTGTTGAAGTCAATAATATTGTCGGCGAGCCTATCGTCACCCCTGACGGGCAGACCATCATTCCCGTTTCAAAGCTCAGCTTCGGATTCGGCGGAGCGGGCGGAGATTCGCTCGGCGCAAAGCAGCAGGGTTACGGCGGCGGCAGCGCCGCGGGAGTCAAAATTGAGCCCATCGGCTTTCTCGTTGTCAAAGAGGACAGCGTCCGAATGATAAACGTCGCTGCTCCCGCGAAAAACGGCGTTGACCGCATAATCGACATGGTGCCCGACGTCATGGATAAAATCGAGAACATCGCAAATAATAAAAAGGCGGATTAAAACGCGGCCTTTGCGTCAATAATAAGCACTACCTGAAAAGGCGGTGCTTATTTTATGAAAAAAATCGTTTCCATACTCTTGTGCGCGGCAGCTATCGGCTTTGCCGTGCCGATGCAAGCCCTTGCCGACGAGCACGAAATATCGGCGCACAGCGCCGTCGTGCTTTGTGCGGACACGGGCGACGTGCTGTATGAAAAAAATGCGGACGAACGTATGCTTATTGCGAGCATAACAAAAATCATGACTGCCATTGTCGTACTCGAAAACTCTGAGCTTGACAGGCAGATAGTCATAAAGTCCGAGTGGAGCGCAACGGAGGGCTCAAGTATGTACGCGCAGCCCGGCGAGGCGTATTCCGTGCGCGAGCTTGTTACCGGCATGATGCTTGCATCGGGAAACGACGCAGCGTGTGCGCTTGCGTGCAGCCTCTACGGTGACGAGCTGTCGTTTGCGGTCAGGATGAACGAGAAGGCAAAGCTTCTTGGCATGGATAACAGCTCCTTTCGCAATCCGCACGGACTTGACGACCCCGAACATTACTCTACTGCGCGTGACATGGCCGTTTTAACCGCGTATTGCATGGAAAACGAGTGCTTTAAAAGCATCGTGTCCATGAATAGAGCACTTATAAAGGATGCCGAATACTATAACCATAATCGGCTGCTGCGCGAATACGACGGCTGCATCGGGGTCAAAACGGGCTACACCATGGCTGCCGGCAGAACTCTCGTGAGCTGTGCCGAGCGAAACGGCATGCGCCTTATATGCGTCACGCTCAATGCTCCCGATGACTGGAACGATCACAAATACCTGCTCGATAAGGCGTTTTCCGAGTATCGGATCGCGTCATATACGCCGGACGTTTTTAAGGTCACACTCGACGTGGCATCATCGGTTTTCAAAACTGCCGACGCGGTGCCCGAAAACGATATTCGGCTTCTGATAAAAGCCGATGACGAGGTCGAAACGAGAGTAGACGCTCCGCGCATACTGTTTGCCGGCGGCATTGCGGGCGAAAAGGTGGGGCAGCTCAGCGTATTTGTAAACGGCTCACTTGCGGCGCGGGAGAATTTGGTTTATACTGAGGACGTCCCGCAGGACAAGGCTCAAAGGCTCACACCTGCCGAAAGACTGAAACGGATACTCGATACGGTCATCGGACCGTATTATGTGATCGGAGAAAATAAATGAAACAGCGTTTGCAAAAGATAATATCCTCTGCCGGCCTGGCGTCGCGGAGAAAAGCCGAGGAGCTTCTCGCGGCGGGGGAGGTCACTGTAAACGGCACGGTGGCGGCACTGGGGGAGAGTGCAGACCCCGACACGGACGTCATATGCGTGAGCGGCCGGCCGCTTACCCGGCCGGAGGAGAAAACGTACATAATGCTCAATAAGCCGCGCGGCTATGTCACGACGCTCAAGGACGAGAAAAACCGCCGCTGCGTGAGCGAGCTGGTGCGCGATACCGGCGTGCGTTTATATCCCGTCGGAAGGCTCGATATGTATTCCGAGGGGCTTCTTATAATGACCGATGACGGCGACTTTGCAAACAAGCTTATGCACCCCTCGCACAGGACGGATAAAGTTTATCACGCGTGGATAAGAGGCAAGTGCAGTGAGGATTCTCTGCGCAAGCTGTCAAGTGCGCTCGTTATTGACGGCTATAAAATAAGCCCCGCCGAAGTGAGCGTGCTCTCCCGCTCGGATAACGAAACGAAGCTCTCGATAACCATTCATGAGGGCAGAAACAGACAGATCCGCAAGATGTGCAGTGCATCGGGACTGAAGCTCGTTCGCCTCAAGCGCGTTGCGGAGGGGAAGCTACTCCTCGGCGATCTCAAGCCCGGCTGCTGGAGATACCTTGAACCCGACGAATTGCAAGAAGTTCAGTAATTATCTTATTAAGAACCTATATATTTTTCATGTTTTGCCCCGAATTTGCGTGAATTTGCAAGTTCGAGGCAAATTAATTGCAGAATTCCCTTGCATTTCGCGTACAATGAAAGTAAAATGAGGTTTATGCTTCAAATGGAGATGAACAATATGGAAAACGATCTTCTGAAAGTGCTAACAAAAGGCAGCAGTAAGTTTTCAAAAGGTCAGAGAACTATTGCAAAGTATATTTTAAATAACTACGATAAGGCCGCATTCATGACGGCAGGCCGTCTCGGCAAGATCGTCGGAGTGAGCGAATCCACCGTCGTGCGCTTTGCCGCGGAGCTAGGCTACGATGGTTATCCGAGCATGCGCAAGGCTCTGCAGGAGATGATACGCAACCGCCTTACCTCTGTGCAGCGTATCGAGGTCGCAAAGAGTATGATAAACGACAACGACCTTGTGCGCTCCATAATCGGCAGCGATATGCAGAATCTTCAGGCGACGCTTGATATTCTCGAGCAGGACAGCTTCAACAAATTCGTTGACTCCATCGTCGCCGCGAAGAATATCTACATCGTCGGAATGAGGACTTCTACATCGCTTGCGACCTTCCTCGGATTGTATCTCAACCTCCTGCGCAGCAACGTGAACGTCATTCACGATACTGCCGCGAGCGAGGTGTATGAGCAGATAATCAGAATAGGTGAGGGCGATCTGTTTATTGCAATAAGCTTTCCGCGCTACTCGTCGCACACCGTCGATGCAATGGAGTTTGCAAAGAAGATGGGCGCCATGACCGCCGCCATAACCGACGGGCCTGCCTCGCCGCTCAACGGCATTTCCGACGTTTGCCTGCACGCCAAGAGTGACATGGTATCCTTCCTTGACTCACTCGTTGCGCCCATGAGCCTTATAAATGCGATAATTGTTGCCGTCGGCATCAAAAACAAGGAAAATCTGTCAAAAACGTTCGAAAGACTCGAAACCATATGGTCGGAGCATGACGTTTACGAGCGGACGGAGCAGACTCAGAGCACATGAGCAACTTGAAAGCAGATGCAGTGGTGATAGGCGGCGGAGCAGCCGGAATGATGTGCAGCGCCGTGGCAGCCGAGCGCGGTCTTGACGTTGTCCTGCTTGAGCCGAACAAGGTTCTCGGCAGAAAAATGCGCATAACCGGAAAGGGACGCTGTAACGTCACTAACAACTGCGACATAAAAGAAGTTTTAAATAACATCCCCGGCGACGGGCGTTTTCTGTACAGTGCGCTCAACCGTCTTTCTCCGCGCGATACGATGGAGCTGTTCGAGTCACACGGCGTAAAGCTCAAAACCGAACGCGGAAACAGAGTTTTTCCGGTGTCGGATAACGCAAACGACGTTGCCGGAGCACTCGCGCGATGGCTCGGCCGCGGGGGAGTGCGCCACATAAGAGCAAGCGCAAAGCAGATACTCACCGAAAACGGAGAGGTATGCGGAGTGCGCACGAACGAGGGCATCATAACCTGCCGCGCCGCCGTCATATGCACGGGCGGCCTTTCGTATCCGCTAACGGGCTCTACGGGTGCGGGCTATGAGCTTGCCCGCGAGATGGGGCACACGGTAACGCCCTGCCGCCCCTCACTCGTTCCGCTTGGGAGCGACGATGACTACTGCGCCGAGATGCAGGGCTTTTCGCTCAGAAACGTGACGCTTTCGGCATATGAGGACGATAAGCTCATTTTCCGCGAGCTCGGCGAGATGCTGTTCACGCATTTCGGAGTGTCCGGCCCGCTCGTGCTGTCGGCAAGCTCGCATATGCGGAATTTCGGCAAAGCGAAATACCGCCTGAGCATAGATCTCAAGCCCGCTCTTGACGAGAAGAAGCTCGACGCGCGGCTTTTGCGCGACTTTGAAAAATACGCAAACCGCGATTTTGAAAACGCACTGGGCGACCTTGCGGGCAGGACGATGATCCCCGTGCTCGTAAAGCTCTCGGGAATACCCGCAGACGAAAAGGTCAACTCCATAACACGCAGCCAGCGCCATGACCTGCTGCGGCTGTTCAAGGAGTTTCCCGTCAGCATAAGCGGTCCGCGCCCCATTAAAGAGGCGATAATCACCTCCGGCGGCGTTTTAACGAAGGAAATCAACCCCCGCACCATGGAGTCAAAGCTCGTAAGCGGACTTTATTTTGCCGGCGAAGTGCTTGATCTTGATGCATACACCGGCGGCTTTAACCTTCAGATAGCATGGTCAACGGCATATGTTGCCGCAAATTCAATATAATTAGGGATGAAAGTTAAATGATATCAGTTGCAATTGACGGCCCGTCCGGAGCGGGTAAAAGCACCATCGCGCGTGCTGCCGCCGCGAAATTCGGCTTTATCTATGTCGATACCGGTGCAATATACAGAACGATAGGACTTGCCACGAAGCTGCGCGGCGTTGATGCGGGTGACAGCGAGGCAGTCATAGCACTTCTTCCAAAGCTTGCGATAGAGCTTTCGTATAACGAGGCGGGGGAGCAGGTTATGCTCCTTGACGGAGATAACGTTTCCCGGGACATACGCCTTCCCGAGGTTTCTATGCTTGCGTCCAAGGTGTCCGCCATTCCGGAGGTCAGAGCGTTTCTTGTTGAGATGCAGCGCGATATGGCTCGCCGCCACAACATTATCATGGACGGCCGCGACATCGGCACTGTCATACTGCCGGATGCGGATCTTAAGATATTCCTCACTGCCGACGTGCACGCCCGCGCCCGCCGCAGATATGCCGAGCTTGCTGCCAAGGGCAGCAGCGACAGCCTTGACGAGGTGCTTGCCGACATGATTAAGCGCGATGAGCAGGACACCGAGCGCGCAGCCGCTCCGCTCAAGGCGGCGGAGGACTCCGTGCTGCTTGACACGAGCGAGCTCAGCCTCGAGGAGAGCATCGCCGCCGTGTGCCGCCTCATAAGAGAAAGCTGCGGCAGAGAGGAAAAGTCATGAGGGATTACACCGTTGCGAAAAGTGCGGGCTTTTGCTTCGGAGTGAGCCGCTCCGTGGAGCTTGCGCAGAAGATGCTCGAGGAGGGCGCGGCGTATTCGCTCGGCCAGATAATACATAACGATGACGTTGTTTCATATCTTGCACGGCGCGGTCTGAGCGTAATAAACAGCCCTGAGGAGCTTCCCGCGGGTACGCGCGTTATCGTCCGCTCGCACGGAGTATCAAGAGCAGTCTATGAAGAGCTTTGCTCGCGCACGGATAAGGTCACCGATGCGACCTGCCCCAAGGTCAAGCGCATACATGAGCTTGTATCGCAGGCAACGGCGGACGGCTGCTTTGTCGTCATCATCGGAATGCACGGACACCCCGAGGTCGAGGCGGTAAAGGGCTGGTGCAGCGACTGCGTTATCTGTGAAAATGCCGATGAATTGAGCGTTTGGTACGATGAAACGGGCAAATTGTTGGATAAATCTATAACCATGGTGGTTCAAACTACCCAAACTCGTAGTAATTTTACCGAATGTGCAAGTTTCTTAAAAAAAAGATGTACAAATCTTCAGATGTTTGATACAATATGTGGTGCAACATCCATGCGTCAGGAAGAGGCCGCAAAATTGGCGGCACAGTGCGATGCAATGGTCGTTATAGGCGGAAAACACAGCGCTAACAGTGTGCATCTTGCGGAGATATGCCGCAGGGAATGTGCAGACGTTCAGTTTATCGAAAACGCCGATGAACTGGATACGGACAGGCTCAAGGCCGCTGTGTCGGTCGGTGTAACGGCGGGCGCTTCCACGCCTGCATGGATAATTAAGGAGGTAAGTAAAAAGATGAGCGAAGAAATCAAAATTGATGCTGCTGCAGCAGAAGAGAAGGAGATGTCCTTCGACGAAATGCTGGAGGAATCCATCAAGACTATATATAATGGAGATAAGGTAACCGGCTATGTCGTTGCTATTACCGGCACTGAAGTCAGTGTCGATATAGGCACCAAGTATTCAGGCTTCATTCCCACCACCGAGTTCACCGATGACGGCATCAAGGTCGAAGACGCTGTCAAGGTCGGCGATCCCATCGAGGCTGTTGTCGTTCGCGTAAACGACGTTGAAGGCACCGTTATGCTCTCCAAGAAGCGCCTTGACGCTGCAAAGAGCTGGAATGCCGTTGAAGAGGCTGTCGAGAGCGGCGAATTCCTCGAAGGCACCGTTACCGAGATCAACAAAGGCGGCATCGTTGTTAACGTCAAGGGCGTTCGTGTGTTCGTGCCCGCATCTCAGTCCGGCCTGCCCAAGGAGGCAGACATGAACCAGCTTCTCAAGCAGAAGACCCGTGTTAAGATCACCGAGGTCAACCGCAGCCGCAAGCGTGTTGTCGGCTCGATCCGCGCCGTTGCTCAGAAGGAGCGCCGCGAGAGAGCAGAGGCCATTTGGAATGAGATGGAGGTCGGCAAGAAGTACCACGGCGTTGTTAAGTCCATGACCAGCTACGGCGCATTTGTCGATATCGGCGGCATTGACGGCATGGTTCACGTTTCCGAAATGTCTTGGAGCCGCATCAAGAATCCCGAAGAGGTCTTTAAAATCGGCGACGAGGTCGATGTCTATGTCATCAGCTTCGATAAGGAAAAGCGCAAGATTTCCCTCGGCTACAAGGATCCCAACGAGAATCCCTGGGTCAAGTTCACCACTAACTACAATGTCGGCGATACCGCAGAGGTCAAGATTGTAAAGCTCATGACCTTCGGCGCATTCGCTGAGGTTCTGCCCGGCGTTGACGGCCTTATCCACATTTCTCAGATTGCAAACCGCCGCATCGGCAAGCCCGAAGAGGTTCTTTCCGTCGGCGACGTCGTCGAGGCAAAGATTACCGCTATCGACACCGAAAATCACAAGATCTCCCTGTCTATCCGCGCTCTCGGTGAGCCCGCGGCAGCCGAGGTCGAGGTTCCCGAAATCGAGGACGACGGCTCCGATGCTCTCGTTTACGAAGTCTCCACCGACGGTCAGGCTAAGGGCGAGCTCGTAGAAGACTGATTCAATTTAACAGTTTGTAATAGCCTGCCGGATATCCGGCGGGCTATTTTTGTTGATATTACAAGGAAAATTTGTTGATGTTCTTGCAAAAAATCAACAAATTGTGTATAATTAACTTACAATACTGTAAGGAGGAGTTGTCTTGTTCAGTATCGGGGATTACATCGCCCATCCGCTGCATGGTGCCGGCGTTATTGAAAATATCGTGTCGCGGCGCATAAGCGGTCAGCAGCGCGATTATTATGTTCTTAAACTCCCGGTCGGAGATATGGTCGTTATGGTGCCTGTCTTGGGATGTGAGGGCATCGGTGTTCGCTCGATAATTTCCGCGGACGAGGCCGAGCGTGTAATGGATGCGTTTAAAACCATCGAGGTCGAGATGACGGCAAATTGGAATAAGCGCTACCGTGAGAATATGGACAAGATAAAAAGCGGCGATCTCATGTCCGTTGCCGCTGTCGTCAAGGGACTCATGAGCCGCGACAGTGAGCGCGGTCTGTCCACGGGCGAGCGGAAGATGCTCCACTCCGCAAAACAGATACTCATATCCGAGCTTGTTGTCGCAACAAAGCTTGATTATGACGGAATTGAGAAGCGGCTGAATGCGTCGCTGTGATCGGAGAAAATTTTATGTCTATTATAGATAACATAAGTAAGATGTTTAAGTGCAGGCCCACCGGTGATTTCTGCACGGCGGTCGTGCTTGCTGCGGGAAACTCACAGCGCATGGGTAAGGATAAAATACTTATGCCCATCGGCGGAAAACCGGTTATTGCGCACACTCTTGAGGCGCTTGAAAGATCCGAGTGCATTAACGAGATAATCGTCGTAACGAAGGCGGAGAGCCTTCAGGAAATGGCTGATATTTGCCATGATTACGGTATTAGCAAGACGAGCCTTGTCATACTCGGCGGCAAAACGCGTCTTGAATCGTCGCTCATCGGTGTGAGCCACGCAAGCAACAAGGCAGCACTCATCGCAATTCATGACGGTGCGCGTCCGTTCATAACCGAAAATCTCATTGGCCGCGTTGTCCACTCCGCAGATGAGCACGGTGCCGCCGCGCCTGCCGTTTCCTCAACCGATACGGTGAGAATACTCAATGCCAAGGGCGCAGTAACGCAGACTCCTTCGCGCGACCTTGTTGCACTCATGCAGACTCCGCAGGTGTTTAACGCGCAGATGATAAAGGTTGCACTAACAAAAGCGTATGAGAGGGGCACAAATCTGACGGATGATTGCTCCGCTGTCGAAGCGCTGGGCTATAAGGTCACGGTCGTGGCGGGAGAAGCTGATAATATTAAGCTCACGACTGCACGCGATCTATATATTGCCGAGGGTATCCTCGCCGAAAGGGGTGGAAAGTAATGCGAATAGGTCACGGATATGACGTCCATCAGCTCGTTCTTGGCAGAGATTTTATACTCGGAGGCATAAAAATTCCGTATGAAAAGGGCCTGCTCGGACATTCCGATGCCGATGTTTTGACTCACGCTCTCATGGACGCGCTGCTCGGCGCGCTGGCAGTGGGCGATATAGGCGGAATGTTTCCCGACAGTGACGACAGGTATCGCGATGCCGACAGCATAGAGATGCTGCACGAGGTGGTAAAGCTCGTGAAGAAAAAGGGCTTCAGCGTCGTGAATATCGACTGCACGGTCATAGCTCAAAAGCCCAAGATCCAGCCATATGTCGGTGCGATGCGTGCCGTTTATGCCGAAGTGCTCGGTATCGACATAGGTCGCGTCAGCGTTAAGGCAACGACCGAAGAGCATCTCGGCTTCACGGGCGAGGGACTCGGAGTTTCGGCTCACGCAATGGTACTTATTGATTAAGACAGCCTTCGGGCTGTCTTTTTTAACCCGCAAACGGGAGGGTGCATAGAATGAACCAGAGTATCGAAGAAGGGGATAACTATGCGCTATTTATTTATGTGCCGATCTCTCACCTATGCACAGTCGGCAGCCAGAATGCTTGAGAAAAACGCAGTAAGCGCCGCTGTACGGAAAGCCCCGGCAGGGCTGAGCGGCGGGGGATGCAGTTACAGTGTCAGCGTCGCCCCACGCAAAGCTGCGCAGGCGGCGACAATACTGAGAGCGGAAGGACTTTTGCAGGGCAAGGTGTTTTTGCAGCACGATGACGGCTCCTGCTCGGAGGTGACGCTATGATATATCTCGATTCCGCCGCCACAAGCTTTTTAAAGCCGCCCGCCGTCAAAAACGCGATGCTCGGTGCAATGAACACTATGTCAAGCCCCGGGCGCGGAGCCTACGACGCCGCCATGAACGCAGCCGAAAAGGTCTATGAATGCAGGCGGCTTGCCTGTCGCCTGTTTAATTTTGAAGCTCCCGAGAACGTCGTTTTTACGATGAATGCGACACACGCGCTCAACATTGCGATAAAAACTCTTGCGCATGAGGAGAGCCGTGTCGTTATTTCGGGCTATGAGCATAACTCTGTCACGCGACCGCTGCGTGAATCGGGCGCGGACATACGCGTTGCGGTGGGAGAATTATTTGAGCCGCAGTCCGTGCTTGAGGCATTTGAAAGGGAGCTTGACGGTGCAGAGCTTGCCGTGTGCAATCACGTTTCAAACGTGTTCGGCTTTGTTCAGCCTATTTACGAGATAGCTGCTCTGTGTGCTGCGCGTGGTGTGCCGCTCATAATAGACGCCTCGCAATCAGCAGGGATAGAACACATTGATGCATCGCGTCTGGGCGCCGCTTTTATAGCTATGCCCGGACACAAGGGACTGCTCGGCCCGCAGGGCACGGGGCTGCTTTTGTGCTCGCAGAAGCCTGAGCCGATCATGAGCGGAGGTACGGGCTCGGAGAGCAGAGTGCAGACCATGCCTGAGTATCTGCCCGACAGAGCGGAGGCGGGAACACACAATGTGGTCGGCATTGCCGGTCTGTGCGAGGGCATGAAATACGTCATGCGTTTAACCCCGGAGCGTATCGGCGCATATGAGAGCTCACTTTGCCTTGACTGCGCAAAAAGACTTAAACGCACCCCTGCGCTCGAGGTGTTTTCGGGCAGCGGGGGCACTCAGGCAGGCGTGCTTTCGTTTCGCTGCAAAACGCTTGACTGCGAAACCTTCTGCGAGCGCCTTTCGGAAAGCGGTATTGCGGCGCGCTGCGGACTTCACTGCGCACCGCTTGCACATGAGAGCGCGGGCACCGTCGAAACAGGCACTGTTCGCATAAGCTTCTCTCCGTTTATCTCTCGCCGACTGGCGGCAAAAGCCTGTGCTGTCATAGAAAGTATTGCCGACGCAGAAATTTAACAATATTTAATTGCCTTTTGAGGATATATATATTATAATATAGTGATTAAATTTACAGTAAAGTGCGGACTGTGCACGCAGTCCGCATGAGATGATCGGGGTTTATAAATGCAGGATATTTCGACTTATTTACAGAGAATGATGAACTACCTTGCAATGATGAGCGTTTGGGATGTCATTGACATTTTGATAGTCGCTTATCTTATCTACAAGGTAATAGATCTCGTGCGCAAGACAAGCTCCTACAATCTTGCAAAGGGCTTGTTGGTTATTCTTATAATGCTGTGGCTGTCAGGTCCGACCGTTCTCAATCTGTCTATGATAAACTTCATCCTCAGAAAAACGGTAGAGATCGGACTTATCGCGCTCGTTATTATATTCCAGCCCGAGCTGCGTAAGCTGCTTGCGAAGATGGGTACAAAGAATTTTTACAGTATCCTTTCGCAAAAGGCACAGTCTACGAGCAAGATAGACTCCGCCATAACGCAGACGGCTCTCGCCTGCGAGCAGATGTCCAAGACAAAGACGGGTGCACTTATCATTTTCGAGCGCAGTTTACCGCTGAGCAGCATCATGACGACGGGCACGATAATCGACGCGGACATAACCGCGGAGCTTCTGAAAAACATATTCTATCCCAAGGCTCCGCTGCATGACGGTGCGGTTATAATTCGCAATTCCAGAATTGCCGCCGCGGGTTGTGTCCTTCCGCTCACGTCCAAAACCAATCTGAGCAAAGACCTCGGTATGAGGCACAGAGCGGGTATCGGTATGAGTGAGGTTTCCGATGCGGTGACGGTCATAGTCTCCGAGGAAACAGGTGCCATATCGGTCGCGGTAGAGGGTATGCTCAAGCGCAATCTTTCGGTCGCCATGCTCGAAAAAGTGCTCCGAAGCGAGCTTGTTGTAGAAGAGACAAAGAAGAACACCGCAGCCGAAGTTTTCTCTCGTTTTTTTGACAAGTTTAAGGGGAACGGTAATGGAACAGAAAAAAAGAACTAAAAAAATATACGACAGCAAGGCGTTCTGGATTATCGTTTCGCTTCTGTGCTCGCTGATGATGTGGACGTATGTCACGGGGCAGGATACGAGTGATCAGGGCGGCCTGACAATAAGCGGCATCAAGGTCGAGTTTCAGGGACAGGAAGCGCTTTTGAACGAGAAAAATCTCTCTATCACCGACGTAAGTGCGGAAACCGTCACCATTCGCGTTACCGGCAGCCGCAGCAACGTCACGAAGCTCAAGGCCTCGGATATTAAGGCCGTCATAGACGTCAGTAATGTCACCCAGCCCAATAATATGACGTGGACATATAACCTGGTTTTCCCGAGCTATATTAACGAAAACGACATAACAGTTGTGCGCAAAACTCCCGATACGATAAACTTCACAGTTGTCAAAAACGGCAGCAGATCCGTTGAGGTCAAGGGCAGCTTTGAGGGCAGCATAGCTGAAGGCTGCGTTGCCGAGGAGCTCGCGTTTGACCCCGCTTCCGTGACTGTCGAGGGGCCCGAGGAGACGATCGAGAAGATCGATCATGTATGGCTCACCTTCGGCAAGGGTCAGAACATAGACTCGGCCTACGTTGAGGAAGTCGAGTTTACGCTCCGGGACAAAAACGGAAATGTTATCAGCAAGGACGGCCTGAACATTTCCGTGGATAAAATAACGGCGACCCAGCCTGTTCTGAAATCCAAGGAAATTCCGCTGAAGCTGAAGCTCGTTCCCGGCGGCGGCCTGACTGAGTCGGACTGCACTGTAAAGATAGATCCCGCAGTAATCAGCATTGCCGGCGACTCTAGGATACTTGACGAGATGGAGCATCTTGAGATCGGCACTATTGAACTGGCCTCGTTTGACGGCGGCTATGAGGGCACTTTCCCGATAACGCTTCCCGAGGATGTGCAGAATATAACCGGTGTTACCGAGGCAAAAGTCACGGTGACGGTCGAGGGGGCACATACCAAGACTTTTACGACGACCAATATTGCGTGCAAGGGCGTTACGAGCGGGTATCATGTCAATATCGACACCAAAGAGGTCGAGGTTACGCTGCGTGCCATGAGCGCCGATGTTCTGAATAATATAAAGCCCGAGGATATAACCGTCATTGCGGATCTTTCCAATAACGTTTCAACCACAGGGCAGATAATCGTCAGCGGCAGGGTAAGCGTTGCAGGGCATGACAATGTAGGCGCTGTCGGCGACGTGCGCGTTACGGTAACGATAATCAAGGATTAGTCCAAGGGGGCTTATAATATGACTCAAGATGCAGTAGTTACAAAGGTTTTTCCCAACGGCATGGCCGAGGTCGCGGTATCCCGCGGCACGGCGTGCGGCAGCAATTGCGGCAACTGCGAAAGCTGCGTTTTCCAGAACGAGATAAAGGCGTTTGCAAAGAACTCCGTTCATGCGCGCCCGGGCGAAAAGGTCGTTATCGAGAGCCTCAGCTCGAGAATATTCGGAGCGGCGTTTTTGCTGTACATCGTCCCGATGCTCGTGTTTGTCATCGGATATATAGTCGCGGCAAGCTGCGGACTTGGCGAGGGAATGAGCGTTTTGTGCAGCTTTCTCGCTTTCTGCGCCGCCGTTGCGGTCATCATAGTCTATCAGCGCCGCAGCAAGCGCAAAAATCCTATAAAATTTGAGATAACTCAGCTTCGCTGAGCCGGAGGAAAAATGATTAAAAGCATGACCGGTTACGGCAGCGCCAAGGGCACTGTCGAGGGCATTGAAATAAGCATTGAGCTTAAAAGCGTAAACAACAAATTTCTTGATACGGCGGTGAGAATGCCACGCAGCTTCCTCTTTGCGGAGGAAATGATAAAGCAGGTCGTGAGCTCTCACATCAGCCGCGGTAAGGTAGATGTATTCGTGACCGTTGACAGCTCCGGCGCCGACGACATGGTCGTGAAGGTAAACGAGCCGCTTTTGAGAGGCTATCTTGAAGCACTTAACACCATTTCCGAGGATTTCGGACTTGTAAACGACGCCACCGCAATGAGCGTGAGCCGCTTTCCCGATGTTCTCACGGCTGAAAAGAAGGAGCTTGACTCCGATGCGGTTGCGGAGGGCATGCGAGCAGTTGCGGAGCAGGCGCTGTGCGATTTTGACCGTATGCGCATGACCGAAGGCGAAAAGCTCAAGGCGGACGTGCTCTCAAAGCTTCAAAATATCGAGGGCTTTGTCGCAGTCATTGAAGAAAATTCGCCCAAAACCGTCAAGGAATACAGGGACAGGCTCTATGCAAAGCTCAGCGAGGTGCTTGGTACGAGCGGCATTGACGAGGCTCGTATTCTCACCGAGGCCGCCGTGTTTGCCGATAAAATAGCCGTCGACGAGGAGACCGTCCGTCTGCGCAGTCACATCGCACAGCTCAGACAGATGCTCGAAACCGGCTCGCCCATAGGCCGCAAGATAGATTTCCTGCTCCAGGAGTTTAACCGCGAGGCCAATACGACCGGCTCGAAATGCCAGAATTCCGATATCGCCCATGTCGTCGTCGATCTCAAGTCCGAGATCGAGAAGATACGCGAGCAGATACAGAACATTGAGTGAGGCGCCATGAAGCTTATAAATATAGGGTTCGGCAACATGGTTTCCGCCGAACGCATAATTGCCATGGTGAGCCCTGAATCGGCGCCTATAAAGCGCATGATACAGGACGTGAGAGAGAAGGGGCTTCTCATCGATGCTTCGTTTGGACGCAGCACGAAGGCTGCGCTCATCATGGACAGTGGAAACGTTATTCTGTCCGCGCTTGCGCCTGAAATATTGGCGGCGCGAATGTCAAACAAAAATGAGGAAGGTGCAGCAAATGGCTAATCAGAGAGGAAAGTTAATAGTTATATCCGGTCCGTCCGGAGCCGGTAAGAGCACTGTCGTGTGCAAGGCGCTCGAGGGGCGCGATGATGTGTGCTTTTCCGTTTCCGCAACAACTCGTAAGCCCCGCCCCGGCGAGGTAGACGGCAAGGAATATTTTTTCGTTGATCTCGATCAGTTCCGCGACATGGTCGCAAACGACGAGTTTCTTGAGCACGCCGAGTATGTCGCAAACTCCTACGGCACACCCAAGGCATACGTGGAGCAGAAACTCGCTCAGGGCATGAATGTCCTTCTTGACATTGAGGTTCAGGGTGCTCTGCAGATCCATCAGAAGATGCCCGAGGCAGTCAAAATATTCATCATTCCGCCCTCCATGGCAGAGCTTGAAAAGCGCCTGCGCAGCAGAGGCACCGATTCCGATCGCAAGATCGAGGCTCGCCTTATCCGCGCGAGGGAAGAGTACGCCGCCGCAGATTTTTATGATTACATTATCATCAATGACGATGCGGAAAAGGCCGCAAAGGAGCTTTCCGCAATCATTACCGCAGAATACTGCAAATATGACCTTAGAAAAAACTATTTAAGTGAGGTAGACTGATCATGATGCTTTATCCCCCCGTTGCCGAGCTTGTAAGCAAGGCAGGCAACCGCTACCAGCTCGTTAATCTCGTTGCAAGACGCGCGCGCGCCATCTCCGCTGCCGCTGAGGAAGACGGCATAATTCTCGATAAAAAACCCGTTTCCGCAGCCATTGACGAGGTCTACACCGGCAAGCTCACGATTGAAAAAGACGGTGAGCAAGAGGAAGGCGAAAACTAAGATTTATACGGCGGAGCTGATTTCTGCTCCGCTGAATTTTCCTGAACAGAGGGTCGCGGAATGTCCGAAAACAGTATTGCCAAAATTGCGGTCAGCGCCGCAACATACAGTCTGGACAAGCCTTACGACTATCTCATACCCGACAGCATGCGCGGAGCGGTGCAGCCCGGAATGCGCGTCACGGTACCGTTTTCCCGCGGCAACCGCCGCAGCGAGGGTATTGTGCTCGCGCTGGGCGATAAAAGCGAGTTCGAAAAGCTCAAGGCCATAGAATCACTTCTGGACGAAAGTCCTGTGCTCACGCAGGCGCAGCTCAAGCTTGCTCTTTGGATGCATGACAGGCTCTTTTGCACGGTCTATGACGCCATCAAGAGCATACTGCCGGCAGGCTTTTGGTTTAAGCCCGACGGAGAGCGCAGAGTTAACGATAAAATGCGTGATATGGCGTATCTTATGATCGATGCCGAGGAGGCTTTCTCCATAGCCCAAGGCAAGCGCCGTAAGGCACCCATGCAGGCGTCACTTTTGGAGCTAATAAGCACGACCGGAAGAGTTTCTGTGCACGAGGCGCTTCATTTCACCGGCGCGTCGCGCCAATCGCTCACGGCGCTTGTAAATGCGGGTATCGTTGAGATTGAGAAGGAGGAGGTCTTTCGCCGACCGAAGGTTTGGAACGGTAAGCTGCGCGAGCTGCCGGTGCTTAACCGTGCACAGTCGGCAGCGTATGAGGGACTTCGTGAGCTCCTCATTCACCCGACTCCGGAGGCAGCGCTCCTGTGCGGAGTCACGGGAAGCGGCAAGACTTCCGTTTACATCCATCTCATTTCCGATACGCTGCGCTCGGGCAAAAGCGCCATACTCCTCGTGCCGGAAATTGCGCTCACACCGCAGATGATACGCACGTTTTCCGAGTATTTCGGAAACGACGTTGCGATACTGCACAGCAATCTTTCGCTTGGAGAGCGCTATGATGAATGGAAACGCATTAAAAACGGCGATGCGCAGCTCGTCATCGGGACACGCAGCGCGGTCTTTGCTCCGTTTGAAGATCTCGGACTCATAATAATCGACGAGGAGCAGGAGGAGAGCTACAAATCCGAAAACTCGCCGAGATACCACGCGCGAGATATTGCAAAATACCGCTGCGCAAAGACAAATTCACTGCTGCTTTTAGGCTCGGCAACGCCCGACGTTGAGAGCCGATATGCAGCCCAAACGGGAAAGTACGTCTATTTTGAGCTCCCTGAGCGCTATAATGAGATGCACCTGCCCGAGGTCACGATAGTTGACATGAAGTGTGAGCTCAAGGCCGGAAACGGCAGCGAGCTCAGCTCGACTTTGCGCCGTGAGCTTGAAGAGAATATCGAGCGCGGCGAGCAGAGCATATTATTCATAAACCGCCGCGGAGCAAATAAACTCATCTGCTGCGGTGACTGCGGATACATCTACAAATGTCCTAATTGCAGCGTTTCACTGACTTACCACAGCGCTAACCGCCGCCTTATGTGCCACTACTGCGGCTACAGCCGATACGTTGACGCAAGCTGCCCCGAATGCGGCGGTATGCTTACTTATATAGGAGCAGGTACCCAGCTCGTTGAGGAAGAGCTCAAGCAGCTTTTTCCAGACACAGAGGTGCTGCGAATGGATGCCGACACCGTTAAGGCGGCCGGAAGCCATGAAGCTCTGCTCGGCAGATTTCGTGACGAGAAGATACCCGTCATGGTAGGTACGCAAATGGTCACGAAGGGACTTAACTTTGAAAATGTCACGCTTATCGGCGTAATATCCGCCGACCAGAGCCTTTATTGCGGAGACTATCGCGCGAGCGAGCGCACGTTTTCGCTCATAACACAGGTCATCGGACGCAGTGGCAGGGGCGCAAAGCCCGGCCGCGCGGTCATTCAGACCTTCACCCCTCAAAACGAAACGATACGCCTTGCCGCAGCGCAAGATTATGACGGCTTTTATAAAACGGAGCTGGAAATGCGCAGACTGCAAAACGCGCCGCCGTTTTCGGATATGATCGCCATAACCGCCTCGGGCATAGACGAAAGCGCGGTGGTCAAATGCTGCCGTGATATTGGCCGAGTTATTAAAGCGTCCTGCGTGAGCGATCCCGATGTGAGTGTGCTCGGTCCGGCACCGCTTCCGGTAGTGAGGGTAAATAACCGATACAGGTACAGAATTAACGTCTGCTGCAAGGCCGATAAGCACATTCGCGGCCTAATATCCGACGTGCTTATACGATGTAGCAGCTCGGGAAAATACAGGGGTGTCAGCGTTTTTGCCGACAATAACCCTTTGGAGTAGGAGAAATATATTATGGCGCTCAGAAACATAGTTACAAAAGAGGACAGCGTGCTCCATAAGGTCTGCCGCGAGCAGGTCAAATTTGACGGCAGGCTCCACCAGCTTCTTGATGACATGGCGGAAACGCTTGAAAAAGCAAACGGTGTCGGTCTTGCCGCGCCGCAGGTCGGAATACTGCGCCGTGTTGTTCTTGTTCTTGAAACAAACGTCCCCGATGATGAGGACGAGCAGATACTCGAGCTTATAAATCCCGAGATCATCGAGAGCTCCGGCGAGCAGGTCGGCACTGAGGGCTGCCTGAGCGTGCCGGGCGAGTACGGCATAGTGCACCGTCCGTCAAATGTCGTCGTCAGAGCACAGGATCGCGACGGCAGATGGTTTAAATATGAGGGTCACGGTCTGACCGCCCGCTGCATCTGCCATGAGCTGGACCATCTTGACGGTCATCTTTTCACCGAAAAGGCGGAGCGTATGCTCAGTAAGGACGAGATCAGAAGAGAGGTCGAGTGACAATGCGCATCGTGTTTATGGGAACGCCCGACTTCGCGGCGGTGTCCCTTAAAAAGCTCATCGACGAAAAATACGATATAGCCGCCGTATTCACTCAGCCCGATAAGCCGAGCGGGCGCGGCATGAAGCTCACTCCGAGCCCCGTAAAGGAGCTTGCACTTCAAAACGGCATCCCCGTGTATCAGCCGACAAAGCTCAGAGACGGCTCTGCCACCGAGCTTATAAAGCAGCTTTCTCCCGATATTCTAGTTGTCGTTGCCTATGGGCGCATACTTCCCGACGATATGCTTGCCGTTCCCAAGTACGGAGCGATAAACGTCCACGCATCGCTTCTGCCGAAGTACAGAGGCGCAGCGCCCATACAGTGGGCCGTTCTCAACGGCGATAGAATAACCGGCGTCACGACGATGTACCTCGCCTCCGAAATGGACACGGGAGATATTATCTACACCGCCGAGACCGAGATCGGCGAGTTCGAGACCTCGGGCGAGCTTTTTGACCGTCTTATGGTCATGGGTGCCGAGCTTTTGGACAAAACGCTGCGCGATATCGATTCCGGCCGTGCACCGCGCACCGCACAGGATCACAGCAAGGCAAGCTATGTCAAAATGCTTGACAAGAGCCTCAGCCCGATCGACTGGAACAATTCTCCGCGCCATATTATTAAGCAAATCTACGGTCTGCGCCCTTGGCCCGTGGCCACCATGGAGCTTGACGGCTCCGTATTCAAGGTCTATTGCGCGCAGTACACCGAAAACACTACCGAAAAAGCCCCCGGCAGCGTTGTCAGCGCCGGAAAAGCGGGCATAGAGATAGCCTGCGCCGACGGCAAGACTGTCGTTATAACCGAGCTTCAGGCTCCGGGCAAAAAACGCATGAGAGCGGCAGACTATCTGCTCGGACATCCCATAAAAGTTGAGGACTGATAAATTGGACGCAGCAAGAGAAGCGGCGCTGTTCGTGCTTGAAAGGGCGCGGCGTGACGGCGCATGGTTGTCGGCGATGGCCGATGCCGCAAAAACCAAATACAAGCTCGATGACCGTTCGCTTTCGCTTTGTGTGACCATAAGCCTCGGCGTTTTGCAGAACATGACGCTGTGCGATTGGTATATCGATAGATTCAGCAAGTCTGCCTCCAAAATCGAGCCCAAGGTGCGCGATATTCTGCGCTGCGCGGTGTATCAGTTTCTTTTTATGGACAAAATACCGAAATCGGCTGCTGTCAACGAAGCTGTTGCGCTGTGTAAAAAGCTCGGCTATGCAAGAGCGGCAGGTTTCTGCAATGCTGTTTTGAGAAAGCTTGCAGCCTGCGCTGATAGTTTGCCCGACGTTCCGAACGAGGGCAGCGCGCAGTATCTTTCTATTAAATACAGCCACCCGCTGTGGCTTGCCGAAACAATAATGCAGCGCCGCGGATATGATGCGGCCGAGGCGTTTTTTGCTGCCGATAACACGGCGCCGGAAACTGCTTTGCAGGTCAACACTTTGAAAACCACGACGGACGAGCTCTTGCAGATGCTCCATAGCGCCGGAATTGACTGCAAAAAGCACGATTGGCTTCCCGATTGCATCGTCGTGGCCGGCAAGGTAACCGCGATGCCCGGCTTTGACGAGGGACTGTTTTACGTTCAGGACCCTGCGGCACGGTGCGCAGTGCTTGCGGCAAGGCTTGAGGCGGGAATGAGCGTGCTCGATGCTTGCGCAGCCCCAGGCGGCAAGAGCTTCGCGGCGGCTATCGCAATGCAAAATACGGGCAGCATCGACTCGTGTGACCTGCATGAAAAGAAGATGCGCCTTATAGAAGGCGGCGCAAAACGGCTCGGACTGAGCTGCATTAACGCCTTTTGCAAGGACGCAAGGCAGCCTGTTGACAAGAAGTACGACGCAATTATTGCTGATGTGCCGTGCTCTGGCTATGGCGTTATCCGCAAAAAGCCGGAGATACGCTATAAAAACCGCAGCGACTGCGAGGCGCTTCCGGCAATACAGACGGCGATACTTAATAATCTTGCATCTGCCGTCAAGGTCGGCGGTGAGCTTATATATTCAACGTGTACCGTGCTCAGAGAGGAAAACGAAGATGTCGTTTCGGCATTTCTGAGCGCCCACAGCGAATTCAGAGCCGAGAGCTTTTCTCTGCCGAACGGAGAGTGTGCGACAGAGGGATATATAACGTTCTGGCCGGACATACACGGCACCGACGGTTTTTTTGTATGCAAGCTGAGGAGAGTAGAATGAAAAATCTGCGTAATCTGCTCCCGCAGGAGATAGAGGAGCTTCTCATTTCGATGGGTGAGCCGAAATACCGTGCAAAGCAGGTGTTCAAATGGCTCGGTCGGGGGATAGGCTCCATTGACGAGATGAGCGACATTCCCAAATCCCTGCGCGAGAAGCTCAAAACCGAATATACGCTTTATAAGCCGGCCGTCTTAAGCAAGCAAGTCTCCAAAATAGACGGTACGATCAAATATCTTTGGGAGCTTTCCGACGGAAATGCAGTTGAGACGGTCGTCATGAGCTACAAGCACGGCAACACCGTCTGCGTATCGTCGCAGGTCGGCTGCCGTCAGGGCTGCGCATTCTGCGCGTCCACCATCGGGGGACTCGTGCGCTGCCTTGAGCCGCATGAGATACTTGAGGAGGTCATGTTCTCCGAGATAGATTCGGGGAAGAAGATCTCAAACATCGTCCTCATGGGCATAGGCGAGCCGCTCGATAACTTCGACAATGTCGTGAAGTTTTTGAAGCTCGTCAACGAGCCTGACGGCATGAACATCGGTATGCGTCATATTTCGCTGTCCACCTGCGGAATAACCGAAAAATTTGACAAACTGGCAGAGCTTAATTTACAATTGACCTTATCGGTGTCGCTGCACGCTCCCGATGACGAGACCCGCTCGAAGATAATGCCGGCAAATAACGGCAGAGGCGTGGACGAGCTTATGGAGTGCTGCCGCAGATACTATGAAAAGACGGGCCGCAGAATATCATTTGAGTATATTATGATAGACGGCGTCAATGACACGCGCTACCATGCGGAGCTTCTTGCAAAGCGTGCAAGGTATGTGAGTGCTCACGTCAATTTGATACCTATGAATCACGTTGAGGAGAGTCGGTTCAGACCCTCGACGCAGGGACATATCAAGGCATTTATGCAGGTGCTTGAGGATAACGGTGTCAATGTCACCGTGCGCCGCAAGCTGGGCGGAGACGTGGACGCATCGTGCGGACAACTGCGCAGAAAAATGCAGAAGGGTGATCGCAAACAATGAGAAGCTTCGGTATCACTGACAAAGGCAAGGTCAGAAGCGAAAATCAGGACAGCTATATAATCGAAAACTGCGACAAGCGTAAAAGCGTTATTGCCGTCATATGCGACGGTATGGGCGGCGCAAAGGCAGGCGATTTGGCGAGCAGACTTTCGAGCAAGGAGTTTGTCGGCAAGGTTTACGCCAGCCTTGCTTCCTCGCGCCTTTTCATCGGCAATCAGGAAAAGCTGCTGAAGGAAAGCTGTGCGGACGCAAACGGCGTTGTCTATGAATATTCGCGCTTTGACGCAAACTACAACGGCATGGGCACGACCCTTGTCGGCGGTATCATCACGCGCCGAAAGGCTTGTCTTGTCAACGTCGGAGACAGCCGGGCTTATTATTTGAATAGTGAAGGAATACGCCAGGTAAGCCGTGACCACTCCTACGTGCAGGAGCTTGTAGACATGGGTGCGATAAAGCCCGAGGAGGCTGAGCATCACCCCAAGAAAAACATCATAACCCGCGCCCTCGGCGTGGACAGCTCCGTCGAGGCGGATTATTTCGAGTGTCCGCTTCATAAGGGCGACGGCATACTGCTTTGCTCGGACGGACTGAGCAATATGGTAACGGATAAGGAAATACACGACTGCTTTACCGAAAACACCGCACCGGAGGATGTGTGCGGACGTCTTATGGCGCTTGCGCTTGAGCGCGGTGCGAGAGACAATGTCACCATCGTTTTGGTCAAAACTTGAGTTAAGGGTGCAATCATGGAAAACAGTACTGATAAATATATAGGAAGAATGCTCGATGACCGATATGAGATCATCGAACTCATAGGCTCCGGTGGCATGGCAAACGTATATAAGGCGCTTTGCCACAGACTTAACCGCTATGATGCCGTCAAGATAATGCGCGACGAAACCGCCCAGAACGAGGAATTCCGCAAGCGTTTTCGCGCCGAATCTCAGGCGGTAGCGATGCTTTCACATCCAAACATAGTGTCGGTCTACGATGTCAGCCACAGTGACGATGTGGAGTATATCGTCATGGAGCTTATTGATGGGATCACGCTCAAGGAGTATCTGCGTCAAAAGGGTGCAATAGCCCCCTCTGAAGCCCTCGACTTTACCATGCAGATAGCAAAAGCGCTTGAGCATGCGCACGGAAAGGGCATTATCCATCGCGACATTAAGCCGCAGAACATTATGCTGCTCAAAAACGGCATGATAAAGGTCGCCGATTTCGGCATAGCCTCGCTTCAAAACGACATTGAGGAAAGTAACGGCGAGACGGTGGGCTCCGTGCATTATATTGCCCCCGAGCAGGCGCGCGGCGCCGCTCCGGATGCGAGAAGTGATATTTACTCTCTCGGCATCGTCATGTACGAAATGCTCACGGGACGCCTGCCGTATGTCGGAGACACTGATGTCGAGGTTGCCGTAAAGCATATGAACATGGTGCCGATTTCACCGCGCGAGATAGTCCCGGGAATACCCGAGGAGCTTGAGAGAATATGCCTCAAGGCGATGGATGCGGATATAGACAAGCGTTATCAGACCGCCGGTGAGCTGCTTTGCGATCTTGAGCAGTTCAGAAAGCAGAACCTCACGGCGCACGTGCTTGAGGACAGCGACAGTGTGCTTATTGACTCTGATGACACACCGCGCAGAAGTAAAAAGAATAAGCGCGGCAGCAGACTTTCGTTCAGCATCGGCTTTTTCGCAGTGCTGCTCGTAATAATTCTCGGCTTTGTGTTCGTCTATACCTATCTTCTCAAGGATATGTTTACAGACCCCGTCAAAATAAAGGTCGAGAACTTTGTCGGGCGCTACTATGAGGATGTCATAAACGACAAGGATTTTAAGAAAATATACGATTTTAAGGTCACCTTCAAGGTCGACTCCGAGCATGAATACGGCATTATCCTTTCTCAGGATCCCGATGCGGGGCGCAGCAGAGCCGTCAGTGAAAACGGCGGTAAGATAATCGTCGAGCTCGTTTGCGCGACCAAAACCGAAAGCGACCAAAAGCGTCTGCTCAAGGTGCCTAACATTATAAACCGCAGCAGGGAAGACGCGATAAGCATTATCCAGGATGCGGGCTTCACATATTCCGTTACTCAGGTGGCATCGGACAGCATCACAAAGGGTTATGTTATCAGCACGGATCCCGTTGCGGGCGCAGCAGCCGAGGAGGACAGCGAGGTCAAGATCGTCATAAGCAAGGGTCCCGATATCGTCATGACCCAAATGCCGCAGCTGAAGGGACTTTCTCAGGAAGATGCCATCAAAAAGATCGAGAGCAGTAAGCTCAGCGTCGGAACGATAAGTAAGGCGGAAAGTGACCTCGAAGCGGGCACGGTCATAGAGCAGAATGTTGCTGCCGGAACCCAAGTGGAGGAGCACACGAAGATAAATATCACCATATCCTCCGGCCCATCAGGAAACGGAGGTTGAATGGAAGGCACGATAATAAAGGCGCTCAGCGGGTTTTACTACGTTGATTTCGACGAGAAAATATATGAGTGCCGTGCGCGCGGAAAATTTAGACTCGACGGGACTTCGCCTTTGGTTGGCGACAGGGTCAGCTTTGACCCGGACGGCAGTAAGGGCTTTGTGACCGCCGTGCATGAGCGCAAGAATTTCTTCATTCGCCCCGCGGTTGCCAATATCGACACACTTGTTTTTATTGCAGCGAACACAAATCCCGTGACAGACCCGTTTCTTATAGATCGCGTGTCGGTCATATGCGAGGAGGCCGGCTGTGAGCTCGTCGTGTGCATAAACAAAACTGACATCGATCCCGCGGAGGACTTATATTCCTCCTATTGCAGAGCGGGATTTGAGACCTTCAGAGTCAGCGCCGAAACAGGCAAGGGCATCGCGGAGTTAAAACGCTCGCTCACAGGCAAAATATGTGCGTTTACAGGTAACTCAGGCGTCGGTAAATCGAGCATATTAAATACGATGCTGCCCGGACTATCGCTCGAGGTCGGCGATGTCAGCCAAAAGCTCGGTCGCGGCCGCCATACAACGCGCCATGTTGAGCTGTTTGACGCGGGAGAAGGTACCTTCATTGCCGATACCCCCGGCTTTGCGTCGTTTGAGATCGAAATGATGCAAAGCATTGAAAAAACAAGGCTCCAGCATGATTTTCGGGATTTTGCACCGTATATAGGACAGTGCAGATTTGACGATTGCGCGCACATTAAAGAGCCCGGCTGCGCCGTGACCGAGGCTGTCAAAAACGGCGATATAGTCAAAAGCCGATATGATTCGTACACGAGGCTGTACGACATGATAGCCAAGAATAAGTTTTGGGAAAAATGAATAACAGCACTGCCCCCGGCATAGTGTTTATAAAAACGCTTATGCAGGGGGCGGTTTTTTTGCGTAAAGGTCCGTGTGCGCTGTTTGCTGTCATTGCGATAGCATCGGGTGTGATAATTATACTCTCGCTCATTCTTCCGACGCAGTTTTGGTGGTTTATGTTTGCCGCGGCGCTTATATGCCTCGGCGTTTGGCTTTTCAGATGTCGGTGATGCATACAAGGGGCTTATCCGGCATAGTCTGTACAAAACAAGTTTTCAAGGAGCATGGTAATGGAAATTGAACTTAAATGCAGGGAAAGAAGCAGGTATAAAAGGCTGTGCACATCACGTTCGCAGACGGTTGCCGAGAACGAGCTAATTATTCCCGACACAAAGGAGGATATACTCCGCATCGTCTGCTGCCGTAACCAGTGCCGTATTAAAGAGAAAAACGTTACGAATGACTGTGTGAGCATGACGGGCGAAATATGCGCAACAGTCTTGTATGTCCCTGAAAGCGGAGCGGGCGTGCGCAGCACCGAAACGGTGCTTCCGTTTGAGCTGAACTTTGACGCGCAGGGCGCCGACAGCACATGCATTTGCATCACGAGGATTGTTTGCACCGGTGTTGATGCAAAGGCGGTCAACCCACGAAAAATATCACTCAGTGCAAGCGTAACGATGGAGCAAAGCTGTTATAAATACCTTGATGTCCGCTGGTTTCAGATACCGGAGAATACCGGTGATAAGCTGTTTTTCAAAGAAAGTGAGCTGCAATTCACGGAAACGGTTTTCGCCGGAGAAAAAAACCTCGGTATAGAAGATGATATTTCGCTTCCGGAAGAATTAAGCGAAGCTGCGCTTGTTAAAGCGTTTGCAGTTTTTTCGGATTGCGGCAGCGAAATCGTCGGAAATAAGCTCGTAATAAAAGGCGACTGCAATATCGAGGCACTTTTCATCCTTAACGACGAGCTGCGCACCTGCGCTTTTAAACTGCCTTTTTCGCAGTTATTTACGCTGCCTGAGGAAGCGCCGTCACCCGAAGCGTGCATAACACCGATGCTGACAGGTCAGCACTATGAGGTGTTTGACGGTAAGCTCTCGGTTGATATTCGCGCCGCGGTACAGATCGTTTGCATACAGGCGCAGAAGGAAGAATTTCTAAGTGACGCCTATTCATGCCGCAACAAGCTGAGCATTGAAAAAAGCAGAGTGAGCGTTATAAAAAGCTGCTCATGCGAACGCCGCGACAGCAGGCTCAGCCTATCATACAGCTCAGATTACGGCGTGCAAGGCGTCGTGTCGGCGTATGCCGCGTCAGAGTGCCCGGAGCGCTTGGACGGCGCCGTTTCTGTGCCCGTGACAGCCGACGTTATCTATATTGACGGCGAGGGCAGCCTTCGCTCATGCCGTGTGCGCGCTAAAGCGGAGCTTGAGGAAGCAAAAGGCGACATTTGCGTTCACGGCGTATCCGCATCTGCCGCTTTTGAGGGCAGCACCATAACGGTCAAGGTTATTTTAAACTACACAAGCTGCGAGCATTCGTGCGAGGACATTGAAATGATCGTCGGCATTACCGAGCTTGACGAGAACGTGGAAAAGCCGAGCGCAAACGCTTATATGTGCCCGACTGAGGGCAACCTTTGGGAGCTCGCCAAGAGGTATAACTCCGATGTGGAGCTTATAAAGAAAGTAAATTCTATCGAGGACGAAATTCCCGACAGACTGCTGCTCATACCAGTCATTTGAGGTAAAGAAAATGCGAGCATATGATGAAGCCGTAAAGCTGCTGCCGTCAAAAACGGCGGCGCAGCTCGGCGGAGTAACGGAAAATGCTGAGGAATTCAGGCTGAGAATCGGATTTGAGCCTACCGCTCTGATAGACGGTGTGCATGTGCCTCTTGCAGGCGGCGTTATAGACGCAAACGACATAGCCTCGGTTTTGGAAAAGGCAACTCATGCCTCCGTTCATGCATTTAAGGAGGACATAGCCAAGGGCTTCATAGGCTGCCGCTGCGGTATACGACTCGGACTGTGCGGTACAGGTGTGTGCAGCGGCGGTGCAGTCACTACGCTGCGTGAGTTAAGCTCCGTGTGCATCAGAATACCGCACGAGCTGCGATGCACACTATGCGAACCCCTACTTGCCCTTATGCGTGACAGCAGAGCAAATATCCTCATTCTATCTCCGCCCGGAGGCGGCAAGACAACGCTTTTGCGCGAATTTGTAAGAGTTCTTTCGAGCGGCGGTGTGCGCGTGTCCGTAGCCGACGAGAGGGGCGAGATAGCGGCGGTTTATGCCGGCAGGCCGCAATTTGATCTCGGAAAGAGCTGCGACGTCATGACGGATGTACCGAAGGCGCAGGCGGTTATGATGCTGCTGCGCTCGATGAATCCGCAGGTGATCGCAATGGACGAGCTATCCTCGTCTGATGACATAGGCGCTGCGCTTAGTGCTGCCGGCTGCGGCGTTAGGCTCATTGCGACCGTTCACGCCGCCTCGGCTCACGATTTGTCCAAGCGTCCTGTTTACAGAGAGCTTATAAGTAGCGGAATTTTTACCGATATCGTCACGATACATAATGAAAACGGTCAACGCAGTTATTCATGTGAGGTGCTGTCATGAGACTCATTGCCGCAGGGTTAATTGTTTTTTCCTGCACCGCTCTCGGGATAATAAAGGCGCACGGTTTATCAGAGCTTGACAGGACGTATTCGGCACTCATATCGGCTCTTGAGCTTATGAAAGGCGAAATATGTACGTCACGCGCTCCGCTCGATGCTGCTTTGAGTCTTGCCCTGCAAAGCTCGGACAAGACTGTAAGTTCATTTTTCGATGCAGTAATTTCGGGACTTAACGCGCTCGAGGACAGTACATTCGGAAATATATGGACTATATCGGTTCAAAACGAGTTGACTGTATTGCCGAAAAGCTGCGCGCAAGTCCTCGTATCGCTCGGAAATTCTTTGGGCCGCTATGACGCGGATATACAGAAATGCGCCATTGAGCGCTGCTCGGCGCAGATTGAGGCGGCGCAGCGCTCTTTGCGTGAAGCTGCGACTGTCAACAAAAGAATGTATGTCGGTACAGGCTCAGCGGCGGGACTTATAATTGCCATAATCATGGTTTGAGATTACGGAGGAAAAATGGAAGTTGAGCTCATTTTCAAAATTGCCGCCGTCGGCATACTCGTAGCGGTGCTGAATATCCTTCTGACCCGCTCGGGCAGGGACGAGCAGGCACTTATGACGACCATCGCGGCGCTCGTTGTCGTGCTTATTGTCGTTGTTGAAAAAATAAGCGACCTCTTCGGTCTTATAAAGACTCTGTTCCAATTATAATGGACATCGTTATTAAAGCCGCGGCAATTGCGGTCATTGCGGTCATGTGCATACTGCTTATCAGCAAAAGTAACGGCGAGCTTTCGCTTGCGGCAGCTCTGACCGTGACGGCGGTGATCTGTATATCTGCCGTGCAGATGCTTGCGGATATCGCTGATTTAATTAAATACGCGATAAGCCTTGCCGGGATCGGCGGTGCGGTGTTTCTGCCGATTTTAAAGTGCACGGGCATAGCGATAGTCGTGCACATAGGCGCAGGACTGTGCAAGGACGCGGGGCAAAGCTCGATCGCAGCTTCGCTTGAGCTTGCGGGTTCTGCCGCGGCGCTGTTTACCGTACTGCCGCTTATGCGCTCACTTTTGGATACAATAGGCGGTCTGATATGAAAAAACTGCTGTTAATAATTATATTCTCTGCTTTTCTGACAGCGTCGTGCTGTGCAGAGCCATATGATGAAGCCGAGCTTTTAGCCTCGCTGCCTAACTACGCAGCGGAGCTTGCGGGTGATTCAAGCTCAGACTCACAAGCCGCGCTTGACAGCACTGTCAAGGCGTTTACGGAAGAGCTTGGACGCGGCATCGGCGGAGCGATTAAACGTTCTCTCGGCATTGTTGCGGTCGCTATTATATGCGCGGTACTGAGTGTGTTTTGTAATGACTCGCCTGAATATGTACAGTTGGGCGGGTGCGCAGCCGTTGCCATACTCAGCGTGAGCGAGGTAAATTCGTTTATTTCCTCCGGCGGCAGCGTTATCACGGCGATCTCCGGCTTTTCAAAAACCCTTCTGCCGGCAATGTGCGCTGCCGGGGCAGCCTGCGGAACACTCGGCTCGGCAAGTGTAAAATATGCGGCCTCGGTGCTTTTTATGGACGCATTTATAACACTTGCACATGGTGTTATCCTACCGCTTATATATGCCTATCTCGGAGTTGGTATAGCCGCCGCGGCGTTTAATAACAAAAGCCTCGAAGCGGTTTCAAAGACACTCAAGCGTATATGCAGTTTTCTGATGATCTCCTGTGCGCTTATCTTCACGCTATACGTTGGCATTAGCTCCGCTGTTGCGTCCGGCGGGGACGCCATAGCATCAAAGCTGGCAAAAACGGCAATTTCGGCAGCATTGCCGGTGGTAGGCGGGATAATATCCGACGCAGCCGGAACCGTTATTGCGGGTGCTCAGGCGATGCGCAACACGCTCGGAGTGTTCGGAATGACGGCGCTTCTTGCCATATGCGCAGCGCCCTTTGCAGCCCTCGGCCTTAATTATCTTACATACAAGCTGTCGGCCGCGGCAGTGAAAATGTTCGGCTGTGACAGATTGTCGGCACTTTCCGATAGCATAGGAAGTGCCATCGGAATGATACTCGGCCTTGCGGGATGCTGCGCAATAATTCTCTTTGTTTCAATGGCAACGTCAATAAAGGCGGTGAGCGGTATATGACTGATACTATTCACCAGTGGCTTCGTGCCGTGACGTTCACGGGTATAGTCTGCTCACTTGCGTATATGCTCATGCCCGAGGGTCGGGTAAAGCGCGCCATGCAAGTCATTTGCGGTATTGTCATGTGCATTGCGCTTATCTCTCCGATAGCAAAGCTTGATATGAATTCGTATTCAAAGGCCTTGAGCCAATATAAAATCGACGCGGAAAGTATAGCACGGGATGGGGAGGAGTACAGCAAAAATTTAAACAGAGCTATCATACAGGAGCGGTGCGAAGCATATATATTGGACAAAGCCGCCGAGCAGGGCGTTAAGCTCGCCGAGGTGAGCGTGCTCGCACGATGGTGCGACGAGGGGTATTGGTACCCGTATGAAGCGCGAATCAGTGCGGATGCCCCTCAGAGCGCACAGGCGCGGTTAAGCGATATTATTGAGGCAACGCTCGGCATAAGCTGCGAGCGGCAGATATGGAACGGTGATGCAAGTTGAGCGAAAAACTGAAGCAGCAGATAAAAAAATTCAAATACCCCTTGCTTGCGCTGGTGCTCGGGCTTGCGATAATGCTCATGCCCGTCGGAGCGGGAAAAACAACGTCATCCGATGCGCACAGTGACGAGCAGCGCCTTGAGGCTGTGCTTAACAAATGTGAGGGTGTGGGCAGCGTGACGGTTTTGCTGTCCGAAAACGGAGCCGTCATCGTCTGCGCGGGTGCCGATGACCCCGTCACTCGATTTGCCGTTACCAAGGCTGCCGAGGCGTTTACGGGCTTATCAAGCGACAGGATACAGATTTTAAAAACTGCGGCGAATATAGGAGGGTAATATGAAGCATCTCAAACGAAACGTAACTATTGCGGCGGTGCTGCTGCTTGTGTGCGCAGCGGTTTACCTCAACTGGTCGTATAACAACAAATGGGGCTTTGCGGATCCGGCGATGGTCAAGGCAGAGGACGCGGCCATGAAAGCCGCAAACGAGGCTTACGAGGCAGCGAACACCAAAAGCTCCTCCGGCTATTTTGCCGAAGCAAGACTGAGCCGCCAGGTCTCGCGCGACGAAGCGATGAAAATGCTTGAGGACGCAGTTTCTTCCGACTCTGCCTCACAGGAAACGATAGACTCGGCAATGAACGCCATATCTGCCATGGCAAACTACTCAATGAAGGAGTCACAGCTTGAAAATAAGCTTCTTGCCAAGGATTTTGCCGACTGCGTGGTGTATATGAGCGAGAACTCCATTACCGTTGCGGTGCCGGCTCCGAAGGACGGATTGAGCGAGGCGGCAGTCGCAAGAATAACCGAAACAGTGACCTCGGAAACCTCATATACGGCAGCTCAACTCAACGTAATTGCGGTGCCATCGTAAAAAAGACGGGTTTTCCCGTCTTTTTTGCTTTATTTTTTTGTTTCGTTGTGGTACAATACTATGACAGAATTTATGTGCCCATGGGCGCAGTCAAAATGGAGGCCATATAATGAGTGAAAATTACATCAGCTGCAAGGACGAAAACGGCAGCATAAATATATCCGAAGAAGTCATCTCCGCAATGGTACGCACGGCGGTCACCGAGGTCGAGGGCGTCGCGGCAATTTCCAATTCCACGACGGGCGAGCTTGCAGAGCTTATCGGCATAAAGTCCATGTCCAAGGGCATTACCGTGCAGATAATAGACGATACCGTTAAGGTTGATGTCGTTATACTCGTTCGCTACGGCTGCAATATCGTTAACATCGCACGCGAGGTACAGACCTCCGTGGGTGAGGTCGTTCAGGCTGTCACCGGCATTGAGAAGGCAGAAATCAACGTTCACGTTTCCGGCGTGGCATTTGAAAAGTAAGGCACGGGGTAGGGAAATATGAAGAGAACTGCCGCAAGAGAAATAGCGGTGCAGCTCGGCTTTTGCGCAAATGCGAGCGAGAAGCCCGTTGATGAGTTGCTCAATGGCTTTTTCGATAAGGAGTATTACGAAACGCTTGCCGAGGAAAGCGAGCTTTTCGCGGAGTATCCCGAGAAAAAGCAGCAGGAGTATATAAAGCGCCTTGTCAGCACCATGGACGATTATCGCATCCAGATAGAAAAGTATATCGAGAAATATGCACAGGGCTGGAAAACCACGAGAATATCCAAGACGGCGATGGCGATCCTGCGCTGCGCGGTGTGCGAGATAATGTACATGGACGATATCCCGGCGGCAGCCGCGATAAACGAGGCCGTGGAAATGGCAAAGGGCTATGATGAGCCGGAGACCGTTGCATTTATTAACGGAGTTCTCGGCGGCTTTATGCGCGGTGAATTTCCCGATGAATCCATAGAGGATCCGACTGCCGAATCGGAGACGGTGCAATGAGCGAAAGCATCACCGTATCGGAGCTTAATCAGATAATCAAATCACTCGTGGACGGCGAACCGCTCCTTAACAGAGTATGCGTGCGCGGCGAATTATCTAACTACAAGATATATCCGTCGGGACATCACTATTTTACTCTGAAGGATGCGGAGAGCAGTCTGCGATGCGTCATGTTTAAAAGCAGTGCATCCAAGCTGCGTTTTCGCCCCGAAAGCGGTATGGGTGTAACTGCTTTTGGACGTATTTCGGTGTTCCCGCGCGACGGTGCGTATCAGCTTTACTGCTCCGACCTCATTCCCGAGGGAACCGGCGATCTGCAAATAGCCTACGAGCAGCTCAAGGCAAAGCTCGCGGCGGAGGGCCTGTTTGACCCACGCCACAAAAAGCCGCTACCGCAGTACCCGAAGAAGATAGCGATCATAACCTCGTCTGCCGGAGCTGCGGTGCACGACATGATAAGAATACTCGGCCGCCGCTGGCCTATGACCAAGGTGGTTCTGCTTCCTGTCAGAGTTCAGGGCGTTGAAGCGCCGCCTGAAATAGTAGGAGCGATCCGCTATGCAAACCGCCATAACGTCGCTGACCTAATAATAACAGGCCGCGGCGGCGGCTCGATCGAGGATCTGTGGGCATTTAACGATGAGCGTGTTGCAAGGGCGATATATGAGTCCGAGCTGCCCGTTATTTCCGCCGTCGGTCATGAGCCTGACGTCACGATATCGGACTACGTTGCCGACGTCAGAGCGTCAACGCCGTCAAACGCAGCGGAAATCGCCGTACCCGACGAGGCGGATATAAGAGAATTGCTTGCCAACATGAGCATTCGCCAGACTCAGGCAATGCGCAAGAGCATAACCCGCCTCAGCACGCGCCTGGATGATTTCAAGGGCCGCCGTGTGCTCAGAGATCCGATGGCGTATGTTGACACCAAGCGCTCTGAGCTCGACCATGTTCAGGACAGACTCGTTGCCGCGGCGGAAAAGCTGTGCTCTGCAAACAGGCACAAATTTGTGGCGCTGGCGTCCGCACTTGACGCCATGAGCCCGCTCAAGGTCCTCTCGCGCGGCTATGCCATAGCATCCGATGCCGAGGGCAAACTCGTAAAAAGCGTCGGAGACGTCGTCGGCGGTGATAAAATCAGCCTCAGCGTCAGCGACGGAACGATAAAATGCATTGTAGAAGAAAGCGAGGCATTTTCACATGGATAATAAAGATATGAGCTTTGAAGCGTCTATCAAAAGACTTGACGAGATAGTGAAGCTGCTCGAAAAGGGCGATGCACCTCTGAGCGAGTCGCTCAAGCTCTTTGAGGAGGGCACGGAGCTCATCGATAATTGCGATACGCTTCTTAACGAAGCGGAGCAGAAGGTCGTTAAGCTCAGAAAAGGTCAGGACGGCGAACCGGAAGAACTTCCGTTTGAGGAATAAACGATGACGGCTAAAGAATATAAAAATCTCATAGACGGAAGGCTCGGGACTTTTTTCACCCCCTCCGGTCTTCCGTATGACGGACTGCTCGAGTCCATGAATTACAGCCTTACGGCGGGTGGTAAGCGCATCCGCCCGACTCTTGTTTTGGAGTTTTGCCGCATTTCCGGCGGAGATACCGAAAAAGCGCTCCCCGTTGCCTGCGCCATCGAGATGCTGCACACGTATAGCCTTATCCACGACGACCTACCGTGCATGGATAACGATGAGTTGCGCCGCGGCAAGCCCACAAACCACGTTGTTTACGGCGAATGCACCGCAACCCTTGCCGGTGATGCTCTTCAGGCGGAGGCCTTCGGCACGATCGCGCGCTCCGAGCTTTGCGCGCAGGCGAAGGCTGATTGCGTGCGCATCCTTGCCGACGCCGTCGGCTGCGACGGAATGTGTGCGGGGCAGTACCTCGATATGGCGGGCGAGAATAAGCAGCTCACCGAGGCTGACCTTAACGAGATAAACTCCCGCAAGACCGGCGCGCTTTTGATCGCTGCGTGCTGCATGGGCGTTGCGGCAGCAGGCGGCAGCGAAGAAATGCTCAATGCGGCTGCGGCTTACGGCGCTGCGATTGGCGCCGCATTCCAGATACGCGACGATATTCTCGACGTTATAAGTACGAGCGAGCAGCTCGGCAAGCCCATTGGCTCCGATGCCGACGAGCATAAAAACACCTATATGGCGCTGCTGGGCGAAAAAAAGTGCATGGAAATGGTCGAAAAGCTCACCGAAACGGCGAAAAGCGAGCTAAAAAAGGCATTTACGGACGCTGATTTCCTCTGCTCGCTTGCCGATTCCATGGTAACAAGAGTAAACTGAAAGTGAATAAACCGTAAAACCGCGGCAAATGTCTATTGTAATATTTGCCGCGGTTTGTTATTATGTATGATAGCATATTATGCGAATAAACAGCTAATAACGAGGTATTGTTTTGAATATTCTGAATAAAGTCAATTCCTCTAACGATATTAAGAGGCTCAGCCCACAGGAGCTTCCGGAGCTTTGTGAGGAGCTCAGAGAGTTTATAATTGACAGTGTTTCCAAAACCGGCGGTCATCTCGCGTCCAATCTCGGCACGGTCGAGCTCACCGTCGCGCTGCACAGAGTATATGACAGCTCGGTCGATCGAATCGTATTTGACGTCGGTCACCAAAGCTATGCGCACAAGATAATAACCGGCAGGCGCGATAAATTTGACACTCTGCGGTGCTACGGCGGACTGTCCGGCTTTCCGAAGCCGTATGAAGCGGACGACGATGCATTCATAGCGGGGCACGCGTCTAACTCCGTCTCGGTCGCCCTCGGCATGGCACGGGCACGCACGGTGCGGCATGAGGACTATAACGTCGTTGCCGTAATAGGCGATGGCGCGCTCACGGGCGGTCTTGCGTATGAGGGACTTGCAAATGTCGGCGGCAGCAACGAGCCGATGGTCATCATCCTCAACGATAACGGAATGAGCATAAACGGCAACGTCGGCGGCATGGCAAAGCTCCTGTCTAAGGAGCGTGTCAAGCCCGGTTATATTAACTTTAAGCGCTGGTATCGCAGCACCTTCAGCAGCATGAAGGGCGTTTACAACGCCAATCATAAGCTCAAGGAGATACTCAAAAAGTCCATATTGCCGACAAATATGTTCGACTCCATGGGCATTTACTATCTCGGTCCCGTTGACGGGCATGATGTTGAGCAGCTTGAGACGGTCATTCGCTGGGCAAAGGAAATGGACACGCCTGTGCTCGTACACGTTATAAGCAAAAAGGGCAAGGGCTGCAAATATGCCGAGGAGCACCCGGACAAGTATCACGGCGTCGGCAAATTCGATCCCAAGACGGGAAAGATGCCGGACTCCGGCCCGTGCTTTTCCTCCGTTTTCGGTCAAAAGCTCACCCAGCTTGCCGAAATCAATCACAACATCGTCGCGATCACGGCGGCAATGTGCGCAGGCACGGGGCTCACGGAGTTTTCCGAGCGCTTCCCGCAGCGCTTTTTCGATGTCGGCATAGCCGAGGAGCACGCAGTTTCCATGGCATCGGGTATGGCAAAGCAGGGGCTCGTGCCTGTCGTTGCGATATACTCGGGCTTTCTCCAGCGCGCGTATGATATGCTCATACATGATGTTTCGCTTCAAGACCTACACGTTGTGTTTTGCGTTGACAGAGCGGGGCTTGTCGGCACGGACGGTGAGACCCACCACGGTGCGTTCGATGTAAGCTATCTGCGCTCCGTTCCGCATATGCAGATACTGTGCCCCGCTAGCTTTGCCGAGCTCGAAAAGATGCTAGATGAGGCTGTCAACAAAATGGACGGCCCCGTTGCGATACGCTATCCGCGCGGAGGAGAGGGAAGATACACAGTTTGCGATACAAGCCCTTGCGTAAAGCTGCGCAACGGTACGGATATGACCATCTGCGCTTACGGAACTACCGTGAATATCGCCCTTGACGCGGCGGCTATACTTGCCGAGCGCGGGATACACTCGGATGTGTTTAAGCTCTCAAGACTTGATACACAGCCGTATGACGATATAATTGCGTCCATCTCGAAAACCGGAGTTTTCATGATGAGCGAGGAAGTCTGCAAGGCCTCGTGCATTGCCGATGACATACTTGCCGCAGCGGAAAGAGCCGGAGTCGGACTCAAGGCGGCGTACACGCCGAATCTCGGCAGCGGCATAGTCGTTCAGGGCACCGTGCCCGAGCTTTTAAAGCACTGCGGTCTTGACGCGCAGAGCCTTGCCGACAAGGCTGAGGAGATCGTGAGGGGTGGCAAATGAAAAAAATAAGATTGGATCAGCTCGTGTTTGACCTCGGCTTGACCGAGAGCCGCGAGCGGGCCAAGACTACGATAATGAGCGGGCTTGTCTTTGTTGACGGACAGCGCGCCGATAAGCCCGGAATGCAGGTCAGCCCCAACGCAAGCGTTGAAGTCAAGGGCGCTGCGCTTCCGTATGTGAGCCGCGGCGGTCTGAAGCTTGAAAAAGCGCTCAAGGTCTTTCCAATTGACCCGAGCGGCCGTACCTGCATTGACTGCGGTGCTTCCACCGGCGGCTTTACAGACGTTCTGCTCAAAAACGGAGCTGCTAAGGTCTATTCCATTGACGTCGGTTACGGTCAGCTTGCATGGAGCCTCCGTCAGGATGAGCGCGTTATAAATATGGAGCGCACAAATATCAGATATATAAGCTCCGAGCAGATACCCGAGCCGATCGACCTTGCGGTAATGGATCTCTCCTTTATTTCCGTTAAGCTCGTTCTGCCCGCGGTTTGCTCGCTCCTAAAGGACGGCGGCGAGCTCATGTGCCTTATTAAGCCGCAGTTTGAAGCCGGCAGGGAAGAGGTCGGCAAGAAGGGCGTCGTGCGCGATAAAGCGGTGCACCTTGCCGTTATCGAAAGCATACTCGATTTTGCGCCGAGCGTCGGTATGGCCGTGCGCGGTCTGGATTTTTCACCTATAAAGGGTCCCGAGGGAAACAGGGAATACCTGTGCTACATGAAAAAGGGCGGCGAAGCTGCGCCTGATATTGACGCTGCGGCAGTGGTCGAGGCGTCGCATGAATGCTTGTGAGGTTAAAATGTCAAGACTTATTGTACTGTGTCCGAATCCGTACAGGGATATCGGCCTTGAGCTGACAAAGAAGATAAAAAACATGCTTCAAACCAACGGCTATAGTACCGCAGTGTGTCCGGTTTTCGGCTCGCGCGATGAAGCGGCCATTCCCGATGACGTCGAGCTCACGCCGTGGAGCGCCGCTTTGAACGATACCGCTCTTTATGTGGTCATCGGCGGCGACGGTACCATACTGCACACCGCGCGTTATCTCAATCACCCTCAAACGCCTATGCTCGGCGTTAACCTCGGCACGAAGGGCTTTATGGCGTCTGTCGAGCCGGAGGAATTAGGGCTCATTCTTGAGGCGGCAGCAGGAAACTATTCATCGAGCTACCGCATGATGATAGACGTCAAGCTTATTCGCGGCGGCGAGGTCATTTATTCCGACGTTGCGCTTAACGATGCCGTTATTCACGGTATGGGAGACTGCATTAAGCTTACTTCTTTCTGCGATAAAGAGCGCATCATGAGTTATTCCGGCGACGGTATAATTATCGCAACTCCTACGGGGTCAACAGGCTATTCTATGTCTGCCGGAGGCCCGATAGTCGAGCCGGAGGCAAAAAACTTCATTGTTTCACCTATTTGCGCGCATTATATCGGCGCACGCAGCTTTGTTCTCTCGCCCAATCACGAGATAACGGTAAAAGCCGACATGATGCACAACCGCCGCGCATATGTATCCGTTGACGGCACCGACGGCTTTGAGCTTGCAAACGAGGATATCGTCGTTATAAGCAAATCCGCAAAGCAGTCAGACCTCATTTACCTCGGCGACCGCAGCTTTTACGATTCGACATTTGACAAATTGCAATATAAAATTCAGTAAAAGGAGGAGAATAGTTGAAATCATCAAGACAGAGCGTTATCCTTCAGATAATTGCCGAACAGGAGATAGAAACGCAAAGCCAGCTCATTGATGCCCTTGCCGCGCGTGGTGTTACCAGCACTCAGGCTACGCTCTCGCGTGACATAAAGCAGCTTCATCTCATAAAGGAGCTCGGAAATAACGGCCGCTACCACTATGTCGTCAGCGGAAAATCCAAGAGCAACGACCATGATATTCGCCTTCGCAAAATATTCAGGGAGAGCGTTACGTCGTATGCCATCGCGCAGAATATAATCGTAATAAAGACTCTGCCCGGACTCGCATCGGCTGCGTGCTCAACACTTGATTCCATGCATATTGACACCCTTGTCGGCACCCTTGCCGGAGATGACACCGCATTTCTCGCCATGAAGGATTATAATGCGGCAGTCGAGTTGTGCCGCGAGATAGAAGAAATGTTCTGAGAAGGATCGCCATGCTTACTGAGCTGCATATTGAAAACATTGCCGTAATTGAAAAAGCCGATATTGAATTCGGCAGAGGTCTCACCGTCCTGACCGGTGAAACAGGCGCAGGCAAGTCGATAATCGTCGACTCGCTCAGTGCTGTCCTTGGTGCGCGCACAAGCAGGGAGATAGTGCGCTCGGGAGCGGAGTACGGAACCGTTTCGGCGGTGTTTGAGTCAGACAATGCGCGGCAATGGTTTCTTGACAATGACATTGATCCCGAGGATGAAATAATAATAAGACGTAGAATTTCCGCCGACGGCAAGAATAACTGCCGCGTCTGCGGAAATCCCGTGACAGTTTCTCAGCTGCGTCAGCTCGGTGCGCTGCTTTTGGATATTCACGGTCAGAATGACGGCCGCCAGCTTATGGACGAGGCCTCACACCGCGCATATCTTGACGGCTTCGGCGGCACCGAAAAGGAGCTGTCCGATTTTCGGAATGCTTACGGCGAATACACGGCCTGCAAGAAGGAGATAGAGAAGCTTTCGATGGATGAGGCGGAAAAAGAGCGCCTTGCCGACAGCCTCAGATACAAGATAGACGAGCTCGAAAAAGCCGAGCTCAAAATAGGCGAGGAGGACGAGCTGCTCGCGCGGCGCGACCTGCTCCGAAATTCCGAAAAGCTCACGGAGGCTCTTGACGGAGCGTACAGCGCTTTGTATGCCTGTGATGAAAATGCCGGCTCTCTTGTGGACGAAGCGGCGGCTCTCGTGTCAAAGGCGGCGCTCATTTCCGATGACCTGCGCGAAACGGCAGATATAATAAGCAATGCTTCGTCGCTTATATACGACGCATCGGAGCGTATCCGCGATTTCCGCGATTCGCTTGAGTTTTCGCCCGACGAGTATGACAGACTTGAGACCCGCGCTGCGCTGCTGCGCCGCTTGCAGAGAAAATACGGCGCCGACGAAGCGGGGCTTATTCAGCTTCTCGACGACAGCCGTCAGCAGCTTTCGATGCTTGAATATTCCGACGATATGCTCAAAAAGCTGCAAAAGCAGCTCCTTGAGCGCACCGACGTCTGCCGCAAAAAAGCAGCCATGCTCACTGCCTGCCGTAAAAAGGCCGCGGAGATGCTGGAGGACAGGATCTGCTCAGAGCTCAAGGATCTCAGCATGCCCTCGGTGAGATTTAAAGTCACCGTAGAGCCTCTTGAAAGCACAGTTGGCTTTGAGCGCAGCGGTGCCGACGATGTGCGCTTTCTCATCTCCGCAAATGCGGGTATGGAGCTTGGGCGCATATCCAAAATCGCGTCCGGAGGTGAGCTCAGCCGCATCATGCTTGCGATGAAAACGGCATTTTCGGATAACGATCCCATCGAGACCATGGTGTTTGACGAAATCGACACCGGAGTGTCCGGCATCGCGGCTCAGCGTGTCGGAGAGAAAATGTCCGACCTTTCTCGCGGAAAGCAGGTATTGTGCATTACGCATCTGCCGCAGATAGCGGCTCTTGCCGACAGTCATGATAAGATAGAAAAGGCCGAGCGCGGCGGGAAAACCTACACGGTCGTCAAGGAGCTTGACCGTCAAGGACGCAGAATGGAGCTTGCAAGACTGTACGGCGGCGACGTTATCACTGAAACAACGCTTGCCGGAGCAGAGGAGCAGCTCTCCGCCGCGGATAAATATAAGTTGACAAGAAACGATTAGTTTAGTATAATCCGAAACGATAACGCTATGAAGAGCGCAAGTAATTTGCCCTTCGCTGCACAGAGAGACCCTGTTTGCTGAAAAGGGGAGAGCGGCGGCAAATGAATACGGCTCCGAGCGGCCCGCTGAATTGAGTAGGCGGCGACGGGTGCGCCCGATACAGCGCCGAGTCTCGAACTCACCAAGGTTTGTCGCCGCGAGGCGGCAGCGCATAGAGGTGGTACCGCGTATTTAACGCCCTCTGTCTTAACGACAGGGGGCTTTATTTTTTTGGAGGTTAACATGGATATCGGAAAAAGAGCTTTGGAGTTTCACGAAAAAGGCTATAACTGTGCGCAGTCGGTGCTTGCCGCCTGCGGTGAATATACCGGCATGGACGAAAAAACGGCGCTTGCCGTTTCTGCCGGCTTCGGCGGCGGAGCTCGCAGCGGCGAGCTTTGCGGAGCAATATCGGGCGCAATAATGGCAAACGGCCTTGCTTTCCCGTTTAACGATGCCTCCGACGCCGAGGCAAAGCAGAAGATCGCGCAGATAGCAACGCGCTGCGTGGATATAGCTCGGGAAAAGTACGGCAGCGTAAGATGCGCCGAGCTCAAGGGCAATATTAATTGCTCGGAGATCATAACAATGATGGCAGAAGCTGCCGAAGAAATAATCAATAAGGAGAAATAAGATGCAGATCTACGAAGAACTGGTCGCGCGCGGCCTCATTGCGCAGGTAACAAACGAAGATGAAATTAAAGAGATGATAAATAACGGCAAAGCCATCTTCTATATCGGCTTTGACTGCACCGCAGACTCTCTGCATGTCGGTCACTTCATGGCGCTGTGCCTCATGAAGCGCCTCCAGATGGCAGGCAACCGCCCGATCGCGCTTATAGGCGACGGCACCACGCTCATCGGCGACCCCTCCGGTAGAACTGATATGCGTCAGATGCTCACGGAGGAGACTATAGCTCACAATGCCGAGTGCTTTAAGAAACAGATGGAAAAGTTTATTGACTTCTCCGAGGGCAAGGCTATTATGCTGCGCAACTCCGAATGGCTCAAGCCCCTCAACTACATTGAGCTTCTGCGTGAGGTCGGCGCTTGCTTCTCCGTGAACAATATGCTGCGAGCAGAGTGCTACAAGCAGCGCATGGAAAAGGGCCTGAGTTTTCTTGAGTTTAACTACATGATCATGCAGAGCTATGACTTCTACTACATGTTCCAGCACTACGGCTGCAATATGCAGTTCGGCGGTAACGACCAGTGGTCAAATATGCTCGGCGGCACGGAGCTTATCCGCCGAAAGCTCGGCAAGGACGCCCACGCCATGACCATCACTCTGCTGCTCAACTCCGAGGGCAAGAAGATGGGTAAGACAGCCTCCGGCGCGGTATGGCTCGACCCGAATAAGACCACCCCATACGAGTTCTACCAGTACTGGCGCAACGTCGGCGACGACGACGTGCTCAAATGCCTGCGTATGCTTACTTTCCTGCCGCTTGCGCAGATCGACGAGATGGATACCTGGGAGGGCGCACAGCTCAACAAGGCAAAGGAGATCCTTGCTTATGAGCTTACCTCACTCGTACACGGCGAAGAAGATGCCAAGAAGGCAGAAGCATCCGCAAAGGCGCTGTTCGGCGGCGCGGCAGGCGGCGATATGCCCACGACCGAGCTTTCCGAGGCCAATCTCACGGACGGCGCTCTCGATATTATGAGCGCGCTTGTTCTGACCGGTCTGTGCGCCTCTAAATCCGAGGCTCGCCGCAATATCCAGCAGGGCGGCGTGGCAGCAAATGACGAGAAGGTCGGCGATATTGCGAGAGCATTCACCGCCGATGAGCTCAAGGCAGGCGTCGTTCTCAAGCGCGGCAAGAAAAACTTCAATAAGATAATACTCAAGTAAGGTGATATAGATATGTCCATAGAAAAAGGCAGAGCATATTTTCGTCAGTTCGGAATGGAGGACAGAGTGCGCGAGTTTGACGTTTCGAGCGCAACGGTCGAGCTTGCGGCGCTTGCCCTCGGGGTTGACGGCGCAAGAATAGCAAAAACGCTTTCCTTCAAGAAAGACGACAGCTGCATACTCATTCTTGCGGCAGGCGACGCGAGGATAGATAACCACAAATTCAAGGAAAAGTTTCACATGAAGGCGAAAATGCTTGCCCCCGACGAGGTCTTGAGCCTTGTCGGACACCCCGTTGGCGGAGTTTGCCCGTTTGGCATAAACGACGGAATAGACGTTTATCTCGACGAAAGTCTCAAGCGCTTCGAGACCGTTTTCCCCGCAGTCGGCAGCGGAAACAGCGCGATAGAGCTTGATCTTGACGAGCTTTATAAGTATTCAAACGCCATCGAATGGCTTGACGTCTGCAAGCTCCCCGAGGCATAATTGTAAAGAGAACAGAAGGAACTATCGGGTTCCTTCTGTTTTTTAATATTTTGTACTCAATGTGAGCTATTGTAATTCCCATAAAAATGGTGTATAATAATTTTAATTATGCGCAGACTGGGGAGCGCCGCGGCGCTCCCCTATAAAAAAGCGGCTGTGCGCACTTTACCGCTGCAATATTTTATGCCGTTGAGGCTGCCGAGGTTATAGATATGATAAAGATAGCTCCGTCGATACTCTCTGCGGATTTCACTAAATTGGGTGCAGAGATAGATGATATTTGCGCTGCCGGCGCAGAATACGTTCATTTTGACGTTATGGACGGATTTTTCGTACCCAATATTTCGATCGGCATCCCGGTGCTCAAGTCGGTGCGCAAGATGACGGATATGTTCCTCGACGTTCATCTGATGATCGATAAGCCCGTCCGCTATGCAAAGGCCTTCTGTGACGCGGGAGCAGACCTTGTTATGCTCCATGTCGAAGCTGATTCATATCAGAACATATCCGATGCCATTGACATAGTGAAGCAAAACGGTAAAAAGGTCGGACTTTCCGTTAAGCCGAGAACTCCGGCGAGCGTTCTTTATCCGTTTATTGACCGCCTTGACATGGTCCTCGTCATGACCGTCGAGCCCGGCTTCGGCGGACAGAGCTTCATGCATGACCAGCTCCCCAAAATTACCGAATTAAGGCATGAGATAGACAAGCGCGGACTTGACTGCGAGCTCGAGGTAGACGGCGGAGTGGATCCCGTTACGGCGAAGCTCGTCAAGGACGCCGGTGCGACCGTCCTCGTCGCAGGCAGCGCCGTTTTCGGCAAACCCGACCGCAAGGCGCAGATAGACGCCATCAGAAACGCATAAACCGGAGACAGATTTATATGACATTTTTCCCTGCTTCACTCGAAAATCTTATAGATAAATTCGCATCACTGCCCGGAATAGGGCGCAAAAGTGCGCAGAGGCTCGCTTTTCACGTGCTCTCTCTGCCTGAGGGCGAGGGCGAGAGCTTTGCAAACGCCATACTCGAAGCGCGGAAAAACGTCTGCTGCTGCAAAATATGCCAGAACCTGACCGAAGGTGAGGTTTGCTCGATATGCGCCAGCACAAAAAGAGATAAGAGCACGGTCTGTGTGGTTTCCGAGCCGCGCGATGTGCTTTCAATCGAACGCAGCCATGAGTACAACGGCGTGTACCATGTTCTGCACGGCGTTTTGTCACCCATAAGCCATGTCGGTCCCGATGACATTCGCATAAGCGAGCTTATTCACCGCATCGCAGCCGATGACAGCGAGATACGCGAGATCATCATGGCTACGAACCCCGACACCGAGGGCGAGGCGACCGCGATGTACATTTCGAGACTTTTAAAGCCCTTTGACGTGAAGGTAACGCGCCTTGCATACGGTATCCCCGTCGGCTCAAACCTTGAGTTTGCGGACGATGCCACGCTTCTTCGCGCCCTTGAGGGTAGAATAGAAATGTAATTTAAGGGGTATGATCCCCATAAAATTTATACTTTTCATCTACATACCGAATATGAAGTGAGGGAAAACTTCGCTGCACACCGCGATTCAGGGCGGCTGCTTCGACGCTCCCTTTACTTTGCGTTTTCGGAAATTCACTCAACAGGAGGTTAATATATGACTCACAAACTGAAAATCATTCCCTTGGGCGGTCTTGGCGAAATAGGCAAGAACATGACCGCCATTGAATTCGGCTCCGATATAATCGTTATTGACTGCGGCCTCGGCTTCCCGGACGAGGATATGTACGGCATTGACATCGTCATTCCCGATATATCCTACCTCAAGGCAAACGCCGATCGTGTGAGAGGTATCATCATAACCCACGGACACGAGGATCATATCGGCGCAGTTCCGTATGTTATTCATGACCTGAACGTACCGATTTATGCTACCCCGCTCTCGGCGGCTCTTATAGAGCTCAAGCTTGAGGAGCACGACTTGCTTTATAATACGCAGATATTTACCAAAAAGGCAGGCGATACCTTCCGCCTCGGCTGCTTCAACATTGAATTTATCGCGGTTAACCACAGCATTGCCGACGCTGTTGCGCTTGCAATCAAGACACCGCTCGGCACTATCATCCACACAGGCGACTTCAAGGTTGACCTCACTCCAGTGCAGGGTAACGTCATAGACCTTGCCCGCTTCGGTCAGCTAGGCAACGAAGGCGTGCTCGCGCTGATGAGCGACTCTACAAACGTTGAAAAGCCCGGTCATTCCGCGTCCGAGCGCAAGGTTGGCGAAACCTTTGATATGCTCTTTAAAAACTGCGACCAACGCATAATTATCACGACCTTCGCCTCTAATGTCCACCGCCTTCAGCAGATAATTGACGTTGCGGCAAAATATAAGCGCAAGGTCGCCATAACGGGACGCAGCATGGAGAATATCCTTCGAGTTGCAACTGTTTTGGGCTATCTCAACGCTCCGGAAAATGTCCTTGTTGACATTGCGCAGATAAACAAGCTGCCCAAGGAAAAGGCGGTTATAATCTCGACCGGAAGTCAGGGCGAAACCATGTCCGCGCTGTATCGCATGGCCTTTTCCGAGCATCGTCAGATAAACATTGCTCCCGGCGACAGAGTCATTATTTCTGCGTCCGCAATTCCCGGCAACGAAAATATGATAAGCAAGGTCATCGACGAGCTCTTCCATAAGGGCGCAGAGGTCATTTACGACCGCAACACCGCGCTGCACGTTTCCGGTCATGCATCTCAGGAGGAGCAGAAGCTCATGCTCGCACTCGTGCGCCCGAAGTTTTTCATACCAGTTCACGGCGAATACCGCATGCTTGTTAAGCACGCCGACCTTGGCAAGCTCATGGGAATTGAGCCGAAGAACGTCATCATTGCCGAAAACGGTAAAATCATTGAGTTGACTAAAAAGAGCATCAAGCTCAACGGTGCGGTGCAGTCCGGCGCGGTAATGGTCGACGGTATGGGCGTCGGCGACGTCGGCAGCGTCGTTATGCGCGACAGACATCGCCTTGCAGAGGACGGCATGGTCGTTATTGTCGTCACGCTGTCGTCATGGGATAACGCGATGCTCTCCGATCCGGAAATACTCACGCGCGGTTTTGTATATGTTAAGGAAGCCGAAGGCATGCTCGAGGAGCTCAAGCGCGTCACAAAGGAAACCGTCCTCGCCTGTGAGAATAACGGCGTAAAGGACTGGTCCGCCATCAAGAGCCGCATAAAGAGCAACGTTTCAGCATATCTGTATAAAACCACAAAGCGCAGTCCGATGATACTGCCGCTTATATCCGAGGTATGATGAATATTCCAATATTTGATTGTCATTGCGACACGTCGGTGCACGCGCATGAGTTGGGCAAAGCTCTGCGCAGAAACGATATGCACCTTGACCTTGAGCGCTTGTCGCAGTATGCTCCGGCAGGGCAAGTGTTTGCCGTCTGTGCCGTGGAGCAGCCCGATCCCATCGGCTTTGCCGATAGGGAGATAAGCTTTTTCAAGGAACAAATAGAGAAAAATTCAGACATAGTCAAGATGTGTCTGAATTTCTCGGACATAAATTTCGCTGCAAATGAGGGGAAGATCGCCGCACTTTTGTCCATCGAAGGCGCCGAGCAGGTACGCGATGCAGATAGCGCATATGCCGACGGTGTGAGGGTGGTGCATCTCACATGGAACTATGACAATGAGCTTTGCGGCGCAGCTATGGCAAGCGGCAGCGGGCTGACCGATAAGGGCAGAGTGTTTGTCCGCCGCTGTCAGGAGCTTGGCGTTATGCTCGATATGTCGCACATATCCGAGCGCGGCTTTTGGGACGTGCTCGAAATCAGCTCTCGCCCCGTCATAGCGGGTCATTCCAACGCAAAGGCCGTATGCAGCGTTCCTCGCAACCTCAGCGACGAGCAGTTTAAAGCCCTCGTCGGCATAGGCGGCGGTGCGGGTATCAATCTGTATCCGGAATTTCTCGGTCACGGCTGTGACCTTGACGCCGTTTTTTCGCATATTGAGCATTTCATGTCGCTGGGCGGCGAAAAGAGAGTGTTCCTCGGCTGCGACCTTGACGGCATAGAGGAGACGCTGCGCGGCATAAACGGTGTTGAGGATCTCGGCAATATTTATGAGCTTTTTCTGCGTCACAATTATCCCGAAGCACTCGTGCGCGGCATATTCCGCGACAATATCATGAGCGTATTGGAGAGGGCACTGTGAATATTCAGATATTCGGCAAAAGCAAATGCTTTGACACAAAAAAAGCCGAGCGCTATTTCAAAGAGCGTCGGATCAAATATCAGTTCGTTGATATTATGAAATTCGGCATGAGCAGGGGAGAGCTGAATTCCGTTAAGAACGCCGTCGGACTTGACGCAATGCTCAACGAGAACGACGTTGACTACCCGCTGGTGCAGTATCTTGCATCCAACGACGCAAAGCTCGAAAAGCTGTTTGAATGTCCATGGCTTATAAAAACGCCGATAGTGCGCAACGGCAAGCAAGCCACAGTAGGCTATCAGCCCGATATGTGGGCAAAATGGGAATAGAAAAAAACCGCCTGACACGGCGGTTTTTTCTATATATCGAGCGAGTCTGTAAGCCGGGTTCTGTCTTAAACGACCATCTATCTAAACCTGTCGTTGCCGGCAGGCTCAAGCCGCCCCCTGAGGACGATCGGGCCAATCATGTGTCCTCCCACGGCGTTGCTCCGGATAGAGTTTACAGCGTCGGCACGTCTCCGTGTGACGAGTGAGCTCTTACCTCACTTTTCCACCCTTACCGATTTCTCGGCGGTATATTTCTGTTGCACTTGTCCGAGGGTCACCCCTGGCGGGCGTTACCCGCTATCCTTGCCCTATGGAGCCCGGACTTTCCTCACGCACTTCCTTTCGAAATGTGCCCGCGGTCGTTCGGCTCACTCGTTATTGTATTTTAATCTAATATTGCGGTCAAGTCAACAGAAAATTTCCTTGTCTTTGGGCTCGGTAGGCCTTATAATAAATAAGATATGGAGGAAAAACTATGACTTTGAATGAATATATAAGCTCCGTTAAGGATAAGCGCATCTGCGTTATCGGCATCGGCGTGAGCAACACTCCGCTTATAAAGCGCTTGCTGTCGGACGGCTGCGACGTTACGGCGTGCGATAAAAGGACCGCCGAAGAGCTCGGAGATGATTATGCTACCCTGTCGGCGCTCGGAGCGAAATTTATGCTCGGAGAAGGCTATCTTGATAAGCTTGACTTTGACCTTATATTCCGCACCCCGGGTCTTATGCCTTTTGATGAGCATCTTGAGGCTGCCGTAAAGCGCGGCGCACAGCTTACATCGGAGATGGAGCTTTTCATGTCGCTGTGCCCGTGCAAAATTTTTGCCGTGACCGGCAGCGACGGCAAGACCACCACGACTACTATAATCTCCGAGCTTTTGAAGGCTCAGGGCTATACCGTGCATCTGGGCGGCAATATCGGCACGCCTCTCCTTTGCAATGTTGACGGCATGAAGCCCGACGATATGGTCGTTCTTGAGCTGAGCTCCTTCCAGCTTCATAGCATGAAGTGCAAGCCCGACGTTGCCGTTATCACCAACATTTCGCCCAATCATCTTGATAAGCACAAGGATTATCAGGACTATATTGACGCGAAAAGCTCTGTTTTTGCCATGCAGGACGAGTCTGACCGCCTCGTTTTGAACCATGAGAACGAGTATTCGAAGTATTATGCCGGAAAGGCTCTGTCGCGCGTATCGTATTTCAGCCGTGTTTCAAAGCCTCACAACGGAGTTTTCTGCAATGACGGTGTTATTTATCGCGTGCATGACGGCGTTGAAAGCGAAATAATGAGAGCCGATGACATTAAGCTCCCCGGCGTACACAATCTTGAAAACTACATGGCCGCATTCGCCGCAACGGACGGCTATGTCAGCGACGAATCGCGCGTACAGACTGCAAAGACCTTTAACGGCGTTGAGCACAGGCTCGAGCAGGTGCGCGTTTTAAATGGAGTGACCTTTATAAACGACTCTATCGGCACAAGCCCGACCCGCACCGCAGCGGGACTGCACGCACTTAAAACAAAACCCATTCTCATTGCCGGCGGCTATGACAAGCACCTTCCGTTTGACGAGTTGGGCGACGAGATATGCAAATACGTAAAGGCGCTTTATTTAACCGGAGCCACGACCGAAAAAATCTATTCGGCCGTCATCGCCTCAAAATATTACGACGGCTCGCTGCCTATATTCAAGATCGACGATTTCCGCGAAACCGTTCTTGCTGCGGCAAAAGCTGCCGAGGATGGCGATATTGTACTGCTGTCGCCTGCGTGCGCCGCTTTTGATAAATTTAAAAACTTTATGCAGCGCGGAAAATACTTTAAAGAAATAGTTATGGAGTTACCAAATGAACGTTAATGATATTCGCCCCGAGGTTTTTGAGCTTGCAGCTCAGGCGGAAGCCGAGCTGAGTGAGCAGTTTAAGAAAATTGACCGCATCGCCATGGCAAACACCCGCAAGGTCATGGCAGCTTTTCAGGACAACAAGGTCTCCGACTCATGCTTTGTCGGCACGAGCGGATACGGCTATGACGATATAGGCAGGGAAGTGCTCGATAATGTCTATGCGCAGGTCTTTAAGACCGAAGCTGCGCTCGTTCGCATCGGCTTTGTAAACGGCACTCACGCGCTCTCGGCCGCACTTTTCGCGCTCCTCAAGCCCGGCGATACCCTCCTTTCCGTGACGGGGCTTCCGTACGACACCCTCAGAAACGCGATCGGCATCGAGGGCGATTGCCATGGCTCGCTTAAATTCTACGGCATAAACTACAAGCAGGTCGATCTCAAGGACGGCGAGCCCGATATCGAGGCAATTAAGCTCGCTGCAGTCGACCCGAGCGTTACGGCGGTGCTTATACAGCGCTCACGCGGCTATGAAAACCGCAAAGCGCTCTCCGCAGAGGAGGTAGGCGAGATCTGCCGAGCCGTCAAATCCGTTGCTCTCCATGTTAACGTCATGGTCGATAACTGCTACGGCGAATTCACCGGCGAGCACGAGCCCACGGAGTATGGCGTCGACCTCATGGCGGGCTCTCTCATTAAAAACCCCGGCGGCGGTCTCGCTCCGACAGGCGGATATATAGTCGGCAAAAAAGAGCTCGTCGAAAATGCCGCAATGCGCCTTACCACACCCGGTATCGGCGGTGAATGCGGTGCGACGCTCGGCAACAACAGATTGATGTTCCAAGGCTTTTTTATGGCGCCGCACATAGTTGCACAGGCGATCAAGACCGTCACCTTCTGCGCCGCAATGATGAAAAAGATAGGCTTTGAGTCGTCTCCCTCGCCTGAGGAGGCAAGAAACGACATCATTCAGATGGTCACGCTCAAAAGTCCGGAAAACATGAAAAAATTCTGCCGCGGAATTCAGGCGGGCGCACCCGTTGACTCTTACGTCACGCCCGAGCCCTGGCAGATGCCCGGATACAACGTCCCAGTTATCATGGCTGCCGGCGCATTCGTGCAGGGCGCTTCCATCGAGCTGTCCGCCGACGGCCCCATGCGCGAGCCGTACACGCTCTATGTTCAGGGCGGCATAACCTACGAATCCGGCAAGCTCGGAGTTATGATGGCAGTTAACGAAATGCTCGGCTAAATCACGCATATAATACATGGGGTGGTCTCATGTATTATCACCGGCGTTTGCGGCCCAAATACGTCCGCAGTGCAGATGTGGGGCGGCGCAAGGGCAGGGCTCTCGGCGGAGTGCTGCTTATTCCGCTCATAATTGCCCTTTTAGCTGCGGCAAGCTGGTTTTTAAGCGATCTGTCAACCAAAATCGCGGTGTCTGACGCTACGGATATAGTGACGAAAGCCGTTAACAAATCCGTTAACGAAGTCATAGGCTCCGGAGCGTACGGATTTGACTATTTTGTCGATCTCGAAAAGAACTCCGACGGGAGCGTTACCGCAATTAAGAGCAATATGCTGCACATAAATACGCTTTCCGCGCAGATACTTGAGCGGGTTATCGAATCGACCGACAACGGCATACTCAACGTGAAAATACCGCTGGGCAACCTGAGCGGGATAAATCTTCTGCTCAATAAAGGACCGGATATCGATGTTGAGATAATAATGCTCACCTCGTCTAAGGTCGATTTTCGCAACGAGGTCGTTTCCTGCGGGATAAATCAGACGAAATACCAGCTCGTACTTGAGGTCACGATAAATATTGACATACTTGTTCCCTGGGGCACCGAAAGCGCCGCAACGGTCACGGAGGTCATCGTTGCCGACACCGTTATAGTAGGCAAGGTGCCCGACACATATCTGAATATGGAGAAATAAGCATGGATGCAAAAGAACAGATAGAACAGCTCAGAAAAGAGATAGAATATCATAACAAGCTATATTACGTCGATGACGCGCCTGTTATCTCCGATTACGACTATGATATGCTCATGGTTCGGCTCATAAAGCTCGAGGAAGAGCACCCTGAGCTCGTAACGCCGACGTCGCCGACGCAGAGAGTCGGGGGAAAGGCGCTTTCTCAGTTCACGCCCGTGCAGCATCAGGTGCCGCTTGAAAGTCTGAGCGACGTGTTTTCCTTCGACGAGCTCGCGGCATTCGGCGAGCGTATGGATCAGGCGCTCGGCTCAAGCCGCGTGTTCTGCGTTGAACCGAAAATCGACGGGCTTTCCATGTCTCTCGAATACGAAAACGGATACTTTGTCCGCGGAGCCACACGCGGCGACGGGCTCGTTGGTGAGGATGTTACTGAAAATCTCCGCACCGTGCGCAGTCTGCCGATGCATCTTATAAATGCGCCGGAGCACCTTATCGTGCGCGGCGAGGTGTATATGTCTAAAGCCGTTTTTAACGAGCTTAACGCCGAAAGGGAAATTAAAGGCGAGGCACTGCTTGCAAATCCGAGAAATGCGGCGGCAGGCTCGATACGCCAGCTTGACCCCAAGGTTGCGGCGTCAAGAAAGCTCGATATCGTCTGCTTTAATATGCAGTATTCCGACGGTGAGCCCTATGCAGCTCATTCAGAAACGCTTGATGCGATGAAGAGCATGGGCTTTCCGGTCGTTCCGTATAAGCTGTGCTCAAGCATAAGCGAGTGCTACGAGCGCATTGACGAGATTGGGCAGTCTCGCGGCGATTTTGCCTATGACATAGACGGCGCTGTCATTAAGATAAACTCTCTCAAGCAGCGCAGCGAGCTCGGCAGCACAGCGAAATTCCCGCGTTGGGCGGTTGCGTATAAATACCCTCCCGAGAAGAAGGAGAGCAGGGTAATTGACATTATCGTTCAGGTCGGCCGCACCGGTGTGCTGACTCCGAAGGCTATTATTGAGCCCGTGCGCCTTGCCGGAACGACGGTCAGCAATGCGACCTTGCACAATCAGGACAACATTGACCACCTTGATATCCGTATAGGCGATACCGTGCTCGTTCAAAAGGCGGGCGAGATAATCCCCGAGGTGTTGTCGGTAAATAAGGCTAAGCGCCCTCCGGATGCGGTCGCGTACAAAATGCCTGAATTTTGCCCCGAATGCGGCGCGCCGGTCATGCGTGATCCCGACGGCGTTGCTCTCAGATGCACAAGCCCTGAATGCCCCGCACAGCGCCTTCGCAATCTTGCGCATTTTGCTTCGCGTGAGGCGATGGACATCGAAGGCCTCGGCATTTCGGTCTGTCAGTCGCTCATAGCGAGCGGGCTTGTGAGCAGCCCTGCGGAGCTTTACTTACTTGATGCGCAATCTGTTGCCGTTCTCAACAGAATGGGGCAGAAGTCTGCGGAGAATCTTATTAACGCCATTGAAAAAAGCAAGAGCGCAGGTCTTTCCCGACTTCTGTGCGCTTTCGGCATCCGCCAGGTGGGGCAGAAGGCAGCAAAAACGCTTGCCGCGCACTTCGGCACGCTCGATAAGCTCATGGTGGCTTCTAAGGAGGAGCTGACCAACGTTCCCGATATCGGCGAGATAACGGCAGACTTCATAACCGAGTGGTTTTTGCTCCCGCAGTCTCAGCATCAGATAAAGCTCCTGCGCGAGGCAGGTGTTTCGTTTGAAAGCACCGAGACCGTTAAGGATACACGCTTTGCCGGAATGACGTTCGTGCTGACAGGTGAACTCAATGGCTATAAGCGTGATGAAGCAGCAGCTATAATCGAGAGCTTCGGCGGTAAGGCATCAAGCTCGGTTTCCAGGAAAACCGCCTATGTTCTCGCAGGTGAAAATGCCGGAAGCAAGCTAAAAAAAGCCAATGACCTCGGCATCACCGTCATAAATGAAGATCAGTTTAATGAAATGATAAAATAAACTTATCCCCGAACCGATCGGTTCGGGGATATTCTTTTAACGCCGGTGAAGCCCATTTCATATAATGAGAGCGTAAAGGAGGACTGCACCAATGGACGAAATAAGCAGTTATAAAAACGGCAGCCTGCCTGAGAGCGCACCGCTTGCAATGGCATATGTTCCGATGCAGAGCTCGGCAAAGCCCGCGTATAACAGCGCCGAGGCTCTGCGCAGGGGAACGCTTTTCCCCGGCCTTGATCTGCCGTTTATGAATATGATAAACACCGGCGACCTGAGCGGCACTCCGCTCGGAGAGGTCATGGCTCTTGATTTCGCAGCGCATGAGCTTGCACTGTATCTTGATACGCATTGCGGCGACGAGGAGGCCTTCGGTTTATATAAAAACGTGCTGTCACTCGCAAAGACGGCAAAGGAGAAGTATGTTAAGCTCTACGGCCCGCTCACGGATGCGGATCTTATCAATGCGCACAGCTACACTTGGCTTAAGAATCCCTGGCCGTGGGATTACTGCGGAAAATCGGAGGGCTGAATATGTTTATATATCAGAAAAAGCTGCAATATCCCGTTAAGATAGTAAATCCGAATCCAGCGCTTGCAAAATTTATAATAAGCCAGTACGGCGGGCCCGACGGTGAGCTCGGAGCTTCACTCAGGTATCTGAGTCAGCGTTACAGTATGCCATATCCCGAGTTGAAGGGTCTTCTGACCGATATAGGAACAGAAGAGCTCGGACACCTTGAGATGGTCGCGTCAATAGTTCATCAGCTCACACGTAACATGACGATGGATGAGATCAAAAAGGCGGGATTTGACGCATACTTTGTTGACCATACCGCAGGAGTATTTCCGCAGTTTGCTTCCGGAACACCGTGGACCGCAGCGACCATGCAGGTATGCGGCGACGTAATAACCGATTTGAGCGAAAACATGGCTGCAGATGGTACGACTGCGTAAGAACAACATATCATCAAAAAACGATAGGACAAGCTATTTCCAAAACATAGGCGTACCGC
>CAKTOX010000006.1 GCA_934590355.1 uncultured Oscillospiraceae bacterium
CAAGTTCTGGGGCAAGACCTTCTTCGATATCTGCTACAAGTTCATCACTCCTATCGGCATGGCATTCGTTCTCTACGCTCAGATCACGAGCTACTTCAACTGATGTTAAACCGATAAACACAAAGACTCAACTACGAAAGGCAGCCGCACTCGCGGCTGCCTTTTTTCCGTCTTGAAAAGTCGGCAAACTGTGATATACTGATATAATATAACAATTCTACGAAACAGAGGAACAGCGATATGAGAGAGTGTGAAAACTGCAATAACTTCATTCCGCAGGGCATGAAGATCTGCCCGCATTGCGGCAAGCTGCCGCCCACGCTTTGGCCGCAGTTCGGAGTTTACGCGGTGCTGACGATAATTGCGTTCGTGTGCGCGGTGTATTTCCGCCCGTTCCTTGACGGTCCCGCGCTCGGCGAGGTGTCCAAGGGCGTGCTTTGGGTCGCAACGGTCATTTTCATGGTGTTCGGCGTCATCTTCCTCGGCGTGAGCATCATCATACTGCGCGAATATAAAAACCGCACCTTCCGCGAGCCGCTCACGAAGCAGGAGCGCGCACGCTTTGTCAACATGAAGCAGCACATCGAGGGTAAGCGCCATTTCTACGAGGATAACCTCGATTATTGCACCGTCTGCGGACACAGAAAGCCCGTACAGAAGCGCTGGTAATTTAGAGGGCGATTTGCCATTTTCCGTCCATGCCTCACCCCATAATCAAACAAAAAGCTCACCGCCTTGTATGAAGCGGTGAGCTTTTCGCATAGAGAGAGGATAATTACTGTATTACTACGGTGTCGCCCATGTCGTCGTCATAGCTCGGAGCCGAGTATTCCGGCGAGGTGAGGTCTATGCCGAGAACGTCCTTTATCCACTGTATGGATGCGGTGCACGACTCGGTTATGTCGATGACGACCTCGTCCTGATCGCTGTTCTCGGAGTTGGAATCACCCGTAACGTCGATGATGATGGTAGCAAGAACGTCGCTGCGGTCATTCCAAAGCACCTTGCGGCCGGAGTCAATGTCGGCCATGAGCGCCTTGTTGTAGTAGTCGACAGCCTGCGCGGGCGTGAGCTGTATGGTGTTGTCATTGTAGGAGAAGAGAAGCGCGGAGTAGATGACGTGCACGGTGTCAACGGGGAACTTCGGAGTGAAGCGATCCTTGAGCACCTGCGGCAAATTCGACAGCGTGTAGTATTTCACATAGTTTTCGTCGCCCTGACGTACCGTGTACTCGCGCGTGATGCGCTTGCCGTTTTTGAGGGTGTAGTCAAATACGATGGAGGTCGCGTCGGCGTCGTCATAATTGAGATTTTCGTATTTGTCCTTTTCGGAAACGAGCTTGCTCTGGAAGGCCACGAATTCCTCGAGCGCGGCGCGGTTTTGTATCCTGCCGCCGGTGTAGACGTACATCGAGCTCACATCGTCGGCATCGGGCACATAGCAGCCGATGTTAAACACGTCAACGTCGCACAGCAGCGCAAATGCGGCGCAGCCGAGGCAGAGAGTGACAAAGCCCGTCCAGCTTCCGCGGAAAACGTGAAAGCTCTTGTGCAGCAGCATTTTCGCACCGAAATATCCGACGAAGGCGAAAAGTATCATGCTCGGTATCATGATAAACACCGCAAGACTCGGGCTGCTTCCGAAGATCGCGGAGATCATCACGAACAGCAGCAGTCCGCCGCACAGCGCGGTGCACGCGGCAACGCCGTATTTGAACAGCGGCTTCAGGAAGGTGATGGCGATGACGTCGCCGGCGGCCTCCATTCTGCGCTTTCTGAACGCGAGCAGTGCGGCAGCGGCGAGAAGCAGTCCCACGACAAAGTAGATGACGAGGGGCAGCCAAAGCTCGTAGCTGACTGCGGTGCACTTCGAGACGGTGTAGCCGAAGCTGTCTTCTACGGGGATCTGAATGAACGTAAAATTCGGGCCGTCGTTCGAGATGAAATACACGAGCGGGGAGAGAATGTCGAGGATGCAGTTGAAGGTGTAGTTCATGCCCCATATGAGGTTTGCAAAGTACAAACGCACGACGGTCTCCATGCCGACGGCGAGGAAGTTAAATATAATGTAGAGTATCGGCATAGCGAGGATACTGCCGGTCATGACCGAAATGACGCAGGCGATGCCGAAGAATAGGGTGAACTGCATGGAGTAGATGGCAAACCAAGTCACGACCGCCTTGAGCAGAAGCATCGGTTCGGCCTTGCCGCCGAGCGCGAACAGGAAGGTCAGCAGCGCAATGAGGAGGTTTGAAACGATGACGGGAACCATGCCGCCGAGCCACGCCGAGCCGAACACGGCCTCGCGCCTTATGGGCAGGGAGGCGATGAGCCCCGCGCTGCGGCTTGAGTACATGAAGCCGAACACGGCCATCGCGGTGAGAGCCGCCATGATAAACGCGGCAAAAACCGCGGCGTCACAGCCGGACTCAAGCAGATGGAACACGAAGCCCTCAGAGCGGTTGAGCCTGTTGAGAGAATTGACGAGCGTCATCATCGGCATGAAAAGGAACCAGCCGGCGAAATGCAGCGCCCACAGCGGCCAGAAGCGCCGAAGCGCGCTTTTGAAAAGCCCGCGGTTAAAGAACGATATCTTTGACTTCATAGTCGGCACCTCCCAGTTCGTAGATGAATATTTCCTCGAGCGTGAGCGGAACGATGTCCACAAACAGCGGATTGCACAGAACGAGCCGCGCCTGAATTTCGGCAGCGGAGCCGTGGATTATGAGCGTTTGGAGCCTGCCCGTCGAGGCGCGGTGGAGTATCTCAAGCCCATCGGGAAGCGTCTCGCCGTCGGGCAGCGCGAGCTGGATCTTGACGATGCCCTCCTGAAGATCGCTGAGGGTGCGTTCTATCATGAGCTTGCCCTTGTTCATAATACCGACGTGGTCGCACACGTCCTCAAGCTCGCGCAGATTGTGCGAGGAAACGAGCACCGTCGTGCCGTTTTCCGCAACGTCAGACATGACGATGCTCCAGATCTGACGGCGCATAACGGGGTCGAGTCCGTCCACGGGCTCGTCGAGGATGAGAATGTCGGGGCGCAGGGAAATGTTTATCCAAAACGCCGCCTGCTTCTGCATACCCTTCGAGAGCCTTCTCATCTGGCGTTTCGGGTCAAGCTCCAAAAGCTCGCCGAGCTTCTTGAAGCGCTCGTTGTCGAAGTTGGGATAAACGCTGCGATAGAAATTGGCGGTCTCCTGAATGGTCGCGTTTGAAAAATAGAAAATATCGTCGGGGATGTACGCGATGCGGCTTTTGAGCGCCGGATTTTCAAACACGGGAACGCCGTCAATAAGCAGCTCGCCGGAATCCTGACGGTAAATTCCCGTCATGTGGCGTATGATCGTGCTTTTTCCGGCGCCGTTCGGCCCGACAAGACCGTATACCGCACCGTCGGGGACGGTCATGTTCAGATTATCCAGGGCGCGGAAGCCGTCAAACTGCTTCACAAGGTTTTTGACTTCAATCATTGTCCTGCTCTCCTTTCAGGCGCTCAGCCAGTGCGCCCTTGCTAACGCCGACGTAGCCGAGCTCCGTGACAAGCTCATCGAACTGACCCAAAAGCTCCGCCCGGCGCAGAGTGTCCGCCTCGTCGCTTGAGCAAACGAAGCTGCCCTTGCCCGGTACGGAACAAATGTAGCCCTCCGCCTCGAGCTCACGGTAGGCTCTCTGTATCGTGCTCGGGTTGATCGCGAGTCCGGACGCCATCTCGCGCACGGAGCTCAGCTTGCTGCCTGCCGGAAGCACTCCGGAAACTATCAGGCGGCGCATACCGTCCTTGATCTGCTCGTATATCGGCCGCGGATCTCGGAAGTTTATGCTTATCATAACAGATACCTCCAGATAACTGTGTGGTTTGTTCTCATACACTTATGATACTTATCGGAGACCCGATTGTCAAGTATTATTTTCCTGATGTGGAAATGCCCAAAAATTTCTTTTGCGAAGGCGGGAAATTGTGAACGCATTTGCCTTGCGTGCGGTGCGTAAAAGTGCTAAAATAAAATGCTATATTATATAATAGGTAAGGTTTATATATATGTGGATATCAGATAAATGGCAGGATTTTGAGCTTATAGACTGCTCGAAGGGCGAAAAGCTTGAGCGCTGGGGGAAATACTACCTCGTGCGCCCCGACCCGCAGGCAATATGGGACACGCCGCGCAGCGACCCGCGCTGGAGCTGCCGCGACGCGAGATACCGCCGCAGTCAGACGGGCGGCGGCTCGTGGGACAAGGGCGGTCTGCCCGCAAGCTGGAGGATAAACTACGGCGAGCTCACCTTTAACGTGAAGCCCATGAACTTTAAGCACACGGGCTTATTCCCCGAGCAGGCATGCAATTGGGACTTTGCCATGCAGAAGATACGCTCCGCCGGCCGCCCCATAAGCGTTTTGAATCTTTTCGGCTACACGGGCGCGGCTACGGCCGCCTGCGCCAAGGCGGGCGCGACCGTGTGCCATGTTGACGCGGCGAAGGGCATGGTCGCCTGGGGCAAGGAAAATGCCGCTGCGTCCGGTCTTTCCGATGCGCCCATTCGCTGGATAGTTGACGACTGCGCGAAATTTGTCGAGCGCGAGATACGCCGCGGCAGAAGATACGACGCGATAATCATGGACCCGCCCTCGTACGGACGCGGCCCCGGCGGCGAGGTGTGGAAGCTTGAGCAAAATCTTTGGCCGTTCGTGTCGCTGTGCGCGGGCGTTCTTTCTGACGATCCCCTGTTTGTCATAATAAATTCCTACACGACGGGGCTTTCCGCCTCGGTGCTGTCGTATGTTACCGAGAGCATCTTCACCAAAAAATTCGGCGGGCACTCCGACAGCCGCGAGCTCGGCCTGCCTGTCACCGACTCCGGTCTTGTGCTGCCCTGCGGCGCGACCTGCCGTTGGGAGAGGGACTGAAAATGAGCAGTATAATAAGCATAAGGGATATACACTTCACCTATCCGGGCGACGAGCATGAGAGCCTGTGCGGGGTGAGCCTTGAGATCGACAAGGGAAGCTTTGTCGCCGTGCTGGGTCATAACGGCTCGGGCAAGAGCACCCTTGCAAAGCACCTGAACGCGATTCTCCTGCCCACGCAGGGCGAGGTGCTCATAAACGGGATAAGCACCGCCGATGAGGGCAAGCTTCTCGACATACGAAGCACCGTCGGCATGGTCTTTCAAAACCCCGATAACCAGATAGTTGCCAACGTTGTCGAGGATGACGTCGCCTTTGCGCCGGAAAACCTCGGCGTCGAGCCGTCGGAAATACGCCGCAGGGTGGATAACGCGCTGCGTCAGGTCGATATGTACGAGTTCAGAATGCACGCGCCGCACCTGCTTTCGGGCGGACAGAAGCAGCGAGTCGCAATTGCGGGAGTCATCGCAATGGAGCCGGAGGTCATCGTGCTTGACGAGCCGACCGCGATGCTCGACCCGCGCGGCCGCCGCGAGGTCATCGACACCGTGACCAAGCTGTGCCGCGAGAAGGGCATAACCGTCGTGCTCATCACCCACCATATGGAGGAGTGCATAGGCGCGGACAGAGTCGTCGTCATGTCAAACGGCAATATCATCGCCGACAACACGCCCGAAAAGGTGTTTTCGCAGGTCGAGCTCATGCAGGGCGAGGGGCTCACGGTGCCCGCAACGACGCAGCTCATGTATGAGCTCAACAAAAACGGCTGGCATCTGCCGCTTGAGGTGCTTGGCATCGAAGAATGCGCAAAGGAAATCGCAAAGGAAATTAAGTGATATGTCAGAGATCCAGGTAAGCGGTCTGCGCCATGTTTACAGCGCGGACACGCCCTTTGAAAAGGTCGCCATAAGCGACGTAAACGTTCACATACCCCACGGTCAGCTTGTCGGGCTTATCGGTCACACGGGCTCCGGCAAGAGCACCTTTATCCAGCATTTAAACGGCCTGCTTCAGCCCACGAGCGGCACTGTCGAGGTAGACGGAGTGGATATAAACACGGATAAGAGCACGGCCCGCGACGTGAGATTCAAGGTCGGACTCGTGTTTCAGTATCCGGAATATCAGCTTTTCGAGGAAACGGTTTATGCCGACATAGCGTTCGGCCCGAAGAATATGAAGCTGTCCGAGCAGGAGATAGACGAGCGCGTGCGCGAGGCCGCGGCACTCGTAGGAGTGGGCGAGGAGCTTTTTGAAAGATCGCCGCTCGAGCTTTCGGGCGGACAAAAGCGCAGAGTCGCCATCGCGGGCGTCATCGCAATGCGCCCGGGCGTGCTCATTCTCGACGAGCCCACTGCGGGACTTGACCCCGCCGGCTGCCGTCAGATCCTGTCCCTCATATGCGACTACCGCGAAAAGACCGGCTCGACCGTAATTATAGTCAGCCACAGCATGGACGACGTTGCGCGCATCGCCGACCGCCTCATCGTGTTCAGCCGCGGTAAGATCAGGTTTGACGGAACGCCCGAGGAGGTATTCTCCCATTCGGGCGAGCTTACGGAGATAGGCCTGTCCGTCCCCGCGCCCACACGCATTGCCGATGCGCTGCGTGCCGACGGCGTTGCGATAAGCGGCGCTGTTTACACGACGCAGCAGCTTCTTGAGGAGCTTTTAAAGCTCGGAAAGGGGGCTGGTGAGAATGCTTAAGGACATAACGCTCGGCCAGTATTTCCCCGGCGACACCGTTGCCCACCGCCTTGACCCGAGAACAAAGCTTCTGCTCGTCGTAGTATATATAGTAGGGCTTTTTAACTCCGTGGGCTGGATAAGCTATGCCTTTACGATCACAGTAACCGCGCTGTGTATGGCCGTTTCCAGGATAAAGCCCAAGAGCGCTCTCAAGGGTCTCAAGCCCCTTATCATTATAATTATCCTCACCGCGGTGCTTAATATTTTCTACACCGACGGCACGCCCGTCATAGAGGGCTGGATAATCACGTGGGAGGGCATCGAGAGAGCCGTCATGATGTCGCTGAGAATAATCCTTCTCATCGTCGGCACCTTCATGCTGACCTATACGACAAGCCCCATCGCGCTCACGGACGGGCTTGAAATGATGCTCAACCCCCTTAAAAAGATCAAGATACCCGTGCACGAAATGAGCATGATGATGAGCATGGCTCTGCGCTTTATCCCGACGCTCATCGAGGAGACGGACAAGATAATGTCCGCGCAGAAGGCTCGCGGCGCGGATTTCGACAGCGGCAATATCTTTCAGCGCGCAAAGGCGCTTCTGCCCATTCTCGTGCCCCTGTTCGTGTCGGCATTCCGCCGCGCGGACGAGCTTGCGGTCGCAATGGAAAGCCGCTGCTACCACGGCGGCGAGGGCAGAACAAGGCTCAAGCAGCTTAAAATGCACGCCTGCGACGCATGGGCTCTCGTGCTCGGCTGCGTGTTTCTCGCGGCAATATTCGTGATGAAAAAATTCGGCTTATGAGGTGAACGGGTTGAGAAATATTGCGCTCAGACTCCGATATGACGGCAGCGCATATCACGGCTGGCAGGTGCAGAAAAGAGATGTGTCGGTTTGCAGCACGACTCAGGATGCGCTTGAAAAAATATGCGGCCACCCGGTCAAGCTCACCGGCTGCGGGCGCACCGATGCGGGCGTGCACGCGCTGCGCTACTGTGCGAATTTCCGCACGGACTGCCGTATTCCCATCGACAGGTTCGCGCTGGCGGCAAACTCCCGCCTTCCCGATGACATTGCGGTCGTTGATGCCGTTGAGGTGGACGAGCGGTTCAATTCCATATCCTCGTGCATTAAAAAAGAGTATATCTATAAGATACACAACAGCAATATCCGCGATCCATTCCTCGAAAAACGCGCCTGCTTTTATCCGCAGGAGCTGGACATGGAGAGAATGAAGGCGGCAGCGGCGGCGTTTGAGGGCACTCACGATTTCGCCGCGGTGCGCTCGCTCGGAACGCAGACGAAAACGACCGTGCGCACGGTTTACGGCTGCACGGTGAAAAAAGAGGGCGACCTGATAACGGTCGCGGTGTGCGCAAACGGCTTTTTGTATAATATGTGCCGCGCCATCGTCGGCACCCTCGTGTATGCGTCTTACGGAAAAATAGAGCCAGAGGACATCCCCGGACTTCTCGAATTGGGCGACAGACGGCTCACGGGGCCGACAATGCCGCCGCAGGGACTGTATCTCAACCGCGTTTGGTACGAGGGACCGGCCGGCATCATGATGCTGAAGGACTGACTATGAAAAGAACACTTCCCGCACTTATCCTTATACTTTGCCTTGCCCTCGGCGCCTGCACCGCGGGCGGTACGCTCAGCGAGAGCGCGAGCTTCCTGTGCCCCGATGCGCAGTCCTGCGCCGTTGTCGGAGATAAGCTCGTTTTGGCGCGGCGCGGCGGCGTGAAGTGCCTCGATCTTGAGGGAAACGAGGTCTTTGACAGCGCACTTTCTCAGCTCGATGCCACGGTGAGCACAAGTGCCGCAGGTGCTATAGCCTACTGCGTCGGAGGAAACACCGTCGTTTTTGACGATGCGCAGACGCTTACGACCGATAACGCCATTGTGTCCGCGTCCCTGTCAGACTGCGGCATGGCGGCAGTATGCACCTTTGAGCCGGGCTATAAGGGCGCCGTCACGGTTTATTCCGCGGAAAAAAGCGCCGTTTATAAGTGGTACAGCGCACTCGGCGAGGTCACCTGCGCACAGGTATCTCCCGATGGAGGACAGCTTGCCGTTTGTGCGGAGAATAAGCTGCATCTGCTCTGCCTTGACGGCAAGAGCGCGCAGGGCGAATATGACTGCCCCGAGGAGCTTCGCGCAATAGCGTGGCTTGACGGCGTTGTGTGCGGTATAGGCTCGGGCGGGGTGTACTTCCTCTCGTCCGACGGAGTTAAGAGCCTTGAGCACAGCTTCGGCGACGGTATTACCGGCAAATACGGGGTACTTGACGGCAGGCTCATAATAGAAGTGAGAGAAGATGAAAAAAGCAGGGTATGCATCCTCTCGGAGGATGCCGAGCCTGAGAATGAAATCAAGCTTCGCGGCAGCGTGCTCGGCATGGACTGCTCCGACGACAGGATACTTATACTCACGCACGATGCTGTCGGCGTTTACGACCGCAAGGGACGGCTCGTGAGCGCGGGCGATGCCTCCGGCGTGAGCGAGGCAATGCTTCTTGACGGCGGCAGGATACTCACCGTCGGCGGCGGTGTTGCGAAGATACTTCAAAACGACAGATGAGATTTGTTATCGAACTTAGCGTACTGATAATATTATTTTATTGTACATGGCGCGGCTATAAGCGCGGCGCGGTAAACACGGCGATAAGCCTTGTATCGCTTCTCGTCGCCGTATTCGGCGGGCTGCTTATCGCGTCAAACGCAGCCGACAGCGCATCGTATCTGCTGCGCCCGTTTATAGCCGGCTGCATCGACTCGCAGCTTGAAAGCGACGTCGCTGCCCGCATCGGAATTTCGGACATAAACGTCGAGGACACTCTTGCAGCGAACCCCGAGCTCGTCAGACCGTATATGTCGCAGTGCCTTCAGAGCATCGGCTTTGCGCCCAAGAGAGCGGAGCACTATTCGCTCGCGGCGGCACAGGTCTATGGGAAAACGGAGCTTGACGCTCCCACCTCGGCGGCTCAGGCGGCAAGCGGGGCGATAGCGTATTTAATGATAGCGACATTGTTTTTTGCGCTCATATTATTTTTTGCGTATCTCATAAAACAGATATTCGATCTGCGCTTTCGGATAACCGACAACGCGGATTTAGACCTCTACGGCGGCGCTGCGCTCGGCTTTGTGCGCGGATGCATACTTTGCGTCTGCCTGTGCTGGATGCTCAGCTTCTGTGGAATAATAATAGGAAACACAACATTGGATGACGGACTGTTCAGCAGATTTTTTCTGATGCTGGACGGCTTGGCAGACAAGATCTATTGATGATTGGAGGATAAATCATGCAGCCTAAAATGTGCTCACGCTGCGGCAAAAACGTCGCGGTAGTGTTTATAACAAAGCTTGAGGGCGGAGTTCAGAAAAATGAAGGCCTGTGCCTTAAATGCGCAAGAGAGCTTCATATACAGCCCGTTGACGATATGATCGAAAAAATGGGCATCTCGGACGAGGACCTCGACAATCTCAGCGGCGAGATGATGAACGCCTTGAACGGCGTTGAAAGTCTTATGGAAATGTCGGACGATCCGAATTCCGACTCGGATCCCGACGACGACGGCAAGACCGCGACTTTCCCGTTTCTCAACAGACTCTTTAACGGCGGCAGCCAGCCGCCCGAAAACGCGGCCTCCGGCGCTCAGAGTCAGCAGCCCAAGGAGGGCGGCAAGCCTCCCAAGCGCAAGTTCCTTGATAACTACTGCATAAACCTCACCGACCGCGCCCGTGCGGGCAAGCTCGACAGCATGATAGGCCGTGAGGATGAGCTTGAGCGCGTTATTCAGATATTAAACCGCCGCCAGAAGAATAACCCCTGCCTCATCGGCGAGCCCGGCGTCGGCAAGACCGCCGTTGCCGAGGGGCTTGCGCAGCGCATCGCCGCAGGGCAGGTGCCGTATAAGCTGCGCGACAAGGAGGTGTACCTGCTCGACCTCACCGCGCTCGTTGCCGGCACGCAGTTCCGCGGACAGTTCGAGAGCCGCATGAAGGGGCTCATCGAGGAAATCCGCAAGCAGGGCAACGTCATTCTCGTCATTGACGAGGTGCATAACATCGTCGGAGCGGGCGACGCCGAGGGCAGCATGAACGCCGCGAATATCCTCAAGCCCGCCCTTTCAAGAGGCGAAATTCAGGTCATCGGTGCGACTACCTTCACCGAATACCGCAAGCATATCGAAAAGGACTCCGCGCTTGAGCGCAGATTCCAGCCCGTCACGATAAACGAGCCGTCCATTGCCGACAGCATTGAGATACTCAAGGGCATACGCAAATACTACGAGGATTACCACGGCGTGCGCGTCTCCGACGAGATGTGCGCCGAGGCAGTCAAGCTCTCCGAGCGCTATATAACCGACCGCTTCCTGCCGGATAAGGCTATTGACCTCATTGACGAGGCGTGCTCGGACGTAAACCTCAAGGACAAAAATTTCGTGCGCCGCGCCGAGCTTCAGAAGGATCTTGACGACCTTCGCTTTGAGCGGGAAAATCTCATGAGCGAGCCCGCGCCTGCCGGCGAGGAGCTCACCGACGCCGCTCTTGACAAGCGCTACGAGCGCATTGCCGAGCTTCGCAGCAAGGAGATGCAGCGTGAGCAGGAGCTTGCCGCGCTTGAGCTCGAGGGAGTGCCGGAGCTGACTGTGGATAACCTTGCCCGTATAATCGAGCTGTGGACCAAGATCCCGGCATCGTCGATCCGTGAGGACGAATTTGAGCGCCTTGCGGAGCTTGATAAGCGCCTTAAAGCGCATATAATCGGTCAGGACGAGGCGGTAAACGCCGTTTGCAGCGCGATAAAGCGCTCGCGCATCGGACTCAAGGCGAAGAGAAAGCCCACGAGCTTTATTTTCGTCGGCGGCACGGGCGTCGGCAAAACGGAGCTCGTAAAGCGCCTTGCGGCAGACCTTTTTGACTCGCCCGAGTCGCTTATAAGGCTCGATATGTCCGAATTTATGGAGAAATTCAGCGTCTCGCGTATCATCGGCTCGCCCCCGGGCTATGTCGGCTACGATGAGGCGGGACAGCTCACGGAGAAAATTCGCCGCAAGCCCTATTCCGTCGTGCTGTTTGACGAGATAGAGAAGGCGCATCCGGACGTTCTCAACATCCTGCTCCAGATCCTTGACGACGGCAGAATAACCGACGCGCAGGGCAGAACGGTGAACTTTGAAAACACGGTCATCGTCATGACGACGAACGCGGGCTCGAATACCAAGGGCGGCGCTCTCGGTTTCGGAGGCACGGTGAGCGATATGGGGCGCGAGAAGGCGATAAAGGCGCTCAACGACTTCCTCCGTCCGGAGTTTATAAACCGTGTGGACGAGATCGTTTACTTTAACAGCCTCACCGAGGACGACTTTAAACGCATTGCCGTTCTCATGCTCAATGAGACCCGCGAGGCTATCGCGGAGCGCGGCATAACGCTCACGTGGGACGACGCTCTCGTTGACTACCTCGTTAAAAAGAGCTATTCCGCGACCTACGGTGCGCGTAATCTGCGCCGCACCATCCAGCGCGACGTTGAGGACGCCATTGCGCAGAAGATAATCGACTGCCGCGGCGAAAACGCCGAGAATATCCGCGTGTCGTCCGACGGCGAGCGCGTGACGGTCGAGGTGAGCGCATGATAAGGCTCGAAAGCGACTATCTTGAGGGAGCGCTGCCGGAGATAATGCGGCGGCTTTGCGAAACGAACCTCGAGCAGACTCCCGGCTACGGCGCGGACGATTACTGCGCCGCCGCGCGGGAAAAGATAAAAGCCGAGTGCGAGGCGCCCGATGCCGACGTTCATTTTCTCGTCGGCGGTACTCAGGCAAATCTGACTGTCATAGCGGCAAGCCTACGCCCGCATCAGGGCGTGCTCGCGGCCGAGACCGCGCACGTCGAGGTGCACGAAACGGGCGCTGTCGAGGCTACGGGTCATAAGGTAATGACCCTTCCGACAAGCGACGGCAAAATAAGTGCCGAGGCGGTGCGCGCATACGTTTTGCGCCACCGCGCCGACGAGTCGTTTGAGCATATCGTTCAGCCCGCGATGGTGTATGTTTCCCAGCCGACCGAGACCGGCACGGTCTATTCGCTTGAGGAAATGCGAAAGCTCAGCGCCGTCTGCCGCGAGCTCGGCCTTATCCTTTTCTGCGACGGAGCGCGTCTTTCCTGCGCTCTTGCCTGCGAGGGCACCCCGAGCCTGCCCGAGCTTGCGCGGCTGTGCGACGTGTTTTACATAGGCGGCACCAAGCACGGCGCCCTTTTCGGCGAGGCGGTCGTTATCTGCAACGACGCAATTAAGCGTGATTTTCGCTATATCATAAAGCAGCGCGGCGGAATGCTCGCAAAGGGCAGACTTCTGGGGCTGCAATTTGACGAGTTGTTCACCGACGGACTTTATTACAGGGTCGGACGCCGCGAGGTGGAGCTTGCCGCAAGACTTTGCGAGGCTTTCAGGGCGAAGGGCATCAAATTTAAATACCCCTCTCCGACCAATCAAGTTTTCCCGATACTCAGCGCCGCTCAGCTTGCCGCGCTGCGCGAAAAATACAGCTTTTCCGTGCAGGAGCCGCTGGCGGACGGCGGTGCGGTCGTGAGGCTTTGCACGAGCTGGGCAAGCCGTGAGTGCGATGTGGATGAGCTTATAGCAGACGTTAAAAAACTCTGAGGTGATATTATGAACAAGATAGAAATAATTCAGGGCGATATAACCAAGCAGAAGGTCGACGCAATCGTCAACGCCGCGAACTGCTCGCTTCTCGGCGGCGGCGGAGTGGACGGAGCGATACACCGCGCGGCAGGACCCGAGCTTCTTGCCGAGTGCCGCGGCTTAAACGGCTGCAAAACGGGCGAGGCGAAGATAACCCGCGGCTACAAGCTGCCGGCAAAGTACGTTATCCACACCCCCGGTCCCGTGTGGCACGGCGGCACGAAGTACGAGCCGGAGCTTCTGAGCGCGTGCTATATAAGCTGCCTCGAGCTTGCCTCGGAATACGGCTGCAAGACCGTCGATTTCCCCTCGATATCCACGGGAGTGTACCGCTTTCCGCTCGAGCGGGCGTCCAAGATCGCCATCGGCACGATAAGCGATTTCCTCAAATTCCATCCCGAGATCGAGCGCGTGCGCATGGTCTGCTTTGATGAGAAAACGAAGGAGTATTATGACAAAGCACTGGAGAGCCTTAAATGAAAAGACTGTTCCGACTTCAGTATAATGCCCCCGTGACGATAACCTTTGCACTTTTGTCACTGTTTGCGCTTGTGCTCGGCAAAATCACCGACGGCTGGACTAATACGTATCTGTTCAGCGTGTGGCGCTCGTCACTGTCCGATATTTTGACCTACCCCCGCTTTTTTCTGCACGTCCTCGGTCACGCCGATTACAACCACTATATAGGCAACATGATGATGATACTCGTCGTGGGCCCCGGCCTTGAGGAAAAGTACGGCAGCCGAAATCTTCTCAGCGCGATCGTCATAACGGCGCTCGTTTCGGGGCTCGTGTATTGGTTCTTGTTCCCCGGCTCAATGCTCATGGGCGCGTCGGGCATTGTGTTCATGATGATAGTCATGGCCTCGCTTGCGGGAATGCGCGACGGCTACATACCCATCACGCTCATTCTCGTGCTCATTTTATACCTCGGCAACGAGATAGTTGACGGGATCATGCTCAACGACAACGTTTCTCAGCTGACGCATATCATAGGCGGCGTTTGCGGCGCCGTGCTGGGGCTAAGACGCCGATGAGAGAAAAAGCGCTTATATCCGCCTGCCTTCTCGGCGCGGAGTGTAAATACAGCGGCGGCAGCAATGCTCTGCCCGAGGATACGATCGAGGCCCTCAAGGGGAAATATGAGCTTATCCCCGTTTGCCCCGAATGCTACGGTGGGCTCACAATACCCAGAGCTCCGGCCGAGCGCAGGGGCGATAAGGTCGTCTCCAAAACCGGCGCGGACGTGACCGCACAGTTTCAAAAGGGCGCGCAAGCGGCGCTGCACCTTGCCGAAATATTCGGCGCGCGGCTTGCGATATTTAAGGAAAACAGCCCCTCCTGCGGCAGCGGGACTATTTACGACGGCACGTTCACCGGCACGCTCACGCAGGGCGACGGCGTGACTGCCGAGCTTCTCAAAAAACACGGAATTACGGTCATAGGCGAAAATGCACTCTGATTATTTCAGGGTGCATTTTTAGTTTCTTATCCTCATATGCTTGTACAAAAAAGGAGGGCACGACATGGCATATGAGGAAAAAGCAAAAACACAGGCGCCCAAGCCGCACGGCCTGAGCCTTGAGGACAGGGCGAGGCTGAGCGTGAGCGGAGTTGAGGACGTTGAGAGCTTCGACGAAACGCTCGTTGTGATGAATACGACATCGGGCGACCTCATTGTGCGCGGCAGCGGGCTGCATATAAGCAGGATAGACCTCGACGCGGGAAAGCTCAGCGTCGAGGGAGTCATTTCCGAGCTGAGCTACGAGGAAAAGCAAAGCTCTGTCAGCCTTTGGCAGCGGCTTTTCGGATAAATGCATATTGCCGTTTCGCTCCAGCTCACGCAGCTTTGCGCCTCGATGCTGCTGGGCTTTGCGCTCGGCGCGGTGTATGACGTCCTGCGAACTATCCGCCGCAGGCTCGGCTTGACGGCGCTTTGCGACGCGCTGTTTTGCCTTATCGCTTTCACGGGACTTTTCATGCTCGGCATGAGCTTCGGCGAGGGAGAGCTTCATTTTCTCATGCTCTGCTTTGCCGCGCTCGGCTTTTGCCTTTATATGCGCCTGCTCAGCCCCGCGGTGCTCGCCGTGCTCGGTTTTATAGCGGAGCTTATCACAAAGATTTTTGCGCCTCTCGCAAGGGTCATAAAATTATTTTTCGAAATCGCCAAAAAATGCTTTGAAAAATTCTGTAATTGCGTTAAAATCAGACTAAGCAATGCAATGAGTGCAAGAATAATCGAAAATACGAGGAGAAAATCGGAAAAAAATGAAAAAATCTGCGACGATACTCTCTCTGGCATTGACGATGCTGGCCGTATATGCTATTCTGAACCTTGTAAGCATAAGCCGTCAGGTGCGCGACGCGGCGGAGCAGTCGGAATGTCTGCGGGCGGAGATAGAGGCCGCGCAGGCAGAAAATGAGCTTTTGAGCGATGCGCTTGAGGCGCTCTGCGACGGCTCAGGTCTCGAAAAAGAGGCCGAAGCGCGGCTGAGGCTCATAAGAGGCGACGCGGCGGTGTTTGCGGATAAGGACTGAAAATAAAGAATATAAAGAATGGGGAACTAATACATATGCAGCCTGAAGTGGGAGCGGTGCTTGAGGGCAAGGTAAGCGGTATCACGAAATTCGGAGCGTTTGTCAACCTGTCCGGCGGCGGGAGCGGACTTGTGCACATATCCGAGATCGCAAACGCCTATGTCAGCGATGTTTCGCAGTATGTCAGCGTCGGACAGACGGTTAAGGTCAAGATCATCGGCATAAACGGAGACAAGATAAATCTTTCGATCAAGCGCGCCGAGGAGCGCGAGAGCGAAGCACGCCGTCCCGAGCGGCCGCAGCAGCCCAAACCACAGCCGCGCCCCGAGCCGAGAAGAGAGCAGCCCGCTGCCGGTCAGGTGGCGGCGCCCACGGAGGATCAGGCGTTTGAGGATAAGCTTAAGCAGTTTATGAAGGAATCGGACAGCCGCATTGCCGGAAACCCCATGTATGCAGACCGCGGCCGCTCCAGAAGAAGAAAATAAGATGTCAAAACAGCCTTCGGTACACTCCGGGGGCTGTTTTTTCGACCGTTTTCGGCAAAAAAGAAGCAAAATGCAGCGTCGGAGCAGCCCTCATGCAGAGCGCTCGGCAGCCTCGGAACATAACCGAGCGCATTTGCAAGCGGAAATTCCCGCGGCCTGTGCTCTTTTAACGAAATTCTTATGTTTTTCTCAGAGAAGCGGCGGCGCAAACAGTATAGACACCCTGCAAAAAACTCCGAGCGCCCTGCAAAATGCAGCCTTCATGAATTAAAATCGCAGTTAAAATGAAAGGCTACTTTCAAAAAGCATAGTGCATTTGCAAGTGCGGTGCAGCAAAACTTGCAGATTATAGCCCGTTAAGAGCCTTAACAGACCCAAAACGAATAATGACGCCTTGCCTTATTCAAACTGCAAAATCGTAGGATAATGCGATCTGCAAGTTTCCGAAATGATGCTGCAAATTGCAATCCTTTGTGCAAGTTTAACAAAATGTAAAATATGATTTTGTGAAAAACAGTTGATTTTCTCGGCAAAATAGCTATAATGAAAATTGCAAAGAGGCAATTAACTCAAGGCCTGAATTATGAAAGGAGCATACGGCTATGTTAACAGGTATCGGTATTTTCGGAGCAGCTTATCTTGCAGGCATGGTCTGGATGACCGTTAAGGGCATGCAGAGGGCATAATTGAGTGAAAATATACTGTCAAGCTCCCGAGCAGCATCGGGGGCTTGATTTTTTTGTGCCCGGGCGTGTATAATATCTCGATATGAAAGAGCTTACAGTAAGGCGAAACGACGCGGGACAGCGGCTTGACAGATTTGTCGGAAAGGCCGTGCCGCTCCTGCCGGAAACGCTGCTTCAAAAGTACATAAGGATAAAGCGCATAAAGCTCAACGGCAAGGGCGCAAAGCGCGACACGCGCCTTAACGAGGGCGACGTTCTGAGCCTTTACATAAACGATGAATTTTTTGAAAAGCCGCGCGAGGAGAATGCATATCTGAAGGTCGGAAAGCCGAAAATGAACATCGTATACGAGGACGAGAACATCCTGCTTGCCGACAAAAAACCGGGCGTATTGTGCCACAGCGCTGGAGCGTGGGATTATAACACCCTCATCGCAAATATTCAGGCGTACCTTGCGCAAAACGGGCAGTGGGACCCCAAGGGCGAAAACTCCTTTGCGCCGGCTCTGTGCAACCGCATCGACCGCAACACCGGCGGCATAGTCATCGCCGCGAAAAACGCCGAGGCGCTGAGGATATTAAACGACAAGATACGCGACAGGGAGATAGAAAAATACTACCTGTGCGCCGTGCAGGGCAGGCCACGCAAGCCGAGCGGGAGGCTTGAAAACTATCTTTTCAAGGACGCCGCGAAAAATCAGGTCTACGTCAAAAACCGCCCCGAGCCGGGAGCCAAGACCGCGATAACGGAGTACAGGCTCATCAGATCCGCGGGCGCGCTGTCGCTTATGGAGTGCCGGCTGCTCACCGGCAGGACGCATCAGATCCGCGCGCAGATGGCGGCGGCGGGTATGCCGCTTCTGGGCGACGGCAAGTACGGCAGCGAGCGCTTCAACAAGAATTTCGGCGAAAAGGGTCAGGCACTGTATTCGTACAAGCTGGAGTTTTCCTTCCCGACGGACGCGGGTATTCTGGAGTATCTGCGCGGCAAGGTATTCACCGTCGAAAGCGTTGATTTTGCGGAAAAATACTTTAACGTCACCTGTCTTGACGGTATTTGAAAAAATGAATTAAAAAATTCGCGAAAGCTGTTGACTTTGCGGGGTTTTTTATGTATATTGTTGAGCGATGCAAAGGGCAGTCCGGACGCAGTTTCGGAGCTGTCCTTTTTTATCGCCCAAAAAAATATTTATAGAAATGGGGGAGGATAAATGTCCAAAGAACTCATTCGCCTTGTGAATTGTCAAATGGCGTTTGACGACGAGATCGTTTTAGACGATATTAACCTGTATTTCAATGATAAGGAATTCCTCACGCTGTTGGGTCCCTCCGGCTGCGGCAAAACCACCACGCTCAGAATCATCGGCGGTTTTATAAAGCCCACCGGCGGCGACGTCATTTTTGACGGCGAGAGGATAAATGATGTCCCGCCTCACAAGAGAAAGGTAAACACCGTGTTTCAGAAGTATGCGCTTTTCCCGCATCTGGACGTTTATGAAAACGTGGCCTTCGGCCTGCGTCTTTCGAAGCTGCCCGAGCAGGAAATTGACGAGCGCGTCACGGAGATGCTTGAGATCGTCAGCCTGAAGGGCTTTGAGAACCGCAAGGTCTCGCAGCTTTCCGGCGGTCAGCAGCAGCGTGTTGCCATTGCCAGAGCGCTTGTTAACAGACCCAAGGTGCTGCTTCTTGACGAGCCTCTCGGTGCGCTTGACCTGCGTCTGAGAAAAGATATGCAGAACGAGCTCAAGCGTATTCAGCAGGCGATGGGCATTACTTTTATATATGTCACCCATGACCAGGAGGAGGCGCTGTCCATGTCCGACACCGTCGTTGTCATGGATAAGGGCCGCATCCAGCAGATAGGCACGCCCGAGGATATTTACAACGAGCCGAAAAACGCCTTCGTTGCGGACTTTATAGGCGAGAGCAATATCCTTGACGGTATCATGCTCGAGGACAGGCTCGTCAAGTTCTTCGGCAGGAGATTTAAATGCGTTGACTTCGGCTTCGAGAAAAACGAGCCGGTCGACGTCGTCATTCGCCCGGAGGATATCGACATCGTCGCGCCCGACGACGGTCACCTTTGCGGCACCGTCACCTCCGTCACCTTCAAGGGCGTGCACTATGACACCATAGTCGACTTCAAGGGCTTCAAATGGCTCATTCAGACCACGGATTTCTACGACGTAGGCTCATATATCGGAATTCGCCTTGAGCCGGAGGATATCCACATCATGCACAAGAGCGAGTACTCCGGCCAGTTCGGCGACTACAGCTCTTACTCCGCCGAATACGACGAGATGGACGACCCCGACCTCTATCCGGACGACGCCGAAGAGAGCGAGGAGCCTGCGGAGGGCGGCGAAAATGAAGAATAACAAAGCCCTTGCCGCACCCTATCTCGTGTGGATGGCGCTGTTTACGATAGTGCCGCTTGCGATAGTTGCGTACTATGCCTTCACAGACGCCGCCACGGGCGAGTTCACCCTTGCAAACATCGCAAACCTCGGCAATTATATGCCCATTCTCATAAAGAGCATCTGGCTTGCACTTATATCCTCGCTCATTTGCATCGTTATAGGCTACCCCGTTGCGTACTACATCGCAAACTGCGGGGAAACGACGCAGAGATTTCTCTATATGCTCGTTATGCTGCCCATGTGCATAAGCTTTCTTCTGCGCACCCTTGCGTGGGTCGCGCTCACGGAGGATACCGGCATTATAAATAACTTCATCACGAGCATCGGGCTTCAGCCCCTGCCGCTTATCCGCAATAACGGCGCGGTGGTGCTCGGCATGGTGTATAACTACCTGCCGTATATGATAATGCCGCTTTACACCGTCATCATGAAGATAGACCGCCGCCTCATAGAGGCCGCGCAGGATCTCGGCTGCAACGGCTTTAACGTGTTCAGGCGCGTTATCCTGCCCCTGTCCGCGCCCGGCATAATCTCGGGCTTTACGATGGTGTTCGTCCCCGCCGTGTCCACGTTTTATATTTCCCAGAAGCTTGGCTCGTCCGGCACGACGCTCATAGGCGACGTTATCGAGAGCCAGTTCAAGACCGCTTATAACCCCAACCTCGGCGCGGCCATCAGCCTTATTCTGATGGTGATGATATTCATCTGCATCGGAGTTATGAACCGCTTCGGCGATGAGGAAGAGGAGGTCTTGACGCTGTGAAAAGATTCAACAAGGTGTTCACGGTCATAGTCCTGCTGTTTCTTTATATCCCGATGATAGTCCTCGCCGTCGGCTCGTTCAACAGCGGCATGGACATCGCTGTGTTCAAGGGCTTTACGCTCAATAACTACGGCGAGCTTTTCCGCGACGGAGTGCTGCTCCCGCTGCTTCTCAACTCCGTCATAGTTGCGCTTTTGTCCTCGATATTCGCAACCATTCTCGGCACCGCCGCCGCGTTGGGCATCCATTCGATGGGGCCGCGGCTTCGCAGCTTCACGATGGGCGTCACGAATATCCCGCTGACAAACCCCGAGATAGTCACCGGCGTTTCGCTCGCGCTGCTGTTCGCGTTCGTCGGAACGGTGATGAAAATAAACAACATTCTCGGCTTTGCGACGCTTCTCATCGCGCATATCACCTTTAACCTGCCGTACGTCATCCTCTCCGTCATGCCCAAGCTGCGCCAGATGGATCCCAATCTGCGCGAGGCGGCGATGGATCTCGGTTGCACGCCGTGGCAGGCGTTTTACAAGGTCGTTATCCACGAGATAACGCCGGGCATCGTCTCGGGCGCTCTCATGGCGTTCACGATGAGCCTTGACGATTTCGTCATCAGCTATTTCGTCTACGGTCCGCGCTTCGTGACGCTTCCGGTCGAGATCTATAACTACACCAAAAAGCCCCTCCAGCCGAAGATCTACGCACTGTTCACGCTGCTGTTTGCCGCGATACTCCTCGTGATGGTGCTCATGAATCTCCTTCAGGAGCGCGACGCAAAGCGAACCAAGGAAAACCGCAGGGCTTTCCGCCGCGGAAAGCAGGTGAGCGCATGAAAAGAGTGCTTTCTTTGCTGATGTGTGCGCTGGTTTTCGCAGGTATACTGCCCGTGCGGGCGAATGCCGAGGAAGTGACCATAAACGTCTATAACTGGGGTCAGTACATCTCCGACGGCACCGACGGATATATTGACGTCAACAAGGCCTTCACCGAAAAAACCGGCATCAAGGTCAATTACATGACCTTCGACTCCAACGAAACGATGTACACAAAGCTCAAGACCGGCGGCAGCAGCTACGACGTCATTATCCCCTCGGACTACATGGTGGCGCGCCTGATCGCCGAGGATATGCTCGAGGAGATTGACTTTGCGAATATCCCCAACTACGCGCTCGTGGACGAGGCATATAAAAACACCTCCTACGATCCGGAGAATAAATACTCCGTGCCGTACACATGGGGCACCGTTGGCATCATCTACAACAAAAAGTACGTTTCCGAGTCCGACCTCGGCTCGTGGAATCTGCTGTGGAACGACAAGTATTCCGGCAAGATCCTCATGTTCGATAACCCCCGCGACGCCTTTGCCATATCGGAGCTTCTGCTGGGCATCGACATAAACAGCGAGGATCAGGACGAGCTGCGCTCAGCTGCGTATAAGCTCATTGAGCAGAAGCCCCTCGTGCAGGAATACGTCATGGATCAGATATTCAGCAAGATGGAGCGCGAGGAGGCGTGGATAGCGCCGTATTATGCCGGCGACTATCTCCTCATGCAGCAGGAAAACTCCGACCTTGGCTTTTACTTCCCCAAGGAGGGCTTCAACCTCTTCATTGACGCCATTTGCATCCCCAAGGGCTGCCAGAACAAGGCCGCTGCCGAGGCGTATATAAACTTCCTGTGCGACCCCGAAATATCGGGCGAAAACCTCGATTACCTCGGCTACTCCACGCCCATATCCGAGGCAAAGCAGTATATGGACCCCGAGACGGCGGAAAGCGAGATAGCCTATCCCACGCAGGAGACGCTCGAAAACGGCAAGGCGTTTATAAACCTCTCGGAGGAAACGAGCCGCTTTACCGATTCGCTGTGGCTTCAGGTCAAGACGCAGGGCGGCGTGGATACCTACGCCATCGTGTGTATGTGTGCGGTCGTCGTGCTGCTTGCGGCGTATTTTGTCATTCATAACGTGCGCAAGAGAAAACGCATAGCAAATCGCTGCAAAAAGTGGAAAACTTAAAATGAAATCAGAAGCTCCCCTAATGGGGGAGCTTCTTGTTGTGTAACGGCGAAAAAGCTGATATAATAAAACGATTGGGTGCTCCGTTCGGTGCGGCAATGCCGCCTAACAAGGAATTTGGTGAAAATCCAAAGCAGTCCCGCTGCCGTAAACGGTGACGAGGGTGCAAGAAGCCACTGTGAAAACGGGAAGGCGCGTCCGAGGATGAACCGTGAGCCGGAAGACTTGCCGAAGTGCGGGCGCCCGAAATAATTAACGGAGGTGAGATATATGCGCGAGGACGCATTGATGCTCAACATCACCTACGGGTAGTAGATTAGACGAAAACGAACTAAAAATACTATTTGGAGGTCAATATGAAAAAAAGATCACTGAGCCTTCTTCTGGCTCTTATCATGGTGCTGAGCCTTATGCTGCCCGGCGCCGCGGCATTTGCCGATACCACTGATACTAAAACTCCCGTGAGCACCGAAGCCACGGAGCTCAAATGGGCTTACAGCTTCGGCAGCAGCTGGACGGCCGCACCGAGCGTGCCGCTGCTTGCAGACGGCGGAGTTTACGTCATGGCCGACAGAGACATATTTAAGCTCAGCCGCACGGACGGCTCAACCATCGCACGCGGCAGCATGCTCACAAAATCCAGCTACGGCTACACGCCCTGCGTTGAGGCGGGCGACAAGATCGTGGCTCCCCTCGGCACCGCCACTCTCCAGGCGTTTGACTCGAAAACTCTTATGAGCGAGTGGACGTATCAGAATTTCCTCGGCGGTCAGTCTCTCTCCCGCGTGCTGTATTCCGACGGCAAGCTCTACGTGGGCTTCTGGAACGGTGAAACAAAGGACGCAGACTTCGCGTGCGTCGACGCGGAAACCGGAAGACAGTGCTGGAGCTACACCGTAAAGGGCGGCTTCTATTGGGCAGGCGCCGCGGCATACGGCGACTACATAATCGTCGGCACGGACGATGGCGAAAACGGCAGCAAGGGCAGCGGCTCGCTTTTGTGCTTTAAGAAAAGCTACGGCAAGGACGAGACTGTTGAGCCCGTTTCGAGCGCCGCTTTAACCGGCTGCGGCGACGTGCGCAGCAGCGTCGTAATGGACGGCGGCAAGGCATACTTCACCACCAAGGGCGGCTTCCTCTGCTCGGCGGATGTTAACAAAGAAACCGGAGAAATAAGCGGTGTCAAGACCGTTTCCTTCGGCGCGCAGAGCACCTCTACCCCCGTTATCTACGGCGATTACATCTACTTCGGAGCGGGCAGCGGTATCTCCGATTCCGGCTCCACGGGCAACTTCGTCATTGCCGACAAAAACACGCTCGAGGTGAAGGGCTACGTGGCCCTCAAGGGCTACCCCCAGTGCGAGATGCTCCTGTCCACGGCGTATCTTGAGAGCACGGGCTATCTGTACTTCTACAGTACCTATAACATGACCCCCGGCGGCATATCGCTCATAAAGGTCAAGGCCGATGACATAAGCAAAACGGAGCTTGTCGAAATTTATGACGCCGCGGACTGTGCCCAGTACTGCATCGCAAGCGTCGTTGCGGACGAAAACGGAAACCTCTATTACAAAAACGACAGCGGCTGCGTCATCTGCGTCGGCCCCGTGAGAATGACAAAGGACGTCTATGTCAGCATTTCCGACAAGGGCAGCGTCCGGCTTGGATACGAAGAGCTCAAGGTAAGCGACCGCAACGGCGACGGCAAGGTCGATGTTGATGAGGTGCTTTATGCCGCCCACGAGAAGAGCTATAACGGCGGAGCGCAGGGCGGCTATGCAACCGCAGTGGGTCAGTACGGTCAGTATATAACCAAGCTCTGGGGCGATACGAGCGGCAACTTCGGCTACTATGTCAATAATGCCATGGCGATGAGCCTCGGCGACGAGGTCAACGACGGCGACCATGTCTACGCCTACATCACCGCAAACGCCTACCCCAATAGCGACGCATATGCATTCTTCGATAAGAGCGCCGCAACCGTCGCTCAGCTTGGCACGCTGACGCTTTCGCTCAAATATCAGTCCGGCTATGACGCCAATTATATGCCTATATTCAGCAGCCTTGAAAATGCTACTATCAAGGTATATGACGCGTGCCTCGAGAGCGAGGCGGACGGCGTTACCTGCACCTACCTCGACGGCGGCAAATACAGCTTCAGCTTTAAAAACGACGGAGCGTATGTCATCGTTGCAACGGCTGAAAATAACGCCATCGTACCCGCAGTGTGCAGGGTGTTCGTGAGCGAGCGCTCCGACTTTGAGGACGTGCAGCCCGATGAATATTACTACGAGGCGGTCGAATGGGGCAGTGCAAACGATATCGTTAAGGGTTACAGCGACAGCGTGTTTGCTCCCGATGACAGCTGCACCCGCGCACAGATAGTCACCTTCCTCTACCGCCATGCAAAGTCTCCCGAGGTCAGCGGTGAATACGGCTTCACCGATGCGTGCGACGAGTGCTATGAGGACGCCATAATCTGGGCGACTGAAAAGGGAATTGCCCAGGGCTACGGCGACGGCACCTTCGGTCCGAACGATACTTGCACCCGCGCACAGGCGGTGACCTTCCTTTACCGATACCTCGGCGGTGAAAAAGCTCAGGGCTCAGTCAAGGGCTTTGACGACGTTGACAGCACATCGTGCTATTACGAAGCGATCATGTGGGCGGCTGAGAATGGCATCGCTCAGGGCTACGGCGACGGAAATTTCGGCCCGGATGATCTGTGCACCCGTGCCCAGATAGTCACTCTCATTTACAGAGCGGTAAAATAATGAAAAACCGCAAAATTGCACTTATACTCTGCGTGGTTCTTATATGCAGTCTGCTTGCAGGCTGCATGAAGAACTCCGAGGCGGTCAACTTTGCCGGCGACATTGAGCTCGGCGAGGACGGGATAGTTACAAAAGCCGTGCTCGAGGGGCTGCGCGATGCCGGTGATATTGCCACCGTATGCGGAAAATCAGGGCAGTACGAATACAAATGGACGGTCGCGGGGGCGGACATTAAAGCTCCCGCCGACGTCTGTATGGCAGTGGCCATATCCTCCGGTGACGGCGAGGAGCTTGTAGTCACGCTCAAAAGCGACAAGAGCTTCAGCTTTGAGCCGACTCTTGCCGTGACGCTGCCGGAAAAATGGAGCGCACAGAGCGTGAGCGTGTATGACCGGGACGGCAACAGGCTCGGCGAAGTCTCCGTCACGGGCAGCAAGACGACTATTCTCGGCTTTAAGATAACGGACGGCATTTTTGAATACGTTCTGCGTGCGGACGCGATTGAGCCTGCGCCCGCAGAGAGTGCCGCGCCCGGAATTTCCGACGGCAGCCGCACCGAGAAGGATAAATACGGCACTGACCCCGTGCCCGCGGGAAAGCCCGAGCCGGTCGAGCCGGAAACGAAACCCGCCGATACGCAGAAGCAGCTTCACTGCACCATATCCATAGACTGCGCAACGATACTCAATAACCTTGACTCCCTTGATCCGGCAAAGCTCGACGTTTTACCGCCGGACGGAGTTATCCTCTCCGCGGTCACGGTTACGTTTTATGAGGGCGAGTCGGTTTTTGACGTACTCAAGCGCACCTGCCGCGAAAAGGGGATACACCTCGAGGCGTCTTTCACTCCCGCGTATAACAGCGCCTATATCGAGGGCATAGGCAATCTCTATCAGTTTGACTGCGGCGAGCTGTCCGGCTGGATGTACAGCGTCAACGGCTGGTATCCCAACTACGGCTGCAGCCGCTACGCCCTGAATGACGGCGACGTTATACGCTGGCGCTATACCTGCGACCTCGGCGAGGACGTCGGCGGCGGTATGAGCCGATGAAGGACGCCTTTTCCGGACTGCACCCCGCAGTCGGCTTCGCGTATTTCGCCGCGGTGATCGTTTTCACGATGATATATATGCATCCGTGGCTGTTAGCGATAAGCCTGCTTGCCTCGGCAAGCTATGTGTGCATCCTGAAGGGAGTGCGCAGCTTTTTGAAAACGCTGGCGTACCTCATACCGTTTTTGCTGCTCATGAGCGTTTTTAACGCACTTTTTAACCACGCGGGAGTGACGCCGCTTTTCTATCTCAAAAACGGCAACGCGATAACCCGCGAGGCGCTTGTCTACGGCTTTTTCGCCTCCGCGATGTTCGCAAGCGTCATTTTGTGGTTTTCCTGCTTTAACGAAATAATGACCTCGGACAAGCTGCTGTTTTTGTTCGGAAGGCTCAGCCCCTCGGTATCGCTGCTGCTTTCGATGTCGCTGCGCCTTGTGCCGAGATTCGGCGAAAAGATACGCAGCATCGCGTCGTCTCGTGCTCAGATAGGGCTCGGCAGCTCCGAGGGCAGCTTTGCCCACCGCTTGAAATGCAGCGCGAGGATACTCTCCGTTGCGGTGAGCTGGGCGCTTGAGGGCTCGATAATCTCGGCCGACTCAATGAAAAGCCGCGGCTACGGCGCTGCACGGCGCACGAGCTTTTCCGTTTACCGCTTCGACTCGCGCGACGGCGCTGCGCTCACGGTGAGCGTTATCCTGTGCGCGGCGGTCATTTTTGCGGTCGCGAGCGGGAGCATATACGCGCGGTTTTATCCGTCCGTCATTTTGAGCGGGGGCAGCGCATTTTCGATACTCGGCACGGCGGCGTTTGCCGCGCTGTGCTTTATCCCGCACCTTTTTGACCTGAAGGAGGCGTATGTATGGCGGCGTTCAGTGTCCGCAATCTGAGCTTTACCTACCCCGGAGAGCAAGCTCCGGCGCTTTACAATATATCCCTCGAAATACCCGAGGGCGGCGTCACGCTCATATGCGGCGCGTCCGGCAGCGGTAAGAGCACGCTCCTGCGCAGACTCAAGACCTGCCTTGCCGACCACGGCGAGCAAAGCGGCAGGGTGCTGTTTTTTTCAAAGCCCCTTGACGAGGTGTCAGAGGCGGAGCAGGCGCGGCGCATAGGCTTCGTTATGCAGCATCCCGACGACCAGATTGTGACCGACAAGGTGTTCCACGAGCTCGCCTTCGGCCCCGAAAGCCTTGGCTGGGAGCAAAACAAAATGCGGCTTGCAGTCGGGGAAATGGCGAGCTTTTTCGGCATTTCCGAGCTTTTTATGAAAAACGTCGCGGAGCTCTCGGGGGGACAGAAGCAGCTTTTGAACCTCGCATCGGCTGCTGTCATGCACCCGGACGTCCTCATTTTGGACGAGCCGACGAGTCAGCTTGATCCCATTGCCGCGTCGGATTTTCTTGCGGCGCTGCGAAAGCTCAATGACGAGCTGGGCGTGACCGTTATTCTGACCGAGCACAGACTTGAGGAAGCGCTGCCCATGGCGGATATGCTCGCGGTGCTCGACAAGGGGCGGCTCGCTGCGTTTGACAAGCCGCAAAATGCGGTCATGCAGATAAAAAACAGCCACGTTTTTGAGTCCATGCCGACGCCGGTGAAGGTCTTTGCGGCGCTTGACGGCGAGGGTGAGGCACCGCTCACGGTGCGGCAGGGCAGGGCGTTCATTTCCGCTCTTCCCCACAGCAAGGGAGTGGAAGCGGAGTCGAAAGACGAGACGGCGGGCGAGAGCGCGCTCACGCTGCGCGAGTGCTGGTTCAGATACGAAAGAAAGTCCGAGGACGTGCTGCGCGGACTGAGCATGGAGCTTCGGAGGGGCGAAATTTTCTCGCTCGTCGGCGGCAACGGCTCGGGTAAGAGCACGAGCATCGGCGTCATTTCCGGCAGACTGCGTCCGTATCGCGGTAAGGTCATCTCCCACGGGGCGCGTATCGCAGTTCTCCCGCAGGATCCGCGCGAGCTGCTTGCAAGAAGCACCGTGCGCGAGGAGCTTGAGGAGATGAAGGCGCCGCCCGAGGAGGTCGGGCGCGTTGTCGAGCTGCTCTGCTTATCGGACGTTCTCGAGCGCCACCCCTTCGATATTTCCGGCGGCGAGCAGCAGCGCACGGCGCTTGCCAAGGCCCTGCTCACGAGTCCCGACATCCTGCTTCTCGACGAGCCCACAAAGGGCTTTGACGGCGAGATGAAAAAGCATCTGGGCGATATAATCCTGAAGCTCAGGGCAAGCGGCAAGACCGTGTTCATCGTCAGCCACGACATTGAATTTGCCGCGGAGTATTCCGACCGCTGCGCACTTTTGTTTCGCGGCGAGATCATAACACAAAGCGCCCCACGCGAATTCTTCTCCGGCAATTACTTTTACACGACTGCCGCAGCCAAGCTCGGCAGAGGCCTTGTTCCGGGCGCGGTGCTGTGCAGGGAGGTGATCGAGTGCCTGAGAAAATCACCCGGCGGCAGATAGCGGCTCTCGCAATAATGCTCGTTTTTTCCGCAGCGCTGCTTCTTGCCGAAACGTATCTGTGGCAAAACAGGCAGTATTATCTCTCCTCGGTCATTTTGCTGATCCTTGCGATCGCAATGTTTTTCGCCCGCTTTGAGCGAAGAAGGCCGCAGGTGCGCGAGATAGTCATTCTCGCCGTTATGACGGCGCTTGCCGTCGCGGGCCGGGCGGCGTTTTACTGGGCACCGCAGTTTAAGCCCGTGTGCGCGATAGTCATTCTCACTGCCGTTGCGTTTAATGCCGAGGAGGGCTTTATGACGGGCGCGGCGGCGGGTCTCATATCGAACTTTTTCTTCGGTCAGGGCCCGTGGACACCGTGGCAGATGGTTTCGTTCGGCTTTGTCGGCTATCTTGCGGGACTGCTCTTTCACGGCACCGAGCCCAAGCGAGCGCCGCTTCTTATCTACGGCTTTTTCTCCGTGCTCATCGTCTACGGACTTGTTATGGACACGGCAAACGTGCTCATGTACTCACGAACCGTATCATGGCAGCTTCTGTTCGCCTCGTATGCCTCGGGCTTTGCCTTTAACCTCATTCACGCGGGAGGGACGGTGGTGTTTTTGCTGCTGCTGCGCGAGCCCGTGCTGTCAAAGCTCAGTCGAATAAAAACAAAATACGGAATATTGGAATGAAAAATGTGCAGATGCGATCTTCGCCCATCTGCACATTTTTTGCGTCAAAATGAATAAAACCATGCCAAAAATGCATTTTTGCACATTGTGAAGCAAAAAACTGTACCACAGCACGAATTTGCACTTTAATCAACGCAAAACAGCATTGAAAATATTCCACTTGACTAAATATACAAAAAAAGAGCGTTGTTTTTGTGAATTATTGCGGGTGATAATTTTTAAATTAACAAGCAGAAATGTTGACGGAAAACTTGCAGAATGCTACAATATAAACGTTTAAGAGCGTTCATATAATGAACGGAGGTCAAGTCCAATGAAGAACGTAAAGGTCCTCATCGGCAACTACGGCAGCGGCAAGAGCGAGCTCGCGCTCAACTTTGCAATTCAGGCCGCCGCAAGAGGCGAGAGGACAGAACTGATAGACCTTGATATGGTCAACACCTATTTCCGCCTGACAGAGCGCGGAAAGATGGTCGAGCAGAAAGAGATACGCCTGGTGTCCCCGAACTATGCCTGCTCGGGTATCGAAACTCTGTCCCTGCCCGCCGAGGTCGCTTCGGCGTTCGTGCTCGACTGGGATACGGTCGTGTTTGACGTGGGCGGCGATGATGTCGGCGCAACGGCGCTCGGACGTTATCATCAGGATTTCGTCGATCTTGAGCCGGGCGCGCTCGAGGTGCTCAACGTCGTCAATATCCGCAGACCGCTTTCCGGTACGGTCGAGAAGCTTATACGACTTCAGGAGGGAATGCAGGCGCACTCCAGACTGAAAATAACGGGTATGATAAATAACACGAACCTCGCAACGGAAACGAGCGTTGAGGAGCTGCGCGACGGCTACGAGATGCTCAAGGAGGTCTCCGACAGGACAGGCATCCCCGTGGCGTACACCACCGGCAAGAAGGATCTGCTCGAACAGTTCCTTGCCGAGGGGCATGACCCGAAGTACATCGGCAAGCCCGTGCCCATCGACGTTTATATGCACCGTGACTGGGATTCCTACATCAAGTACGGTCTGCACACCGTGGACCCGCAGAAGAACTTCCGTCACTGATAAAGAGCGGCCCCGCTTATGCGGATTTAAATAAAGTTAGCAAAAAAGCAAAAATAAAGAAAAGAGGTAGCAACATGGTAAAGGTAACCATCAATGAGAACCTGTGCAAGGGCTGCGGTCTGTGTGCCAGAGCTTGCCCCAAGGGTTGCATTGAACTTTCCAAGGCAAAAATCAACGCAAAAGGCTATCACCCGGCAGAGGTCGTAAAACCTGAAGAGTGCATCGGCTGCGCATCCTGCGCACGCACTTGCCCCGACGTGGTGATCCACATCGAGAAGGATTAAGGAGGAAATTATAATGGCAAAAACTCTTATGAAGGGTAGCGAAGCTATCGCAGAGGCCGCCATCAGAGCCGGCGCTCGTTATTTCTTCGGCTATCCCATCACCCCGCAGACTGAGATCCCCGAATATATGTCCGCACGTATGTTTGATCCCGACGTAAACGGCTGCTTCCTGCAGGCAGAGTCCGAGGTCGCTGCGATCAACATGATCTACGGCGCAGCCGGCACCGGCGCCCGTGCGATCACTTCCTCCTCCAGCCCCGGCATATCCCTGAAGCAGGAGGGTATCTCCTACTGCGCAGGCGCAATGCTTCCCTGCGTCATCCTGAACGTAATGCGCGGCGGCCCCGGCCTCGGCAACATTCAGGCATCCCAGGGCGACTACTTCCAGGCTGTCAAGGGCGGCGGCAACGGCGACTACCATCTGCTGACCTACGCTCCCTCCTCCGTTCAGGAAGCTGTTGATATCATGATGTTCGCATACGACAAGGCAGAGCAGTACCGCATCCCCGTACTGTTCATCGCAGACGGTATCATTGCTCAGATGATGGAGCCTGTTGAGATGCCCGAGATGGTCGACTTCAAGATCGATCCCGAGAAGAAGCCTTGGGCTTGCACCGGCTGGAAGCCCGGCGACGATCCCGCAAAGCGCGGCGTCATCAATTCTATCTACATCGACACCGAGTCCCTGTCCGAGCATAACGCAGAGCTTCAGGCTATGTATGCAGAGGTCACCAAAAACGAGCAGATGTGGGAAAACTACAACCTCGAGGGTGCAGAGTATGTCATCACCGCATTCGGCACCGTCGCTCGTATCGCAAAGTCCGCTATCGATCAGCTCAAGGCTGAGGGCATCAACGTCGGTCTGGTTCGCCCCATCACCGTATGGCCCTTCCCGTACGAGGCTGTTAAGCAGGCTGCCTGCGCTGACGGCGTAAAGGCAGTTCTCGACGTCGAGCTGAACGAAGGCCAGATGCTCGAGGACGTAAAAATTGCAATTAACGGCGCAAAGCCCATTGATTTCTTCGGCCACCTCGGCTCTCAGATGCCCACCACCGACGAGATCGTTGCAAAGATCAAGAGCATGAAGGAGGGTAAATAAATGTCCGTAGTATTTGAGAGAACCAAACTCCTTACCGACAAGACTTTCCATTACTGCCCCGGCTGCAACCACGGCATCATCCATCGCCTGGTAGCAGAGTCCATCGAGGAGCTCGAAAAGGAAGGCGTTATCGAAGAAGGTAAGGTCATCGGCGTAGCACCTGTCGGCTGCTCCGTATTTGCATATGAGTACTTTAACTGCGATATGTATGAAGCTGCACACGGCCGTGCACCCGCAGTCGCAACCGGCGCAAAGCGCGTTGTCGGCAAGGATACCCTCGTATTCACCTACCAGGGCGACGGCGACCTCGCTTCCATCGGTACTGCCGAGATCGTTCACGCTGCACACCGCGGCGAGCACATCTGCACCATTTTCGTCAACAATGCCATTTACGGCATGACCGGCGGCCAGATGGCTCCTACCACCCTCGTTGGTCAGAAGACCACCACCTCCCCCAAGGGCCGTGACGAGGCATGGTGCGGCGCACCTATCCGCGTGTCCGAGATGCTCGCGACCATTCCCGGCTCCTACTACATCGAGCGCTGCGCTGTTAACAACAACGCCAACATCATGAAGACCAAGAAGGCCATCAAAAAGGCATTCACCTATCAGATGCAGGGCAAGGGCTTCTGCCTGATCGAGGTCCTCTCCACCTGCCCGACCAACTGGGGCCTCAGCCCGATCGAGGCAATGAAGTGGCTCGAAGAGAATATGATCCCCTATTATCCCCTCGGCGTAAAGAAAGACAAGGAGGCCGAATAATATGAAAAAAGAGTTTATATTCGCAGGCTTCGGCGGTCAGGGTATGCTTCTGATCGGTAAGTTCCTTGCAATGGCTTGCATGCTCGACGGCAAGCATGTTTCTTGGCTGCCTTCCTACGGCCCCGAGATGCGTGGCGGTACCGCAAACTGCTCTGTTATCGTTTCCGACGATCCCGTTGCTTCTCCTCTGGTCGACCAGGCTGACGTTGTTGTCGCCATGAACCGTCCTTCCATGGATAAGTTCGAGTCTCACGTTAAGCCCGGCGGTGTTCTGGTCGTCAACAGCTCTCTGATCGACCGCAAGGCAGAGCGCAGCGACATCAAGGTCGTCTACTGTGACGCAAACCGCCTCGCAGAAGAAGTCGGCAACCCCAAGGGCGCAAACGTCGCTATTCTGGGCGCACTGCTTCAGAAGGCTCCCGTCGTTGACGATGAGAAGATGAGCGAAGCCATCCGCATCGAGCTCGGCGAGCGCAAGGCAAAGTTCCTGCCCGGCAACATGGCTGCCCTTCAGGCAGGCAAGGACGACGCCGCAAAGCAGTAATTTTAAATACTCTTATAAAGGTACGATCTTTGATCGTACCTTTATTTTTTCCGCAAAAGAATTGTTTCTGCTATGGAAAACGACCGCGCAGCAGGGGAGGTCGAGGGGGCGAAGGCCCCTCTCGAAATCAGATAAATAGCCATCAAAATGTCCGACAGGACTTTTGACGAGCATAGCGAGATTTTTCGTGAAGCTGTGCTTCACAAAAAATGTGGCGTTTTATTCTGCTGTTTATAAAGCCTTGGCTTTTTAAACACGCAGAATATGGTACGATCATTGATCGTACCTTTATTTTTTGTCCTAATATTTCTCCGTATTTTCCACGCCGAAATATCATTTCTCAGCAGCGCCTTATGACACGCTTTTGTGAATTACATAAGTATAATATTTATTACCTTATGTAAACTTGGAGGCGGCGATGAACATGAAAGATCCAATCGCGTCGATTCGTGGCGCGATAAGCAAAAGCGCGTCGGAGCGTGCGTCGGCGGAGGTCGTGACGGCGGCAATGGCGGTGGTGCATATGATAGGCGGCGCGGTGCTCGCGTCGGCAAAGCTGCTGGGCGCTGCGGGGCCGTTCGGCATGGCGGCGGTCGCGGCTTCGGGCGCGGGGATAAACGGCGTGGCCTGTCTCATCGGTGCCGCCGTCGGCTATGTTGCAAGCGAGGGCATTTCCGGCAGCATACGCTACTTGGCGGCGATTTTCCTCGTCTACACCGTCAACTTCGCGTTTCAGGAGACCCGCATTGCGCAGTCGCGCGTCTTTGCGCCGGCGCTCGCCGCTGTCTGCGCGCTCGGCACCGGAATACTGGCGAGCTTTACGTCCGTGTTCAGTCAGGCTCCGGCAGCGGCGGTCATCTTGCTCGAAACGGTGTTTTCCTTCGGCGGCTGCCTGTTTCTGCGCGAGGCGATGGACGACACCGAGCGCACGACCGAGTCCGAGGAGCTGCGTCACGGCGGCAGCGTCGTGATAACCGTCGCGGTGCTGCTCATGGCACTGTCACAGATCGAAATATTCGGCGCACTGTCGCTCGGCAGACTTATCGCGCTCCTGCTCGTCATGACCTGCACGCTGCGCTGCGGCATGATGACCGGCTGCACCATCGGCGCGGCGTTCGGCATCGCAATGGATCTGACTGCGGGCGGCACGCCGTTTTTCACCATGGCATACGCCTTCGCGGGGCTGCTGTCGGGCGTGTTTAACCGCCACGGCAGAATTGCATTTTTGCTCGCGTTCACGGTCGCAAATGCCGCGGCGGTGGCCTGTGCGTGGGCTGTCACGCAAAGAACCGAGGCACTGTTCGAGGTGTTCGCGGCGTCGGTTATTTTTCTGCTGCTGCCCTCGGGATTTTTGAGCCGCGTCGGCTCCGTCGTGCAGCCTGTTGTCAGCGGCAGCGGCGAATCGGGACTGCGCCGCTATGTTGCGCGCCGCGTCATGGGGCTCGGCAGCGCCTACGAAAGCCTTTATGTGATCGTCCGCCGCAACGTCGAGCAGCCGTTCAACGACGCAGATCCCGCCAAGGTCTTTGACCGCGCCGCAGACAGCGTTTGCCTCGGTTGTAGGGAGAAAAACCGATGCTGGAACCGCGATTATCTCGACACTCTCGGCGCGCTCAACGACGCTACGGAGCAAATGCAGCGGCGCGGTACGCTCGAAATATCCGACCTGCCGCGCAGATTTACGGAAAAGTGCAGGACTCCCGAGGCGTTCGTCACCGCCGTCAACGCGGAGCTGCGCGCCTCGGCTTATCGCCGTCAGTTTGCCGCAAGCCTGCGCGAGAGCCGCGACACCGCGTGGGGGCAGTATGCGGATATGGCGAACATTCTTTTCTGTGTATCTAAAGAGCTTGCCGGAACCAACGGCGCCGACCACCTTGCGGAGCGGCGGCTCATTCGCTTCCTGCTGTCCGAGGACATTGACGCCGATGCCGCAGTTTACCGCGACGCGCGGGGCAGACTGCGCGCCGTCATAGAAAGCGGCTCGCTCCCCAAGCTCACAAAGCAGCCGAATTATCTCGACAAGCTCTCGGCAGTGCTCGGTCTGCGCCTTTGCCGCCTGCACACTGTGCCCGACAGCGAGGCAAAGCTCATTTTACTCGAGGCCGAGCCTCTTGCCGTTTCCGTCGGTATCGCGGCAATAAAGAAAAAGGGCGAGAAGGTCAGCGGCGACAAGGGTACTTATTTTAAAACCGACGCGGGCGTACTGTGCGTCATTCTCTCCGACGGCATGGGCAGCGGGGCGCAGGCAGCGGGGGAGAGCGGCGAGGTCGTCGAAATACTCGAACGCTTCCTGCGCGCGGGCGTGGACCCCGCAGTCGCAATGAAAACATTAAACTCCGTCATGCTCTTAAAATGCGGCGACAATTGGGGCTTTGCGACGGTGGACTTAATGTGCGTCGATCTCTTTTCGGGCGAGACCTGCTTTTATAAATACGGCGCCGCGCCCAGCTACGTTTCCGGCGGCAAGGGCATCCGCCGAATCAAATGCGAGAGCTTTGCGCCGGGGCTGAGCGGCCTTGCCGGAGCCGCCCCCGATGTGGTCAGAATGCGTCTGAAGCCCGGCAGCACCGCAATAATCGCCTCCGACGGCGTGGTCGGAGATGAGGACGATACTTGGCTGCGAGATATTATGTTAACTGAACATAATGACATGAAGCAGCTTGCGCGGGCAACCCTGCGCGCCGCCGAGCGCAGCTTCGGTGCCGCCGACGACATGACCGTGCTTGCGGTGCGAGTGGAAGAGCGCGCATAGGGCATAAGAGTATGGAAAAACGGACAGAATATCATAAGCAAAACTGCGGCAGGGAGGCTGACAGCGTGGTAAAAGGAGTTGCAAAACGGGTCATTGTGGTTCGCTCGCCCGACCCCAAAATTTTCGAGGAGGCGATTTTCATCGTGCGCGAGGACTATGGCAAGGACGCGGGGATTAGCCGGGCGCAGCTTCTCAGTGAGGCTCAGCGTGCGGCGGGGCTGTATATGGGCTCGCTTCGAAAGAGCCGTAAAAAGCAGCTCCCGCCCGCGCTTCTAGCCGTAATGTCGGCTATACTCGGCAGCGGCGCCGCAGCCGCGCTCGTATATTTCGTGATGTAATAAAATATTTCTTTACATTTTTGCCTCGAAGGGTGTAATATGTGATTAGCCAACGCTAACTGAGGTGATCACATGACCGAAAAGACATTTGTAATATCCGGAATGCACTGTGCCGCGTGCTCTGCGAGCCTTGAGCGCTTTATGCAGCGCCAAGCGGGAGTGCAGAGCGTTTCGGTTAATCTTACGACCGAAAAAATGGACATAGTTTATGACGATACGCTCGACGCCGAGAAGATAATCGAGCTCGTATCGCGCCTGAGCTTCGGTGCGCAGGAGTATGTCAGCGCCGATGCGCTTGCTGCTGAAAATCGCAGGAAGCAGGAGGCGGAAAAGAAGGCAGAGCTTGACGCGATGAAAAGGCGCGTTATCATGTGCATATGCTTTGCCGTGCCGCTTTTATACGTGTCGATGGGGCACATGGTGGGGCTTCCGCTGCCTATGTTCATGTCTCCGCACCACGCGCCGCTCGTCTTTGCGCTTGTGCAGCTTTTGCTCACTCTGCCCATTGTGATAGGCGGCAGAAGCTTTTACATTAACGGCTTCGGCAGCCTCGTCAAGGGGCATCCGAATATGGACACCCTCGTTGCGGTCGGCACGTTTTCTGCGCTGGTCTACGGCTTGTATGCGCTCGTGAAAATAGCGCTCGGCGATGCGGGCTATGCGGAGAATTTGTTCTTTGAAAGTGCGGCGGTGGTCATTACGCTCGTCATGCTCGGAAAGTATCTCGAGGCGCGCAGCAAGCGCCACACCTCCGATGCGATACGCGCACTGACGGAGCTTGCGCCCGAAACGGCGCTCGTGACCCGCCACGGCGAGACAGGCGAGGTGCCCGTGTCTGAGCTGCGCGAGGGTGATGTGATAACCGTGCGCCCGGGCGAGAGGTTTCCCTGCGACGGCGTCGTTACCTCGGGCGCGTCAAGCGCCGATCTGAGCATGCTCACGGGCGAGAGCGTCCCCGTCACGCTCGACGTCGGCAGCGGCGTCACAGGCGGCAGCATTAACGGCGAGGGACTTATCGTGTTCACCGCGACCAAGGTGGGCGGTGACACAACGCTTGCACAGATAATCCGCATGGTCGAGGACGCGCAGGGCAAAAAAGCCCCGATAGCAAAGCTTGCCGACAAGGTCGCGGGCGTTTTTGTGCCGGTCGTCATGGCGATAGCCGTCGTTTCGGCGATCGTCTGGGCGCTGTGCGGCAAGGACATCGAATTTGTGCTCAACGTGTTTGTGTCCGTGCTCGTTGTGGCGTGCCCATGCTCACTCGGACTTGCAACGCCGACCGCCATTATGGTCGGCACGGGACGCGGTGCGGAAATGGGTATCCTCTATAAAAGCGGCGAGGCGCTTCAGGCAATGGCGTTTGCCGATACCGTTGTGCTGGACAAGACAGGCACAGTCACCGAGGGCAGACCCAAGCTGCAAAGCATTTATTCCGAAGCACTCCCCGAAAACGAGCTTCTTGCCGTCTGCGCTGCGGCGGAATCGGGCTCGGAGCACCCCGTAGCCAAGGCGATAACGGCTGCCGCAGAGGAGCGAGGGCTAAAGCTGCCCGCCGCGGAGAATATAACGGCAGTGCCCGGCCGCGGCATAAAAGCGCGCGTGGCGGGGCATGACGTGCTCATCGGAAACGCCCTTCTCATGCAGGAAAACGGCATTGCGCTCGGCGCGGCAGATAGGCGCGCAGAATCGGAGCGCGAGGGCAACATGCTCATGTTTGCCGCTCTCGACGGCAGCTTTGCAGGGCTCTTCGGCGCGGTCGATACCGTCAAAAAAGACAGCCCCGACGCCATAAATGCTTTGCATAACACAGGTATTGAAACAATTATGTTAACCGGAGATAACGAGCAGGCAGCAAGATCCATTGCCGGGAAGGCCAATATTGATAAGGTGCTCGCGGGCGTTTTGCCCGACGGCAAGGCCGGTGAGGTCGAAAAGCTCAAGTCTGCGGGCAGAAAGGTATGCATGGTCGGCGACGGCATAAACGATGCGCCAGCCCTTGCCTCGGCGGATATCGGCGTTGCCATCGGCAGCGGCACGGACGTTGCGATAGAGTCGGCGGACGTCGTGCTCATGGGCACGGAGCTCGGCTCACTCGTCACGGCGCTGCGCCTCAGTAAGGCGGTCATCAGAAATATTAAGCAAAATTTGTTCTGGGCGTTTTTCTATAACAGCGTCGGCATCCCGTTTGCCGCGGGTGTGCTGTATGCCTTCGGCGGTCCGTTGCTCAGCCCCATGTTTGCCGGTGCAGCCATGGCGCTCAGCTCGATTTCCGTCGTTTCAAATGCGCTGAGATTAAAGAAGTTTAAATGAAAAAAGCTGCCCGACAGGGCAGCTTTTTGGTTTACATAATTTCAGTTAAGCGTATCGGCATTGAGCGTAAACAGGCGCTCTACTGAGGTCTTGAGCTCGGCGTGCTCGGGCGCGGTGAGCTCAGGGTCAGCTTGCAGAAGCTCATGCGCCGCGCTCTGCGCAGTCTGCAAAACGCTCATGTCCGAGCAGATGTCGGCAATATGCATCGCGGGCAGACCGTGCTGGCGCGAGCCGAAGAAATCGCCCGGACCGCGCAGCTTCAGGTCTTCTTCGGCGATTTTGAAGCCGTCGGAGGTCTTTGTCATGACCTTTAGCCGTGACATGGACACCTCGTTGTCCGTGTCCGAAACGAGCACACAGTAGCTCTTGTGCGCGCCGCGCCCGACTCTGCCGCGAAGCTGGTGGAGCTGACTGAGCCCGAAGCGATCGGCATTTTCAACTATCATTAGCGCCGCGTTCGGCACGTCAACGCCGACCTCAATGACGGTCGTCGAGACCAGAATGTCAATATCGCCTGCCACGAAGGTTGACATAATATCGCTCTTTTGCTTTGGCTTGAGCTTACCGTGAACGCAGGCAACGCGCAGATCGGGGAAGCATCGCTGAAGCTCCGCCGCGTGCTCCTGAGCCGATTTCATGCCCGCGGGCAGCTCCTCGTTTTCCTCTATCATCGGGCACACGACAAAAACCTGCCGCCCCTCGGTTACGAGCCTGCGGATAAACCCGTACAGGCGTGCGCGATAGCTCTCCGTGACGGCAAACGTATCGACCTTCTGCCGCCCGGGGGGCATTTCGTCTATGACCGAAATGTCAAGGTCGCCGTAGATCATGAGCGCAAGCGTGCGCGGTATCGGAGTTGCGGACATGACGAGCACGTGCGGCTTTGCTCCTTTTGAAATGAGGCTCGAGCGCTGGCTCACGCCGAAGCGGTGCTGCTCGTCGGTGATGACAAGCGCGAGGTCGGAGTATTCGACGTCGTCGGAAAACAGCGCGTGAGTGCCGATGATAAGATCGAGTTCGCCCGCCTTGAGCTGTGCCTTGACCTCACGCTTTTGCTTTGCGGTCATTGAGCCCGTGAGCTTTCCGATGCGAAGTCCGAAGGGAGACAATAACTCGCTGAGCGTGTCAAAATGCTGCTGCGCGAGTATCTCGGTCGGCGCCATGAAGGCGCAGGCGTGCCCGCTTTTATGCACATACCAAACAAGCGCCGCCGCAACGAGGGTCTTGCCGCTTCCGACGTCGCCCTGCACGAGCCTGTTCATCGCCTTTCCCGAGCGCATATCGCGTATTGCGTCTTCAACGGCGCGCTTCTGAGCCCCTGTCGGCTCGAACGGCAGCGAGGCGTAAAACTCGTTTACATCGTGCGCGGGCATTAAAATTCCGTCTGCCTTGCTGTGACTGCCCTTCATTTTTCCGAGTGCGCACGCAAGCAAAAACAGCTCCTCGAAAACAAGCCTGCGCCGTGCAAGCTCAAGATCCTCAAAGCTCGCGGGGAAGTGGATATTTTCGTATGCGTAATCCGTCTGCGCAAGGCGGTATTTTTCGCGCACGAGGTCAGGCAGCACCTCTGGCAGCTCCGAGCCGCAGGCGTCAAGAGCCTGCCGCACTGCGCTCATGACAAGCTTTTGCGACAGCCCCGTCGTGAGCCTGTACACCGGTACTATCCGCCCAATGACGCCGCCCGGAGCGCCATCGCGCTCGTACACGGGGTTTGACATCGTCCTGCGCGAGCCGACGCCGATTATTTTTCCGTAGAAATTCAGGCACTCGCCGCGATGGATATTGTCCTTGACATAGGGCTGATTGAAATATGTTATGTCAACCGAGCCGCTATCGTCCACAACGCGGAACTTCACAAGCTCCATGCCGCGGCGTATCCGCGTGAGGCGGGGCGTGTCGGCGACTATCGCCTTTATGCATACCGTCTCGCCGTCGCAGGTGAGAGCGATGGGGCGAAAATCGCTGCGATCCTCGTATTTTCGGGGAAAATAAGAAACAAGGTCATGGACGGTGAATATACCCAGCTTGTTAAAGAGCTGGGCTTTTTTCTCGCCTATGCCCTTGCAGTATCGGATATCGGTGTCAAGATATTTCATGATTATTTCAGCCTAAATCTCCATAGCGCGTTCCTGTCGGCCTCGTCCGCGTAGCCTATCCCGACACGCGGCAAAGATGTTATGTTAACCTCGGCGCCGTCGTCCTCTATCCTCAGTGCGGGGCAGGAGAGTATATCCTCGCGGTTGAGCGTGCGGCCGATGCCGAGCGCCTTGGTGAGCTTTCCCGGGCCGTCATAGCCCTCGACGCCGCGAATGAGCACTGCCTGCGGGTCGCCCTCGGTGCCGGAAACGATGTTCAGCATCTCGTGCATTCCGTAGCACAGGTAAACGTAGATCGTGCCGCCGTCGCGCCAAAGCACCTCCGTGCGCGAGGTCTTGCCCTTGTGCGCGTGACAGGCGCTGTCCTCAACGCCGAGGTACGCCTCCGTTTCGGTTATGCGCAGGCGCAGCTCGCGCCCGTCGGGGAGCGTTCGCACGAGCAGCTTACCGACGAGTGCCTTGGCAAGCGTGACGGCGTCCTGCCTGAAAAACTCGCGGCTCGGCATCACTCCACCATCTTGAGCGTGTAATCGGTCTTATTTGTGAGCGAGAACATCTCAAGCAGCCCCGTTGTGCAAAGCACCTTGTTGTCCTTGGTTATCATTATCATGTCAAAGCCGCCGTTATTGCGCCAGTAGTTGAGCGCAGCGCTCTGCCCGAGCACGAACATCGCCGTGGAAAGGCAGTCGGCGAGAGTGCCGTCCTTGCAGACGATCGTGACCGAAACAAGGTCGTTGTCGGCGGGGTAGCCTGTCGAGGGGTCAATGATGTGGTGATACTTCGTGCCGTCGGCCGCGGTAAAATAGCGCTGGTAGCTGCCGCTGGTGATTATCGCGGTCTCGCCGACGCTGAGCGTGCCGACATATGAGCCGGGGTTGTTGGGATCCTCGACCGCGACCGTCCAGTTCGAGCCGTCGGGCTTCGTACCGAGCGTCTGCACGTTGCCGCCGAGGGAAACTATGCCGCTCTCAACGCCGCTTTTGCGCAGTGCATCGATCGCATATTTCGATGCGCAGCCCTTTGCGACCGAGCCGAAGCTTATCTGAGTTCCCGCGGGCATACGCACGGAGAAGTTGCCCTCGCCGTCAAAGTCCGTTATCTCGGTCTTGCCGAAGCCGAGGCTTTTGCGCAATTCCTTAATGGTGTCATCGTCGGGCACGGTGCCGGTCTCGTCCTTAAATTCACCCCACGCCTCATAAAGCGGGTAGACCGACAGGTCGAGCGCGCCGCCGGAAAGCGCATACACGCTCAGCGCGGTCGTGAGCATCTCGTTTACCTGAGGCGTCACGACTACGTCCTGCCCCTCGGCGTGGTTTATCTGATATGCGTAGCTGCCCTCGTTGTTGGGGTCGAGCACGTCGTCGAGGGAGTTTATAACGCCCACGGCGGCGTCAATGCCCGCCTTCGCGTCCTTGCCGTAGGCGGTGATGTTCATGACGGTGTCCATTGCAAATATCTGCTTCTGCACGGGCTCATCGCCGTTGCAGCCGCCCAAGGGCAGCAGCAGACATACGCAAAGCGCAAGCGCGACGAGCCGAGCGTATTTAAAATTATGCTTCATATCATGATCCTCAATTGCTGTCTGTATTATTTATATAGTATATCATATAAGAAATCAAAAGAAAACCGAAAATTTGCAGAGCCGAGATACAATAACTTTGAGTAGAAAACGGAAACAAACACAATATATTGTAATGCAGGCAAATTTGCAGCATTTACAGAATGTTTACAGCAAAATCGGCAGATACGCGGCGACTTGTGTTGACATAATTCGACTCGTGTGTTACAATTTGATTACTAATTGTGTAAAACACGAGGAGTAAAAAACGATGAAAAAACGACTGATAAGCACGCTGCTTACACTTGTGATGTGCGCGTCGCTGCTGGCGATCCCCGCCGCCGCGGACGGCATAAGCTGCGCGAAAACCACGACCGCGCTCAACCTCAGAAGCGGCGCGGCAACGAACAAGACGATAATCATGACCATGCCCAAGGGCGCCGAGGTCATAATCGGCATGAGCCAAAACGGCTGGTGCAAGATCGTTTATAACAACACCGTCGGCTATGCCTCCGCCCGGTACCTCACGAGCGTTTCGAGCGTCAGCGGCAGCTTCGGCACCGCCACCATCAGCGGTACGGGCGTCCGCCTCAGAAGCGGCGCGGGCACGAATAATTCGATCATTTGCACGCTCACAAACGGCGCGAAAATGCCGATAACGGGAGCCTCGGGCAACTGGTATAAGGTCGATTATAACGGCAAGACCGGCTATGTCAGCGCAGACTATGTCAAGGTCTCCGTCGGCAGCTCCGCCGCGAGCACCCCGACGCCGACTCCGAATACGAACAATGACGCATCCGGTCTCAAGGGCGCCGTCATCGGCACGAGCGTGCGTATGCGCAGCGAGCCGAACACCAATTGCGCCACGCTCGGATATTATTCAAACGGCGTCACCATGACCGTCCTCGGCTCGGTTAAGGATTGGTATAAGGTCAGCTACAACGGCAAAACCGGCTACATATCCGCCCAGTATTTCCGTGTCACCCCCGATGACAGCTACACGAGCGCCAAGTCCGGCACCGTCAGCGGCAGCGACGTGCGCTTCAGAATGGGCCCGAGCACCGACTTTGCAAGCCTCGGTACTCTCAACAAGGGCACGAGCGTCAAGGTCAGCGGCAAGAGCGGCAATTGGTACGAGGTCTGCGTCAACGGCAAGTACGGCTATATGAGCGCGGACTATGTGAAGATAGGCGAGAGTGTGTCCGCTCCGACCGAGCAGCTTGATAACGTCGGCATCGTCACCGGCAACGGCGTGCGTATGCGCAGCGGCCCGGGCACGAGCTATTCCACCATCGGCTACTATAACAAGGGCATTCAGGTCAAGGTCAGCGGCAAGAGCGGCGATTGGTACGCCGTCAGCTATAACGGTCTGAGCGGCTACATGAGCGCGGACTATGTGCGCCTGAGCACCTCAAACGCGGTCGCGGATCAGATAGTCGCAACCGCAAAGCAGTATCTCGGCACTCCCTATGTTTACGGCGGCTCGTCTCCCCGCGGCTTTGACTGCTCCGGATTTATCTACTATCTCTACGGACAGTACGGTTATCCGCTCATGCGCGGCGCAACGAGCCAGTATAATCACAACGGCGTTTCCGCTGAAAAGAGCGACCTGCGCCCCGGCGACCTCGTGTTCTTCTCCGACAGCGTCGATCCCATCGGCCACGTCGGAATGTATATCGGGAACAATCAGTTTATCCACGCCTCGTCCGGTCAGGGCTGCGTGTGCATAACCTCCCTGAACGCGAGCTACTATCTCAATCACTATACCGGCGCAAAACGAATCATAAACTAATAAAAACCGCCCTTCGGGGCGGTTTTTTAATATATGGGGGGACGGAGCGTTGTTCCGTCCCTTCGGTCATTCTTCGATTTTTACGATATTGATAGCTGCTTCAATCAGAATGTTTATAAGCTCGTTGCGTGAGCGGTTTGTTTTTGCCGAAAGGACATCCAATTTTTCGACAGTTTCATCCTTCATGCGCACAGATATTATCTTGTAACCGTCGTCTCCCTTGCGGGTTGACTTCTTTGTAATTTTGATTTCTTCTGCCATATGCACACCTCATTTATATTTGTAGTTTAACTTGACAGAAGTAGTTTGCATATATTATAATTTTATAGTGTCATAAACACTATAAAATTATAATAAGAAAGAGGAGAGAGGATGAGCAAGAGACCAAAACTTGATGGTCTTGATTATTTGTTTAATCGAGGCGTTGACTTTTGCTTAACAGCAAAAGAGTACGAGGAAAAAACCGGTGCGCCGCTGCCAAAAGACAGGAGCTACTTAAAAAACGGTTCCGCCTTTGCAGTTCGTGCTAAAGAAAAAGGCTATATCATAGTAGGCATTGAAGAAAAACCAGTGATTGAAAAGACAGTTATATTAAAGAAAGAGGTATGAAAATGAAGAGAATAATAGCGCTTGTTTTATCATTGACTATGGTATTGGCGCTGTGCGCCTGCGGCGAAACGGAGGAAGAAAGCAAACTAACGGAAGACAATGTTTCGGGGGAGTATAGAGAAGTTGGCCTATATTCTGATTTGAATGATACTTATCGCCTAAGTGAGAATACCACTTTTGACACTGATAAAGGCGTTAAGGGTACTTATGCTATTGACTCGTCTAAAATGGCAGTTGTTCTGTCTCCCAAAAATTCACCTAAAATCAAATTAAATAAAGTAGGTACTTACTACTATAAAGAAGGATTTATGGATTGCTTTAGCAAAGACACTGAGTATGAATTAGAAGTCACATTCAATGAAGAAGGGTGCTCGAATCAAAGCTTTGAGTATGCTGGTAAGGATAGTAGATATTTGTATAACTATACCTTGCAGCTGAAAGAAAACGGTACATATACAGCAAGCTATGAAAAAATAGATTTTATTTATTTTGAAGATGATTACGATACAACATATGAAGGAACATACATTCTTGAAGACAACATTCTATGGCTCAGCTTTGGTGACGGAAAATATCCCATGATTTTGGTTGACGGTGAACTATATTTTGATGTGCTTGAAAAAGTCGAATAATTAAAACCATAAGTAAATAGATTTAGATAGCATAAAAAACAAAGGGGAAGCTGATCTCAGCTTCCCCTTAAAATTTTGCTTCTTACTTAAAGTATCTTGCCAGCAGACCTTCAAATGCCTTGCCGTGGCGGGCCTCGTCGCGTGCCATCTCGTGAACGGTGTCGTGGATAGCGTCGAGGTTATACTGCTTTGCGAGCTTTGCAAGCTCGAACTTGCCGGCGGTCGCGCCGTTCTCGGCGTCAACGCGCAGCTCGAGATTCTTCTTGGTGGAGTCGGTCACGACCTCGCCGAGGAGCTCTGCGAACTTTGCGGCGTGCTCGGCCTCTTCGTAAGCAGCCTTCTCCCAGTACAGGCCGATCTCGGGATAACCCTCGCGGTGTGCCACGCGAGCCATTGCCAGATACATACCGACCTCGGAGCACTCGCCCTCGAAGTTTGCGCGCAGACCGCTGACGATCTCCTCGCGGACATTTTCGGGAACGTCTTCGCCGAATACTTTGCCTACACCGACAACGTGCTCTGCTGCCCAGGACTTCTCCTCAGCCTGCAGGGTGAACTTGCTGCCGGGAACATTGCAGATGGGGCACTTCTCGGGGGGAGTGTCGCCTTCATGAACATAACCGCATACGGGGCATACCCACTTTGCCATAATATTTACCTCCTGATAAAATCATCTTTAATTAACTTAATTTTGCAAGACTTCCTGTCTTTCAACCATATTATAATCTCATGCATATAAATAGAGTGTAGTAATTACTACACTCTGCGGATGTTTTTAGAAATTTCACATAATGCCTCGGCGGCCTCGGTGTCGCAGTCGGTGTTCCGCGCGAGGTCTGCAAGCGAGAGCATCCCGACGAGCAGCCCGTTGTGGCACACCGGCAGCCTTCGCACCTGCGCATCTGCCATGAGCCGCGCCGCCTCGCCTATGTGGGCGTTGTCGTTCACGGTGATGACGCCGCGGGTCATGATATCGCCCGTTTTGGTCTCGCTTGCCGACAGACCGTTTGCAACGCACCTGACGGCGATGTCGCGGTCGGTTATCATGCCGCGCAGGCTGCCGCGATCATCGCACACCGGCACTGCGCCGATGTTATACTGCTTTAAAAGTCTCGCCGCCGCCGAAACGGGCTCGCGCAGCCCGACGGTGACTATGTGGTCGCTCATGATATCAAATACTTTCATAATATCCCTCCTGATACCATAATTGACTTCCGCGCACGATTTTATTCCTGCCGCCTACATTATATAATATATACGCGCTCACTGCACGAGCTGCGCAAGGGCGGGACCGGCGCACTGAGCGAAAAGGCGTATCGCGGCGAGGGCTTCCCTGAGCGTGTTGCCGTTCGTTCCGACCTCGAGTATCACGGAGCCGGGCGTGAGATTTTGATTGTAGCGATATTTCGTGAGCAGGATCGGGCGCATCAGGCTCGGGTAGCTTTGGCACACCGCGTTTTGCAGATACACGGCGAGACCGAGATTTTGCCGCCAGTCGGGATGCTCAAGCCCGCTTGCGTCGGTGCCGACGACGAACATGATCTGCCCTGCGCATACGCCCTGTTCCGTCGCGGCGGTTTTATAGATGACCGTGTCCGAGCCGAGTGCGTCGCGGTGCAGGTCGATGACGATCCTTATGCTTGGATAGTCGGCGAGATATTTTTCAATCGCCTCGCAGCTTCGGTTATACGAGCCAGTGTAGCTGGGATAGTCAAAAACCTGTGTGTCGTGGATGACCTCAAGCCCGCAGTCGCCGAGCATCTGCGCAAGCTCGCTGCCTATGCGGATGACGCTGCAATTTTGGTCGAGCGTGCGGTTTGTGCCGAGGTCGTCGTATTTGTCGAGCCCCGCGGGGGAGTAGGCCTCGCTTGAGTGGGTGTGTATAATAAGTATCTGCGGCGCACCGGCCTGCAGGCGAATGTCGCAGCCGCGCTCGACCACGGCGTCAATGTCGATGTCATAGCCCGCCGTGTTTTTTATCACCATGCCGCCGGATATGGTCGCGGGCAGTATGGTCTGCTGCGGCTCGGGCGCCTCCGACGGCGCCGCGCTCGGCTGCGCAGAGTGCACCGCGTCCGTCTCAAGCACGATCGTTTCGCGCGCAGTGTCGCAGCTGTCCGTGCGCAGGTATATCGCAAACAGGTAAAGGCATATTAGGGCAAGTCCGCCCGCAATAAGCCTGCCTATTTTTTTCATAGCCAAGACCTCCCCTCGGGTAATTCTATGCCCCGCGCCCGAAAATATTTCTGTACTTGCGGCGCGGTATGTGATATGCTTTATAAGACCGTGGTGGGCATAAATTATGTAAACCTATATTATTCAAAAATGAGGTGTAAAAATGCATATTACTTACAGACCAAAGGGCGTTTGTTCGCAGCTTTTCGACATAGATGTTGAGGACGGAATTATTCAAAAAGTGGCGGTAAAAGGTGGATGCAGCGGCAATCTTCAGGGTATTTCGCACCTTTTGGTGGGGATGAAGGTTGAGGATGCAGTGGCGCGTATGGAGGGTATAAGGTGCGGTTTTAAGCCCACGTCATGCCCCGACCAGCTTGCAAAGGCGCTCAAAAACTGCATATAAAAATAGCGTTTTGGTTTACATAACATAAATACATAATCGAATTGATTTACATAACGTTATACAAGTGATTAAATGTTGTAATAATTTTTACGAATTTTTAATAAAATGTCGTCGAATTTTAGGATTTGTGCAATATGCCGAAGCCACAAAATGAAGTGCTGAGCCCTTGATAAACCTCTAAATCTTGCGGTTTATAATGTGCTGCTATGCACTGTGCACAATTCGACACAACTCCATTTGTGCAACGTGACTGTTTACTTGCTGCGTGACGCTCCGATATAATAAATATGCCTAAGAGTAATAGGCGCACATTCGGTGTTTTGCCGAATGAAATTTTTTATGACAGGAGCGTTATATGAGTATAGCTAAGAAATTCAGCGCGTCACTCGTGTTCGCTGTCTGTCTGCTGTTTGTGATCCTCTGCGGATATGCTTCCGCCGAGGAAACCGACTCCGGCGCGGAGTTTGAGGAAACTCCGGTGTATGTTGACGGATTGCTTTCATGCCGCGGTTATCGCATCGGCGATAACACCTATGTTCCGTTTGAAGCGGCCTGCGCAGTCCTCGGCTACGACGCCGATTTTAACTACGACAAAGAGATAGATACGTTGACCGTCGAGGTTGCCGGCATTGAGATAACGGTCGGCTGCGCAGATGAGTATATGTGCGCAAACGGCAGATACATTTATCTGCCCGACGGGTATAGGGAAGTCGAAGGCTCGTTCGTGGTGCCTACGGAGGCATTGGCGAAGATATTCACTCTCACATATCAGTGGGACGAACAGCTTGGAGCAATCAACTTCATAACAGCAGACGAACAGATCCTCACGAGCGGAGACGAATACTACAATGAGGACGATATTTACTGGATGAGCAGGATCATAACATGGGAGTCCGGCAACCAGCCCGTTGCTGGTCAGATCGCGGTGGGCAACGTCATTCTCAACCGCGTCGGAGACAGCCGCTTCGGACAGACCGTGAAGGATGTAATCTTCCAGCCCGGTCAGTTTTCGGTCGTGTCAAGCGGTGTGATTAACGGTCAGCCCTATGCAATAAGCGAAATCTGCGCAAAGCTCGTTTACGAGGGCTATAACACCGTCGGCAATGCTCTGTTCTTCCAGACCGGACGGTACTGGGGCAGCAGCATGATCGAAACAACGTGGGTAGCGAAGATAGGCGACCACAATTTCTTTATGTGATTGCCAAGCCGAATAGGATATGTTAAAATGAGTTGGGCTTTGCCCGACTCATTTTTTTCGGAGTTAACATGGAGAATTTACTTAAAGCAGGCTTTGCCGAGCTCGGCATTGAGCCGGACGCACGGTCAACCGAGCGGTTCATAAAATATTTTGAATATCTCGAGGAGCGCAACAAGGTCATGAATCTGACCGCGATAAGCGGGGAGAATGACGTTGCGCGGCTTCATTTTCTCGATTGCGCGGCGCTGCTCGGCATGGCAGATTTCAAGGGCAAAAGCGTCATTGACGTCGGAACGGGCGCGGGCTTTCCGGGACTCGTGCTGAAGATCGCTCAGCCGGATATGTCGCTCACACTGCTTGACAGCTTAAATAAGCGCATTGATTTTCTCTCCGAGACCTGCAACATGCTCGGCCTTTCGGACGTTCGGTGCATCCATGCGCGCGCGGAGGAGGCAGCGCCTGAGCTGCGGGCTTCGTTTGACATCGCCGTGTCGCGTGCCGTTGCGCGGCTTGAGGTGCTGTGTGAGCTGTGCCTGCCGCTTGTGAAGACGGGCGGGGTGTTTATCGCCATGAAGGGACCGGATTGCTCCGACGAGGTCGAGTGCGCGGAAAATGCAATGAAGCTCCTTGGTGCGCAGCTGAAGGAAACGGTTTTGTACACGGTGCCCGGCACGGATATAAGCCACGCCGCGGTCATCATCGAAAAGATAAAGCCCACGCACCCGAAGTACCCGCGCAAATGGGCGCAGATAAAGAAAAACCCACTGTAAGATAAAAAAGCTCAGGCAACATAGCCTGAGCTTTTTTGCGGACTGTCAAAAAATTTATGCTTCAGAGGAAGGATAACCGCGCAGCGGGGGAGCTTGAGGGGGTAAGACCCCGCTCAAAATCAGATTATAGCCATCAAAAAGGCCTGAGTATCAGGCTTTTTGACGAGCGAAGCGAGATTTTTCGTGAAGTGTGAGCTTCACAAAAAATGTGGCGTTTTTAGCGTGCAAAAAAGTCACAGACTTTTTTGATACGCTAAAAAAAGCTCAGGCAACATAGCCTGAGCTTTTTGCATATTGAATTTTTGTGAGCGCTCTCAGTCGAAGTCTCCGCCGCCTATGAACTCGCGTATGAGCGCGTCGGGAGCAACGTATTTCTCGTCGATGACGCCGAAAAGCTGCAAAGCGGGGAGCACCGTCTTCAGCTCGTCATATCGCTCGATGCCCTCGGGAACGGATGAGAACAGGTCGGTCGCAGTTTCGTTCATGACCGCCATCTCGTAGGGGAAGGCAGAGTCAAACAGGAAATCCGCCTTGTTTTTGAACGGAGAAATATATGCCTTTTCGCCGCGCCTGACGTTTGCCCACATCTTGAGTGTCTGCGCGGGATCGGCTCCGCGGAAATTATAATCGCGCACGGTGCGGCGCACGAGCCTGAACCACGTGCCCTTGAAGCAGACCTGGCCGTTAAATTCGACGTTGCTGCGCGCGGAGATATAGAGCTTGAACGCATCGGGGTGCTGTGTGGTTATCATGTCGTTGAGCGCGTGTATACCCTCGAAAACTACAATCTCGTCCTTTTTGAGCTTTATGGACTTGGACGGCTCAAGCACACGCATCTGACGCGAAAACTCGTATTTGGGAACGTAAATGCGCTTACCCTCGGCGAGCATGGTGAAGTGCTCGTTTAAAAGCTCCATGTCAAGGCACAGCGGTGACTCAAGGTCAATATCCCCATCGGGCGTGCGCGGTGAGTTCTCGGGATCGACGGTTTTGAAATAATCGTCCATGCCGACATAGTGCGCGTGCACGCCGCGGCGCTCGAGCTCCTCGCTTATCTTGCGCGCGGTCGTGGTCTTGCCCGAGCCGGAGGGGCCGGACAGCAGCACGATCGGGCTGTTTTTTCTGTTCTTGATTATCTCGTCCGCGGCCTCGGCGACCCGCGCGGCGTAAATTGCGTCGCACTCCTCAATAAAGCCCTTGGGGTCGGAAACGGTTCGGAAGTTTATCTCTTTAAGATCAAATGCCATTTTTCCCATTCTCCTTGCTGTAGAAATCTATTATGCCCTGCTTATCAGCGCAGGTCTTGATTATACCGGATATATACTCGGACGGGTACTTGGGCGCGAAAAGGCGGATGTTTCTGCCGCCGGACGGGGAAATGAGCTTCGTTGAGCCTCCGCCGCCGAGCGCGATGATGGAGCACAGCTCCTCCATGATGCACACGTTATAGATGTTTTCATACCCCGGCTTTGCCCAGCCGACGTTTTCAAAGCCGCCGGACATGAACTTCTGCCGATAGAGATAGTACGGCGCGTAGCCGAGGCTGCGCAGCTTATCCTGAGCCGTGTCGAGCATTTGCCCGACCTCTGTATCGCTCGGTATCGCGCTGCCCTCAAGCGTTATGCGCGAGCCCTTTTTGAGCGAGAGCGTGTGCACGGTTATGTTTTCAGGCTTGAGAGCCGTAACGGTGTCTAGCGTTTCGGCAAAGCCCACGGGCGTGTCGTCGGGAAGCCCTGCGATGAGGTCCATATTGACGCTCATGCCGCCCACGCTGCGCACGAGCGCGAGCGCGTCGATTATATCCTGCGCGCTGTGCTTTCTTCCGATGACCTTGAGCACCTCGTCGCTCATGGTCTGCGGGTTCACGCTTATCCTGTCAACTCCGTGTCCGGAGAGGACGCGCAGCTTATCGAGGCTTATCGTGTCGGGTCTGCCCGCCTCGACGGTGTATTCGCGCACATGGCTGAGGTCAAACTGCTCCTCAAGCTTTAAGCAGAGCCTGTCGAGCTGCCCGGCACTGAGGGTCGTCGGTGTGCCGCCGCCCATGTAAATAGATATGACGCGCAGCCCCAGCTCATGAACGGCCTTTGCCGCGGCTTCAATTTCCAGCATGAGCGCGTCGGTAAACGGCGGTATGAGCTTCATGCTCTTTTCGACCGATTGGCTCACAAAGCTGCAATACGAGCATCTTGTCGGGCAAAACGGTATGCCGACGTACAGGCAGATATCGCGCCCGTCAAGGCCTTCGGCGACCTGCTGCGTTACGAGCGCCGTGTCGCGGCAGAGCCTTGCGCGCTCGGGAGTAACGTCATAGTCGCGGATGAATTTGCTGACCGCCGCGTCAACTCCGACGGCGTCTATCTCCTCGCGCAGCAGCTTTCCCGGACGAACGCCCGTGAGCATTCCCCACGCGGGTCTTGCGTGACCTGCGGCGATCGCGGCGCGGTAAAACGCGGTTTTGATTATCCTGCTGCACAGCTTGTCGCGCATGATATCGTCCGTCATGAGTGCGGTTTTGACGGCGCTTTTTGCGGTGTGCACCTCGCCGCCGCGCACAAGACGGCAGGAGGCGGTCATGTAGACCTTCCCGCTGCTGAGCCGGAGCTCGACTCTGTCGCCCTCCGGCTTTCCCTCGGGGTATTCCGGCCGCTCGGCGGGGTAGAGCGACAGCAGCATCTGCTCGGCCGCGTATTTATGATCGTGTCCGTAAAAATAAAGCTTCACGGCGCATCTCCTCGCTGTTATGATAAGCTCATGATAATTTTAAAGTATAGCACAGCGCGCCGGACTTTACAAGTTTTTGAACAGTCGTGCGTGCAAAATAAAAATTAGGCGCTAAACGGTTGTAATCGGACTGATACTTTGTTATAATTTAATATCAACTATCTACGGAATACGAATGGATGCGCAAAATGAAGAATTCACAGAGATTGTTTGAACAGAATACGCGGCCGTATGTGTTTTTCCTGATAGCGTTTGCAGTCGTGACGCTTGTGATGAAAAGCTATTATCTTGCCGCGGCCGAGGGAGTCGTTATCCTTGCGCTTATCGTCTACTCGGTCATAGCCCGCTCGCGCCGCAGAAAGGCACTTCTTGCTTATATCGAATCGGTCACATATGACGCAGAGTCGGCGAAAAATAACACTCTTCTCAATTTCCCGCTGCCCATCGTCGTTTTCAGACTCGACGACTCGCGCATAATCTGGGGAAACGAGATGTTTTTCTCAATAAGCGGAATGTCGGGTACGCGCACGGACATAAGCGTTGCCGAGCTCATTCCGGAGTTCTCCGGCAAGTGGCTCATGGAAGGCAAGACCAGCTGCCCGGATCTGCTTGAGCTCAAGGGCAGAAAATATCAGATATGCGGCAACATCGTGCGCTCCGGCAAGGATGAGGGCGAGCAGCATTTCATGGCGATAGCCTATTGGATCGACGTAACCGATTACGAAAATATCCGCGACGAATATGCACTGTCAAAGCCCGTGGCCGCCATACTTACGATAGACAACTTCGAGGAGCTTATGAAAAACCAGCCCGAGCGCGTGCGAAACGATCTGCGTGACGCCGTCGGCGATAAGCTCGATCAGTGGGGCTCGCATACAAACGGTATCATTATCCGCTACGACCGTGACAGGTATCTGTTCCTGTTCGAGGAGCGGTATATGCAGGATATCCTCAGCAAAAAGTGCGATATTCTAAACGAGGTGCATCAGATCATCAGCCCGAGCGGGATTCACGCGACGCTTTCCATCGGTATCGGACGCGACGGCACAAATCTGAGCGAGTCGCTGCAATTTGCCTCGCTTGCCGTTGAAATGGCGCTCTCGCGCGGCGGCGACCAGGCGGTCATAAAGAATAAATTCAGCTTCGACTTCATAGGCGGCAAGGCAGGCGAAGTCGAGTCGAGCAACAAGGTGCGCTCACGAGTGATGGCAAATGCGCTCGAGTCGCTTATAAAGGACGCCTCGCGCGTGCTCGTCATGGGTCATAAATTCAGCGATATGGACAGCATCGGCGGCGCCGTCGGCGTGTGCAGCCTTGCCCGCAAAAACGGCAAGCAGGCGTACATAGTCGCGGACACCGAGAAAAGCTCGGCAAAGCCGCTCATTAAGCTACTTCGCCGCAGTCCCGAGTACGAAAACGTGTTCATAAGCGCGCAGGAGGGACTGCTCATTGCCGACGGCAAGACGCTTCTCGTCATCGTGGACACGAACCGTCCCGAGCAGGTCGAGGATCTTCGCCTTTTGCAGTCGTGCAACCACGTTGCCGTCATCGACCACCATCGCCGTGCGGCAACGTATATCGACAGAGCCGACCTCAGCTTTATTGAGCCGTATGCCTCGTCAGTGTGCGAGCTTATGACGGAGATACTCGAAATGTGTGGGGACGCTCCGAAGCTTCTCAGATGTGAGGCCGAGGCGATACTCGCCGGCATCGTGCTCGATACAAAGAGCTTCACGATGCGCACGGGAGATCGCACCTTTGACGCGGCGGCATATCTGCGCCGTGCCGGAGCGGATACCGTGGCGGTCAAAAAGCTCATGCAAAACGGCATGGAGCAGACCGTTGCAAAATATAAGATCCTGCAAAGCGCGCGGCTTTACCGCAATATGGCTGTCGCCGTGCCCGAAGCTCCGCAGGACAGGATAGTGGCGGCGCAGGCGGCGGACGAGCTGCTCAACGTCGCGGGAGTCGAGGCGTCCATGGTCATTTACCCCTTAGAGGACGGCGATGTGTTCGTTTCGGCGCGCTCGATAGGCGATGTGAACGTGCAGCTTATCATGGAAAAGCTCGGCGGCGGCGGAAACCGCGCGGCTGCCGCGGCTCAGATAAGCGGACTTACGCTCAAGCAGGCGGTGGACAAACTGTTTGCCGCGATAGACGAGTATATTGATTCGTGATCATTCACGGGAAAGGATAAACACATGAAAGTAATTTTTAATGTTGACGTAAAGGGTCAGGGCAAGAAGGGTGAGCTGAAGGAGGTATCCGACGGCTACGCACGCAACTACCTGCTGCCGCGCAAGCTCGCAAGCGAGGCGACCGCCGACAATATAAACGCGCTCAAGCTCAAGGAGAAGGCAAAGGCGGCTCAGATCGCACGAGAAAAGGCGGAGGCCGAGGCAAACGCAAAGAAGCTCGGCGAGGTTACCGTTACGGTGCGCGCAAAGGCAGGCGGAGCGGGCAAGCTCTTCGGCTCTGTGACCTCGCAGGAGATCTGCGACGCACTGCGCGAGCAGCACGGCATCGAGATCGAAAAGAACAAGATAGTCCAGCCCGAGCCCATCAAGACCTTCGGCTCGTTCCAGGTCAAGGCAAAGCTCGGCTACGAGATATCCGGTACGATAAACCTCCTCGTCATCGAGGCATAACAGAAAGAGAAAAGTAAGCGGCAGGAGTTAAAGCATGGAAGAATTACTGGGCAGACAGGTGCCCCATTCCGAAACGGCGGAGCAGGCGGTCATAGGCTCGATGCTTATCGACACGCGATGCATACCCGACGTTATCGAGCGCCTGCGTTCCGCGGAGTTTTACGGCAGACAGAATCGTGATATATTCGATACGGTCTACGCCATGTTCTCCTACGGCCAGACCATCGACCCCGTAACGATACTTGACCAGATGAAGGTCAGGGGCGTTTATACTGAGCAGAGCCCGGCGTATATAGCCGAGCTCATGCGCGTTACGCCCACCGCCGCAAACGTCCTTGAATACGCCGCCATCGTGCGCGACAGGGCGCTGCTGCGAAATCTTGCTACGGCGGCGGACGAGATAAACAATCTCGTCTACGAGGGCTCGGGCGAGGCGGAGAATATCCTTGAAGCGGCAGAGAGCAAGATATACGCTCTGCGCCAGGGCAGAAACATAGGCGGTCTGCTGCCCATATCCACGGTCGTTCAGAATGTCTATGAGAACATTTCCGCCGCCGCCGCAAGCGGGCAGTCCATTCCGGGGCTGTCCACGGGTCTTAAGGACCTTGATAAATTCATTCTCGGACTCAACAAGGGTGAGCTCATTCTCATTGCCGCACGTCCTGCCATGGGTAAGACGAGTATCGCGCTGAACATTGCGATGGATGTTGCGAAAAACTCGGACAAGACCGTCGCCGTGTTTTCGCTCGAAATGAGCCGCGAGCAGCTTGTCAGCAGACTTCTTGCACGCGAGGCGTCCGTTCCTGCGCAGAATATGCTCACAGGACAGCTCAGCCCCGACGAATGGCGCCGCCTGGCATCGGCAGCGCAGCTCGTGAGCGCGACGGATATGCGCATTGACGATAACTCCATGCTCACGGTCGCGGACATGAACGCGCAGTGCCGCAGACTTTCAAACCTCGGCCTTGTTGTCATCGACTATCTCCAGCTCATGCAGTCGGCAGGCGGCAAGAACAGCTATAACGAAAACCGCCAGCAGGCGGTCAGCGATATAAGCCGTATGCTCAAGATCATGGCAAAGGAGCTGAACGTTCCCGTCATATGCCTGAGCCAGCTCAACCGTGCCGCGGTCGGCAGAAGCGACAAGCGCCCCATGCTCAACGACCTGCGCGACTCCGGCGCTATCGAGCAGGACGCCGACGTTGTCATCGGCCTGCACCGCGAGGGCTATTACGATCAGGAGAGCTCAGATCCGTATCTTGCCGAGGCGATAGTGCTCAAAAACCGCAAGGGTCAGACGGGCACGGTCTACCTGCAATGGCTGCCGGAGTTTACGAGCTTCGGAAACCGCAGCGCAAAAACCGATGACGATTATTGATTTTATAAACGAAAACAAGCTTCTTCGCCCGGGCGACAGAGTGCTGTGCGCAGTTTCGGGCGGAGCGGACTCCATGTGTCTTGTGCATTGGCTCAGTACCCACGCCGAGCAGCTCGGAGTGAGCGTTTGTGCCGCAAGCTTTGACCATATGCTGCGCGGCGAGGAGTCGGCGAGCGACTGCCGCTTTGCCGCGGCGCAGTGTGAGCGCATGGGCGTTAAATGCATGACCGAGTGCGGCGACGTGCGAGGCTATGCAATGGAAAAGGGCATGAGCGAGGAGGAGGCGGCAAGGGCCTTGCGCTATGATTTTCTCTCCCGCGCTGCCGATAAGCTCGGCTGCAATGTCATTGCGACAGCGCATAACGCAAACGATAACGCCGAGACCCTGCTTTTAAACCTCACCCGCGGCGGCGGGCTGAAGGGACTTTGCGGTATTCCGCCGCGGCGCGGGAATATCATTCGCCCGCTGCTGTCAACGACAAGGGAGCAGATCGAGGCGTATAATGCGAAATACGGCGTGGAGTTTGTCACCGATTCGAGCAACCTCGGCGATGATTACACGCGAAACGTTATCCGCCATCACGTCACTCCGGTGCTTGAGGGCATTAACCCCGCGTTTTTTGACGCCGTGTCGCGCACGGTCCAGAGCCTGCGCGAGGATGAGCGCTGCCTTGACGATATGGCAGCGGCGGCATACGATGCGTTTTATAAAAATTCGTCCTTTCCCGCCGATAAGCTCCTATCGCTTCCCAAGCCCGTTGCGATGCGCGTTTTGCGCATGATATGCGGCAGGTCGCTGAGCTTTGAGCACGCACGGAGCATCTACGCAATTTCCTCCGGCACACAGCGCCGCGAAACGCATATACCCGGCATGAGTGTGAGCTGTGACAGGGGAGTGCTTCACTTCGGACAAAAAACGCAGCAGCTCGGCGAATACGAGCTCCTGCCCGGCACGGAAATATACCTGCCGGAATGCTCCGCGACGGTAAGGACGGACATTGTCGAAAATTGTCCGCAAGTTTTCAAATCGTTTAACAATTTTCACTTTAAATGTGACGCGATCTGTGGTAACATATCCCTTACGTCACGAAAAAACGGAGATAAGATAAAACTCAGCCGCAGAGGCTGTACAAAAAGCCTCAAGGATCTGTTCAATGAGGCAAAGCTCGACAAGCAGCAGCGCGGCTTAACGCCTGTTTTGCGGGACGAGCTCGGCCCCGTCGCCGTTTACGGCTTCGGGATCGCGGAAAGATGTATTGCGAGCCCCGGAGACCGAGCGCTTCGGGTGACAATAAATAAAACCAAGCTTACGGGGGACAATTGAGAAATGAGAAATGACATTGAGAGAGTGTTTTTCACCGCTGAAGAAATAGAAAAAAAGGTAGCTGCGCTCGGTGCGCAGATATCCGAGGACTTTGAGGGCAAGCAGCCGCTGTTTGTCGGTGTATTAAAGGGCTGCTTCGTGTTTATGGCAGATCTCATGCGTCACGTGTCGATACCGTGCTCGATGGACTTCATGGCCGTTTCCTCTTATAAGGGCGGCATGACCTCAACGGGAGCGGTCGAGATACAAAAGGATCTCGGCCAGAATATCGAGGGCCGCCATATAATCATCGTCGAGGATATTCTTGACAGCGGCAACACGCTCAATTACCTCCAGACTTATCTTCAGACGCGCAAGCCCGCTTCCATAACCATCGCAACGCTTATGGATAAGCCCTCGCGCAGAGTCGCCCCCGTTTACGCGAAATATTCCTGCTTTGAGGTTCCCGATGAATTCGTCGTAGGCTACGGTCTTGACTATCAAGAGCTTTACCGCAACCTGCCCTACATCGGAGTGCTCAAGCCCGAAATATACATGAATTAAGAAAGGCGAAGGCCTTAAAGGACGTGATTTATTGAAACCTCAGCGCAACAAAGCGAGAGATATAGGCTTTTATGTTCTGATACTTGTGCTGCTTGCCTGCACACTGTTCACTTTGCTCAACCAAGAGGAAGCTACCGGATTGAGCTATGCTCAGGTCAAGGATCTCTTTAAAAACGAAAAGGTCGAGGAATTCACCTATAACGGCTCTAAGAATATCCTCGAGATGAAGGTCAGGGACTCCTCCGCAAACGGAGGCTATAAGCAGGTGTACTATAAGATGTACAGCTTTGCCCTGTTCCACGAGGACCTCGGCGAGCTCATCGAGCAGCAGTACGAGAGCGGGATAATCAAGGATTATCAGATCGAGCCCGTCCAGTCGACATGGTGGCTCCAGCTCATACCGTATGTGCTGTTTATCGGCTTTATGATATTCTGGATCGTCATGATGCAGCGCGCGCAGGGCGGCGGAGGTGCCGGCGGCGCGATGAAGTTCGGCAAGGCGCGCACGCGTCTCGGCAGCGATGAAAAAAGCCGCAAGACCTTTGCCGACGTTGCCGGTGCCGATGAAGAAAAGGCGGAGCTTCAGGAGCTTGTCGAGTTCCTTAAAAACCCGAAGGCATTTACCCAGATGGGTGCGAGAATACCCAAGGGCGTCCTGCTTGTAGGCCCTCCGGGAACGGGCAAGACCCTGCTTGCGAAGGCGGTCGCGGGCGAGGCGGGAGTGCAGTTTCTGTCCATCTCCGGCTCTGACTTTGTCGAGCTTTACGTCGGCGTCGGCGCATCCCGCGTGAGAGACCTGTTCGATCAGGCGAAGAAGGTCGCCCCCGCCATCATCTTCATCGACGAGATCGACGCCGTCGGACGCCAGCGCGGCTCCGGCCTCGGCGGCGGTCACGATGAACGCGAGCAGACCCTTAACCAGCTCCTCGTCGAGATGGACGGCTTCGGCAACAACGAGGGCGTCATCGTCATGGCGGCGACCAACCGCGCGGACATTCTCGATAACGCGCTGCTGCGCCCCGGCCGCTTCGACCGTCAGGTCTATGTCGGTATGCCCGACATAAAGGGCAGAGAGGCGATACTCAAAATTCACGCAAGAGGCAAGCCCCTTGCCGACGACGTGAGCCTTAAATCCATCGCAAAGGGCACGCCCGGCTTCTCCGGTGCCGACCTTGAAAACCTCATGAACGAGGCGGCGCTTCTTGCTGTAAGACGCAAGCACCGCTTTATCACGATGGAGGACTGCGACGAGGCGATACTCAAGGTCGAGATGGGCCCCGAAAAGAAGAGCCGCAAGATCTCCGACAAGGCGAAGCGTCTCACGGCGTACCACGAGTCCGGCCACGCGATAGCCTCGAAGTTCCTTGAGCACACCGACCCCGTGCACTATATAACCATTATCCCGCGCGGAATGGCGGGCGGCTTCACGCTCTATCGCCCCGATGAGGACGCAGAGAACTTCACCTCGCAGTCGCAGATGTTCGAGCATATAGTGACCTGCCTCGGCGGCAGAATAGCCGAAAAGCTGTTCCTTGACGATATTTCCACGGGCGCCTCCGGTGATATACAGCAGGCGACCAATATCGCGCGCGATATGGTCATGCGCTACGGCATGAGTGAAAAGCTCGGCCCCATCCAGTATGACAGCTCCGACCACAGCATATTCATCGGCCGCGATTTCGGCACGACCAAGAGCTACTCCGAGGAGACCGCAGCCGTCATCGACGAGGAAGTCAAGCGTATCTTCGACGAGGCAGCCGAGCTGTGCGAGAAGATCCTTAATGAGCACCGCGAGACCCTCATAGGCGTTGCGGAGTATCTGCTTGAGAACGAGTCGATGGATCGCGAGACCTTCGATTACTACTGCGAGCACGGCACGTTCCCCGAGCCCAAGCCCGCGCCTGCGATGCAGGACGACACGATAGAGCGCCCCGCACGCAAGATAGCGCGCTTTGACGATGCTCCCGAAACCGACGCATCGGCAGGCATGGCGGACGCTCCCGACACTGACGACAGCACCAAGAGCGAATAATAAAATAAAAAAACAAACTGCCCGAGGTCATCCTCGAGCAGTTTTCGTTTTCAGCACATTTTAGAAAGTCTTGCATATTTGGCGGCCGTCCGTATCAGATGGTGCAACAAGCCCGACATTACGTTATTAGGCGAAATGTCGGGCTTGTTTTTTCGCCCTCGGAGGTTCTTGCCGGTTTACGCTTATTGCTCGCGCAGAGCCTGTAGGAATGCTCCCGCGGCCTTGCTGAATACTGCGTAGTGCTTCCAAATAAGCGCATAGCGTATTTCAAGCGGCGGCTCCAATGGGCGAAAGCAAAGGTCGTCGCTCAGGTTTTTCGGGATAAGATCCTCCGCTGTCAGGTAACAGCCAAGCCCGCTTCGGACGAGCTTTTCCGGTGAGCCGTTTATGACGTTGTTGGTTGCGGCAATGTTCAATTTTTCGATATCCGTTTCAGACCAGTGCGAGATAAGTCTTTGCAGCCCTGCTCTGCGGTGGACTATCAGAGGCACGGAAGACAAATCCTCCTTGTGCACCCGGCCTTTTTTTGCCAAGGCGCAATCGGATGGCATCAGCAGCCCCCAGTGCGATGAGTCCTTTAGCGAAATATACTCATATTTTGTTGTATCGATCGGCTCAATGAAAACGGCAAAATCAAGTGTGCCGTGCTCGAGTCGTTCTGCCACGTCAATGGCGTCACTGCCGTAAAACCTGAAACGAACGCAAGGATGCGCCGCGCGGACTTCGGCGGCAGCTCGCAGCACGGACATCGTCGGATTTCCGCCGATTGAGACCTCGCCGCTGATTTGACCGGCATCCGCACTCAGCTCGCGCTCCGTTTTTTCAACCAGCGACACTATCTCCTCCGCTCTCCTGCGCAGCAAAGCTCCGTCCTCCGTAAGCGCGATCTTTCTCTTCCCGCGAACGAGAAGCTGCTTTCCAACCTCCTGCTCAAGCTCCATGAGCAGCTTTGAAAGCGACGGTTGGGAAAGGTGCAGACTCTGCGCGGCTCTTGTTATGTTTTCTTCCCTTGCAACGGCAAGAAAATATTGCAGTAAACGAATTTCCAAAGCTCTTCACCTCGTCTTTAGTATAAAACCGCTTATCATGCCTGTCAACTATGATACTTTATTCAATATAAGTATTTGCTATTGAAGACGCCGACACATATTATTGTTCTCGTGAAGGAATTTTTAATGTTGTTCAAAAGGAGAGTGCTCAATATGGACATTTTGTTTATTAACGGCAGCCCCAATGAAAACGGCAACACCGCAAGGCTCGCAGCACAGCTTCTGCGCGGGAAGGAATACACGAGTCTTAACCTCACCGATTATCTCATAGGCGCCTACGGTCAAGATTTCCCCGGTGACGGACTTGAGGACGTAATAGATGCCATGAAGCGTGCGAGCACGATAGTCATCGGTTCGCCTGTATATTGGCATAATATTTGCGGCAGCGTCAGAAATATGTTCGACCGCTTCTATGGGAGCGTGGAGGATGGAGTATTGCGCGGAAGAAGACTTTACTTTGTGTTTCAGGGTGCAGCCCCCGAAAAGTGGATGCTAGATGACGGAGAATACACCGTCAAGCGCTTTGCCGAGCTATATGGCGTGCTGTATGTTGGCAGAGTTAGCAGCGGCGCACAGGCAGCGGAGCTGAATAAAACCGTGTGAGGCGTATTTAGTGCGAGATACAGAAGGAAGAGATCTCGAATGAAAACAAAAAATGCAAAGCGGCAACTTGATATGCTGCACGGTCCCATCTGGAGTAAGCTGCCGCTGTTTGCACTGCCGGTGGCGGCAACGGCAATTTTGGAGCAGCTTTTCAATGCGTCCGATATTGCTGTCGTCGGCAATTTTACGGGAGCGGGGAAGACTGTCGCGGTTGCGGCGGTTGGAGCCAACAGCTCCGTTATTGCGCTGATAGTGAATCTGTTCGTAGGCATTTCCTTGGGCGCGAATGTTGTTATTGCAAACGCCGTAGGACGAAATGACTTGGAGGCGGCTGAAAAAGCGGTCCACACGTCCGTAGTGTTTGCATTCCTCTGCGGATTAGTTGTTGCCGTGATAGGGGAGCTTACTGCAGTGCCTGTTCTCCGCAGCCTTAATGTACCGGACGAGGTGCTGCCCTCGGCGCTGCTGTACCTGAGAATTTACCTGCTCGGTATGCCGGTGATATTGCTGTATAACTTTGAAGCGGCGATTTTTCGAAGTGTGGGCGATACGAGGACGCCGTTCATTGCGCTGTTTGCCTCCGGCATATTAAATGTTGCGCTGAATTTGTTCTTTGTGGCTGTGCTGCGGATGACAGTAGACGGTGTTGCCGTTGCTACGGTGATCTCCAATGCGGTCAGCTCGGCGCTGCTGTTGAGACAACTGTGCAGATCCGGCCAACTCATTTGCGTTCGTCGGTGTGCGCTGCGGATGGATTTAAAAACTCTCGGCCGAATTATGAAAATCGGTCTGCCGGCGGGCATTCAGAGTGCCGTGTTTGCCGCGTCCAATATCGTCATTCAGTCTGCCGTCAACAGCCTTGGGACGGTGGTCATGGCGGCGTCAAGCGCGGCGTTCAATATTGAGGTTTTCGCCTACGATGTGCTGACATCGTTCAGCCAAGCCTGCACGACCTTTGTGGGACAAAATTTCGGAGCGGGGCAGCTTGCGCGCTGCAAAAAAACGCTGCTGCTGTGTCTTGCCGAGGATTCGATCGCATCGGCAGCCGCCATTGTATTGGTGCTGCTCACGGGGAAAAGCCTGCTGGCAATATTCAATAACGATCCTGAGGTAGTCTCCATCGGATATACGCGGCTTCTGATGGTGTTCTCTGCCTACACCTTCAGCATGCTTTACGAGGTGATGAGCGGCTATCTGCGCGGCTTCGGGATCTCGCTGGTTCCCGCGGTACTCACTACCGTGGGCGTTTGCGGCATTCGCATTTCCTGGATTCATTTCATCTTTTCGCAAAGCAGAACATTTAAGACTATTATGACGGTCTACCCTGTAAGCCTGGCTGCAACGGCGCTTATGATATTTATTGCGCTGCTTTGCTACCGTCCGTCCCGCCGCTTTGTTGCTGCGCAGTGAAAAATCATAAGGAGGAGCTAAGATGAACGAAGAAAAACTGACTCTTAATAACGGCGTTACCATGCCGAAAATCGGTTATGGCGTGTTTCGCATGACAGATGCCGCCGAATGCGAGGAGGCCGTAGTGCAGGCTGTCAACGCAGGCTATCGCCTTATTGACACGGCTGCCGCTTACGGAAACGAGGAAGCCGTCGGACGTGCGATACGCCGCTGCGGTGTGCCAAGAGAAGAGCTTTTCGTAACTACGAAGCTGTGGATCACGGACACCAGCTATGAGGGCGCCAAGCGCGGCTTTGAGCGTTCTATGGAGCACCTCGGCCTTGATTATCTTGACCTGTACATAATTCATCAGCCATATAACGACTATTACGGTGCATGGCGTGTTCTTGAGGAGCTGTATGCTGCCGGAATGGTCAGAGCGATCGGCGTTGATAATTTTACGCCCGATAAGCTTGCGGATCTCATGTTTTGGAACAAGGTGAAGCCGGCAGTCAATCTCGTGGAGTGCAACCCGTTTTTTCAGCGGGAAGAGGAGCGAGCCTATATGGAAAGTCGGCAGATTCAAATGCAGGCGTGGGCGCCATTGGCTGCGGGACAGACTAATTTGCTCCGAAACGAAACGATTTGCGGTATCGCCGCGAGCTGTCAAAAAACTCCGGCGCAGGTGGCACTGCGCTGGCTTACGCAGCGCGGCATAGTGCCCCTTGTAAAGTCGGCAAATCCTCAGCGAATGAAGGAAAATCTGAACATTTTTGACTTTGCTCTGACGGACGCACAGATGGATGCAATAACGCAGCTCGATACGGGTCACACATGCTTTACACCTCGTCAGAGCGGCAGCGCGGTTGAAGCTTTTTTGAACGACTCGCTGCTTTATAAGCTGTAAGCACTCCCTGAAAATACAAATAAAATCAAAAGGAGAGATAAAATGAAAAAAGAGAAAAAGTTCAGCCTTTCGACAGCCGGAGGATGCAGACGCCTGCTTGCACTTGCTCTGTGCATCATAATGGTCAGCAGCCTTTTTGCCTGCCTTATCTCCTCGGATTTCGGGAAGATAAAGGTTTCCCATGTCGAATTTGATGCGCGTGGAGCCGTGATCGAATGTGAGCTGTACACGCCCGTCGGAGTGTCGGATAAGGACAGTCTGCCTGCGGTTGCGGTCAGCCACGGCGGCAACGTCTCGAATGCCGTAATGCGCAGCATCGCCGAGGAAATTGCGCGCCGCGGCTTCGTCGTGCTCAACCTCAATTCCTACGGCTGCGGTACGAGCGAGGAGCCGAAATACGACGAAGCGGGACTGGGTGTTGATGAGTACGACGTCAATGTTACGCCCGCCGGCCTGCTTGACGGCGTAAACTATCTGCGCACACTCAAGTACGTTGACAAAACGCGCATTGGCGTGGTCGGACATTCTATGGGCAACACCCGTTCCCGTGCAAGTGCGGTGCTCGACTGCGGCTTCCTCAATTACAATGATCAGATGATCAACATTCTCTGCGAAAAATTCGGTCAGAGCTTCACCGAGGACGAGATCGGCATGGACGCACAGGCTCTTGCCGAAGCGCGTCTTACTCCCGATGAACTGACTTACTATAACTATCTTGCCGAGGAAACACGCACAGCCTATGACGAAACGATACGCAGCATATGCCTCCTTGGAAACGGGCTCGGAATGGGCGTCTCCAGCCAGATCGTGAATGTCGGCGGATATGAGGTCCGGCGCAACTGCCAGACAAACCAGATCGTTATCGTCGGCGTATACGAAAACCTCAACGGCGGCTGGGACTGGCAGAATTCCGACGAGATAAAGACGGACTGGTATCTCAACGGCGAGAGCGCCGAGCTCGAAGAATGGTACGCGATAGACGACGAAGCCTCATCCAGCCGCAGGCTCGGCAGCTTCTTTGACGTTGATTCTGCTAACAGCGCCGAGCTCAAGAGCGCATTTGACAACCGCGAGGCACGCTGCTTTGTCATGCACGCCAAAGAGACGCATTCAAAGAATTTCTTCTCAGTCAAAACCACCGGCGACGTTGTACGCTATGTTACCGAAAGCCTCGGCTATAACAACGGCGAGCTTGGCGCCGCGGATGCCTCTCCCTTGGCGCACGATAACATAATTTTCGGCTGGCGCGAATTTTTCAGCATGGTCGCAATGTTCGGAATGTTCCTCATGCTGTTTGCACTGGCGGCTCTGCTTACGCGAACGGAGTTTTTCAAGCCCTGCGTCCGTCAGACAAAAGGACTTGCGGCGTTTGAAATGAAGCCGAAGGCATATTGGTGCTTTGCGCTTGCCACAGCAGTTCTCACCTTTGTTGTTCTGCATATTTGCAACACCTCTGCCTCTGCTTCGCTGTCGCTTGGACTGATACATACGAGATTTTTCCCTCTGTCCTCCTCAAGCTGGAAGACCTTCGCGCTTATCGTTTTGCTCGGCGTCGGCTCGCTTGTGCTCTTTGTGATAGGACAGCGTCTCTTCAAGCGCAAGCTAGGTGATGCATTTAAAGAACTCGGACTGAGCATCGGCGTTAAGACTGCGCTCAAATCGGTTCTGCTTGCGCTCATTCTGCTCGCAGCGGCATACGCATCTTTGCAGGTTATCCTCTATTGGTTTAACGAGGTATACGGCATTTGGATGGTGCTGTTCCTTGAAATGCGTCCGGAATACTGGTTCATCGCGCTTCGCTATGCGCTGGTGCTCGTTCCCGCATATCTGCTCATAGGCCTCGGAACAAACTCCATGAAGCTCAGAGGCTGCGACGGCTGGAAGGATACCGTGCTTACGGTATTCGTAGGCAGCATAGGCGTATATGTGCTTATGCTCCTCAATTTCGGACTTCTTCTGTCCACAAAGCCGTATGACGGCTCCATGTTCTCGACGTTCATAACCTCCTACGGTACGCTTCTGCTTATTCCCCTCACCGTGTGGATAACCAGAAAAATGTATAAGATGACTAATAATATTTGGATCGGAGCCTGTCTGAATGCATTTCTCCTGAGCTGGTATATGGTCAGCAACAGTGGCTACTACACCTTCTATTATGGACAAACGTTTATAGGAAATCTTATAGGCGGCTGAGTCCACGGCTAACACATCCGCAGCGTAAGAATATGATTTAAAACGAGAAAAAGCCCGGCATTGCGTCAAACGGCGTAGTGTCGGGCTTGTTTTTTGATGTTTGAATGAGAAAAGGCCATGAAATCCCCCGCGCGGCAGCCCTCTTATTCGTGCTTTTCCCGATATTCGCTTGGTGTGCTGCCGACGTAGGTTTTGAACACCCTTGAAAAGTGACTGGCGGAGGAAAAGCCGAGGTATGCGCCGATGGCGGTGAGGGGCTTGTCCGAATAGCGCAGGAGGCGTTTGGCCTCCTCCGTTTTTTTTCTTGAGAATAAAATCGATCAGAGTTTCGCCCGTTTCTTCTTTGAATTTTCGGGAGAGATACGGGCGGCTGAGAAATAACTCCTCCGCGATTTTCTCCGCCGTAATGGGCTCGGACATATGGTGCCGGATGTAGTTTGCCACATCTATGGTGAGCTTCGTTGGATGCTTGCCCAGATGCAGCCGTTCCACGCGCTCTGTGTAGTCCAGAATCATGCGGTATTCAAGATTTATTATCGCCTCGGGCGAGGTGAGCAGCTCACACTGCTGGATATACGAATCACTGCGGGAGAAGGCGTCGTCAACGTCCATGCCGCCGCGAATAGCGGCGCGAGAGGCGAGAGTGGTGATGACGATGAACGTGTTTTTGCGCTGGCGAAGCTGTTCTGCCGCGAGTACGCCGCCGCGCACTGCCGGCGCATCGACCGTACGCACACGAGAGAGGGCAAGGCAAGACCGTGGCTGCTGCTGTCTGCGCCGCTTCTGACGGTGACAGGCATTTTGCTGTTCACGGTGCCGAGCGGGAGCGAAACGGTGAAGGTCATAGGGGTCATGGTCAGCTACAACCTGTTTTACTCCTTTGCCTACACCATCTTCAACATGAGCCACAATCTCATGGTGCCGCTGTCCACGCGAAACATAACCCAGCGCGGCAGTCTGTCGGTATTTAACCAGATCGCCACCATCATGATGAGCGGTATTCTCGTTGCGCTGGTGTTCCCCATGGTCATCATGCCCATGATAGGCGTCGATCAGGGCAAGTGGATAACGCTCATGAGCGCGCTGTCGATCTTGGTGCTGCCACTGACGCTGCTTGAATACTACTTCACCAAGGAGCGCGTCACGCTTGAGGAGCGCAGCGCGGGAGCAGAAAAAACCGTGCCCTTTGCGCAGCAGCTCAAGGCGATATTCACGGACAAATACATGCTGCTTATCTATGCGTATTTTCTCATCTACACAGCGGGCACTGCTATTAAAAACATAAGCCTCGTATATTTCTGCAACTACGTTCTCGGCACTTATAACGACGGTGTCACGCAGACCATGATCTCCGTCATCGGCGGCATACCCATGGGCATCGGTATCTTCGCGGTGTGGCCTCTGGCAAAGCGCTTCGGCAAGCGCAACGTGACCCTTGCGGGCTTTGTCCTTTATGCCATCGGCGGCGCTGTGTGCTGGGCGTTCCCGACTAATATGACGATCATGCTCATCGGGCAGTTTATCAAGAACATCGGCGGCCTGCCCTGCGCGTATGTGTTCATGGCGATGTTTGCGGACGTGCTCGATCGCCTTGAGTGGAAGACGGGCTTCCGCTCGGACGGTGTTGCAATGAGCGTGTATAACATCATTGCCGTTGCGATGGTCGGCATCTGCACAGGCATATTTAACGGACTGTTGAGCCATGCGGGCTACGTCGCGCCGGAGATAGTCAACGGCGTGACCGTTGCCGCGGCGCAGTCGGCGTCCGTAAGGGGCGTCATCACCTTCGGCTTCGTCGGTCTTGAGGTGTTCACGGGCGTCATATTGGCGGTGCTGCTCATTTTCCTCAACGTTGAAAAGGGACTTGAGAAAAAGCAGGCGGAGATCAAGGCACGGGAGGAAAAGCAATGAGAGCGATAAGGCTTAAAACCGAGCATTTATTTGACCCCGTCGGCGTGGATTTCACCGCGCCTCGGCTTTATTGGAACTGCGAGGGCGGCAGAAAGCAGACTGCCTACCAGATCGTCGCCGCAGACGACAGCGGCAGCGTTCTTTGGGACAGCGGCAGAGCAGAAAGCGCCGCCATGTGCGCAAAATGGGGCGGCTCTCCGGTGGAGCCGAAAACTAAGGTGCTGTGGAAGGTGCGCCTTTGGGATGAAACGGACTCCGTTGGCGATTGGAGCGAAGCGTCGTTCGAAACGGGCATCATCACATGGAGCGCCAAGTGGATATGCGGCGAGTATAAGGTCAATAAGAAAGAGCGCTATCCCGTGGACTGCTTCCGCAAAAGCTTTTGCGCCGAGGGCGTAAAAAAGGCACGGCTTTATATCACCGCCTGCGGACTGTATGAAGCGAAGCTGAATGGGCGGCGTGTGGGTGATTTCGTTCGTGCTCCCGGAATTACGAACTACCGTAAGCGCGTGCAGTACCAGACCTGTGACGTGACCGACCTGCTCCAAAACGGGGAAAACGCTCTGACGGTGCAGCTTGCCGACGGGTGGTACCGCGGCTCCTGCGGCGCGTGGGGGCTGAAAAATCAATACGGTACGGAAACAAAGCTTTTGGCCCAGCTTGAGCTTACGCTCGCAGACGGCAGCGTGCAGACCGTCGCCACAGACGAGAGCTGGGAGTGGTCGAACGACGGCCCTGTCCGCTTTGCCGACAACAAGGACGGCGAAATTATAGACGCATGGAAAAAGCCTTCCTATTCGGGCAAAGCGAAGGTCACAAGCCATTCCGTCATGCCCACAGCTTCCGACAATGTCCCCGTCACGGAGCATGAGCGCCTGACTGCGCAGCTTATAAAAACGCCATCTGGCAAGAGCGTTCTGGACTTCGGTCAGAACATCGCGGGCTATGCGGAATTTACCGTCAACGCCCATGCAGGGCAGACGATAACGCTTCGCTTCGGCGAGCTGTTGGACGAAAACGGCGAGTTTACACAGAAGAATATCCAGTGCTCCGCTAAGAACGTCACGACGCCCCTGCAGCAGGTCATTTATACCTGCACGGAGGGTGAAAATCACTACAAAACCACCTTTGCCATCTTCGGTTTTCAGTACGTTTTAGTTGAAACCGATGCGGCATTTAGTACGGAGGATTTCACCGCCATTGCGGTCTACTCCGATATGGAGCGCACGGGATTTTTTGAAAGCTCCAACGCACTTCTCGATAAGTTCGTTGAAAACACAGTCTGGAGCGCGAAGAACAATCACGCCGATCTGCCAACCGACTGCCCCACAAGAGAGCGGCACGGCTGGTCGGGTGATGCGCAGATATTCTGCACTACGGCGAGCTGGCTGTTCGACTATCTTCCCTTTGCCGAGAAGTATCTCACCGACCTCTACGACTGGCAGACGAAAAACGGATGCCTGCCGCAGATCGCACCCGAGGGCGGCACGGATTTTTATATGCGCGCCATGAACGGCTCCGTCGGTTGGGCAGACGCAGGTGTGCTGATGCCCTACGCGCTGTGGAAGCAGTACGGCGATGCGGAGGTCCTGAGAAAGTTCCTCCCCGGCATGAGACGCTACGCAGGGTTCATGCAAGGCCGCTGCGGTAAATGGTACCCCACCGCAAAGCGCACGGGGCTGCGCGGCGAGGACAAGAGATACCTTTCCAACTACGGTCAGGCATACGGCGAGTGGGCAGAGCCGGATAGTGTCCACCACATGACGTGGCGCGACTGCGCAGTACCTCACCCCGAGGTCGCCACCGCCTACACCGCGCACGTCATGGATTGCATGGGCGAGATCGAATCGGCGCTCGGAAACGAAAATGAAGCGCAGTCTTATCGCGCTTTCGCCGCGGGCTGCCGAAAAAGCTATCAGGCGCTGTGCCGCACCGAGGAGTATTCGCTTGACACCGACCGTCAGGCACGGCTCGTGCACCCGCTTGCGTTTGGGCTGCTGGAAAAAACGCAGACGGAATACGCGCAAAAGCGTCTGCTGCATGCATTGGAGCACTTTAACTGGCGCGTCGGCATGGTTTTTTGTAGACGCCGCTGATTTTGAACGTACTGACCGATATTGACATGGAGTCAGCCTACCGGCTACTGGAAAATGAAGAGATTCCCGGTTGGCTGAGTATGCCGAAAAACGGGGCTACCACCATTTGAGGAGCATGGGAAGGCCCGAACAGTAAAAACGGCGGCATCGGCTCACTGAACCACTACTCCAAGGGCGCCGTGGCAGCGTGGCTGTTTAATACCATGTGCGGTATCCGCGTGAGCGGAGAGAATCACTTTACGATATCGCCTCACCCCGGCGGACACTTTACCCACGCCAAAGCTGTCTACAACAGCGTGTACGGCACCGTGGAAAGCGGCTGGGAGAAAACGAAGAACGGTTGGAAGTACACCGTAACCGTTCCCGCGAACTGCACGGCGGCACTATGCCTGCCCGAGAAGGAAGCCATTACGCTGGATAGCGGAATATACAGCTTTTGAGGTGAAAACATGGATATTGAAAGCATTTTGAAGCAAATGACGCTTGAGGATAAGATCGCGCTTTGCTCCGGAAAGAACTTCTGGGAGACGAAGAGCTTTGAAAAATACGGCATCGACGCCATGTTTATGTGCGACGGCCCGCACGGACTGCGTAAGCAGGAGAATCTTGCGGATATGCTCGGCGACTGCCTTGACGCCTATGCCGCCTTGCTGAAAACCGGCGTTTCCCCGTGCGACGTCGTCTTCATGGGCGAGAGCGCGGGCGGGACTCTGGTGCTGTCGCTGTCGCTGCTTCTCGCGGAAAAGGGGCCTGCGCAGCCGAGAGCTCTTGCGGCGCTATCTCCCTGCGTCACGCAGGCAGAGCAGCTTCCGTCCTACACAGGAAATGCGGCTACGGACTATATGCTCCGCAGCAGCGTCGCGGACGGAAAAATCAAGATAGTGTACGGTGACAGAGCAAATGACCCTGAGTTTTTGCGCAAGCCCACCGTCTCGCCGCTGTACGGCGATTTCACGGAGCTTCCGCCGGTAGTGCTCTCTGTGTCGGATACGGAGGTGCTGCTTGACGATTCCGTGGCGCTGTACACCAAGCTGAAAGCAGAGAACCACCAAACGGCGCTGGAAAGCATATTTGAGTTTCTCGAGAGGATAAAATGAAGTGAAATACTATCTTGCCATTGACATCGGGGCATCATCAGGGTGGCACATTGTGGGCCGGCGCGAGGACGGAGAAATCAAAACAAAAGAGGTCTATCGTTTTCCTAACGGCGTATCGGAGCGGAACGGCCATCTCGTCTGGGATATGGATACACTCCTTTTTCATGTAAAAGAAGGTATCGCGGCGGCAAAAGCCGAGTTTCCCGGCATCGTCAGCCTTTCCGTTGACACATGGGGTGTTGAATATGTGCTGCTGCGGGGGAATGAAGAAATCTTGCCCGTGTACGCCTATCGGGACAGCCGCACTGAAGCGGTCATTACCAAGGTCCACGAAATTCTGCCGTTTGCGGAGCTGTACGCCAAAACCGGCTGCCAGTTTCAGCCGTTCAACAGCATTTATCAGCTCTATGCGGATAAGCTCGCGGAGCGGCTCGAGGGCGTGACGGATTTTCTCATGATCCCGGAATACCTCCTGTGGAAGCTGTGCGGTGTGAAAGCCAAGGAGTACACCAACGCCACTACGACCGGCATGGTCAGCGCCGAAACCGGTGAATTTGATGCGGAGATCATTTCCGCACTGGACTTGCCGCCCATCTTCCCGAGACTGCAAAGTCCGGGGAAGGTGCTGGGCGAGTATGACGGCATAAAATGCGTTCTATGCGCCACCCACGACACGGCCTCGGCGGTGGAGGGCATCCCTATGGCGGAAAACGCGCCCTACATATCCAGCGGCACATGGTCGCTGCTGGGCGTCAAAACACCGAAGCCCATCACGAATGCTGCCAGCAGTGCCGCTAATTACTCCAATGAGGGCGGCGTGGGTTATAACCGCTACCAAAAAAACATCATGGGCATGTGGCTGGTCAACGAGCTGCAAAAGGAGCTATGTATGGGGCTCGGTTATGCCGGAATTGTAAATGCCGCAAAGGAAAGCCGCTGCGACGCACTTGTGGACGCCAACGCGCCGGAATTTCTGGCACCGACGAGCATGAAAGCCGCCTTTGACGCGGCAACGGGCGGTCAGTTCGTCGGCATCGGCGACTATTTCCGCTGCGCCTATCGCAGCCTTGCGGAAAGCTACGCGAAAGCTCTCGCAGAGCTGGAACGAAACACGGGAGAGCAATACGACAAGTTCTACATCGTTGGCGGCGGCGCGAAAAACGAGTTTCTCAACCATCTCACCGCCAAGGCCACGGGCAAGCGGGTCGTCGCTCTGCCCATCGAGGCGACGGCGCTGGGGAATCTGAAAATACAAATGGAGGCAGACCTATGAGCTATACGGAAGCAAAAGAAAAATACGCTGCTCTGGGCGTAGACACGGAGACGGCAATTGCGAAGCTGAAAACCGTGCCGCTGTCCCTGCATTGCTGGCAGGGCGACGATGTGCGCGGCTTTGACACCGGCCCCACGAAGCCCCTGACCGGCGGTATCCAGACCACCGGCAGCTACCCCGGCCGTGCGAGAACGCCGCAGGAGCTGATGGCGGACATCGAGGAAGTGCTGAAGCTCTGCCCCGGCACAAAGAAGCTGAACCTCCATGCCAGCTATGCCATTTTCGCCCCCGGCGAGTGGGTGGATCGGGATAAACTGGAGCCGAAGCATTTCGCACCATGGGTGGAGTTCTGCAAGAAGCACGGCCTTGGCGTGGAGAGCTGCACCGTGGGCAACGCGGAGTTTTCTCTGAGCTACGCTGCCATGAAGAGAGATAAGTGCATCCCCCTCATGGACAACGGCCACTATCATCCCACCGAGGTGGTCAGCGACAAGATCCCGGCGCTGCTGACCTTCTTCCCGGAGATCGCCCTGCACATCACCCGCCCTGTGCGCTGAGACTCAGACCATGTGGTGCTGTTCGATGATGAAACGAAGGAGATCTGCAAGGAGATCGTCCGCTGCGGCGGCTTGGACGGGCGCGTGCACATGGCGCTGGACTACTTCGACGCCTCCGTCAACCGCATCGCTGCGTGGGTCACAGGCTTCCGGAACGTGCAGAAGGCGCTGCTGAACGCGCTTTTAACGCCGGATATGACCAAGGAGCAGAACGAGGGCGATTTCACCGACCTGCTGGTGCGGCAGGAGGAGCTGAAAACCCTGCCCTTCGGCGAGGTCTGGGCAGAATACTGCCGCCGCTGCGGTGTGCCGGAGGACGGCGCATGGCTGCCGGAAGTCCGCAGATATGAGAAAACCGTTTTGGAGGCGAGAGCATGAAAAATATTCTGACAGCCCCGTGGATGGTGGAGATGATCCGCACCGTAACGAATATGTACGACCACGGCTGGGACGAGCGCAACGGCGGAAATGTTAGCCTGCTGCTGGAAGAATCGCAGGTTTACGACTATGTGGACGGCGCGGTTTTGCGGGAAATCCCCACGGGCTTTTCCTGCCCGGCGCTGGACGGAAAGTGCTTCCTCGTCACCGGCACGGGCAAGTATTTCAAGAACGTGCAGGTCGCACCGGAGGTGAATCTCGGCCTTGTGCGGCTGACAAACGGCGGCGAAACGGCGCAGCTTCTCTGGGGCTTTGCCGACGGCGGCAGGTTTACCTCCGAATTTCCCGCCCACATGATGAGCCATGCTGCACGGCTGAAAATCGATTCGCAAAACCGTGTGGTCATGCACTGCCACCCGGCAAACCTCTTAGCCATGACCTATGTCCATAGCCTTGATGAAAAAGCGTTCACCCGCACCCTCTGGCAGATGTGCACCGAGTGCATCGTAGTGTTCCCGGACGGCGTGAATGTGCTGCCGTGGATGCTCTGCGGCACGAATGAGATTGGAGAGGCTACGGCGGAGAAGATGCAGACCGCCCGCCTTGTCATCTGGGCGCAGCACGGCATCTACGGCGCGGGCAAAGATCTGGACGAAACCTTCGGTCTCATTGAAACCGCCGAAAAGGCTGCTGAAATTTACATAAAGATCGCCCATCTGCCACTCGTCAATACCATTACCGATGAGCAGATACACCGTCTGGAGGCCCACTTCGGCGTGAAGGCCCGGGAGGGGTATTTGGCGTAACAGAGATGCTTGCCGTTTTCCGAATTTCATATCTCAAGCCACAAACTGTCCCCGCTTTTTTCGGAAGCGGGGACAGTTTTCCTTTTTTAAAGCGCAAATTATCCGTTTTAAAGCGAAAGACGTCTTGGCGAGTGCAAAGTCATGAACCAATCATGATTAGCCGCCAAGTTCGCTATTGAGAAAATGCAGTGTGTGTGTTACAATAAAAAATTGCATAGCGGCTCACCTCGAAGCGCGCACGGCGCAGAGCCCTTGCGGATAAAGCTAAGCTCGAAGGAGAATGAGTATATATGAAATTAGGTATCGTGGGACTTCCGAACGTCGGTAAGTCGACCCTGTTCAACGCAATAACCAACGCGGGGGCGGAGAGCGCAAACTATCCGTTTTGCACGATAGAGCCCAACGTCGGCATGGTCACCGTGCCCGATGAGCGTCTTGATTTCCTCGCGTCGATATACGAGCCGAAGAAGTACACCCCCGCGGTCATCGAATTCGTTGACATCGCGGGCCTTGTCAAGGGCGCCAGCAAGGGCGAGGGACTCGGCAACAAGTTCCTGTCCAACATCCGCAACACCGACGCCATCGTCCACGTTGTAAGATGCTTTGACGATGAGAACGTCATTCACGTCGAGGGCGGCACCGATCCCGCGCGCGATGTTGATATCATTGACCTCGAGCTCATCATGGCGGATATGGAGATGGTCGAGCGCCGCATTGAAAAGGCGAACAAAAACGCCAAGGGCGACAAGAAATATCTGCATGAGGCGGAGGTTTTCCAAGGCCTTCTGGAGCACCTGAACGAGGGCAAGAGCGTGCGCAGCTATGAGTGCGAGCCGGATGACATGGAGCTTATCGCAACCAGCGACCTGCTCACGATAAAGCCCGTCATTTACGCCGCGAACATGGACGAGGACGGCATCGCCGCTTACGGGGACAACCCCTATTACAAGCAGCTTTGCGAGATCGCCGCTAAGGAGGGTGCGCAAGTGCTGCCTATCTGCGCGAAGCTCGAGGCGGAGATAGCGGCTCTCGAGCCTGACGAGCGCGAGATGTTCCTCGAGGAAATGGGCATGAGCCAGTCCGGCCTTGACAGAATGATCAAGACCTCCTACGCGCTGCTCGGTCTTATCTCCTTCCTCACCTGCGGCAGCGATGAATGCAGAGCGTGGACTATCCGCCGCGGCACCAAGGCACCGCAGGCCGCCGGCAAGATACACACCGACTTCGAGCGCGGCTTCATTCGCGCCGAGATAGTTGCCTTTGACGACCTCAAGGCCTGCGGCAGCATGGCGGCAGCCAAGGAGAAGGGTCTTGTCAGATCCGAGGGCAAGGACTACGTCATGAATGACGGCGACGTAACGCTGTTCAGATTTAACGTGTGATGCAGCAGGTAATGTTTATCCTTGAGCTCATCGGCGCGGCGGCGTTTTCCGTGTCCGGAGCGATGGTCGCGATCGAAAAGCGAGCCGATATCTTCGGCGTCATTTTCCTTGCGGTCACGACGGCGCTCGGCGGCGGTGTTATCCGCGATGTGCTCATAGGCAGGATACCGCCCGTGATGTTCGTCAGCTATTGGTATATCCTCATAGCGGTTTTGGCGGCTCTGGCGGTTTTCATAGACGCATACGTTCGCAGTGAAAAATACAAGCTGCACATATATAAGCTCGACGCGGTCAATAATATATTCGACGCCATCGGCCTTGCGGTGTTCACCATATCAGGCATGAACGCGGCGATGGGCGTGAGCGATAACGTGCTGCTGCTGCTTTTCGTCGGAATGGCAACGGGTATCGGCGGCGGTATGCTGCGCGACGTTATGACGAACACCATGCCCAAGGTGCTCAGAAAGCGCATTTACGCGGTCGCGTCGCTGCTCGGCGGCGGGGTGTACTACGTCATGCTGCTCCTCGGAGCGGGTGAGCTTGCCTCTGCCGGCTGCGGTATGCTGCTCATTTTCGTCCTGCGTCTGCTTGCAACGATAAACAAATGGAATCTGCCGTATGTGAAGCTGGATTGAGAACTTGATTACGAAATTGTAAAATCTGAAAATTCGGTTGACTCGCGACAGTGTAATGTGATATTTTTAAATAGTTAAAAGGGAGTAGCGGACGCCGCGCGGCGTTCGGCACATCGTCATCACGACCCATGCGGTCCGGTGTGCCGGGTACTTTGTTGTATTTGCAAGACTTTTACGGCAAGCTTGTTTTGCCGTAGGAGTCTTGTTTTTTTATTATGTATATTAAAGAAAGGATCTGAAAGACTGACAAATGGACACAAACTCAATATTGCCTCAACTACTGCTGCAATTTGCATTGATAGCGGTAAACGCACTTTTTGCGGCGACGGAGATCGCCGTGATATCGCTTAATGAGACAAAGGTTCGCCGCATGGCAGAGGACGGAGACAAAAAATCCGCCGCCATGCTGCGAATGGTGACGGAGCCGACGGGATTTTTATCGACCATCCAGATATGCATAACGCTTGCCGGTTTTCTCGGCTCGGCATTTGCCGCGGATAATTTCTCCGACAAGCTCGTGAATTGGCTCATAAACGACTGCTCGGTGACGGGCATATCCGCTGCCGCACTCGATACGATCTCGGTTATCATAATAACGCTCATACTGTCTTATTTTACGCTCGTTTTCGGCGAGCTTGTCCCGAAGCGCATAGCTATGAAGCGCGCCGACGGCATTGCCCGCGCCGTGAGCGGACTGATGATCGGAATGTCGGCGGTTTTAAAGCCCATCATATGGCTTTTGACGGTGTCCACGAACGCTGTGCTGAGGCTTTGCGGAGTTGACCCCAACGACAATGCGGAGGAAGTGTCCGAAGAGGAAATAATAATGATGCTCGATGAGGGCGAGGAGGCGGGCTCCATTGAGACCGGCGAAAAGGAGCTTATAAAAAACGTGTTTTCGCTCAATGATATTACGGCGGAAAACGTCATGGTGCACCGCTCTCAGGTCTGCTTTCTGCGGCAGGGCGATACGCGCGAAAGGATGCTCAGTGAGATCGCCGAGAGCGGCTATTCGCGTTTTCCCGTTTACGTCGGAGACGTTGACAATATTATCGGCATACTCTATGCCAAAACATATCTCACCGCGCTCAGCAGGGGCGAGGGCGGCGAAATGAGCGACTATCTGCTGCCGGCGCGCTTTGTCCATGCAAGCACGCGCATAAATAAAATACTGCTCGATATGCAGCGCGAGCATATGCATATGGCCGTCGTGGTCGATGATTACGGCGGAGTTATAGGTATCATAACGCTTGAGGATATTCTCGAGCAGCTCGTGGGCGAGATATGGGATGAAAACGATGAGATCGAGGAAAATATAAAAAAGCATTCGGACGGAAGCTACGGCGTGCTCGGCAGCACGCAGCTGTCGGATATGTGCGAATGCATCGGCTGCAGGATAGACAGCGACGCCGACACCGTGGGCGGCTGGGTCATCGAAAGGCTCGGCGCGATCCCGGTAAACGGCGACAGCTTTAAATATAACGATCTGTGTATCACGGTCACGGCAACGGACGAAAGGCGTGTGCTGGAGGTCAATGTTCAGGTACTTAGGAAGGAGCATATAAATTGAAGTATTATTGTGAAGACGCCGAGCAGGTCTTATCCGAGCTTGGCAGCGCCGAAAACGGTCTGACTCAGACCGAGGCCGAGCGGCGCTTAAACGAAAACGGCAAAAATAAGCTGGCAGAGCCGAAGAAGGACTCGCTCATAAAGCGCTTTCTCGCGCAGATGGCGGACCCCATGATACTCATTCTGCTCGCGGCGGCAGCCATAAGCGGTGTGCTTGCCGTGACGCAGGGCGAGAGCTTTGCCGACGTCATCATCATTCTCTTTGTCGTCATCGTCAATGCCGTGCTGGGCGTTTATCAGGAAAGCAAGGCGGAAAAGGCGATAGAGGCGCTTCAGGAAATGTCGGCGGCAACCTCAAAGGTGCTGCGTGACGGAAAGGTCGTCACGATACACAGCGAGGACATCGTCGTGGGCGACGTCGTGCTGCTCGAAGCGGGCGACGCAGTGCCCGCAGACGGCAGAATAATCGAAAACGCGAGCCTCAAGATCGAGGAGGCTGCGCTCACGGGCGAATCCGTGCCGGTGAGCAAGTTCATAAACATCATCGACCTTGCCGACGGCAGCACGGACGTGCCGCTCGGAGACAGGCGCAACATGGCATACATGGGCTCGACCGTCGTGTACGGACGCGGCGCAATGGTCGTTTGCGCGACCGGCATGGACACCGAGATGGGCAAGATAGCCGACGCGCTCTCACGCGCCCAGGACGGGCAGACGCCCTTGCAGATAAAGCTCACCCAGCTTTCCAAGATACTCACATGGCTCGTGCTCGGCATCTGCGTGGTCATTTTCGGCGTGCAGGTCATAAGAGCGGGCGCACTGAGCTTCGAGGTCGTCTTGAGCTCCTTCATGGTCGCAGTATCGCTTGCCGTCGCCGCCATACCCGAGGGGCTTGCCGCGGTCGTTACGGTCGTACTGTCGATAGGCGTTACCAATATGTCAAAACGCAACGCCGTTATCCGCCGCCTGACCGCCGTTGAAACTCTCGGCTGCGCGCAGGTGATATGCTCGGATAAGACCGGCACCCTCACGCAAAATAAGATGACCGTGGTTGACAGCTACGGCGACGAAAACGCCTGTGCCCGCGCAATGGCGCTGTGCTGCGACGCGGAAAGCGACGAGACGGGCGAGGTCACGGGCGAGCCCACCGAGGCGGCGCTCGTGGTGTGGGCCGAAAAGCTCGGCATGAAAAAGGCAGCTCTCAAGCAGGCCCTCCCGCGCTGCGGCGAGGCTCCGTTCGACTCCGGCCGCAAGATGATGAGCACGCTCCACCGCACGGAAAACGGTGTTATCCAGTACACCAAGGGCGCACCCGACGTCGTGATAGGACTGTGCACGCATTACCTTGAAAACGGCCGGGCAGTGCCCATGACCGAGGAGCACCGTGCGGAGATACTCGCGGCAAACAAGGAAATGGCGGATAAGGCACTGCGCGTGCTTGCCTGCGCAGAGCGCGTGTGGGACGCAGCTCCGCAGGATACGGAGCCGGCAGCGCTTGAGCGGGAGCTGTGCTTCATAGGACTTGCGGGCATGATAGACCCCGTGCGCCCCGAGGTCAAGGCCGCCATCGACGAGTGCAAGGAAGCGGGCATACGCCCCATCATGATAACCGGAGACCATATCGACACCGCCGTTGCGATAGCGCGCGAGCTGGGCATACTGCGCGAGGGCGACAGAGCCATGAGCGGCGCCGAGCTTTCAAAGCTCAGCGACGAGGAGTTCGAGAAAATATTTAAAACCGTGAGCGTTTATGCGCGAGTTCAGCCCGAGCACAAAACGCGCATCGTCAAGGCGTGGAGAAACGCAGGCTGCGTGACCGCCATGACAGGCGACGGCGTAAACGACGCACCTTCGATAAAAAACGCAGATATCGGCGTCGGTATGGGCATAACCGGCACGGACGTCACGAAAAACGTCGCGGATATGGTGCTTGCCGACGATAACTTTGCGACCATCGTCGGAGCCGTCGAGGAAGGCCGCAGAATATATGACAATATCCGCAAGGCGATCCAGTTCCTGCTTGGCTCGAACATGAGCGAGGTCATAAGCATCTTCGTTGCGACCCTGCTCGGCTTCACGATCCTGAAGCCCGTGCACCTTCTGTGGATAAACCTCGTCACCGACTGCTTCCCGGCGCTCGCGCTCGGTATGGAAAAGGCCGAGGGCGATATAATGCGGCGCAAGCCCAGAGCGGCACGCGACGGCATTTTTGCCGGAGGCATGGGCTTTGACATCGCCTATCAGGGCGTTTTGATCTCCGCGCTCGTGCTCGCGGCTTACTTCGTCGGCCACTTCATCGAGACCGGCACGTGGGCAATAACCGACAGCGCCGACGGCACCACGATGGCGTTCCTGACCATGTCCATGGCGGAGATCTGCCACAGCTTCAATATGCGCTCACTACGCGGCTGCATCTTCACGATGGGCACCTCAAACCGCACGCTCACGCTCGCCGCAATAGGCAGCATCGTAGCCACGACGCTCGTGTGTGAGGTACCGTTTCTTGCAGACGCCTTCGGCTTCACGCCCGTTTCGCTGCTTGAGTACGTCATCGCTATCGGCATCGGCCTGTCCGGTATGTTCGTTGTCGAGATAGTCAAGACCTTCCAGCGCGCGGCGATGAGAAAGCGCGGGGAAATTATCTGAAAGCGGTTGACATAGCCCGCGCGTGGTGATAATATTGAACAATCAGCAATGACGGAGACCGAAAACGTTCAAAGCGCACAGAGAGAAAGACCGCAGGCTGCAAGTCTTTTCACGGCGAACGTCAGAGACCGCTCCCGAGCCGAAGCAAGGAAATGTGCTTCCGCACCGCGCCCGTTAAGCGCATGATGAGTTCTATCAAGGTGGAACCGCGTAAAAATGTTAAGTATTACGCCCTTGACGCAGTGCGTCGGGGGCGTTTTTTATTTGTAAAAGGAGCAGCTTATCATGGAAGAGAATAAGTACACGTTTGAAAATCCCGAATTTAAAAACACTTACCGTCATACCACGAGCCATATACTCGCACAGGCAGTCAAGCGCCTGTATCCCGAGGTCAAGCTCGCTATCGGCCCGTCCATAGAGAACGGCTTTTACTATGACTTTGACGCGCCCTTTGCCATAACTCCCGAGATCCTTGAGAAGATCGAGGCGGAGATGCGTAAGATATGCAAGGAAAAGATAAAGCTCGAGCGCTTTGAACTGCCCCGCGAGGAGGCGATCAAGTTCATGCAGGAGCGCGAGGAGCCGTATAAGGTCGAGCTCATAAACGACCTGCCCGAGGATGCCGTCATCTCCTTCTACAAGCAGGGCGACTTCACCGATCTGTGCGCAGGTCCGCATCTGGACTCCACCGGCAGAGTCAAGGGCAATGCCATTAAGCTCACCTCCTGCACCGGCGCATATTGGCGCGGCGACTCCAACCGCAAGATGCTCCAGCGCATCTACGGCACCTGCTTCATGAAAAAGGATGAGCTCGACGCTTACCTTGCCCGCATCGAGGAGGCAAAAAAGCGCGACCACCGCAAGCTCGGCAAGGAGCTGGGTCTTTTCATGCTAACCGAGGAGGGCCCCGGCTTCCCGTTCTTCCTTCCCAAGGGCATGGTGCTGAAAAACACGCTCATAGACTATTGGCGCGAGGTACACAAGAAGTACGGCTACGTTGAGGTCTCGACCCCGATGATACTCAACCGCCAGCTCTGGGAGACCTCGGGACACTGGTTCCACTATAAAGAGAATATGTACACCACCCTCATAGACGGCGAGGACTTTGCTATAAAGCCCATGAACTGCCCCGGCGGTATGCTCGTTTACAAATCCGAGCCCCATTCTTACCGCGACCTGCCCCTGCGTGTGGGCGAGCTCGGTCTTGTCCACCGTCATGAGCTCTCCGGCGCACTGCACGGTCTGTTCCGCGTAAGATGCTTCACTCAGGACGATGCTCACATCTTCATGACATGGGATCAGATGAAGGACGAGATCAAAAACGTCGTCAAGCTCTTTGACGAGGTGTATTCGCTCTTCGGCCTGCCGTATGAGATCGAGCTGAGCACCATGCCCGAGGATCACATGGGCGACGAGAAGGATTGGGACTTTGCCCAGAACACCCTCAAGGAAGCCATCACCGAGATGGGCAAGAGCTACGTCATAAACGAGGGCGACGGCGCATTCTACGGCCCGAAGCTCGACTTCCATCTTGAGGACAGCCTCGGACGCACCTGGCAGTGCGGCACCATCCAGCTCGATATGCAGCTTCCCGAGCGCTTCGAGCTCGAGTATGTCGGCGCAGACGGCGAGAAGCACCGCCCCGTCATGATCCACCGCGTCGTATTCGGCTCCATCGAGCGCTTCATAGGCGTCATCACCGAGCACTTCGGCGGCGCATTCCCGACCTGGCTGTCTCCCGTTCAGGTCAAGGTCATGCCCATAACCGACCGCGTTGACGACTACGCAAAGTCCGTTGCAAAGCGCCTTGACGAGCAGGGCTTCCGCGTTGAGTGCGACCTGCGCAACGAGAAGATCGGCTACAAGATCCGCGAGGCGCAGACTCAGAAGATACCCTACATGATCATTGTCGGCGACAAGGAGGCCGAAAACGGCACCATCTCCGTGCGCACCCGCGCAGGCGGCGACGAGGGCTCGATGCAGGTCGAGGACTTCATCGCAAAGCTCGCGCAGGAAGTCTCCACCCGCGCAAAATAATATGCCAAAGCCTGCCCAAATCGGGCAGGCTTTTTAAAAAGGAGCAGCTATGAAGCTATTATTTAAGCAGCGCTTTTTCTCGTGGTTTGACAGCTATGACGTCTATGACGAATATGGTGAGCGGGTTTTCACCGTCGAGGGCAAGCTCGGCTGGGGACACGTTCTGCATATCCTCGACCGCAGCGGCAGGCATATCGGCACCGTGCGCGAGCGTGTGCTGACGCTTTTAGAGCCGAAGTTCGAGATATACCGCGGCAGGGACGAATATATAGGCTGCATAACGAAGCGCTTTACGTTCTTCAGACCCAAATTCGAAATCGATTTCAACGGCTGGCAGGTAAGCGGAGACCTCTTTGCGTGGGACTACACCGTTACGGACGCACACGGCGAGTGCGTCGCCGTTATTGAGAAAAAGCTCCTGAACTTCACCGACACGTATTCCATCAACGTTGCAGACCCCGATAACGCCCTGTGCGTTTTGATGCTCGTGCTCGCGATAGACGCCGAAAAATGCAGCAGCAATAACGGCTGAGATAAGACAGTGTGAGAACATTACTAACATAGGGTAGCTTCCGTACAGGGCGGGACAAGAAAAAATGGCGATATTTAGTTCTCGCAACTGGGCACGCAAAAATTACAAGTACTGATATGGGCTGATCAGGTCTGATTACAAAATGGAAATGAGAGGGAGGCTACTATGGCAAAACAAAAGTACGCATTGAATCCTGGCGAAAAAATAGTATATAAGACGTCTTGTGTTCGTCATGGATTTTGGGAGCATATACTCATGCTTTGACAATCACAAATCAAAGTGTGATTTTAGAAAAGTATGGAATGTTGAACAACTTCAAGGGAATTGAAAGGTTCGATTATTCTGCTATCAATCAAGCCATCCAAGGCGAAGCATCTAACGGTGAAAAACAGTTAGAACTTTACATAGCTGGTAGGGTTGAAGATTTTGCATTGCAGTCTGGCGATGAAAACGAAATGAAGGTCTTGGTTATGGCAATCAATGACCAGATGGGATCCGATGCCGACTGCTATGATTTCAATTATTATCAGAGTATAGAAATAGTAGCAAAAGATACCGACAGAATTTTGGAACTTAGAGCAAAGGCACAAGAGGAAGTTCATATTGCTGTTGGTGGTTCTGGCTTGGGAATTGCGGGAGCTACTGCAAAGAATCTGCTTAAGTCCGGAGATTTTAGTGCGAAAGGTATCACAAAAGCCGCTATGAAAGCGACAGGAAATCAGAAAAAAAGGGTATCTTCTCTGGTATGATGGGTGAGTTCATTGATGATATTGGCATTAGAGACATTCAAGACGCGTTTACCGAAATAGGAAATGAGTTCAGAGAGAAATTTGGATTGAAGACAAAAATGACACACGCTGAAAGAAAAGAGCTTGAAGAGCTGGAAGAAAAAACACAGAAAGCGAGAAGTTCAACGTCAGAAAAATGCCGCTTTCCAAGACAGAGTCGCTCAGCAGAAAGCAAGGGCTGATGCTCAGAAAGGAAAAACAACAGAAACAACTACCCAAGGAACAGTAGTATCCAAAATGTCCGTCAAAGAACAGCTGGAATTATTACAGCAAATTAAGAGTTTGTTGGATGCTGGAGTTTTGAGCCAAGAAGAATTTGAAAAAAAGAAGCAAGAAATACTAAATGCATAATTCTGGTAATGACTAAAATGATGTGGAGAATGTTAATAGGTTTACCTATGTTGCAAAGAAGTATCTTCATCTTGGAAAGCTAACTCCTGATGTGCCGAATGATATGGTGCAAGCCTTATATGCTTATGCACCGGACACATCCAGTGGACAGAAGATGCAGAATATGGATATCGTCTGCAACTATATCGGCATAATCCCAGCAATTTACTCTATGACATTATAAACGGAAAGGCGACATGACCTAAATCATGCCGCCTCCTCGAAAACACTATGATACTGTTTTATTGAGCCGCCCCGGGGCACCTTCCTTACGAAGTGTGCACCGAACCGTAAAAAACGGACAATAGACAAAAGGCCCCCTGATGTAGGAAAATAGAAGTATTGCATCAGGGGGTATTGCTATGGGAAAGAGGAGATACACGCACATAAAATTTCCGGAAGCGGAAATCGTGGCGATGAGGGAAACCGGGAAAACAAAGAGAGAAATCGCCGAGCATTACGGGCTGGAGACAGAACAAGACAGATGAGACCGCAAGTAAAATATCAGGTCATATACATGGACCGCAGCCGCTATCCAATAACACAAATGTGCTGCTTCTTTGGCGTGTCACGCAGCGGTTATTACGACTATGTCAAACGCAGGG